>NZ_JAYGHY010000027.1:0-33767 GCF_034931305.1 Cyanobium gracile UHCC 0281 | reverse complement strand
GCCATCGCCGTCGAGCAGCACCAGCCCGTCCTGGCCGACGCGCGCCGCCAGCACCCGGGCCAGGGCCCGGGGCTCCAGCCAGGGGAGCGGGTCGCTCCTCAAAGGCCGGCTCCGGCGCGGACGGCGGCGCTGGTGAGATCGTCACGGCCCGCGGCGATCAGGGCGGCATCACGGATGCGGCAGCTGTCGCAGCGGCCGCAGGGGAGATCACCGCCGCCGTAACAACTCCAGGTGGCGGCGATTGCCACCCCCAGTCGCAGCGCTTCGCGCACGATGGTGGTCTTGTCCCAAGCCACCAGCGGCGCCCACAGGCGGGCTCCATGGCCCTCCCTGCCCGCCTTGCTGGCCAGGTCGGCCAGGCTCTGGAAGGCGGCCAGGTAGTCGGGGCGGCAATCGGGATAGCCCGAGTAGTCCACCGCGTTGACCCCGAGCACCAGGCTGCCGGCGCCGCGCGCTTCGGCCAGGCTCAGCCCCAGGGCGATGAAGACCGTGTTGCGCCCGGGCACATAGGTGGTGGGGATCACCCCCTCGCGCACCCCCTCATCGGGCACGGGAATGGCCGGATCGGTGAGGGCCGAGCCGCCCCAGGCCGCCAGGTTCACCGCGATCACGTGGTGCTCCTCCAGGGCCAGGGCGCCGGCCACGGCGGCGGCGGCGGCGAGCTCGCGCCGGTGGCGCTGGCCGTAGTCGAAGGAAAGACCGATCACCCGATGGCCCGCCTCGATCGCCAGGGCGGCGGCAGTGGCGGAATCCAGCCCGCCGGAGAGCAGGGCGATGGCGAGGGGGGGGGCGATGGGAGCGCTCCAGCGCGGGTGGTCCCCATTCTGAAAGCGGCAGGAGGGTGTCAGGGGCCCGTTCGCCCCGGCTCATGGGTCGGCCCATCGCCAGCCTCCGGCCCCGTCCCGGATGCCGATCAGGTGGGGGGGAAACAGCACTGCCACGGCGATGCTCAGGCAGATTGAGCCGTCCTCCCCCAGCGTTTCGGGCAGGCTCCTGGGGAAGGTGAGCCGGAAAAGCGGTCTGTCCCGCCCACCCACCAGCACCGCCGGCAGCGATCCCCCCTGGTACCGGAGCTGGTCCTGGGCTGCCGGGGTCACCCGCAGACCCGCCGCGTAGCCGCGCTCCAGACAGCGGGCCTTGCGCATGGCTGTCCCATTGGCAACGCCAGGCTGGCTGAGGCGTCCGTAGGCAGATGTGAAGGGTGGCGTGAAGCTGGCGGCCCGTTGCCCCACCAGGGCCGCGAGGGACTCCAGGTCGGCAGCGTCCAACCCACCGATGGCCGGCAGATGGTGCCAGGGCCGGTCCGGGGCGAAGGGCGCTTCGAACGGATGGCTCAGCTCCAGCACGCCACCGGCCGCCAGGTCCTGCCGGCCGGTGGCACCCTCGTTGGTGAGGCCCTCGCCCTCCGGCCCCAGGGTGCGGGTGATCCGGTCGGTGATCGCGGTCCACTGCCAGCGGCCCCGATAGGGAGGGCCCGGGTCCGCGGGAACGAAACGCAGCGTCAGCTGGTTCGTGCCACGGCGCAGCAGCGACCCCATGCCCAGGGTGCTGATGACCAGCCCCGGGGAGATCCGTCGCTCCCGGAACAGCACCAGGGCCTCATCGGCCGCGATCTCCCCGTCAACCAGGGGGAAGCCGTTGAGCGCCAGGTCCACCCTGCCCGGCACCATCGGCAGCCTGTCCTGCCGCTGGGGATCGCCCCTGTAGGGGGTGAAGCTGAACTCCAGCTGGCGCGTTTCAGCGGCGACCGGCAGTGAAAGCGTGGGCGCCCCCATCAGGCTGATGGCCAGCGTGAGCGGCAGCAGGGAGGGGCGGCCGGCAGGGGACATCGGTGCCGGGTGGCTCGGTGGATGTCATCGTGATCATTCCAGGCTGTTGCCCCTCCCGAGGTTCTCCATGGCCCAAGCCCTGCGCAACGCCGCTGCTACGGCCACGGCCACGGTCGCCCTGCCATTCCTGCTGGGGGCCTGGCTGCCGCCGGCCGGGGCCATCCCCCGGCTGGATCTGAAGCCCTATCCGCTCCCCACAGCCGGCCAGACCCGTTGGGTGATCCAGCTGCCCGGCGTGCTGCCCCCCGGCACCGATCCGCGCCTCTCCCCCCACCCAAGCGACTGGCGGGTGCAGCTGATCCCCGGCCGGGAGATGGAGGTGGATTGCAACCAGCAGGCCTTCCGCGGCCGCTTCCGGGCCAGCAAGCTGAAGGGGCTGGGTGTCAGCGTCTACACGGTGAGCGATGTGGGCCCGACGGTAGCGACCCGCATGGCCTGCCCCCCCGGCCAGGCGAAACGCAACGTGTTCGTGCCGATGGGCAGCAAACCCTTCGTGGTGCCCTACGACGCCAGCCGGCCGATCGTCGTTTTCACCCCCAAGGATCTGCAGCTGCGCTGGCGGCTCTGGAAGGCGGAGAAGGTGCAGCAGCCGGCCCAGGCCCTCTGAGGCTTCAGCGCACCCCGACAAGAGGGCCTAAGCCATAGACGTTGGTGCGACAGGATCCCCCGCGATAGCGACCCTGTTGCGCCCGCTTGCCTTGGCGGCATAGAGCGCCGTGTCGGCCTGGGCAAGCAGCGCATCAATGCCCAGGTTTGGCTCTGCGACAGCGATACCAATGCTTACCGTGACCTGAAAGTCCGACACTCCGGAGCTGGATACGCTCCCGGCCAAGGCCACCTCCCCAGCGGCATGGTGCACAATCGCCGCTGCGTTCTGGCGGAGCCGCTCTGCGATCTGCAGCGCCTGCTTTGATCCGGCATGGCTGAGCAAGATGACGAATTCTTCCCCGCCGAAACGTGCCGCCAGATCGCCACTCCGCATGCTGGTTTCGAACAATTGGGCAACGTGTTGGAGCACATCATCACCGGCCTGGTGTCCCCAGCGATCATTGACTTGCTTGAAGTGGTCCAGGTCCAGCATCAGAATTGCCAGCGGAATGTCATAGCGCTGGCTCCGTATCAGCTCTGGCATGGCGCGCTCCAGGAAGCCACGTCGGTTGAAGAGATTGGTCAGGGGATCGTGGACGGCCAGATCCTTGAGACTCTGCTCCGACTTCTGGAGCAAAGCATTGCTCTCGATCAGTGCATTACGGGTCGATTGAAGCCTTTCGACGTTCCGCTCTAAGGCGACAAGAAATCCCAGCACCATCACGCCCACAACAACGATGACCCAGGGCAAGATGTCGTCTTGAGGCGTCTTCAGCGAATTGATGTATTTCTGGGTGGCGTCCAAACGGATGTTCCAGGGTGTGTCAAAGATCAGGGCGCGACTGTCGGCGCCGATCCCAGTGGATGGACCCGCTGAAATCTTGATGCTCGGTTCCGATATTGCTTGCTGCGTGATTGTCAGATTCAGCCCGAGGCTTTCATAATCTGGCAGCTTGGATTGAATCAGTAGCTTTTTCAGATCGTAGATCAATCCCACAAATCCCGCGATCTGTTGTTGGCGTTTACTCAAGCTTCCAGGAATTATTCCGCCACGGAAAACAGGCACAGTCACCGCAAAACCAACAGGCTGGATGGGATCACCCGGAAAGCGGATGACTGGGAACAGTCCGGAAGCAACAGGATCGCCTTCGTCGCGAGAGCGCCATTTCGACTCCATCCTCTCCGGTGAGAAGGCCAGGTCCAATCCCATCGTTGTGCTGCTCGAGGACAGGCTTTGATAGACATACAGCACCGGCACATGAAGGTCGCGCGCACGCGCCGGCATGGAGGAGTCCTTGTCCTGGGCCGGTTCCCAGAGGTGAAAGTCGCTGAGGCGGCCGCCCTGCTTGCGCACCGAATGCTCAAAGCTCTGCCGATCCTTTGCCGCCACGATTGGCTGCCACTCGACAATGATCAGGCCATCCTGGTGGCTGAAGCTCTGGCTGGCCAGCTGTGTGAAGGTGGGGTAGGGAAGGGAGGGATCAACGCTGAGCCGTGCCGTCAGCCCTCGCATGGAGCGAACAGACTCGTTCACCGACTGAGTGAGTTGGAATGCCGCGTCTGCGGCTTTCAAGCCGAGGTTGGCCCGCAGACTATTTTGCACGCGATGGTTGATGACAACGTGTGACACGAGCGCAAGAGTTGCAAACCCCAAGGCCGTGATCACATTCACGATCAAGAAGCGATTCTCCCGTGCCATCAGCGCACACCCAACCCCTTGTGGGATTGCAGACTCAGCCGCCAAGCCCGATGGGACTTCACAAAATCAATGGCCAGACTCTGGCCCTCGGCGCTCTGCCAGCCGGGTTGCAGCAACAGCACAGGCGGTTCGGAGTCGCTCCCCGCGCGGGTCGTGCTGGCGGCGCGGGCCATGGCGTCGGCAAAGCCAAGGTCAGCTTGCTCGTGCACTACCACCTTGAGCTCGTCGCAGCGGGCCAAAAGATCGGCGGAGGGGGGGCGGTGGCGCTTGGGGGAGAGGGTGATCCAGTCGAAGTGGCCGCTGAACTCCCCCACGCCGCTGGTTTCCAGGTGCAGCGGCAGGCCCGCCGCCGCCAGGGCGGTGCAGAGGGCGTCCAGGGGGTGCTGCAGCGGTTCGCCGCCGGTGATCACCACGAAGGCGGCACCGGCGGCGGCGGCAGCGGTGGCCTCGGCCGCCAGTTCGCCCAGGGGGCGCCGTGGATGGGCCGCCTCCGGCCAGGAGTGCTTGGTGTCGCACCAGGAGCAGCCCACATCGCAGCCCGCAAGGCGCAGGAAGAAGGCACTGCGGCCGGCATGGAGCCCTTCCCCCTGCAGAGAGTGGAAGGTTTCCACCACGGGCATCGCTGGCAGGTCTGGGGCAGGCACCTCAACTGCCGCCATTGGAATCGGCCTGAAGGAGTTCCAGGTCAAACCCCGCCCCGAGGAACTGGCGAAAATCCCGATCCAACGTGACCATCCAGGTGGAGCTGCTGATGGCGAAGGCCGCCAGGTCCACCTGGGGCAGGGCCTGAAGCAGCACCGCCTGGGCGGAGTGATGGGCTGGATGGGCCGCGAAAGCCGCCGCCACCCACACGTTCCCATCAAGCAGATCGGACGGCACGGCGGAGGTCCTCCAGCTCCAGGCCCTGTTGCTCCAGATGCAAGGCCGTGGCCAGATCGATTCCCGGCCGGTCGCTGGCTGGCTCACACCGGAACACCGGCAGCCCAGCCGAATCAACCATCACCGCATCGCTGGCGGCGGGCACAGACGCCGTCGTGCCGCCATGGAGGCCCTGACCGATGGACTCAGCCACGAGTTCCTTGAGGGTGCGGCCCTGCTGAAGGGCCCGCTGTCTGGCCTGGCGCAAGAGGTGGTCCGGCAGGTCCAAGGTCGTTGTGATCAGCGCAAGACGGCTGATAACCCAGTTTACGGGCGAGCCAGCACGCTGGGTTGCCCGTTGTTGGCGAGCCGATCCCCTGCGGGCTTCAGGCCTGCACGGGCATCGCCTGGGGAGCGGAGGCGGCCTGGGCCTGCTGGCTGTTGCGGGCCACCTCACCGCGCCGCTGCTGGGCCGCCTCGATGAGTCCCCGGAACAGGGGATGGGGCTTGCCGGGACGGGAGAGGAATTCCGGGTGGTACTGGCAGGCGGTGAAGAAGGGGTGGTCCTTCAGTTCGATCAGCTCCACCAGGCGGCCATCCGGGGAGGTGCCACTGATCTCGTAGCCGGATTCCAGGAACAGGGAGCGGTAGGCGTTGTTGAACTCGTAGCGGTGACGGTGGCGCTCGTAGACCACCTCCTCGCCGTAGAGGCGCTGGGCCATGGTGCCCGCCGTCAGCCGGCAGGGGTAGACACCCAGCCGCATGGTGCCGCCCAGGTCCACCACGTCCTGCTGTTCGGGCAGCAGGTGGATCACGGGGTGGGGGGTGGCGCGGTCGAGCTCGGCGCTGGTGGCCCCCTCAAGGCCGGCCTGGTGGCGGGCCCACTCGATCACGGCGCACTGCATCCCCAGGCAGAGCCCCAGGAACGGGACCCGCTGCTCCCGGGCCCAGCGGATCGCCGCCACCTTGCCGTCGACGCCGCGATGGCCGAAGCCACCGGGCACCACCACCGCATCCATGCCCCGCAGCAGGGCGTCAGCGCCCTGGCTCTCGATCTGCTCGGCGCAGACCCAGTGGAGATCAAGGGAGGCGTCCCGCTCCAGACAGGCATGGCGCAGGGCCTCGACCACCGAGAGGTAGGCGTCGTTGAGCTGCACGTATTTGCCCACCAGGGCCACCTTCACGGCGGGGCCGGGATGGCGCAGCTTCTCCACCAGGTCGGCCCAGCGCGCCATGTCGCTGTCGTGGTCGACCAGGGAGAGCACGTCGAGCACCTGGCGGCACAGGCCTTCGCTCTCCATCGCCAGGGGCACCGCGTAGATGCTGTCGGCATCCAGGGCCTGGATCACGGCGCCGGCCGGCACACCGCAGAAGCCGCCGATCTTGGCCTTGAGGTCGGTGCTGATCGGCCGATCGCTGCGGCAGACGAGAACGTCAGGCTGGATGCCGATCGAGCGCAGCTCCTTCACCGAGTGCTGGGTGGGCTTGGTCTTGAGTTCGCCGGAGGTGCCGATGAACGGCAACAGGGTGACGTGGACATAGGCCAGGTCCTGGCGGCCCACATCACCGCGGAACTCGCGGATCGCCTCCAGGAACGGCAGCGACTCGATGTCGCCCACGGTGCCGCCGATCTCGGTGATCACCACGTCGGCGCCGCTGTTGGCCGCCACCCGGTGGATGCGTTCGCGGATCTCGCCGGTGATGTGGGGGATCACCTGCACGGTGCCGCCGTTGTAGTCGCCGCGGCGCTCCTTGTTGATCACCGCCTGGTAGATCGAGCCGGTGGTCACGCTGTTGAGGCGCGACATGGCCGTGTCGGTGAAACGCTCGTAATGGCCCAGGTCCAGGTCGGTCTCGGCGCCGTCCTCGGTGACGAACACCTCACCGTGCTGGTAGGGACTCATCGTGCCCGGATCCACGTTCAGGTAGGGATCCAGCTTCAGGATCGAAACGCTGTAGCCGCGCGACTTGAGCAGCCTGCCGAGGCTGGCGGCCACGATGCCCTTGCCGATGCTGGAGACCACCCCGCCGGTCACGAAGACGAACTTCGCGGCATGGCCCCGCGTGGCGGACGGTGCGGACATCGGGTGAGGCGCTGATTCCCCAATCTACCGATCCCTTCCAGCCCCCAACGGCGGCCTACCCATCCGATGGCCACCCCCCTCAGGCCTCCTGGGCGAGGCTTCCGCGTCGCGGACCGAAGCCGGCGTCGCTCGCGCCAGCGAGCGTGGGCCGGCGCAGGCCGCGCTGCGGAAGCTCACGCCTCCAGGAGGCTCCTCAGCATCCAGGCGGTCTTCTCGTGGATCTGCAGCCGCTGGGTGAGCAGGTCGGCGGTGGGCTGGTCGTTGGCCTCATCCGCCGTGGTGAACACCGCGCGGATCGTGCGGGCCACGGCCTCATGGCCCTCCACCAGCTCCCGCACCATGGCCAGGGCGGGGGGCACCCCCTCGGCCTCGGGCACCGAGGAAAGACCGGCGTAGATGGACCCGCCGAAGGGGGCCGGACACCCGAGAGCACGGATGCGCTCGGCAATCAGGTCGAGGGCGGTCCAGAGCTCGGTGTACTGGTCCATGAACATCAGATGGAGCGTGTTGAACATCGGTCCAGTGACATTCCAGTGGAAGCCGTGGGTCTTGGCGTAGAGGACGGTGCTGTCGGCCAGCACGCGACCGAGGCCGGCGGCGATCTGCTCCCGCTGCTGCGCCGGGATGCCGATGTCGATGGGGGGAGCGGTGACGGCCATGGGGGGAAGCGGCAACGGAGGGGGTGGTCCATCGAAGCTACTGAGAGATCGGCCGTTCGTTCCGTCTTCCAGGGATCGCCCTGGCCCAGGCTGGGGCGCCTAGGCCTCCTCGTCCGTCCAGGTGCTGGCCACGTGCAGCTCCTCCAGCTGCTTCGGTGCCACATCGGCGGGGGCCTGGGTCATCAGGCAGCGGGCCTGCTGGGTTTTCGGGAAGGCGATCGTGTCGCGGATCGATTCCTCGCCGGCGAGCAGCATCACCAGCCGGTCCATGCCGAAGGCGATGCCGCCGTGGGGCGGGGCGCCCATGTCGAGGGCCTCCATCAGGAAGCCGAACTGGCGCTCGGCCTCCGCCAGCGGCAGGCCGATGGTCTGAAGCACCTGGCGCTGCAGGGCGGAATCGTGGATGCGCAGGGAGCCGCCGCCCAGCTCGAGGCCATTGAGCACCAGGTCGTAGGCCTGGGCACGGGCCGTGGGGAGCGTCTCGGCCCAGGCGGCGGGGTCGTCGCCCAGATCCCCGGCGTTGGGGGCGCAGAAGGGATGGTGCAGGGCTTCGAGCCGGTTCTCGCCGGCGTTGAACTCGAACATCGGGAACTCCACCACCCAGAGGAAGTTCCACTGGTCGTTGTCCCGCTCGGCCGGCACCAGGCCGAGCTCGCGGGCCAGGTACTGGCGCACCCGGTCGAGGGCCTTGTTGACGGTGGCGGTGTCGCCGGCACCGAACAGCAGCAGGGTGCCTTCCGTGGCGCCGGTGCGCTGCAGCAGTTCCGCCTTCATCTCGGCCGTGAGGTTGTCCTTGATGGCGCCGATGCTGTCGATCTCGCCGCCGGCCCGCACCCGGATGAAGGCCAGGCCGCCGGCCCCCGCCTTCTGGGCCTCGCTGAACACATCCCCACCGGGCTTGATGCGCACGTTGCTGACGGCCTCGTTGCCGCCGGCCACGGCAATGCACTTCACCGAGCCCCCGGCCGCCACGGCGCCGGAGAACACCTTGAAGCCCATGCTGGCCACCAGATCGCTCACATCGGTGAGCTCCATGCCGTAACGGGTGTCGGGCCGGTCGGTGCCGTAGCGCGCCATCGCCTCGTGCCAGGTGAGGCGGGGGAACGGGCGCGGCAGCTCGATGCCCTTGACGGCCTTCCAGATGGCGGCGATCAGGCCCTCATTGAGCGTCAGGATCTGCTCCTGGTCCATGAAGCTCATCTCCATGTCCAGCTGGGTGAACTCCGGCTGGCGGTCGGCGCGAAGGTCCTCGTCGCGGAAGCAGCGGGCCAGCTGGTAGTACCGCTCCAGGCCACCCACCATCAGCAGCTGCTTGAACAGCTGGGGCGACTGGGGCAGGGCGAACCACTCGCCGCCGCAGACCCGGCTGGGCACCAGGTAGTCGCGGGCGCCTTCGGGGGTGGAGCGGGTGAGCACCGGCGTTTCCACCTCGATGAAGCCCTCCCCCTCCAGAAAGCCGCGGGCGGCCTTCACGGTGGCGTGGCGCAGCCGCAGGTTGCGGGCCATGCGCTCACGGCGCAGATCCAGGTAGCGGTGGCGCAGCCGCAGTTCCTCGCGGGTGTTCTCCTCGTCGTGCACCGACACCGGGAAGGGCAGGTTGCCGCGCACCTCGTTGAGCACCGTGATGCCGCTCGCCAGCACCTCGATCGCGCCGGTGGCCAGCCGTTCGTTGAGGGATTCGGCCGGCCGGGCCCGCACCTTGCCCTCCACCCGCAGCACGGTCTCGTTGCGCAGCCGCTCGGCCACGGCGAAGGCGGCGGGGGCCAGGTCAGGATCCACCGTGATCTGCACGGTGCCGGCGCGGTCGCGCAGGTCGATGAAGATCACCCCGCCGTGGTCACGGCGGCGGTCGACCCAGCCGCACAGCTGGACCTGCTGGCCGATGGCGTCGTTGCGCAGATCGCCGCACCCGTGGCTGCGCATGGGGAAGAACACATCAATCCGCGAGTTTCCCACAGGGCCCCGGCCGCCTGCCCAGGGGCCGGGCGCCCTCAGCCGCGCCGGTAGAAGGGCCGCTTGACCACCACCGCCGGCTCGGCCCGGCCGCGGATCTCCACCGCCAGCTCGGTGCCGGGCTTGGCCGCCGCCGCGGGCACGTAGGCCAGGGCCACCGCTTCCCCCAGGGTGGGGGACCAGGTGCCGCTGGTGACCTCGCCCACCGGCGCGCCGTCCTGCAGCACCGGATAGCCGTGGCGGGCGATGGCGCGGCCCTGCAGTTTCAGCCCCACCAGCTTCCGGCCCACCCCCTCGGCCGTCTGCCGCTCCAGGGCGGCGCGGCCGATGAAGTCGGCGGGCATCTCCAGGTGCACCAGCCAGCCCAGCCCAGCCTCCAGGGGGCTGGTGGCCGCATCCATCTCGTTGCCGTAGAGGTGCATCGCCGCCTCCAGCCGCAGGGTGTCGCGGGCCCCGAGCCCGCAGGGGGTGACCCCATCGGCCAGCAGCCGCTGCCAGAGCGCCAGGCCGGCCTGGCGGCCCAGCAGCAGCTCGAAGCCGTCCTCACCGGTGTAGCCGGTGCGGCCCACGAACACCGGAGCCCCGTCGATGCTCAGCTCCCGGTGGCCGAAGCGGGGCAGCCCCGCCAGGCTGGTGCCCACCAGGGCCTCCAGGCGGGCGGGCGCCTCTGGCCCCTGCAGGGCCAGCAGCACCCCATCGCCCTTGCGGTCGGTGATGACGATCCCCTCGGGTTCCAGCTGGCTGGCGATCCAGGCGGTGTCGGCCTCGGCGCAGGCGGCGTTGATCACCAGCACCAGTTCGTCCCGCTCGCCCTCGGGACCGTCCACCCGGCCCCGGTCGTAGACGATCAGGTCGTCGCGGATGCCACCGGCTTCGTTGAGCAGCACCGTGTAGCAGGCCTCGCCGGGGCCGATACGGAACAGGTCGGTGGGCACCAGCCGCTGCAGGGCATCCTTGGTGCCCTGCCCGCGCAGGGTGATCACGCCCATGTGGGAGATGTCGAAGACACCGCAGTGCTGGCGCACGGCGTTGTGCTCCTGCACGAGGCCGGTGAACTGGATCGCCATCTGCCAGCCGGCAAAGGGCACCATGCGGGCACCCGCGGCGACGGCCGCGGCATCCAGGGGGGTGCGGCGCAGGGGGGTGGAATCCATGGATAGCGGCCGGCCGGCCAAGGGGACGCCGGTGCCCGGTGGGCCGATCCTATGGAGAGGTCAGGAATGGGACAGGCAGGCGCTGTCGCCGCCAATACCGAAGAAAGCCTGTGATTCGGCTTCCACCCCTATCACACAGACGAAGAACTGCGTACTTTGAATGGCCCATTAGGTCAAGAGGATGGGCAACCGTCCCAACTGTCGCAGCTGCCGCCACTGCACCCCCCCTGCCGGGGTGGAGATGGGATGGTGCCAGCTGCGCCAGCTGCCCATCCATCCCGAACTGGTCGCTGACCTCTGGTGTCATCACTGGACATCACGACCGCCGCGGCTGCCGGTGGTCTCCCCCGACGGCCTGCTGAAGCCGGCGCGCCTGCCGATGGGCAGCCAGCAACTCAGCCTGGCCACCGGCCTCCACTGACGGCACCTGGAGGGTCAAAATGTGACGGTTGATTCCGTTTTGACATTCTTCCGCTGATTCTTCCCAGCTTCTCCTACCGGAAGCCACCGTTTGGCCCTAGGAAGGCTGAACCCCGTCCACCCCCACCACGGAGGTCCCCTGAATTGATCAGAACCGCCACATCCCCATCACCCATCGATCTGATGGCCGTTCATGTGGATTGTGAAACCTTCACCCTGCCCACAGGAGCCCACGTCTTCTCCCGCGGCGCCAGCGCCAACGCCATCTACGCCGTGCGTCGCGGCATCGTTGAACTGGTGGGCGAGCAGGGCGAGAAAACCTGCTACCGCCCTGGTGAACTGTTCAGCTACCAGGACATCACCTGGCGGGAGCTGAGCCACCGCAGCGACGCCTTTGCCCGAACGCCGGTGGAAGTGCTGCGGCTCGATCGGCTCCGCTTCCTCAACCTGCTGCACAACCACCCCACTCTGGCCGTGCAACTGATCGGACAGCAGCACACCCGCCTGCGGGAGCAACGCGCCAGCGGCACCTGCTGCTACTGAGCGCCAAGCAGCAGCAGCAGACTCCGGGTCACCTTGGCGGCCAGCACGGCGCTGACACCGCTGGGGTCGAGCTGGGGAGCCAGCTCGACCACGTCGGCGGCCACCAGCTGGTGATGCCGCAGTTCTTCCAGCAACTCAGCGAAGTGGGGCCAGTGGAAGCCGCCGGGCTCCGGGGTGCCCGTGCCGGGCAGCACGGCCGGATCGAACCAGTCAAGATCGACGGTGAGATAGAGGGGCCGGCCCCGCAGGGGGGCCAGCGCCGCGGCCATGGCAGCGATCGGCACCAACCGGCCGCTGCTGCGCAGCTCCTGGAACTCCTCGCGGGTGCCGCTGCGGATGGCGATCTGGCGCAGCTCGCCGCTGGGCAGCACCTCCAGGCAACGGCGCATGGCGCAGGCATGGCTGTGGTGGGCCCCGAGCCAGCTCTGGCGCAGGTCGGCGTGGGCATCGAGCTGCACCAGCACCAGATCGGGGTGGCACTGCGCCACCGCCGCCACGGCCCCACTGCTGATCGAATGCTCACCGCCCAGCATCAGGGGCGCCAGGCCCAGATCCAGCACCGCTTCGGTGGCCCGGCGCACCGCCGCCACCACCGGCTCGGGGGCGCCGAAGGGGATCGCCACGGCGCCCAGGTCGGCGAAGGCCAGGTCCTCGAGATCCAGGTCGAGCTGGGGGTCGTAGCTCTCCAGGCCGCTGCTCACCTCCCGGATCGCCGCCGGGCCGAAACGGGTGCCGGGGCGGAAGGAGGTGGTGCCGTCGTAGGGAACGCCGAACAGCCCCACGGCGCAACCCTGGGGCTCGCGGCGGGCCCCCATGTAGATCGCCCCTTCGGTGTCGAACAGCTCCAGGCTCATGGCTGGGCCGCGGCGTCGGCCAGCTGGCGCTCCACGAAGGCCGGCACCGCCTCGAAAGCGCCCCGCTGCCAGCGGGGCGACCAGATGCGGCATCCCGGCGCCACCGCCGCAGCGCGTTCCGCCAGGGGCTCCCGGTAGCGGGGGCCATCGGGGCAGGCGAAGGTCCAGCTCCACCAGCCGCTGGGGTACATCGGCACCCAGCCGTACAGCGGATCGGCGTGGCCGAACACCTCGCGCAGCAGCTGCACGGTGTCGATGTGCACCTGGCGGAAGGCTTCGGGGGACTCGCTCTGGGTGGCGAACACACCGCCGGGCCGCAGCAGGCGGCGGCAGTGCTGGAAGAAGCTGCGGTTGAACAGGCCCTCGGCCGGTCCGGCCGGATCGGAGCCATCCACCAGCACGACGTCGTAGCTGGCGTCAGGGGCGGAAGCGGCCCAGGCGATGCCATCGCCGACGGTGAGGTGGAAGCGGGGATCGCTCCAGGCGTCGCCGCCGAGGCTGGGCAGGTGCTTCCGGGAGAGCTCCACCACCAGCCCGTCGATCTCCACCATGTCGAGGTGGGCGACGCCGGGGTGGCGCAGGCACTCGCGGGCGGTGCCGCCGTCGCCGCCACCGATCACCAGCACCCGCTCGATCGAGGCGGCGGCGCAGAGGGCCGGATGCACCAGCGGTTCGTGGTAGTGCCGCTCCTGCCGTTCCGCCGTCATCCAGCAGCCGTCGAGCAGCAGGCCCTTGCCGTAGGTCTGGCTGTCGATGATCGTGATGCGCTGGAAGGGGCTGATGTGCTCCTCCACCACGGTGGCGGCCAGGCCGTAGCGCACCCCGCCCAGCTCCTCGTCCACCCAGGCGCCCGGTGGCTGTTGCGGTCCCATGCGGTTGGCTCGTGGCTTTCCAGCTAAACCTTCGGCAGGACCCCTTGTCACGGCGCCATGGCACATTCCAGACGCCAACTGTTGCGGCTCCTCGGCCTGGCGGGCACCGGGCTGGCCCTGAACACCCTGCGGCCGGCGTCGGCGGCGGCCGCGGACGGAACCCTGAAGGAACGGCTGTCGGTGTGCCGTCCCGAGGGCGACCCCCTGCAGGAACTGCTGCGCCGCAACCGCGACTTCTCCCGCATCTGGCGGGCCGCCGAACGCAGCGACGACCCCCAGGAGCGGGCCACCCTGCTGCACGAAACCTGGCCGCTGCACTGCCAGGTGCGGCCCGATGCTCTGGCCTCCGGCCAGCAACCCTGGGCCTCGGTGCTCTGCTGCGCCGATTCGCGGGTGGCACCGGAGTGGATCTTCGCCTGCGGCGCCGGGGAGCTGTTTGAGGTGCGCAGCGCCGGCAACACGGCCTTCGACGAGGGCATCGCCTCGCTGGAGTACGCCGTGGCGGAGCTGGCGATGCCCCTGATCCTGGTGATGGGCCACAGCGGCTGCGGCGCGGTGACCGCCGCCATGGCCAGCGCCCCGCTCACGCCCCTGCTGGAGGACCTGGTGGCGCCGATCCGGGCCGGCCTGAAGCCGGGGTCGGACCTGGCCGAGTCGGTGCGCCGCAATGCCGCCACCGCCGCCACTGCCCTGCCCCGGCGCAGTGCCCTGCTGGCCAAGGCCGTCGCGGAGGGGCGCCTGCGCATCCAGGCCGCTTACTTCGACATCGGCAGCGGCGAAGTGAGCCTGGTGTGAGCAGCGACCTGTCCCTGGGCAATGGCCTGGTGATCCCGGCGTCCGAGTTGGGCTGGCGCTTCTCGCGCGCCTCCGGGCCCGGGGGGCAGGGGGTGAACACCACCGACTCCCGGGTGGAGCTGGTGTACGACCTGGGCTCCAGCAGCGCCCTGCCCCCGAGCCTGCGGGAGCGGGCCCTGCGGCGGCTGGCTGCCCGGCTCACCCCGGCCGGGCTGGTGATCGTGGCGGCGGAGCAGCGCTCCCAGTGGCAGAACCGTCAGGCGGCGCAGAAGCGCCTGGTGGCGCTGCTGCAGGCGGCGATCGCGCCGCCGCCACCCCCCCGCCGCGCCACCAAGCCCAGCCGCGGCTCGGTGGAGCGTCGGCTGAAGGCCAAGCGCCAACGGGGATCGATCAAGAGCCATCGGCGGCAGGGTCCGACGGAGGACGGGTAGGGCCGTGCCCCCTCTCAGCGCGGATCTGGGCCTTGGCCGCCTGCCAGTGGCCCTCCAGCTCCGCGATTGGGCGGCCGCCGAGGTCGCCGCCCAGGGCGGCCTCCACCCGGGAAAAGCGATCGAGGAAGCGGCGGTTGGTGCCGGCCAAGCCCTCCTCCGGATCGAGATCGCACCAGCGGGCCACGTTCACCAGGGTGAAGAGGACGTCGCCCAGTTCCTCCTGGGCGTGGGCCCGGTCGCCGCTGGCCACGGCCTCCCGCAGCTCGTCCATCTCCTCCTGGACCTTCGCCCACACGGCCTCCATGGCGTCCCACTCGAAGCCGGCGGCGGCGGCTTTACGGGAGATGGTCATGGCGCCGGCCAGGGCCGGCTGGCCGCGCACCTTCTCCGCCAGCCGGTCGCTGAGGGGGCTGGCGGGTGGCGGCGCAGCGCCAGGGACGGCGGTGGCCCGCCCGCGCTGCTGGCGTTCGGCGGCCTTGATCGCCTCCCAGCTGCGGCGCACGGCCTCGGAGTCGTCGGGCCGCTCCGCCGCTGGATCGAACACATGGGGGTGGCGGCGCACCAGCTTGGCCACCAGGCCGCGGGCGACGGCGGTCAGATCGAAGCGTCCCGTTTCGCTGGCGATGCGGGCGTGCAGCACCACCTGCAGCAGCAGGTCGCCCAGTTCCTCCGCCAGATGGCCGTCATCCCCCTGGCGGATCGCATCAGCCACCTCGTGGGCCTCCTCCAGCACGTAGGGAATCAGGGTGCTGTGGGTCTGGGCCAGGTCCCAGGGGCAGCCGCCCTGCGGATCCCGCAGCCGGGCCACGACCGCCACAAGCTCGCTGAGGGCCTCCAGGCTCGCCCCATCGGCATCAGAAGCGGAAAGCGGCCGGGAACCGGACATCGCGGGAGGGGAGAACCACCACCATCCTTGGTGATGGCACCGGCCTGGTGATCAGGCCAAGCCGGCCACCGCCTGCTGCAGGGCATCGTGGCGGCTCAGGGTGGTGCGCTCCGGCGGCAGCTTGGCGTACAGCCCGAGCTTCTCAAGGCGCTGGCGGGTGGTGCCGCTGGCCCCGACCACGAACACCTGGCGGCCCTTCTCGATCGCTTCCTCGACGGCGAGCTCCACCGCCAGAGCAGCGGTGACGCCGAGGTGGGACACCTCTGTGAGGTCGAACACCACGGCCTTGCAGACACCGATGGCGTTGTGCTCGCGGCCGATCGCCTTGGCCACACCAAAGATCATGGCCCCGGTGAGCTGGAACAGCAGCACCTCCCCCTTGCCCTGGTCCAGCAGGGTCTTCTCCTCGGGGTTGAGCAGCAGATCGCCATCGCCGGTGGAGACCGACTTGACCGATTTGCTCTGCAGAGCGCTCATCTTGTCGATCGTGAGGATGTTGGCGATGAACACGCCAATGCCCACCGCCGCGATCAGATCCACCAGCACGGTGAGGCCGATGACCAGGTACATGATCAGCGCGCCGGTGAGCGAGATGCGGTGGGCGCGCTTGAGGAACCCCCAGTCGACGATGTCGAAGCCCACCTTCAGGGCGATGCCGGCCAGCACGGCCTGGGGGATCTGGGCCGCCAACCGGGTGCCGGCCAGGATCACCAGCATCAGGATCAGGGCGCGGCTGATGCCGGAGAGGGCACTGCGGCCCCCCGCCTGAATGTTGACGACGGTGCCCATGGTGGCGCCGGCGCCAGCGATGCCGCCGAACAGGCCGGAAGCCAGGTTGCCCAGGCCCTGGCCGATCAGTTCCTTGTTGGGGTCGTGCTCGGTGCGGGTGATGCTGTCGGCGATCACGGCGGTGAGCAGGGCGTCGATGCAGCCGAGCATGCCCAGCACGGCGGCGTCGATCAGCATCACCCGGAGCTGGGGCAGCGCGAAGTGGGGGAGATGCAGGCTGGGGAAACCGGAGGCGATCTCGCCGATGCGGCGGATGCCCTCACCACCGGCTTCCGCCCCGCCGCCGCCCCCGGTGAGCAGAGTCAGGGAGAGGATGGTGCCGAGCACCAAGGCGATCAGCTGGGGCGGGGCGACCTTCTTGACCTTCCCCGGGGTGAACCAGAGGATCGCCAGCGTCACCAGGGCCAGGGTGACTTCCGTGGGGCGGGCGCCGGCCAGCAGCTGGGGCAGGTTGGTGAGGGTGCCCATCACGCCGCCCTTGGGGATGGCCTGGCCGAGGAAGGGACCGAGCTGCAGCACCATCAGGATGATGCCGATGCCGCTCATGAAGCCCGAGATCACCGTGTAGGGCATCTGGGTGATGTAGCGGCCCAGCTTCAGCATCCCGAAGAGGATCTGGAACACCCCAGCCAGCATCACCACGGTGAAGGCCATGGCCAGGCCGTTCTCCGGATCCTGGGCGGTGAAGCTGGCGATGACGGCGGTCATCACCACCGTCATCGGCCCGGTGGGCTCGGAGATCAGGGTGGGCGTACCGCCGAACAGGGCGGCAAACAGACCCACCAGTACCGCACCCCATAGACCGGCAGCGGCACCAGCCCCGGAGGCCACACCGAAGGCCAGGGCCATCGGCAGGGCGATCACGGCGGCCGTGACCCCCCCGAACAGGTCGCCCTTGATGTTCTGGGTGCTGATGTGATTCAGCAGCCGGAATGGGGGAGGCCCTGGAGGGGCTGAAACAGTTGCCATCACTACAGACCGGTGTGGTGGGCGCAACCATAGGGGTTACTCAGGACGACTGGGTGTCCTCAGGCCTTGCAGGACCATGGCCGAAGAGAATCGCAATCTTGCCCCGCGCCGACCAGCCCTCCCTATCGGCAAGTTCTCCCCTGCTTGGATCAGAACCCATCCGGCCTGCATCGCTCAGCGTTGCCCTTGAAGGACTGCAGACCCGGGATAGAAGCCAAAGGCCATTCATGCCCAGACAAGGGGCCCACAGCCGGACCATTGCAGAGGCCCCGGCATTCCCTTTCTATGCCCAGATGCCTTGGCATACCTGAGCTTTTGACAGAACAGGCAGAACTGGTTCGATCAGCCCAGACCTCACTTTCCCTCGCCATGGTCGGTGAGCTGAACGACCCCGAATACGAAGCATGAATGTATGTTCTATCCTGTCGATCCGCGGTGGAGCCTACTGAGCTTTCATGACTTGGCTGGGCACATCAGTGGAGCCAGAACACGACTCGCGACAGGGATGGATTGCTCGGCTATCAACAGCAGAACCCGTGTTGATAACGATGCCTTATGGCTCCTATCGCTTCAACGACGACTTCGTGAAGCTGCTACCTTCCACAGACTCAAATCAGGAGCCACAAACTCAACACGTGAATTTCCTTTCCGACTTCATCCCGCTGTTCCTGCAGCAGCTTCAGTCCCCGACCCTCGGATTCCTGATCGGGGGCATCGTCGTCGCATCACTTGGCAGCCAGCTGGCCATTCCAGACTCGATCTACAAGTTCATCAGCTTCTTCCTGTTGATGAAGATCGGCCTGACTGGCGGGATCGCCATTCGCAATTCCAATCCCTCCGAGATCCTTCTCCCGGCACTTGCGGCTGTACTGATTGGCATCGTGATCGTTTTCATCGGTCGTTACACCCTCGGGAAACTGCCCGGCATCACGGTGCCTGACGCCGTGGCCACAGGTGGTCTGTTCGGCGCGGTGAGTGGCTCCACGCTGGCGGCGGTGCTGCCGCAGCTGGATTCCGCCAAGATCCCCTATGAGGCTTGGACGGCGGCCCTCTATCCCTTCATGGACATCCCGGCGCTTGTGACCGCCATCGTGGTGGCCAGCGTTTATCTCAGCAAGAGAAACGGCAAGGCATCCGAAAACGTCGAGATCTGGCCGATCATCAAAGAGAGCATGCAGAGCTCGGCCGTCACGTCGCTGCTGCTGGGTGTGGCCCTTGGCATTCTCACCAAGCCCGAGCCCGTCTATGAGAGCTTCTTCAACCCCCTGTTCCGCGGCTTCCTCGCGATTCTGATGATCATCATGGGGATGGAGGCCGCCCAGCGCATGAATGAGCTGCGCAAGGTTGCCCAGTGGTTTGCCATCTACGCCTTTCTTGCGCCGATCGTGCATGGATTTCTGGCCTTTGGTCTTGGCCTTGTCATTCACAAGATCACCGGCTTCAGCATCGGTGGCGCCGTTGTGCTGGCTGTGATCGCTGCATCCAGCTCGGACATCTCGGGTCCGCCGACCCTTCGTGCAGGCATCCCTTCGGCAAACCCCTCGGCCTACATCGGTGCCTCCACAGCCATCGGCACGCCCGTGGCGATCGCCATCTGCATCCCGCTGTTCATTGGGCTTGCCGAGATGATGGGATGATCATCGATCGTTAAACTTTCAAATCCACCACCAATCGGAGGCTAAGGTCATGAGTCAACAGGTCTGGAAGCTGGTGATCGTTGCAGAGGAAATCCTCTCCAAGAAACTCATCAAGCTCATCAAGGCGGCAGGTGCCACCGGTTACACGGTCAATGCAGCGGGTGGCGAAGGAAGCCGCAATGTGCGCTCCACAGGAGAACCAAGCGTGTCGCACACCCTCTCCAATGTGAAAATCGAAGTGCTGACCGGCACCCGCGAGCTGGCTGATGCCATCACCCGGGCGATCGAAGCCAAGTATTACGCGGACTTCTCCATCATCACGTACATCTACCAGGTGGAAGCTCTGCGCGATCACAAGTTCTGATCCAGCAAGATCCCTGTCTGCTGGGGCGGGACCACTGGAGTCTTCAAGGGCGTTGGCTGCCGAGGCCACCTCCGGTTCCATGGCCCTCTTGGCCCTCCGATCCACCAATCCGGGTCGATCGATGACCACCACTGATCGAATGGATCACGGTTTCCTGTGGATACTGGCGCCATTCAGGCAACCGATCGCCCTGGATTCCAGTAAAACTGCTTCCACCCCCTACCCCACCTGATGGATTTTGTGCCCACGCTGCTGATGGAAGTCGGCAGCCACCAGGTTGAAGTGACGGAAACCCTGATCGGGGTTGGGCGTTTTCTCGTGATTTTCGTGGCGGCCCGCTTCATGGCGGAGCTGATGGTGCGCCTGCAGCTCCCCACCATCCTGGGTGAACTGGTGGCCGGAGTGGTGATCGGTGCCTCCGGCCTCCACCTGGTGGTCCCCCCCGAGGCCCAGGCCCAGTTGAGTGCTGGGGTCCTCGGGCTGCTGAGCTCCCTGGGCGGGATGACGCCGGAGGCCGTCACGTCTCTGTATGGCGAGACCTTTTCCAGCCTCCAGGTGGTGGCCGAGATCGGCCTCTTTTCCCTGCTCTTTCTGACGGGGCTGGAGAGCGAGCTCGATGAGCTCGTGGCCGTTGGGGTCCAGGCCGGCACCGTGGCCTTCACCGGGGTGGTGTTGCCCTTCGCCGCCGGCACCGCCGGCCTCTACTACCTCTTCCACGTGCCCTTCATCCCGGCCGTCTTTGCCGGCGCCGCCATGACGGCCACCTCGATCGGCATCACGGCGAGCGTGTTCGGTGAGCTGCAGTGGCTGAAGCGCAAGGAAGGCCAGATCGTCATCGGTGCCGCCGTGCTCGACGACATCCTCGGCATCGTCATCCTGGCGGTGGTGGTCTCCCTGGCCGGCGGGGGCGCCTTCACCCTGGGACCGATCGTCAAGCTGTGCACCGCGGCGGTGATCTTCGTGGCTGTCGCCCTGGTGCTCAGCCGTTTCGCCGCCCCGGCCTTCGACTGGGTGGTCGATCAGCTCAAGGCCCCCGGTGATGTGGCGGTGGCCAGTTTCGTGGTCCTCACCCTCTGCTGCTTCGCCGCCCAGGCGATCGGCCTGGAGGCCGCCCTGGGGGCCTTCGCCGCCGGCCTGATCCTCAGCGCCTCCAAGCACACCCACGACATCGAAAGTGCGGTCAAACCCCTGGTGGCCCTTTTTGCCACGGTGTTCTTCGTGCTGATCGGCACCGGCATGGACCTTTCGGTGCTGAACCCCTTCGATCCCGCCAACCACGAGGGTCTGGTGGTGGCCCTGTTCCTGCTGGTGGTGGCCGTGGTCGGCAAGGTAGCCGCCGGCTGGACCTACACCAGCAAGGATCCGACCAACAGGCTGGTGGTGGGTCTGGGGATGATGCCCCGCGGTGAAGTCGGTCTGATCTTCCTGGGCCTGGGCACCCAGGCCGGCATCCTCACCCCGGCCCTCGAAGCCGCCATCCTGTTGATGGTGATCGGCACCACCTTCCTGGCCCCGGTTCTGCTGCGGCTCGTGATCGGTGGTCAGTCGGAGACCGCGGCCCAGACCACCTGAGCCTCCCGGCCCATCCGATTCGCCGCCCGGCCGGTACCTCCGGTATCCATCCCCTTGATCCATGGGCGTTGCCGATCTGAACGGCCCCACCACCACCCTGGCCCCACCGTTCCCGGCCCTGCGCCGCGGCCGGCTCGACACCCTGCAGGTGAACCTGGGCTACCGCTGCAACCAGAGTTGCAGCCACTGCCATGTCAACGCCGGCCCCAGCCGCACCGAGATGATGGATCCTTCCACCATCGCCTTGGTGCCGGCGGTGCTGCGGGCGCGGGGCCTCGCCAGCCTCGATCTCACCGGCGGCGCGCCGGAGCTGCACCCCGGCTTCCGCGACCTGGTGCGCCAGGCCCGGGGGCTGGGGGTGGCGGTGATCGACCGCTGCAACCTCACGATCCTCAGTGAGCCCGGCCAGAAGGATCTGGCCGCCTTCCTGGCCCAGCAGGGGGTGAAGGTGGTGGCCTCCCTGCCCTGCTACAGCGCCGACAACGTCGACCGGCAGCGCGGCGATGGGGTGTTCGAGCGCAGCCTCTCGGGCCTGCGCCAGCTCAACGCCCTCGGCTACGGCGATCCGGACGCGGGCCTCGAGCTGGATCTGGTGTACAACCCCCAGGGCCCCAGCCTGCCGCCGCCCCAGGCCGCCCTGGAGGCCGACTACCGGCGGGAGCTGGCCGATCGCTTCGGGCTGCGCTTCAACCGCCTGTTCACGATCACCAACATGCCCATCCAGCGCTTTGCGGCGGTACTGCGCCAGCAGGGGCAGCTGGAGGGCTACATGGCGCTGCTGCGCCAGCACCACAACCCGGCCAACCTGGCTCAGGTGATGTGCCGCTCCACGGTCAGCGTCGACTGGCAGGGGTTTCT
This sequence comes from Cyanobium gracile UHCC 0281, assembly GCF_034931305.1. GTDB lineage: Bacteria > Cyanobacteriota > Cyanobacteriia > PCC-6307 > Cyanobiaceae > Cyanobium > Cyanobium gracile_A. The sequence continues at coordinate 11,953 of NZ_JAYGHY010000027.1, read as the reverse complement.
GTACGACTGCGACTTCAACCAGATGCTCGGCCTGCCCATCGGCCAGGGCAACCCTCGGGCCCACCTGCGCCAGCTGCTGGAGCGGGACCCTGATGGGGAGCCGATCGCCGTGGCCGACCACTGCTTCGGCTGCAGCGCCGGCGCCGGTTCCAGCTGCGGGGGCGCCCTGAGCTGAAGCCCCCTGGGCCGCTCAGGCACTTCCCGTCGATCGGGCTACTGGACTGAAACAGTCACTTCTGATCATGAACAACCAGACAACGACCGACAACGCCACCGGGGCCGCCAGACAGCGGGTGCTGGTGGTCTGCACCGGCAATTCCGCCCGCAGCATCATGGCTGAAGCGCTCTTCCAGACCCTGGGCCAGGGGGCGATTGATGTCGTCAGCGCGGGCAGTGCCCCGACGGGGCGGGTTCATCCGCTGGCCCTGGAGCAGATCAGCCGCCTTCCCGTGGACCCGGCCCAATACAGCAGCAAGAGCCTGACGGCGGTCCTGGAAGGTGCGGCGGCACCGTTCGATCTGGTCGTCACGGTGTGTGACCACGCGGCCTCAACCTGCGGCACGCTCCCGGGCGACCCCGCCAGGTTGCATTGGGGCCTGCCCGATCCAGCCGCTCACCTGGACACCCAGGAGGCCCGGAGTGCCTTCTCCGCCTGCTTCGATGAGCTGGCCGAGCGCATCAGTGGCCTGCTGAACGAGCCGATGGCCTGACCAACGGCAGGACCGTGACCATGGCAACGTCTCAGGGGCTCTGGCGATTCAGGTCCCAGTTGTAGGGGAGGTAGGAGAAGCGGTAGTCGCCGCCCAGGATCAGGGCGCTCTCCTGGGCCGGGAGGTAGCGGGAGACGAAGCGCAGCACGGCACTCTGCTTCTGGTGCCCCGGCACAGCGGCGGCGGTGGGATCGGCGCGCTGCCAGTCCTCGGCGAACCACTGAAAGATCTGGGAGATCTGCACCGTTCCTGCGGCCCGGTCGATCTTCAGTCCCACGGGGCTGGCCAGCCAGAGGGTCGCCTGATCCTCCAGCTGCCGGTCGAGGGCCGGGCCCGTGAAGGCCTCGCGCCGCAGCGGCGGGCAGCTGATGGCGGCACACACCAAGGCCGCGTGGATGCGTGGCTCGTTGTACTCGCGCCGCAGGATCTCGTGCTCGATCGCATCGAGGGTGAGGCCACGGCCCATGAGCTGGTGGCGGCGGAACTTCCACACGCCAGGAATCGCCTTGATGCTGGGCCGGATCGGATCGTTATCGATGATCGCGCGCAGGGTGAAGGCGTTGTAGGCATTGATCAACAGGGCGATCTGCTCGGCCTCGGACCAGGAGGCGAAGCGCTCGGGGGCCAGGGCGCCGAGCGCCCTGATGTAGCGATCAAGCTGGGCCGGATCCCGTTGCAGGGCGGCGTAATCCACCAGGCCCCGCCCATCCACCACGTTCTGCAGCACCGCGTTGAAGGGGGCTGGATCGAGGGGGGGCTGGGGGGCCACGGCCGCCAGGGAAGGGCGGCTGGCGTCGCCAGCCATCAAGGTCGTGGCCGGCCCGCGGCCGCAGCCCGTGGCGGTGATCAGCATCAGACCGCAGACCAGGAGTAACGGGGTGCGGGAACGGACGGGAACCATGGCAGGGCGGGGGTGCACCAGAGCTTTACCCGCGAAGGGGCGATTCGGTTCGACCGCGGGCGCTGAGCAGCAGCCCCAGCAGCAGGGGCAGCCACAGCAGCAGCCGCTCGGAGGTGGTGAGCTGCCAGTTGGGCAACCGCGAGGGCAGCACGAAATACACAAACGCCGAAAGGCTCACCAGCCGCGCCCCCCAGTTCTGGCTGGGCACGGCGAAGGGCATCAGCCAGATGAAGTACCAGGCATGCACCACCGGGGAAAGCAGCAACAAGGCCAGCAGATAGCGCCAGGCGAAGACCCCCAGCCTGGCGCTGGTGGCGAGCAGCAGCACCAGCGCCAGGAGCAGCAGCAGCCCGTGCACGGCATTGGTCTGCAGGGTCCACGGCCAGAGCTGGGCGATCCAATGCGGCAGCCACTCGGCGCTGCGGCTGTGGCGGATGAAGGTGGAGCCGGTGGGCAACAGCGGGCAGCTGCGCAGGCCGCAGAACAGGGAGGCCCCCAGCAGCAGCGGTGCCAACCCCAGCAGCATCGTGCTGAGCACCGGTGCGGGGCGCCGGAACTGGCGCCAGCGGCTCCAGGCTCGCTGCAGCAGCAGCGGCAAGGTGATCCATTTCAGGGCCACGCTCAGCCCCAGCAACAGGTCGATGCAGGCCTGGGGGCGTAGACCCTGCGGCGGGGGATCCCGCTCGGCCAGCAGCCAGGCGGCCACCAGCGGCAACAGGAACCAGCTGTCGTAGTGCCCGCCGCCGCTGATTCCATAGATCACCAGCGGATTCCAGGCGTAGAGCGCCGTGCCCGCCGCGCCGAACCGGGCCGCCAACAACGCGCAGATCGCCAGGTCGGCGGCCGTGAACGAGAGCTTGAACAGCAGCACCTGCTGGGCCACGGCGGCATGCAGCCGGAACAGCAACTGCGTCAGGGGCGGGTAGATGGCGGTGGTGTCGGGGTGGTTGATCAGCGACCACCAGGCTGTGCGCAACCCCTCCAGCTCCGCGGCGTCCGGTGGCAGCCGGTAGGGATTGAAGCCATGCAGCTGGATACCTCCCTCCCAGAGGTACCGCCAGATGTCATCGCCGGGCTCCATGGCCAGCAGAGCCAGCCGCGTCAGCACCGCCACGGCCCAGAACAGGGCGCGGGGGATGCTGGGCAGCGACCAGGACAGGGCGAAACCCAGCCCCATCACCGCGGCCGCCAGCCAGAACGGCAGCAGCTGGGCGGCGTCGAACAGGTCGCCGTGGGGCCGCATCAGCAGCGCCCCGCCGATCAACAGCAGGGCACTGACCGCCAGCTGCAGGCGCCGCAGCCGGGAGGTCAGCACCATCGCCGCAGCCACAGCCGGCCGAGGGTGGTGAGGATCACACTCCCGGCCCGCACACTGGCGCCCCAGCGACCGGAAATCTTCGAAGCGCCGGCCAGGCGTTGGCGATGGCAGATGGGAATCTCGCGGATGCGCAGGCCCAGCTCGATGGCCCGCACCTGCATCTCCAGGGTCCAGCCGTAGCCACGGTCCCGCATGTCCATGGCCTCGAAGGCCTCGCGCCGCACCAGCCGCAGCGGCCCCATGTCGCGGTAGCGAAACCCCCAACCCAGGCCGATCAGCGTCGTGGCCAGCCGGTTGCCGCCCTGCTGCAGGGGGGTGAGCGTGGCCCGCCCGGCGGCGGTGGCGGTGCGGTCGCCGAGCAGCAGGTCGTGGTCGTTCAGCAGCTCCAGGAAGCGGGGCAGTTCCTCGATCGGATCGCCGCCATCGCCATCGCAGAACAGCAGCCAATCCACCCCGGGGTCGAGCTGGTGGCATCCCCGCCAGCAGGCCCGGCCGTAGCCGGGACGGGGTTCGCTGAGCACCTCCGCCCCCAGCTGCCGGGCGATGGCGGCGGTGTCGTCACGGCTGCCGTTGTCGACGACCCGAATGCGCTCAAATCCCTGGTGGCGCAGCTGGTCGATGACGTGGCCGATCGTCTGGCGTTCGTCGCGCGCCGGAATCACCACCTGAATGGCCTCCATCACCATGGCCGATCCCGGGTTGGGCATGGAATCCCCTTGCTCATGAACGTACCGGCGAAGGGATCGGATGGATGGCCGTTCGCCCGGGGCCGGGGCCATCCGAAACGCCGGCTCGCCGGTAGGAAGAGGGAACGGCTTTCCCCATGGACCCACCGCGCTCCCCGTCCCGCTGGCGCCAGCGGCTGCTGATCGCCGCCATCGCCCTGGTGGTGGTCCTGTTCTTCGCACTCGGCCTGCACCGCCAACTCACCCTGGAGGCCCTGCAGGCGGCCCATGGCGCCCTGCTGGAGCAGCGGCGCCAGGCCCCCCTGCTGGTGGCCGGCGCCTACCTGCTGCTCTACGTGCTGGTGGCGGCCCTGTCGCTGCCGGGGGCCGCGGTGCTCACCCTGGCCGGCGGGGCCATCTTCGGCGTCGGGCTGGGCACCCTGCTGGTGTCGTTCGCCTCCAGCATCGGCGCCCTGCTGGCCTTCCTGGTGGCCCGCACCCTGCTGCGGGAGCCGGTGCGGCGACGCTTCGCCCGCCAGCTGGCTCCGATCGAAGCCGGGGTGGCCCGCGACGGGGTGCTCTACCTGCTCAGCCTGCGGCTGGCGCCGGTGTTCCCCTTCTTCCTGGTCAACCTGCTGATGGCGCTGACGCCGATCCGGGCCGCCAGCTTCTACCTCACCAGCCAGATCGGCATGTTGCCGGGCACGTTCGTCTACGTGAACGCCGGCACCCAGCTGGCCCAGCTGCGCGGGATCGGCGGCATCCTCAGCCCGCCGCTGCTGGGGTCACTGCTGCTGCTGGCCCTGTTCCCCTGGCTGGCCAAGGCGGCCCTGGGCCGCTGGCAGACCTGGCGGCTCTACCGCCGCTGGCCGCGGCCGCGCCGGTTCGATCGCAACCTGATCGTGATCGGCGCCGGAGCGGCGGGACTGGTGACCGCCTACATCGCCGCCACGGTGAAGGCGCGGGTGACGCTGGTGGAGCGCGGCGCCATGGGCGGCGACTGCCTCAACACCGGCTGCGTGCCCAGCAAGGCCCTGATCAGCTCGGCGCGGCTGGCGGCACGCCTGCGCCGGGCCGACCGCTACGGACTCGAACCGCAGGAGCCGCGGCTGAACCTGCGCCGGGTGCTGGAGCGGGTGGCCGACAAGGTGGCGGCCGTGGCCCCCCACGACAGCGTCGAGCGCTACGAGGGCCTGGGGGTGGAGGTGCTGCGCGGCGAGGCCCGTCTGCTCGATCCCTGGACGGTGGCGATCCGCAGCGATACGGGCAGCGAGCAGCGGCTCACCGCCCGGGCGATCGTGCTGGCCACCGGCGCCGAACCGGTGCGGCCCGACTGGCCGGGCAGCGAGGCGGTGCCCCTGCTGACCAGCGAGACCGTCTGGGGCTGGCTGGCCCAGTGTCCGCTGGAGCGGCCGCGGCTGGCGGTGCTGGGGGGCGGGCCGATCGCCTGCGAACTGGCCCAGGCCCTGGCCCAGCTGGGCCTGCCGATCACCCAGATCCAGCGCAGCGACCGCCTGCTGCGCAAGGAGGACGCCGATGTGGCTGCCGAGGTGCACCAGGCCCTGGAGGAGGACGGCGTGACCCTGCACATGGACACCGAGGTGCTCGGCTTCGAGCGGGATCCCGCCCCCGGCGGGGCGGTGACGGTGCTGGTGCGGCAGGGGGAGCGGCAGGGGCGGATCGCCTGCGATGCCGTGCTCTGCGCCCTGGGCCGCCGCGCCCGGCTGCAGGACTACGGCCTGGAGGAGCTGGGCATTCCCACCGGCGCCACGATCAACACCAACGCCTTCCTGCAAACCAACTACCCAAACATCTACGCCGCCGGCGATGTGGCCGGGCCGTTCCAGTTCACCCACACCGCCGCCCACCAGGCCTGGTATGCGGCGGTCAACGCCCTGTTCGGCCAGCTGCGCTCCTTCCAGGTGGACAACCGCGTGATCCCGCGCACCACCTTCACCGACCCGGAGGTGGCCACGGTGGGGCTCACCGAAGCCGAGGCGGCGGCCCGGGGGATGGCGGTGGAGGTGACGCGCTTCCCCCTGCACGAGCTCGACCGTGCCATCGTCGAGAGCGCCGAGCGGGGGTTCGTGAAAGTGCTCACCCCACCGGGCAGCGACCGGATCCTGGGCGCCACGATCGTGGCCGAGCACGCCGGCGAACTGCTGGCCGAGTTCGTGCTGGCCATGAAATGGGGCCTGGGACTGGGCAGGATCTTCGGGACGATCCACGCCTACCCCACCCTGGCCGAAGCCAGCAAGTACACCGCCGCCGCCTGGAAGAAGCAACGGGTACCCCAGCACCTGCTGCCCTGGCTGCGCCGTTACCACACCTGGCGGCGCCAAGGCTGAGCCCCCGCGAACCGCCCCAACCCCTCCGACCCTCACCATGACCAGCGCCACCGATCTGCACCGCAACGTGCAGGAGTACTACGGCTCCACCCTCAGCAGCAGCGCCGACCTGCGCACCAGCGCCTGCTGCGATGCCAGCAGCGTGCCGCCGCCGCTGCGGCCCCTGCTGGCCCGGATCCACCCCGAGGTGCTGAGCCGTTACTACGGCTGCGGCCTGGTGGTGCCACCGCTGCTGGAGGGCCTGCGGGTGCTGGACCTGGGCTGCGGCAGCGGCCGGGATGTGTACCTGCTCGCCCAGCTGGTGGGGGCCGGCGGCGAGGTGGTGGGCGTCGACATGACACCGGAGCAGCTGGCGGTGGCCCGGCGCCACGTCGACCACCACGCCGAGGTGTTCGGCTACGCCAACGTGCGCGTCCTGGAGGGCCGCATCGAGCAGCTCGACCAGTTGCCCCTGGAGCCCGGCAGCTTCGATCTGGTGATCTCCAACTGCGTGGTCAACCTCTCGGCCGACAAGCTGGCGGTGCTCAGCGGGGTGCGGCGGCTGCTGAAGCCCGGCGGCGAGTTCTTCTTCGCCGATGTGTATGCGGATCGGCGCGTGCCCGAGGCCCTGCGTCACGATCCGGTGCTGCACGGCGAATGCCTCAGCGGCGCCCTCTACTGGAACGACTTCCTGCGGCTGGCGCGCCAGGCCGGTTTCGCCGATCCGCGCCTGGTGGCCGACCGCCCCCTGGAGATCACCGACCCGGAGCTGGCCGCACGCACCGGCGCGATCCGCTTCTTCTCCGCCACCTACCGGTTGTTCCAGATCGAGGCCCTGGAGGACGCCTGCGAGGACCACGGCCAGGCGGTGGTCTACCGCGGCAGCATCGCCGCCCACCCCGACGCCCTGCCCTTCGACAAGCACCACCAGATCGAAACGGGCCGGGTGTTTCCGGTCTGCGGCAACACCTTCCGCATGCTGGCTGAAAGCCGGTTGGCGCCCCACTTCGAGTTCATCGGCGATTTCGGCCGCCACTACGGCCTGTTCGAGGGCTGCGGCAGCGCCCTCCCCTTCGATGCTGCGCCCTCCTCTAGCGCCGACGGACCCGCGCCCCAGCCGACCGCCGCCAGCGGCTCCTGCTGCTGAGGCGACGCCCCAGGGCGCGCAGGGGCCGCGGCAGCCGCGGGATCGGGTCGCCGTCCTGGAGGAGATGCAGCCAGCTGCTGGCCTCCAGGCCCACGAAGGCCGTCAGCAGCAGGGGCCGCTGGGAGCCCCAGAGCTCCCGGCCCCGCTGCACCAGCTCGCCAGGCGCCGGGGCGCCCAGGGGCACGAAGGCGGCGCAGGCGAGCAGCACCAGCGCCGCCAGCCACAGCAGCCGCAGGCTGGTGCCCAGCAGGGGACTGTGGGAGAGCAGGGAGCGATGGCTGAGCAGACGCCGGTAGGGCCACCACAGCAGCCGCAGGGGACCCCAGCGGCGGGTGGCGTTGGAGCGGGTGTCCAGGTCGGGGGAGAGCCAGAGGCCACCGAGCAGGAAGGCGCCGGTGGCGACGGCCACCCCCACCGGCCCCAGGGCCGGCCACCAGAGCAGCCCGAACGGCAGAGCCAGGTGTCGGGTGGCGCGATCGTGGCTGCGGCCGCTGGCCATCGCCGGGGTCCGGACGCTGACGGCAAGGTACCGGCCACCGGTGCGCGGCGCCCCTTCCGCCAGAATGCCCGCACTGCCCGATTAGCTCAGCGGTAGAGCGCCTGCCTTACAAGCAGGATGTCGCTGGTTCGAAACCGGCATCGGGCATCACACAGGCTGCGCCAGGAGAGCGAGGCCGCCCGGCGCCACATGGAGGCGGCTGAGGCCGATCAGATCGCCGTTCGCTCGGCGTTTCTGGCCAGTCAACCCAAGATGATGAGGTCGCTCTGATGGCCCAGACAGACCTGCGGGAGGATCATCCAGATCCAGGACGGGCAGATCAGCAGAAGCGCCGCCGGATGATGGGGGCGGCCTGAGCCGGTTGTCTGTCAGCCGGATTCCATGCCAGGACATCCCATGGGCGGTGGGCCTGGCCCCTACGCAGGCTCAGGGCCATGGAAGAGGACAACCCGGTCCTTCTGTCCTTTGGCCTCATACATTGCGAGATCGGCCTTATTGAGGAGGATTTCGGCGGAAGATCCATGGGCAGGGAAGATAGCAATACCGATACTGACCCGCACCCTGAGAACGTCCCCGTGAAGAACACAGGGTTCAGCGATGCGCTCCACCATCTCCTTGGCCATGCGCATGACATCGGCCTGATCTCCAACTTCCAACAACAGGCAGACAAATTCATCACCGCCCCAGCGACTGACCATGTCATCTTCGCGCAGGAAAGACGTCAAGCGTGTCGCCACCATCTGCAAGACCTCATCACCAAGATCGTGACCATACGAATCATTGATGCTTGTGAATTGATCCACATCAATGGAGAAGATCGCAAGCCCCCACCCATGCCGCTTCGACTGGGACAGGCCGTGCTCTAGGCGTTGGTCAAAGGCTGAGCGATTGGGCACATTCGTGAGTGGGTCCTTGGTGGCGCCCTGCCTGGCTTCATCCCTTTGCAGACGAGCCTCGGCCACGTCATCGCGCGCTCCATCCAGCTCGGTTTTTGAGTTTACAAGGTCAGATTCAAGTGTTGTCCGCTGCACAACCCCATCAGCGACGCTTTGATTCAACAGCTTGATCTCGGCGGCGGCAGTCGCAACCATTTCTTCTGTGGCTGTATTCTGGGAGTGGGCGTCCCGGAGATCTTCCGCAGGAACTTCTGCTTGCATGATCACCTCATGGACCGCGACGGGCTCTGTGGCAGCCTCCACAACATCTACCTTGATCTTCTGATTTTGATTCAACGGACTTCCGAGTGATGAATCCCTGGACGATGGTTGCCGGCTGGCCTTTTCGGACGTCATCCTCTTGTCCTCCCCCACCACTCCCTTGAGCTTCTCAAGGCGAAGGGAACTCTGGATATGGCATGCCGCCAGAGTGCAGCGCCGCCGCAGCGCCAACGCTTCCGTTCAGGCCCCCAGCCCCGAGCAGGCCACCAGCGGGCCGACGCAACAAGTTGTTCGTCTATGACGCCTACTTGGCGATCCTTGGAGAAGGGGCCGGGCCCCTCCGACCCAGTCGAGCCCAGACCAAGCGATCATGGGGCCCGGTTGTTCCTCCAGCTGTGGACCTCACGGATCTCATCCCGGGGATCCCCGCCCTGCTGGAGGAGCTCGAGGGGATCCTCGCCGGGCTCACCACGGTCGCCTGCCTGGAGCACATGAAATGGCTGGGGGCCTTCATGTGCATCCCCCCGGTCCAGAAGAGCCTGGTGGGGGCCGCCACGACGGAGGAGGAAGGCTTCCGGCTGGTGGAGCGGCAGCGGCCGTCGCTGCTGGTGGTCAGCCAGAAGCTGCAGGAGGGGACCGGGTTGGCGCTGGTGGAGCGGACCGAGGCGCTGGACCCCGACATCCGGACCCTGCTGATCGCCGACGATGCCAACGAGGCCCTGGTGCGGGAGGCCCTGGCCCGGGGCTGCGACGGCATCTGCTTCGAGTCTGGCCTGTTCATGCCGGCGCTGCGGGTGGTGGCCGGCGGCGGCATCTACTACCCGGAGCCGGTGGCGGCGGTGCTGAGGCAGCGGCCGCCACCGGCCCCGATCGAACCGCTGACCGAACGCGAGCGGGTGGTGCTGAACCACCTGATGCTGGGCCTGACCGACCAGCGGATCAGCCAGGAACTGGTGGTCAGCCCCGAGACCGTCAGGACCCATGTGAAGCACATCTTCCAGAAGCTCCAGGTGGACAACCGCACCAAGGCCGTCGTCAAGTCGATCGCCGCCGGGCTGATCAACCTGGAATCGGCCCTGGAGGGTCGCTCGCCGATCACCGGCTGAACCGTCTGGTCTTGGCCAATCCCCCGTTCTGGGGATGCGGGCCGAGGGTGCTCCGCGGGATGGTGTTCTGGTGCGGGGATGACCCGAGCGGCCTCCCGATGCCAAGCCGGGACCCCGGGACACCGCAAGACCTCAGCAGCAACTCAGCGCACGATGGCCGTCCACCTCAGCTTCGCCGCGGCCGGGCACTCCCGCGTCTCCGAAATCATCCTGGCCGGCCGCACCGGCTACTGGCTGTGCGACCCGGAACGCGTCCTGGCCCATGGCGTCGTCAAGTTGTATGAGCGCCACCCCGAAGGTGGCGATTTCGATCTCAACGACAGCGTCGTGGGGCCCTGGGTGGCCACCTTGACGGTCACGGCCGCCGACCGGGTGCAGTGGCTCGACCGGACCCGGACGATCATCGCCTTCGACCCCGCGACCCTGACGACGGAGTACGTCACCACCGTGCCCCCGTTCAACGCCTCCGGCGTGTACTACGACCCGGAACCGAGCACCTGAGGGCGGATCAGCCCGCGGCCTGCACGTGGTCTCCGTAGGCCACCAGGGTGCGATCGGCGCTGAGCAGCCGCAGGCCCTCCAGTTGGGCCTGCACCACCAGCAGACGGTCGAAGGGGTCGCGGTGGATCCAGGGCAGCTGCTGCACCGCCAGCGCGTGCTCGGCGCGGATGGGGAGTTCGCGGAATCCCTGCCCCAGCAGGCCCAGGCGCAGGGCGGCGGCCTCGACCTGGAAGTCGGCCCGGCCCAGGGACGATTTGATCGCCACCTCCCACAGGCTCACGACGCTGAGCACCAATGGCTGGGCCGGATCCGCCAGCAGGTTTGCGGTCCCGGCCGTCAACCGACGCGGTTCGATGGCCCACCAGAGCAGCAGCTGGGTATCGAGGAGCAGAGGTGTGGGTTCGCTGGGACTCACGGCGAGCAGCTCAGCCGAACAGACTGTCGATCTCGGCGGCGAAATCGGCCTTGAGATCGGCGCCCAGAACCGCGGAACCGCTCAGGAAGCCGCCCCGGCGGGCTTCGGGGGCTGCCGCCACCGGCACCAGCCGCACCATCGGCTGCCCTGCCTTGGCGATCACCACCTCCTCCCCTTCCAGGGCCTGGGCCACGTAACGGGAGAGGTGGGTCTTGGCGTCATGGAGGTTGACCTGCATGCTGGCGGCCCGGACTCAGATCAGCTTAGTCCACCTACGGCTAAGTCCATCTCAGCCATGAACTCCTCACTGCTGATCTGCTCGCCGTAGCCGGCGAAGCAGGCCAGGGCGGCGGCATGGCGCTCCGGGGTCACCGCCTGGCAGGCGTCGTGGACGCATACCACCCGGTAGCCGCGGTCGGCGGCGTCCTTCACCGTGTGGTCGATGCACTGGTCGGTGAGCAGGCCGATCACCACCAGGGTGCGGATGCCGAGGTTGCGCAGCAGGTAGTCGAGGCTGGTGGAGCTGAAGGGCGAGGAGGAGCTCTTGGGGAGCACCAGCTCATCGGCCAGGGGCGCCAGTTCGGCGATCACCTCAGCGGCGCGGCTGCCGGGCGGGAAGCCCATGCCGCAGCGCTTGTAGTCAAAGCTGCGGTCACGCCCGTCGGCGGTGAGGTTGGCGATCACGGTGTGGATCACCTCCAGCCGGGCCCGCCGGGCCGCCGTCAGCACCCGCTGGGCGTTCGGCAGGGTGGTGGCGCGGAAGCGGCGATCGAAGTCCGGATCCGGGCGGGGCTGGGCGTCGCCGCAGGTGCCCTGCTGCAGATCCACCAGCAGCAGCGCGGTGGCGCCGGGGTGCAGCCACTCGGCGGGTGAGCACGGCGGCATGCAGGCGGCGGCGATCCGTCCAATCATGGCGGCAGACGCTTGCCGGGCCCGTGTCCACTCCTCCCGCCCCCATAGCCGCGGCGCTGGCGGCGCAGGGGATCCGCTGGGTGGCGATCACCTGGGTGAACCACGCTGGGGCGCCGCTGGTGAAGGTGGTGCCCCTGGCCGGTTTCGAGGCGGCGGTGGCGGTGGGGGTGGGCTTCTCGCCGGTGGCCGATGCCTTCGGCGCCGACGGCAGCATCGCTGCCGCCCATCGCCTGGCCCGACCCGACGGCGACCTGCGCCTGCGGGCGGATGCGGCGGCCCTGGCGCCGCTGGAGCC
>NZ_JAYGHY010000026.1:0-34400 GCF_034931305.1 Cyanobium gracile UHCC 0281 | reverse complement strand
GGGCTGGGCCCTGCAGCTGGCCGCCGAGGGCTGCCGCCGTCGCGGCGACGGCGCCGGCTGGCGGGAGATCCGCCGCAGCCTCCAGCAGGGCCATTTCTGCGACGAGGGGCTGGCCCTGCTGGAGCGCCACGACCCGGCCGGCATGGGTCTGCGCTGGCTGACGCTGGATCCCGCCGTCCCACAGGGCTGGACGGTCCACACCGCGGCGCCGGCGCTGCTGCGCCGACCGATGCTGCTGATCGGCGGCTGGCACGACCCGCACCTGAACGGCGTGCTCGATCTCTGGGCCCGGGCCCGTGCCGCCGGCGGCAGCCCCGGACTCGTGATCGGCGCCTGGAGCCACCTCGACTGGAACGGCGGCCTCGACACCGAGCTGCTGGCCTTCTTCCGGCGCCATCTGCAGGAGGCGGCTCCTGGCACCAGCCCGCCGACGGCCTCCGAGGCGCCCATCCGCCTGCAGTGCTGCGCCACCGGCGCCTGGCACAGCGCGGACGACCCCAGCGAGCCGCAGGGGGCGGCCATCGGCTGGTCACTGCATTCGGCAGGCCTGGCGGCGATCCGCTGCGATGAAGGGGAACTGCGGCCGGCCGCAGCGCCAGCGGAGGGCCCGCGGGGTGGCGGCGTGGTGGTGCTGGTGCACGACCCCTGGCGGCCGGTGGCCGGCAGGGGCGGCCATCTCGGCCTGGTGCCCGGACTGGTGGAGCGGGCTGACCTGGATCGGCGCGCCGATGTGGCCTGCTTCAGCACCACCCCTTTGGCGCAACCCCTGTGGCTGCTCGGGACCGTCCGCCTGCAGCTGCGGGTGAGCGCCGACCAGCCCAGCTTCGATCTCTGTGCCGCCCTCTCCGAGGTGAGCCCGGACGGGCGAAGCGTGCGCCAACTGAGCAGCGGCGTGGCCCGCTTCGGCCCCGAGGAGGCCGCCGCCTCAGGGCCCCGCCGTGTGGTCCTGCAGCCCCTGGCAACCCTGGTGGCCGCCGGGCAGCGGCTGCGGCTGTCCCTGGCGGCAGCGGCCTGGCCGCTGATCGCCGTCAATCCCGGCGACGGCAGCCTGCCGGCGGGTGGCAGCAGCGCTGAGCACCGTGTGATCAGCCTGACGCTGGAGCTCGACGGCAGCTGGCTGAGCCTGGAGCCCCTGATTCGGGCAAACTGAGCCAACTCGAACCCCGTCGCCCATGCCGCGCCCCCAACCGCGCCGAGCCCTGATCGGCCTGACGCTGCTCGTGAGCAGCCTGGCGGTGCTGGCACCGCGTGGGGCGTGGGCCCAGGCCGTGCCGATTCCCACCAGCACCGGCCAGCCCAGCGCCGCCTTGAGCGAAGCCAAGGCCCGCGCGGCCGCCGAGAGGGTCCTGGCCACCATCCGCAACGGCGATGCCCAGGCACGCTTCAACCAGTTCTCGCCGGCCCTGCAACGCGTCAGCAGCCCCAGCATGGTGGCCGTCACCATGAAGACCCAGCCCAGGCTGCTGCGCTGGGAGATCCGCAGCATCCAGCCCGGCTACGACTCGAGCACGGTGGAGGCCACCCTGTTCACCAGCGCCGGGCAGCGCGATCTGCTGATGGTGATCGATGCCGACGGCCGGATCGACGGCTACCACTTCAACGTGACCGACCAACCCGCCGAGAAGGTGGTGCGTGACTTCATCGGCGCCCTCTCGAGCGGCCACTTCATCTCCGCCAGCAGCTTCCTGTCCCCCGTGATGCAGGAGCAGATTTCCCAGGCCCAGCTGCAGCAGAAATGGCTCAACCTGCAGCGCATCACCGGTAACTTCGTGCGGGTCAAGGCCATCCACCGGGCCGAGAGCACCCCGGACATGCGGCTGGTGATCGTCAACACCGAGTTCAACCGCCTCACCGACAATCTGTTCGTCACGCTGGATGCCCAGAACCAGATCATCGGCGTGGATTTCCCCACGGATCCGGCCCCTCCCACGCCGCCGCGCTGAGCAGGCCCGTCCACCGACGTAAGCTCCCGGCGCATGCCCGCCCCATCTTCCATGGCCCTGTCCAGCCTCGAATGGATGGTCGATGATGCCCATCGCCTGGCGGAATGTCGCCACGACCATCCCTTCTCCGTGCTCGGACCGCAGCCCCTGGACGGCGGTGGCTGGGTGGTACGAGCTTGGATGCCGGACGCCCATGTGGTGGAGCTGCTGATCGGGGGCGAGCGGCTGGCCATGGCCAACCCCCACCATCCCTGGATTTTCGAAACCCGCTTGGAGGCCGACCCCGGCTGTGGCTATCGCCTGCACGTGCAACGGGGTGGCATCGAGCACGAGCAGCACGACCCCTGGGCCTTCCGCCACGAGTGGATGGGGGACCTGGACCGTCACCTGTTCGCCGAGGGCAACCACCACCACGTCTGGCGGCGCATGGGGGCCCACGTCGTCGAACGGGACGGCATCGCCGGGGTGCAGTTCTGTCTGTGGGCGCCCAATGCCCGCAGCGTGGCCCTGCTGGGCCATTTCAACGGCTGGGATGGCCGCCATCACCCCATGCAGCAGCGACTCGGGGGCGCCTGGGAACTGTTCATCCCCGGGCTGGGCGTCGGCGAAACCTACAAGTACGAGGTGAGGGCCCAGAACGGCCACTGCTACCAGAAGGCCGACCCCTACGGCTTCCGGCACGAGATCCGGCCGAACACCGGCTCGATCGTGGCCCAGCTGGGCACCTACCACTGGAACGACAGCCACTGGATCGAAGAGCGGGATGGCCGCGATCCCCTGCCCCAGCCGATCGCGGTGTACGAGATGCACCTCGGCAGCTGGATGCATGCCGCCGTCGACCAGCCCTTCCTCGAAGCCGATGGCAGCGCCCGGCCGCCGGTGCCCGCCGCCGACATGAAACCGGGCGCCCGGTTGATGACCTACCCGGAACTGGCCGACAGGGTGATCCCCTATGTGAAGGCGCGCGGCTTCACCCACATCGAGCTGATGCCGATCTCGGAGCACCCCTTCGATGGCTCCTGGGGGTATCAGGTCACGGGCTGGTACGCCCCCACCAGCCGCTTCGGCAGCCCGGATGAGTTTCGCGCCTTCGTCGACCGCTGCCACGCCGAAGGCATCGGCGTGATCCTCGACTGGGTGCCCGGCCACTTCCCGAAGGACAGCCACGGCCTGGCCTTCTTCGATGGCGCCCACCTCTACGAGCATGCCGACCCCCGCATCGGCGAGCACAAGGAGTGGGGCACCCTCATCTTCAATTACAGCCGCAACGAGGTGCGCAACTTCCTCGTCGCCAACCTCATCTACTGGTTCGAGGAGTTTCACATCGATGGCATCCGGGTGGATGCGGTGGCGTCGATGCTTTACCGCGACTACCTGCGCCCGGATGGCGAATGGCTGCCCAATGAACAGGGCGGACGGGAGAATCTGGAAGCAGTGCGCTTCCTGCAGCAGGCCAACCACGTGCTGTTCCAGCACTTCCCCGGCGCCCTTTCGATCGCCGAGGAATCCACCACCTGGCCGATGGTGACCCAGCCCACCGACATGGGCGGCCTGGGGTTCAACCTCAAGTGGAACATGGGCTGGATGCACGACATGCTCGATTACTTCGAGCTGGATCCCTGGTTCCGCCAGTTCCACCAGAACCACGTCACCTTCTCGATCTGGTACGCCTTCACCGAGAACTTCATGCTGGCCCTGAGCCACGATGAAGTGGTGCACGGCAAGAGCAACCTGCTGCACAAGATGCCGGGGGACGACTGGCAGAAGTTCGCCAATGTGCGCGCCCTGCTGGCCTACATGTGGACCCACCCGGGCAAGAAAACAATCTTCATGGGGATGGAGTTCGGCCAGCGGGCCGAATGGAACGTCTGGGGGGATCTGCAGTGGGAGCTGCTGCAATTCGAAGCCCACAAGGGCCTGCTCAACCTGGTGGACGACCTCAACGTCTTCTACAAATCCGAGCCAGCGCTGTGGGGCGACGACTTCGATCAGTACGGCTTCCAGTGGATCGACTGCAACGACAACCGCCATTCGGTGATCAGCTTCATGCGCCGCGACAGCGGCAGCGGGCGCTGGGTGGTGGTGGTGGCCAACTTCACCCCCCAGAGCCATTCCCACTACCGGGTGGGTGTGCCGCTGGAGGGCTTCTACGCGGAGGTCTTCAACACCGACAGCAGCCGCTACGGCGGCAGCAACCTTGGCAACCTGGGCGGTCGCTTCACCGATGCCTGGGCCATCCACGACTACCAGAACTCGCTGGAGCTGTGCCTGCCTCCCCTGAGCGTGGTGGTGTTCCGGCTCGACGAATCCCGCAGCCTGGAGCGTCCGGCCATCAGCGCGGGCTGAGGGGCCCCATGCCACGACTGGTGACAGGAGCGGCCGGGGGTCGGGGTTGCTCGTTTAGGTTCCGCGGTTGACCTTCCAACCGGCGCAATGACTGAATCCGCCCCCCTGCTGCTGCGCGCCGCCCGAGGTGAGCAGGTGGAGCGGCCCCCGGTCTGGATGATGCGCCAGGCGGGCCGCTACATGAAGGTCTACCGCGACCTGCGCGACCGCCACCCCGGTTTCCGCGAACGCTCGGAGAACCCCGATCTCTCCTATGAGATCTCGATGCAGCCGTTCCACGCCTTCCGTCCCGACGGCGTGATCCTGTTCTCCGACATCCTCACGCCCCTGCCGGGGATGGGCATCGACTTCGACATCATCGAGAGCAAGGGGCCGATCATCGAGCCCGCCATCCGCAGCCAGGCCCAGGTGGACGCGCTGCGCCCTCTGGATCCGGCTGAGGCCCTGCCCTTTGTGGGCGAGGTGCTGGGGCGGCTGCGGGCTGACGTGGGCAACCAGGCGGCGGTGCTGGGCTTCGTGGGCGCCCCCTGGACCCTGGCGGCCTACGCCGTGGAGGGCAAGAGCTCCAAGACCTATTCGGTGATCAAGGCGATGGCCTTCCAGGAGCCCGCCCTGCTGCACCGGCTCCTGGGCCACCTGGCCGATCAGATCGCCACCTACGTGCGCTACCAGATCGACAGTGGCGCCCAGGTGGTGCAGCTGTTCGATTCCTGGGCGGGCCAGCTGAGCCCGATCGACTACGACGTGTTCGCCGCCCCGTACCAGAAGCGGGTGATCGACCAGGTGAAGGCCACCCACCCGGACACGCCCCTGATCCTCTACATCTCCGGCAGCGCCGGCGTGCTGGAGCGCATGGCCACCACCGGCGTGGACTTCATCTCGCTCGACTGGACCGTGGACATGGCCGACGGCTGCGCCCGCCTGCCCCAGCACCTGGGCGTGCAGGGCAATGTGGACCCCGGCCTGCTGTTCGGCACCCCCGAGGCGATCCGGGCGCGGATCCTGGACACGGTGCGCAAGGCCCGCGGCCGCCGCCACATCCTCAACCTGGGCCACGGCATCCTGCCCGGCACCCCCGAAGACAACGCCCGCGTCTTCTTCGAGACAGGCAAAGCCGTCAACGAGCTGCTGGGGGCCGCTGTTTGAGCGCCGCCACCTCCGGGCCCCAGCGGATCCTGATCACCGGCGCCAGCGGCTGCGTCGGCCAGTACATCGCCGACAACCTGCTGGCCAACAGCGACGCCCACCTGCTGCTGCTGCTGCGGGATCCGGCCAAGCTGAGCGCCGTGCCCGCCGATCACCCGCGCATCACCCTGCTGGTGGGTGATCTGCGCGAGCTGGGCCCCCACGCTGAGGCGATCGCCAGCGCCGACCGGATCATCCACACCGCCACCGCCTGGGGGGATCCCGAGCGGGCCCAGGCGGTGAACGTGGTGGCTGTGAAGGAACTGCTGCGGCTCACCGATCCGGAGCGGCTGCAGCAGGTGATCTACTTCTCCACCGCCAGCATCCTCGACCGGCAGCTGCAGCTGCTGCCCGAAGCCATGGCCTATGGCACCGAGTACATCCAGACCAAGGCCACCTGCCTGCAGGACCTGGAGCGCCACCCCCTGGCGCCGAGGATCGTGGCGGTGTTCCCAACGCTGGTGTTCGGTGGCTCGGTGGGCACGGCCGATCCCCACCCCACCAGCTATCTCACCGCCGGGCTGAAGGAGGCCTTCGGCTGGCTGTGGCTGGCCCGCTGGCTGCGCACCGACGCCAGCTTCCACTTCATCCACGCCGCCGACATCGCCACGGTCTGCGCCCATCTGGCCACCACTCCCCACGGCCCCAACCCGGAGCCTGGCCAGGGACCGGTGCGGCGGCTGGTGCTGGGCCAGGCGCCGATCACGATCAACGGCGCCGTGGCCACCCTGTGCCGCTGGCGACGGGTGTGGGTGCCACCGGTGGGCATCGATCTGCGCGGCTGGCTGATCGAGGGGCTGATCAAGCTGCTGCGCATCGAGGTGAACGCCTGGGACCGCTTCTCGATCCGGCAACGCCACTTCGTGCACCAGCCGGTGAGTCCGCCCGAGCGCTTCGGCCTGGTGAGCTTCGCCCCCAACCTCGACGCGGTGCTGGAGACGGCGGGTGTGCCGCACCGGGGCCGCTGAATTGTTGCGAATGTGTCGGGGGGCCCCAACGCCAGGCGGCTGTTGCCTAATTTGATCCGGTTGCAAGTGCTATCAGGCACCTTCCTTTGCACCCTCCCATGCGTCGTCTTCTTTCCCTGTTCGCTCTCTGCCTGGCGCTGGTGCTGGGTGCCGCCCCGAGCTTCGCCGCCGATGTGGCCCACGGCGCCCAGATCTTCTCCGCCAACTGCGCCGCCTGCCACATGGGCGGCGGCAACGTGGTGAATGCCGAGCGCACGCTCAAGGCCGATGCCCTGAGCGCCTACCTGGCCGACTACAACGCTGACCATGAGGCGGCCATCGCCCATCAGGTCACCAACGGTAAGAACGCCATGCCTGCCTTCCTCGGCAAGCTCAACGACACCGACATCGCCGACGTAGCCGCCTACGTCGAGGACATGGCCTCCAAGGGCTGGGCCTGATCCACGGCCAGCTGGTCCACCCAGACTGGCTCCTCACGCGTCAAAGCCCCGGCCCAGCCGGGGCTTTTTTGTGGCCACCGCCATGGCCGCCCAGACCTCAGGACTCGGCCCGGCACGCGGCCAGCACCGCCAGGTACAGATCCTCGGGAACGTCTCTGATGTCGTACTCCGAGGGCAACATGCCGTGGACATGGCGGTGCACGACCCGCCAGCAATCGCGCTCCGGTTCAAAGACGCCACCGAGGGCCTGGGATTCGGCGGCCAGCTGGGCCACCAGGGCCTGATCGTCGGCGGCAGAGGGCATTGGTGACGGGCGGGCTGGAGAGGCGAGAATGGGGCTCAAGCCGCGACCCCATCATGGCGATCCGCCCTTCTGCCGAGCTGCTGGCGGGCCTGCTGGCCGGCGTGATGCCGCTGGCCCTGCCCCTGGCGGCACAGCCGGCGCTGGCCCAGGCGGTGTCGCCCAATGAACCGCTGGCGATTGAGGCCAGCCCAGGGCTGTCGCCGCCGGCCTGCCGGTTGTTGGTGCCTAAGAGCGAGGCGGTGCTCCAGCCCCTGCGGATCCATCCGGCCCAGGTGCCCCAGAAGAACAGCATGGGCTGCCTGTCGGCGGCGGATGCCCGCTATGGCCCCGACGGTTGCCCCAGCCAGCTGTGCGGACAAAAGGACGGGTACCAGGTGCCGATGCCGCCACAGATCGGGCCGTAGGCCGGGCGGTAGGCCTCCCCCTGCCGGTTCGGTCCTCCCACTCGGCCAATGGCGAAGGCATTCATACGGTTGCTGTACTGCCAGCCTCAGGGAGATTTCAAGCATGCATCCCACCGCCGAACTGTTCACCGAGAAGGCCTGGGGCGCCGTGGTCGCCTCGCAGCAGCTGGCCCAGCAGAAGCGCCAGCAGCAGATGGAGAGCGAGCACCTGTTCGCCGCCCTGCTGGCCCAGCAGGACCTGGCCAGCCGGATCCTGGAGAAGGCCGGCGTGGATCTGGGGGTGCTGAGCCAGAAGCTGGAGGCCTTCATCGCCACCCAGCCCAGCCTGGCCGCCGCCCCCGACAACGTCTATCTGGGCAAGGGGCTCAACGCGGTGCTGGATCGGGCCGATGGGCTCAAGAAAGAGTTTGAGGACAGCTACATCGCCGTCGAGCACCTGGTGCTGGCGTTGGCCGGCGATGAGCGCTGCGGCCGCCAGCTGCTCTCGCAGGCGGGCGCCGATGGGGCCAGGATCAAGGACGCCGTTCAGGCCGTGCGAGGCAGCCAGCGTGTGACCGACCAGAACCCGGAGGGCACCTATGAGTCGCTCGAGAAATACGGCCGCGACCTCACCGCCGCCGCCCGCGACGGCAAGCTCGACCCGGTGATCGGCCGCGACGAGGAAATCCGCCGCACCATCCAGATCCTCAGCCGCCGCACCAAGAACAACCCGGTGCTGATCGGTGAGCCCGGCGTCGGCAAGACGGCGATCGTGGAGGGGCTGGCCCAGCGGATCGTCAATGGCGATGTGCCCACGGCCCTGCAGAACCGCCAGCTGATCGCCCTCGACATGGGCGCCCTGATCGCCGGCGCCAAGTACCGCGGCGAGTTCGAGGAGCGGCTCAAGGCCGTGCTCAAGGAGGTCACCTCCAGCGAAGGGCAGATCGTGCTGTTCATCGATGAGATCCACACGGTGGTGGGGGCCGGGGCCGCCGGCGGTGCCATGGACGCCAGCAACCTGCTGAAACCGATGCTGGCCCGCGGTGAGCTGCGCTGCATCGGCGCCACCACCCTTGATGAGCACCGCCAGCACATCGAGAAGGACCCGGCCCTGGAGCGGCGTTTCCAGCAGGTGTTCGTCGACCAGCCGACGGTGGAGGACACGATCTCGATCCTGCGCGGCCTGAAGGAGCGCTACGAGGTGCACCATGGCGTGCGCATCGCCGACAACGCCCTGGTGGCAGCGGCGGTGCTCAGCAGCCGTTACATCGCCGATCGCTTCCTGCCCGACAAGGCCATCGACCTGATGGACGAATCGGCGGCCCGCCTGAAGATGGAGATCACCTCCAAGCCGGAGGAGATCGACGAGCTCGACCGCCGCATCCTGCAGCTGGAGATGGAGAAGCTCTCGCTGGGGCGGGAATCGGATCCAGCCAGCCGCGACCGGCTGGAGCGGCTGGAGAAGGAGCTGGCCGACCTGGGCGAGCAGCAGAGCAGCCTCAATGCCCAGTGGCAGAAGGAGAAGGGCTCGATCGATGAACTCTCCGCCCTCAAGGAAGAGATCGAGCAGGTGCAGCTGCAGGTGGAGCAGGCCAAACGCCAGTACGACCTCAACAAGGCCGCCGAACTGGAGTACGGCATCCTGGCGGGGCTGAACAAGAAGCTGGCCGCCCGCACCGAGGAGCTCAGCGCCCATGCCGGCGAGAAGAACCTGCTGCGCGAGGAGGTCACCGAGGACGACATCGCCGAGGTGATCGCCAAGTGGACCGGCATTCCGGTCAGCAAGCTGGTGCAGAGCGAGATGGAGAAACTGCTGCATCTCGAGGACGAGCTGCACACGCGGGTGATCGGCCAGGACCAGGCCGTGACGGCGGTGGCCGATGCCATCCAGCGCTCACGGGCCGGCCTGTCGGATCCCAACCGACCGATTGCCAGCTTCCTGTTCCTCGGCCCCACCGGCGTGGGCAAGACCGAGCTCTCCAAGGCCCTGGCGTCGCAGCTGTTCGACAGCGAAGAGGCGATGGTGCGCATCGACATGAGCGAGTACATGGAGAAGCACGCCGTGTCCCGGCTGATCGGAGCGCCTCCCGGCTACGTGGGCTACGAGGAGGGCGGCCAGCTCACCGAAGCGGTGCGGCGCCGGCCGTATGCGGTGATCCTGTTCGACGAGGTGGAGAAGGCCCACCCCGATGTGTTCAACGTGATGCTGCAGATCCTTGATGACGGCCGCGTCACCGATGGCCAGGGCCGCACGGTGGATTTCACCAACACGGTGCTGATCCTGACCAGTAACATCGGCAGCGCCTCGATCCTCGATCTGGCGGGCGATCCGGCCCGCTATGGCGAGATGGAGAAGCGGGTCAATGAGGCGCTGCGGGGCCACTTCCGGCCGGAATTCCTCAACCGTCTGGATGAATCGATCATCTTCCGCAGCCTGCGGGAAGACGAACTGCGCCAGATCGTGGCCCTGCAGGTGCAGCGGCTGACGCGGCGCCTCGAGGAACGCAAGCTGGCCCTGCGGGTGAACAGCGAAGCCCTCGACTGGCTGGCCGCCGTCGGTTACGACCCGGTGTACGGCGCCCGGCCGCTGAAGCGGGCGATCCAGCGGGAACTGGAGACGCCGATCGCCAAGGCGATCCTGGCGGGCACCTTTCCAGCCGGCAGCACCATCGCGGTGGATGTGGAAGCGGAACGGCTGCGCTTCCGCCTGGCCGAGCCGGCCGAGATCCAGGCGGTGGCGCCGGCGCTGGTGGGCTGAGGGCACCCTGCGCACTGGCGAAGCTTGGGAGGGCGGCTTGGGAAGAGAGGTGGTGATGGGGAGACGGCTGAAACGGCTCGTGGCCCGACTGCGCCTCTACTGGTTGGCGGCGCGGCTGTACGGAACCTGGCAACTGCTGGCCAAGCCCCACAACCACGGCGCCTTGGTGGCGATCTGGCACCAGCGGCGCCTGCTGCTGGTGCAGACCAGCTACCGCCACGGCCTCGGGCTGCCGGGAGGGGGCCTGGATCGACGGGAAACGGCGCGGCAGGCGGCGGTGCGGGAGCTCACTGAAGAGCTGGGGCTGCGGGTGTCGCCAGACGTGCTCGTGGACCCCTGGCAGATCACCGAAATCTCGGCGCGGGGAACGAACAGCGTGACGATCTTCACGCTGCGGGCGGAGCGGGAGCCGGCAATCCGGCTCGACGGCCTGGAGCTGGTGGCGAGCCACTGGCTGACGACGCAGGAAGCCATGGGCCGGCCGCTGGTGAGCCATGTGCGGAGGTATCTGATGGAAAGGGGGTGAGATCAGCGGGACCAGATCTCCGCGGCCCACGCAGATGAACCGCACCTCACGCTCCCAGCGGCAGGTAGAGGCTGTTTGGGGTGTCGACGTAGGGCCGAAATCCGTAGCGCAAGTAGAAACTCTTGGCGTTGTCTCCCAGGGCATCGACAATCAGGGCGTAGCCACCGACCGAACGGCGAGCTTGCAAGCAACGCTCGACGGCAAGGCCCACGAGAAGGGCACCGATGCCTTCTCCATGCCAACGCAGGTCACGAGCGAGGCGACCCATCCGAAAGCAAGGGATGGGATAGGGAGGGAGGGGACGGGCATCAGCGGGCTGAAAGTTGGAGAGGCCGACCTGTGCTGGAGCCAGAGAGTAGTAACCGGCGATCGTGCTGGGTTGGGCTGCCGGCACCAGCACCCAGGTCTGGCTGATGCCTCGGCGCATGTTCTGGTGGGCGTTTCGCTGCAAAAAGGTATCCAACATCGGTTCACCGCAGGCAAAGGCTGAGCGGTTGTGACGTTTGGGCTCGAGCAGCTGCTCGTCAAACACGCTGGACGCGGGCTCCGACCTGGGTCAAGGCATGGGAGAGCGACTCGTTGGGACGGAACGGCTCGGCGAGCGCAGCGTGGAACGCTTCGTAGTCGCGACTGGAGAGGGACAGCGCCCGATTGAGCTGGATCGCCTCAGCGGCGCGCTGTTTGGCCGCACAGCGAACGAATGCAGCAACCGAGATGCCTTCGATGGCGGCTGCCTGCTGAAGGAGCTGCTTGTCGGTGCTGGAAAGCTTGAGATCGAGGCGATCAGTGGTGGGCATCACAGCCAGCACGACTGAGTCCATGGTACGGCAGAAAGCAGTACCTCCGGGGGCCACAGGCCGTTCACATCCGGCCCTGCAACCCATAAAGAACCGTAGCGGCGCTTTCCCGCACAGCCAGGCGATTGCTCTGGCGGGGCGGAAGGGGGGGGTGACGGGCAGCTGGCGCGGGGGAACTACCAGGGGTCGGTGATCAGCAGGATCGCTGGGCGGTTGGCGGAGCTGTGGTGCTCACGGATCCAGGTGCTGGTGAGGCTGGCGTTCTCCCAGGTGGTGCGGGCGCAGCTGTCACCGGCGATGCGCTCGGACGGGACGCCGAGCTGGAGCCGCCGTTGGACGGTTGCCGGAGAATCAGCGGAGACACAGAACGGGGTGGGTTACCCGGTGGAGCACCCTGTCCCGCAGGGGAAACCAGGCCATCGGCGCCGCTGGGCAGCTGGTCCGGTCGACGGTGGGCTGGAGCGAAAGACATCGCTCAGATGCCCTGCCGCTGCTCCAGCTCTCGGTAGCGACAGGCGATCGGGACGAACGAGGCGAATTTCGGCCTGGCGAAGCCAACACCTACGCAGGGATCACTCCAGCCTCCCATCAGAAAGAAGCCGCCGAAGTTCTACAGGGGGAAGGGCAGGCAGAAGAGTTCGGCGGCGCGGAACGCGCCCGCTTGTGCTGACCGCTGAGCATTCCGGGCCAGGTGATGCGATGGGCATTGAGGAACAGTTGGTGCTGCCCATCCGCATCTGCTGGAGCGACTGAGCTGCCGTCGCCGACCACATGGTCGCGGGTCTGGTACGGCCAGTACGACTGACGCCACCAGCAGGGTGTGCCCGCCAGGATCCACAGTCTCATGAGGCCATCAGAGATTGAGCCTCACAACACGATGGCCCGCTCCCGGATGCGCTGCACCTCGATCCGCGCGCGGGTCTTCGTCTGAGCGGAGGATGGGGTGGCCCATGCGGTTCTCGCGGATGGTTCCTTCCTGGCTGGGCACGCCCCTGGTGACCAAGGCCTTCGTGGCCGTGATCGGCACGCTGGTGATCCTCCTGGTCGTGCGGATCGCTCAGACCTCCCTGGTTCGCTCCCTGCGCGATCCGGACAGCCGTTACTACGCGCGCAAGCTGGTCACCCTCGGCGGTTATCTCTCTGCCTTGCTGCTGCTGACCATCATTTTCCGCGATCGGCTCGGCGGCCTCACGGTGGCGATCGGCGTGGCCAGCGCCGGCATCGCGTTCGCCCTGCAGGAAGTGATCGCCAGCATTGCGGGCTGGATCGCCATCTCCTTCGGCGGCTTCTACGCACCGGGCGATCGTGTGCAGTTGGGCGGCATCCGCGGCGATGTGATCGACATCGGCATCCTCAGAACCACCCTGATGGAACTGGGGGAATGGGTCAGTTCTGATCTCTACACTGGCCGGATCGTCAGGATCGCCAACAGTTTCGTGTTCAAGGAGCCCGTGTTCAACTATTCGGGAGACTTCCCCTTTCTCTGGGACGAGCTGCGGGTGCCGGTCATGCACGGCGGCGACCATCGCCTCGCCAGGACCATCCTCGAGCGGGTGATGGTCGAGGAATTTTCCCATGAACTCATCGAAGCCTCCATGCAGGCGTGGCGGGACATGGTGCGGCGCTACCTGCTTGAGAACGCCAGCCTGGAGCCCGCCGTGAGTCTGGTGATCACCGACAACTGGCTGGAATTCACCCTGCGTTACGTGGTGGATTACAAGCAGCGCCGCGTCACGCGAGACCGACTCTTCGTGAGGATCCTGGATGAATTCGCCGCCACAGAGGGAAAGGTGGCGATCGGCTCCACCACCATTCAGTTGGTGGAACCTCCCCCCTTCGAGGTGAGCGTCACGCAGAAGCCCAAGACACCTGACCAAGCCCGTTGAACGTGTCGTTCTCAGGCCTCCAGGGCCTGGGTGAGGGCCGTGTTCTGATGCCAGCTCCAGGTCCCCTCCCTCACCGCTTCGATGCCCAGCTCGGCCCGCAGCTCCTCCAGGTTCTGCTCCATCCGCTCCTCCCAGATCACCGGGAACAGCGGCCGGGCCTCGGCGCCGATGTGCAGACCCTTGCTGATCATGCCGAAGGCGTAACCGGCGGTCCGGGCCTGCTCCGCCGCGGTTTCGTGTTCATCGAGAGGCTTGTCGTTGCGGAACCAGTTGAGCAGCAGGGCCATCAGATCGGTGAAGGCCAGGCCCGGATGCGCGAACTGGGCCACGCTCAGGCTGATGACACCGAGTTCGCCAAAATTGTCGAGGCTGAAGCCGCTGACGATGTGGTGGATGTCGTGGGTGGCATAGACCCGATAGTTGATGTAATCGGCGTCGGTGTCCAGGTTGGCGTAGAAGTCGGGCTTGGGGAAGAAGTTGATGTCGTACCCCATCGTCTCCAGCACCGTGGCGTAGGTGTGGCCCAGGGTCCCCTTCGGCAGGGCCTTGAGGGCGGCCGCGTCGTAGGGGCCGCTCAGCCGCCGCTGCTCGATCAGGGCCTCCGCGGCAGGGTCCCGCTGCAGCAGCGCCCGGCAGACCTGCATCGGACGGGACTGACGCAGCCGGTGGGAGAGCAGAAAGACGTTGTTGGCCGAAGCACCGGCTCCGGCGGCCAGATCGGCGAGTTCGAGAAACGAGCGGATGTTCTCCTCGGTGGCGATCCGATCGAGGTAGCGAAATCCCATGGGTGCGGCCTCAGCTCACTAAGCCATCAATCTGCTGCGCCAGGGCCAGGTCGAGGTCCGACAGCCCACCGGTGTCATGGGTGGTGAGGTTGATCGTCACCCGGTTCCAGACGTTGCACCACTCCGGGTGGTGCTCCAAGGCCTCAGCCGCCAGGGCCACCCGGGTCATGAAGCCGAAGGCGGCGGAAAAATCGGCGAAGCGCAATTCGCGGTGCAACTTGCCCTCCCGCACGGTCCACTGCGGCAGTTCGGTGGGCAACGCAGCGATCTGGGCCGGAGTCAGGGGCTTGGCAGCCATGGCGGTAGAGAGCAGAGGATAAGGGTCATTCGCCGAGCAGATGCAGGCTGAAGCGGCGCCGGTGCGGCCGGGCCCTGTGCTCCCACACATACACAGCCTGCCAGGTGCCGAGCAGCAAACGGCCCGATTGGAACGGCAGCACCAGGCTGGTGCAGGTGAGCGCGGTGCGGATGTGGGCGGGCATGTCGTCGGGGCCTTCGTCGTCGTGCACCCAGGCGCGCCGCTCGCCCTGGCCGCTGATCGGCCGCACCCCCTCAGGGGGCACCAGGGCCCGCAGAAAAGCGGCCAGATCCACCAGCACCCGGGGATCGGCGTTTTCGTTGATCGTCAACGAACAGGAGGTGTGCTGGCTGGCGATGGTGGCGCTGCCCAGCTGCAGTCCGCTGGCGGCGATCAGGCCGTTGATGGCGCCGGTGATGTCATCGAAGCCCTCGCCTTTGGTGCTGATCTCCAGCGAGCTCAGGCTCTGGCGCAACATGAGTGATGCTCAGCCGGCGGCGGCCACCTGGAGGCCGGATCGCTGGTCGTCGATCGTGGTCAGGCGGCACGCCTGGGGATCCCAGAGGATGTAGCTGAAGCAGCCCGGGATGTCGGCCAGGGACAGCCGCCGCACGCCGCTCAGCAGGTGGGCGTTGCGCTCATGGCAGGCCCGGAGCCGGTAGTTGGGGATCTTCGAGGAGAGGTGGTGGATGGCGTGGCAGCCGATGTCGGCCGAGAACCAGTTGAAGATCGGCGGCAGTTCCAGATCACTGGTGCCCTCCAGCACCCCGGTCATCTCGCTCCAGCCGGCGGTGGCATGGGCGTAGGAGCCGGGGAAGTTGTGCTGCACAAAGAAGATGCAGATGAAGATCGCCGCCGCACAGGCCATCACCGGGGTGTAGATCGACCAGAACACACCGGCACCGAGCCAGTGGGCCATCAGCCACCAGGAGCCGATCACGGCGATGTTGTTGGCCACCAGGTGGCGGAATTCCTCGTTGGTGTACCAGTGCTTGGATCGATAGCTGGACAGGATCTGGCCCAGGCCCATCGGCTCCGGGCTGCGCAGGCAGGCCATCAGGTGGGGGAAGAAGCCCGCCAGCCCCAGCAGCAGGGCCACCCGGGGCTTGATCACCAGATAGAAGAAACCACCGGGGAACAGCATCGCCGGGTGGCGCAGCACGCCATAAAAGCGTTGCTGGCCGGGGCTGAGGGCCGCGAAGGCGCTGGTGGTGACCAGGGCCGACGGTCCCTGATACTTCTCCCAGTCCCCGTTGTGGCGGTGGTGGTAGGCGTGGCCCCGCGACCAGGGGTACTGGGGGATGGCGCTGAGCACCCCGAGCAGGAAGCCGAACACCTGGTTGGCTCGCCGGCTGCGGAACAGGGAGTCGTGGCCGCAGTCGTGCATCAGCGAAAAGATGCGCGCCAGCAGCAGCACCATCACCACCATCGTGGGCAGCAGCAGCAGCGGCGCCTGCTTGAGGCTCCAGTCGGCGACCCACCAGAGCGCCGCGTAGGGGATCACGGTGTTGGCGATCTGCCAGCCGCCGCGCAGATTCGAACTGTCCATGAAGGACTTCAGTTCGAAGTCGCCGCGCTTCGGCTGTCGAACCACGGTGCGATCAGACAGGGTGGCTGGCGAGGTTCCCGGCGGCAATGCAAACCTTTTATGTATCGCGCGATCCTAGACAGAGATCCAGCGCGGCGACAGCCGTCCTGGCGAAGGGAATCTGAATAGGATCTGCAGCGGAACTGCTGCACCCCCAGGTGAACGACCTGATCGTCGTGGGCAGTGGCCTTGGAGGTCTCTGCGCCGGCGCCATCGCCGCCCGCCAGGGGCTGGAGGTGCTCGTGCTCGAGGCCCACACCACCCCTGGCGGCGCCGCCCACGGCTTTCGCCGCGGCCCCTTTCAGTTCGAGTCCGGACCATCGCTGTGGAGTGGCCTGGGCCGCTGGCCCAGCACCAATCCCCTGGCCCAGGTGCTGCGGGCAGTGGGGGAAACCCTGCCCGTGGCCACCTACCGCGACTGGGGCCTGCTGCTGCCCGAGGGAGCGCTGCGGGTCGGGGTGGGGCAGGGGCCGTTCCTGGCCCTGCTGCGTGAGCTGCGCAGCCCCGCGGTGGCGGCCGAATGGGAGCGCTTCCTCACGGCCCTGAAGCCCAGCTGCGACGCGGCCCGCTCCCTGCCCCTGCTGGCCCTGCGACCCGGGGCGGGGCTGGCCACCACCCTCGGCGGCGGCAACGCCCTGCGCCTGCTCGGCCAGGCGGGGCGGCTGGCCAGCCTGGGAGGAGCCTTCGGGCCGATCGCCCGCCGCCACCTCAGCGATCCGTTCCTGCTCCACTGGGTCGAGCTGCTCTGCTTCCTGATCTCGGGCCTGCCGATGGACCAGACCAGCGCCGCCGCCATGGCGACCCTGTTCGGCGAATGGTTCGAGCCCGACGCCGGCCTCGATTACCCCATCGGCGGCAGTGGGGCAGTGGCAGCGGCCCTGGTGCGCGGCATGGAGCGCCACGGCGGCCGGCTGCGCACCGAAGCGCCGGTGGCGGAAATCCTGGTGGAACGGGGGCGGGCGGTCGGCGTTCAGCTCGAGAACGGCGAGCGCCTCGAGGCGCGGCGCGGGGTGATCGCCAACACCAGCCCCTGGGATCTGCTCTCCCTGCTGCCTGATGAGGCGGTGCCCAGCCGCTGGCGGCGGCGCCAGGCGGCCACACCGGCCTGCGCCAGCTTCCTGCACTGGCATCTGGCCCTGCGCGGCGACGACCTCGATCACCTGCCGATCCACCACGTCTGGGTGGGCGACTGGCAACGGGGCATCGGCGCCGAACGCAACATGGTGGTGCTCTCGATGCCCTCCCGGCTCGACCCGTCCTGCGCCCCGCCCGGCCACCAGGTGCTGCACGGCTACACGCCGGCCAACGAGCCCTGGGAGCTGTGGCAGGGGCTGGAGCGGGGCAGCGCCGCCTACGACGCCCTCAAAAAGGAACGCTGCGCCATTTTCGGAGAGGTGCTCTCCCAGGTGCTGCCCGACTGGCAGGAGCGGGTCGTGATCGAACTGCAGGGCACCCCCCTCACCCAGCGCCGCTACCTGCGCACGCACCAGGGCAGCTATGGCCCGGCCTGGCCGGCCAGCAGCGGCCCCTTCCCCGGCGGCACCACCCCGATCGACGGCCTGGTGCTCTGCGGCGCCGGCGTGTTCCCGGGCATCGGCGTGCCACCGGTGGCGGTGAGCGGCGCCATGGCCGCCCACCGCTTCGTCAGCGCCCGGCAGCAACGGCAGCTGCTCGAAGACATCGGCCTGATGGACTTCTGAGGCGCTCGCGCTCAGAAGCGCCGCAACGCCTGGCTGCCCAGCTGCACCTCCCGCAGCAGCAGCAGCACCGCCGTCATCAGCGAGCCCATCGCCAGCACGAACAGCAGGGCCACCAGGGGGGTCAGGTCGATCGTGGCCAGGGTGCTGAGGAACAGCACCATCACCACCGTGGCCACCAGCAGGAAGCTGGTGGTGGCCGAAGCGAAGGCCGCCGAGGCCAGGGTCATGCGGCGGCGGTGCATCTGCAGTTCGCCCTGCAGCTCCCGCGATCGGGCCACGCTGGCGGACAAATCCCCCGCCTTGAGCACCCGGGCCCGGTCGATGATGCGCGACAGCCGGGTGGTGATCACCCCGAGCAGGCCACTGATGCCCGCCAGCAGGAACACCGGCGTCACCGCCAGCCGGATCGTCTCTGCCAACCCCACGGAGTTCGGGTTGGTCACCAGCAGGATCAACAGCAAGGATCCACAGCGTGCGGTAAGCAACTTAGGGCGACGGGCCCTGCCAGCCTGCCCCTGCGTTCGCCTGTCCCCCACTCGCCATGACCACGATCGTCTGCCGCTACGAAGGAGCCCTGCGCTGCGCGGCGGAGCACGCCGCCTCCGGCTCGCGGCTGATCACCGATGCCCCCGTCGATAACCAGGGCAAGGGCGAGGCGTTCTCCCCCACCGACCTGGTGGGCACGGCCCTGGCCACCTGCCTGCTCACGGTGATGGGGATCGTGGCCGAACGCCAGGGCATCCCCCTGGAGGGGGCCTCGGTGCGGCTGGAGAAGGGCATGAGCAGCAGCGGCGAGCGCCGCATCGCCCTGCTGGAGGCCTGGATCGACCTGCCGGCCGGCCTCGGGGCCGAGCAGCGCGAGCTGCTGATCCGCGCCGGCGAGAGCTGCCCGGTGAAGGTCAGTCTGGAAGGCTGCGTGCCGATGCGCCTGCACTGGACTCCGGCGGCGGCGGACTGAGGGTGACCCCCACCTCCAGCTGCTCGAGCGGGGCCTCGGGATCCACCGGCACCAGGAGCACCATGGTGCTGGCGGCGGGCCGGGTGCCGGGCTGCTCCTGAAGGATCTCCAGGGCCACCATCGTCTTGCGCCACTGCAGGATCTTCCCCTCCAGCAGGGCGACGAAGTCGTCGCAGCTCCAGCGGGCCCCCTCCCCGCGGCAGGGGTAGCGCTCCAGCACGTCGAGGATCTCCATTTCCCGCAGCGGCGCCGCGTCGGCCGGATCCCACACCAGCAGATAGTTGCCGTCGAGGGCATTGGCCTCCAGCAGGCTCGCCTCACTGGCCAGCAGGGTGTCGAGGGCCATCTCGTCGTCGTCCCGCTCAATGGCGGTGAGCAGGGCCTCCAGCACGAGCTGGGTGTCGTCGTCGAGCTGGGCGCAATGGACCGTGAGCAGACCCGTCACCGCCAGTTCGATCTCCCCGAGCGGCAGCACCATCGTCAGGGCCCGCAGGATGGCGCTGAGCACGTCGCCGGATTCCCCATCACCGGGCTGGTCGTCCAGCACCAGATCGGGGTCGGCCATGAACCGTTCGATGGCCGCGAGCACCAGGGCCTGCTCCGGAGAAGGGGGATGCATCGATCCGGCCGCAGACGTGACGTAGCCCCACCATGGCGCCGCCGGCAGCAGGCTGCAGCGTGAATCCAAGACGACCAACAGGATGCTGATCAGCTCGGCCTTTCGCTCACCGATGCTGCAAGGGAGCTGATCGAGGCGGGAGTTGAAGACGACGGCCTACTTCCGGGATGTGGTGTGCCAGAAACACCCTGGCATCGAGGAGGCCTGGATCCTGCAGGTGCTGGCCCAGCCCATGGAGGAGCGCCATCAGGCGGATGGTCGCCATGCCCTATGGGGCCTGGTCCCGGAAGCACAGAATCGTGCGCTCAGGGTCATTCCTCTTGAAGACCGAGAGACTGTTCACAACGCCTTCTTTGATCGGGGTTTGCTCAGAGCCCGAGCCCGTCGGCAACATCCACCCTCCGCTGCGCCCCCCGCGCCATGAAGATCCGCTACTTCCCGGATACCGACACCCTTTACATCGAACTGGCCGATCGGGTGAGCAGCAGCTCAGAGGCTGTCCGCGACAACCTGATCGTGGATTTCGATGCCCAGGGAAACCCGGTTGGGGTGACGTTGGAGCACTACTCCCAGATCAGCGACAGCAGCACGGTCGAGACCCTGCTGCCAATCACCCCTGTTCTGCAGCCTGCTTGAGCCGCTCCTCGGGGGGCAGGGGGGCCAGGAGCACGTCCGTGGCAGGAAGCTGCCGTCACCCACGCAGCGGCATGGGCGGCGTCGATCAGCCGCGAGAACTGGGTCTTGGCCTGATGGACGTTGACGGTGCGCATGGCTGACGCTGCCGGTGGCGCCATGCTGGCCCCACCGGCTCGACCGATCCCATGCCCGCAGCGGCTCCAGCCCTCGACCAGCTCCAGCACCACCTGCACACCACCCGCCTGCTGGGCTCGATCAGCAGCACCCTCTATTACGACCAGAACACGGTGATGCCCGCCGCCGGCGCCGCCTGGCGCGGCGAGCAGCTGGCCCTGCTGGCGGCCCAGCTGCACGAGCGCCAGAGCAGTGCGGCCTACGCCGACCTGGTCGCCGCCGCCGAAGCCGAGCTCACGGCCGATGCCCCCCCCCAGCGGCGCCGCAACCTGCAGCTGCTGCGCCTGGAACTCGACCGCCAGTGCTGCCTCGATCCGGCGCTGGTCTCCGCCCTGGCCCGGGCCCAGTCCCATGGCAATGCGGTCTGGCAGCAAGCCAGGGCCGCCAACGACTTCTCCGCCTTCGCGCCGGCCCTGCGGCAGCTGATCGCCCTGCGCCGCGAGCAGGCCGGCCAGCTGGCGGCGGCCGAGCCCGTGGCCCGCAGCCCCTGGGAAATCCTGGCCCAGCCCTTTGAGCCCGACATCAGCAAGGCACGGCTCCAGGAGCTGTTCGCGCCGCTGGCGGCGCAGCTGCCCGGCCTGCTGGAACAGGTGGCGGCCGCGCCTGCGCCCAGCCCGACGCAAGCCTTCGACCTGCCCGAAGCTCTTCAGGAGAGTCTCTGCAGCGAGCTGCTCGACGGCTGGGGCTACGACGGTCGCCGCTGCCAGCGCTCCCGCTCCGCCCACCCCTTTTCCTGCACCGTGGGCCCCGAAGACTTCCGCATCACCACCCGCGTCGTGCGCGGCCAGCCGCTCTCGGCGTTCCTCGCCACCGCCCATGAATGGGGTCACTCCCTGTATGAGCAGGGCCTACCCCGCAGCGACGACCATTTCTTCCCCTGGCCCCTGGGGGAGGCCACCTCCATGGGGGTGCACGAGTCCCAGTCGCTGTTCTGGGAGTGCCGGGTGGCGCGCAGCCGTGCCTTCGCCGAGCGCTGGCATCCCCGCTTCCGACAAGGTCTGGGCTCCGACCCCTGGGGCGGTGTTCAGGGGTTCTGGCGGTCCTTCAACCCGCTGCGGCCGGGCCTGATCCGGGTGGAAGCCGACGAACTCAGCTACAGCCTGCACATCGTGCTGCGCTTCGAGCTGGAGCTGGCGCTGCTGGAGCAGGAGCTGCCGGTGGAGGAACTCCCCGGGCAATGGAACCGGCGCTTCAAGGACCTGCTGGGCCTGGTGCCGCCCAGCGATGCCGAAGGCTGCCTGCAGGACATCCATTGGGCCGAGGGCCTGTTCGGCTACTTCCCCTCCTATGCCCTGGGCCATCTGATCAGCGCCCAGATCTCCGAGGCCCTGGAGCAGCAGATCGGCCCGATCGAGGCGCTGGTTCGGGCAGGCCAGGAGTCGGCGCTGCAGGAGTGGCTTGCCCGGAGCGTCTGGCCCCTGGGCCGCTCGGTCAACGCCGAGCAGCTGGTGGAGCAGGTCACGGGCCGGCCCCTGAGCTCGGAGGCTTTCCTCACCTACCTGCGCGCCAAGGTGGGCCAGCTGGCCGAGGGGGCCTGAACCGGGTCTGCCGGGGGCCGCTGCCTAAGATGCCGCCGCCGAAAAGCCCCCACCATGGCGAACATCGACCACGCCCCCAGCCGCACCATGCTGAACCTGCTGCATGTGCTGCCGGCCTTCGCCGATGAGGCCGAGCTGCGTCTCAACGCCATCGTGGAGCTCAACTCGAACACGATCAACAAATACGAGCTGATCACCGAAACCGGCCACCTGAAGCTGGACCGGGTCGGCTATTCCTCCCTGGCGTACCCCTTCGCCTACGGCTGCATCCCCCGCACCTGGGACGAGGACGGTGATCCCCTCGACATCGAGATCGTCGGCGTCACCGAGCCCCTGGTGCCAGGCAGCCTGGTGGAGGCCCGCATCATCGGCATCATGTGCTTCGACGATGGCGGCGAGGTGGACGACAAGGTGATCGCCGTGCTGGCCGATGACAAGCGCATGGATCACATCACCAGTTACACCCAGCTTGGGGAGCACTGGCTGAAGGAAACCCAGTACTACTGGGAGCACTACAAGGACCTCAAGAAGCCCGGCACCTGCAAGGTCAACGGCTTCCACGACAACGGCGAAGCCGTTCGCATCATCAAGGAATGCGAAGATCGTTACATGACTGTCATCGACTCCCGTCTGGTCGACTGACGACCCCCACCACCGCCCCCCGGCGGCTTCCCTGATCCCGCTCCATCCATGTCGCGTTCCCTTGTCCTTGCCCTGCTCCTGACGACCGGCGGGAGCGCCGCGATGGCTTCAGGAGCCCCGGCCGTCGCGCCAGCCACTGCCCCCGCCGTGGCGCCAGCTGTTGAAGCGCCGGCGCCCACCGCGTCCCCGGCCCTGGCCACGCCCACACCGGCAACCCCGACTCCGGCCAAGGCCGCCGTCACGAGCACCAAGGAAATCGTGCTGGAGCTGGGCAAGCGCACGATCAGCCTGCGGGACAACGGCAAGGTGCTGGGCAGCTGGCCCGTGGCCATCGGCGATTCCCGCACCCCCACCCCCAAAGGACGCTTCCTGGTGGAGACCAAGGTGGTCAATCCCCAGTACCAGAGCACGGCGAGCGGCAAGATCAACCCCACCAAGGGCCCCAACGGCCCCCTGGGCGACCGCTGGATCGGCTTCAAGAAGAGCGGCCCCAACCAGTACGGCATCCACGGCACCCCCAGCGCCTGGGCCTGGACCGTCACCTCCCGCTCCGCCGTGACCAACGGCTGTGTCCGGATGCTCACCCCCCATGTGCGCGCCCTGTTCGACCAGGTGGACGTCGGAACGCCGGTGGTGGTGAAACCCTGAACCTGGACGGGTTCTTCCGAAGAAACGGTCAGCGACCGAAGAGATTCTGGAGATTGGCCTGGAAGGGTTTGATGTCTGGGTGCAAACACTTAATCTCGAAAAACCGATCCCGAGCGGCACCCTGCAAGGCCCTCCTTTCTCCATGTTCGACTCCGGCAACCCACTCACCACCGACCAGCTGAACAGCACGTCGCTGAAATGGGGCAACGACGGAGAGCTGTCCGAACTGGATCTGCAGCGCATTCTGGGGCTGCTGTCTCAGGTCGACCCCGTCGCCGAGGCCCTGATGGAGGGCCGCTCCGAAGCCGCCTGAAACCGTCGCGCCTGGGCCCTGGCCATCCCATCGCGGCTGGCCATCCCCCTCAACCTGCTGACTTCCAGACCACCGGCAGGCAAGCCATGGGGCAGATGGTCCCCAGCCCCCCCCTCCCGTTCGAAGACCGGCAGCTGCCGTAGACCATTGGGTCTGAGCTGATCTTCGAGCCGATCAAGGTTCACCCCCATCGGCAACCACACCAGTTCCGTGCGGATGCAGTCCGCCAGGCCCAACACCTCTTGGCGCTGGACTTCAGAGGCCAGGCCCCGCTGCAGGTCGCCGATCGTCACCAGCCCCAGGGTCAGGCCGGCCTGCTCCACCAGCAGGCAATGGCCATGGCTGTCGATCAGCCTGGCCAGGGCGGCGGCGGCCGGCATGGCGGCCGGCAGCACCAACGGCGCCTCCGGTTCGAAGGCCTCCTGCACAGCAATCTCAGCCAGCAGGCCGCGGCGTCGCTCTTCAAGCGGGTCGGGTCCCATCAGACCGGGATCATGGATCCCCTGCCAGCGTTCCACCAGGGCGGCGCTGAGGCCGGCGGCCGCCATCAGCGGCAGCACGATGCGGATGTCGCGGGTGAGCTCGAACAGCAGCAGCAAGGCGGTGAGCGGTGCCCTGGCGCTGCCGGCCAGCACCGCCGCCATGCCGACCATGGCATAGGCCGGAGGTTCGGCCACCGGCAGGTTGAGGCCACCGCTGCCCAGCACCTGGCCATAACAGTTGCCCAGCACGGCTCCCAGGAACAGGGAGGGTGCGAAACCGCCGCCCACGAAGCCGGTGGCGTTGCTGACCGTGGTGGCGACCAGCTTGACGCCGATCAGGGCCACCAGAGTGAGCAGCGGGATGCCGCCATCGCGGCCCAGCAGCGCTTCGATCGTGTCGTACCCCACGCCCAGCACCTGGGGGAACACCAGCGCCATGGCCCCGAGGGCCGCCCCGCCCAGGGCCGTGGGCATCCCCGGCGGCAGCCGCCGCACCACGGCCTGAACCCGCTCGCCCCGGCCAGCCGCCAGCAGCCGGATCAGCAGCCACGACATCAGGCTGGCCAGCAGGCCCAGCCCCAGATAGAGGGGAAGCTCCAGGGGCGAGCGCACCTCGTAGGCGGGCAGGCGCAGGATCGGCGTGTCGCCGAGGCACAGCTGCGTCACCAGCGCTGAGGCCACCGCCGCCACCAGCACCGCCCGCAGGCTGGGGCGACCGGGGATGGCGCTGTAACTGCCCTCGAAGGCGAAGAACACCCCGGCGATCGGCGCCTTGAAACCGGCCGCCAGGCCCGCCGCCACTCCGGCCCCCACCAGGGCCTTCTGGGCCTGGGGGGAAAGGCGGCCCTTCAGCGCCACCCACAGGCCGATGTTGCCGCCACCCTCCACACTCGGACCCTCCGGCCCGAGCGACGCGCCGCTGCCCAGGCTGAGGGACGCCGCCACCAGGCGCAGCCAGGGCAGACGCGGCTCGCCGCCCTGGCTGCCATCGGCGATCGCCATCAGGCTGGACAGACCAGGACCGATGCTGCCGGCCCCATGGCGCAGCAGGCCCACCGCCAGACCGCCCAGGGTCGGCACCACCACCACCGGCCAGAGGGCCAGCCAGTCGGGCGTGTTGGGCAGGCTGATGGGCGGGGGTTCGGGCGGTGGCGGCGGTGCCGCCGCCAGCAGGCCGATGCCATCAAGGCCGAGCTGGAGCAAAGCCCGCAGGGGAGTGCCACTGTCGGGCGCCAGCGGCGGCAGGTCGATCGACGGCAAGTCGGCGGGGGAGGCGGGCGAGGAGCGCCCGATCAC
Source organism: Cyanobium gracile UHCC 0281 (assembly GCF_034931305.1). GTDB lineage: Bacteria > Cyanobacteriota > Cyanobacteriia > PCC-6307 > Cyanobiaceae > Cyanobium > Cyanobium gracile_A. Next base: position 9,187 of record NZ_JAYGHY010000026.1, on the reverse strand, counting down.
CAGCAGGACCTCCACGAACGGGCCGAACAGAAAATTGTTGATGAAACCCAGCAGTTCGTGGAAGGCCACCACAGCCAGGCCGGTCAGGGTGCCGACCAGGGCCGCCCAGGCGAGCAGATTCCATTGGAAGGGGAGGCCGCGCAGGTCGGTCTCAGGCCCTGGAGCCCGGTGGCCGCTGGCCTCAGCTTCCGGGGCGGACGGTGGCAAAGATCTCCTCCAGGATCTCCCCGGCCCCCTGGGACCGCAGGGTTCCTGCCAGCGCCAGGCCGATCGCTTCAGGATCGCTGGCCGGGCCGCGGCAGCTGTCGCGCAGCAGGCGCTGGCCGTCGATGCTCGCCACCATGCCGGTCAGCACCAGCTCGTCGTTCTCGAAGTGGGTGTTGACGCCGATGGGCACCTGACAGCCCCCCTCCAGACTGCGCAGGAAGGAGCGCTCAGCCAGGCAGCGACGGGCCGTCGGCCGGTGCTCCAGCACGCCGATCGTGTCGAGCACGGCCTGGTCTCCGGCACGGCATTCGATGCCCAGGGCGCCCTGACCCACGGCATGGAGCGAAATCGACGGATCGATCAGTTCGTGGATGCGCGCCCCCAGGCCCAGCCGGGTCAGACCGGCGGCCGCCAGGATCAGGCAGTCGTAGACGCCGGCATCGAGCTTCTCCAGACGGGTGATCACGTTGCCCCGCACGTCCTTGAACACCAGGTGGGGGTAGTGGTGACGCAGCTGGGCCAGGCGCCGCAGGGAGCTGGTACCCACCACGCTGCCCTCGGGCAGGGTGGCCAGGCTGAGCTCCCGGTGCCGTTCATGCACCACCAGGGCATCGGCGGGATCCTCCCGCTCGGTGATGCAGCCCAGGATCAGACCCTCCGGCAGGTTGGTGGGCAGGTCCTTGAGGCTGTGCACGGCGATGTCAGCCCGATCGACCAGCATCTGGGCCTCCAGTTCCTTGGTGAACAGGCCCTTGTCGCCGATCTTGGCCAGGGCCACATCGAGAATCTTGTCCCCCTGGGTGGCCATCGCCTCGATCGCGATCGTCAGCTCGGGGTGGGCCCGCGAGAGCTCGTCCCGCACCCAGTGGGTCTGGACCATGGCCAGCTGGCTGCGGCGGGAGGCGATGCGCAGGGTGGAGCTGGCCATTGGACGCTTCGGGCGGCAGCGACGGCTGCCAGGCAACAGCCGCCCAGCCTAGGGACCGGCCCGTCCCTGCTTCCGGCCTGCGGGCGGAACGTGATCAGCTGATGGGATCAGGCGAACAGATCCAGCGGCAGGGGGCCCCAGGTGTCCTCGGCGGCAGGATCGGCGGCGTCATGGCCGGTGATCAGGATCCCCTCGCCGAGTCCGTCCTCCCGGCGCAGATGGAACAGTCCCGTGCGCTGGTTGCCCTTCAGGAACACCGGACCGGGCGCGCCGCTGGGCTCCCCGGCGCCGGCCTCCCCTGGCCGCAGGGCCGGCCAGCCCAGGGCCGCCTCGAGCTGCCCCAGGGCCGCCACGGCCGCCGCCGATGACGGCGCCATGATGCCGACCGTGAACCAGCCGCAGGCCCCGAGCAGGACGGTGAGCTCGTCGCGCAGCCGGCGGGCCTGGGCAGCATCGAGGCCAGGGGCGGAGCGGAGGCCCCGCAGACCGGCCAGGTCGGTGATCGGGAGGTCGGTCGTCAAGGCGATCGCTGCGGACGGAACGTCCCACTCTGGGGGTCAGAGGGGGGTGGATCCCGCCAGAAGCCGAGGCACACCGTCAGCCAGGCCAGTCCGACGGCGGCGCCCGCCACCAGATCCGTGGGCCAGTGGGCACGCACGTAGAGGGTGCTCAGCCAGACCAGACCCACTAGCAGGGAGGCGGCCGTGGTCAGGACAGGCCGCAGACGTGGATGGTGGGACCCCAGGATCACCACCATGGCGAAGTAGAAGGCCACGGCCCCGGCGGCATGGCCACTGGGGAAGCTGTGGCCATCGAGCGGCAGCAGGCTGCCGGGGGGACGCTGGCGGCTGAACAGGGGCTTGAACACCAGATCCACCAGGATGAGGATCCCCCCGGTGGCCATCACCAGCAGGCGCAGATCCGTCCACCATCGCCGCAGCACGAGATAGGTCAGGGCCATCGCCACCAGAACGGCGGTGAAGCCGACACCGGTGGCCCGATACACCTGGGTCAGGACCCCGCCCACCAGGCCGTGGAAATGGTTGCCCAGCCAGTCCAGGACGGTCGCGTCCAGCAGCGCCAGCGGCCGGCCAGGGGCCACGGCCACAAACAGCCCCACCAGCACGATCAGGCAGCCAGGCAACAGGAATCTGTCCCGTGGCAGCAGACGGAATCCCATCACGGCACCAGAGAGCGACGGGGCACCCGCCAGAGGGCCAGCTCCCCGGTGCGGGACAGGCGCTCGATCCCCGCGGAGGGCAGGGCCAGCCCCTCGAGATCGCGGCGATCGCCCAGCAGCCGAACCGACCGGCTCGCCGGTGTGAGCGAGAGGGCGTCAGGGCCCTGCAGCGCCAGCTGGCTGATGTGGACGCGATCGGAGACGAAGACGGCCTCGGGCTCGCCGTAGAACAACAGGCTGTAGCGCTTGGTGCCGACGATCAGCAGCGGCTCATCGGGCTGGGCGGCAGCCTGGGCCGCACGCGCCATCTGGCGCAGGGGACGCTGACGTTCGCGGTCGAGCAGGGGGCCGAGGGGCGCGATCACCAACCCCAGCACCGCCAGGAAACCGGCCAGGCTGGGCAGCCAGAGCCAGCCCGTCGCCGCCGGCCGCAACAGCAGCACCAACAGGGCGAGGGCCGTGAGCCCCAGACACAGGCTCAGCATCAGGGGCAGACCTGAGCTCGACAGGGCTGCGCCGAACGCCGGATAGGCGGGATCGCTCGCCACCCAACCCGGCGCCAGGGCCGCCGCCACCGCCATGCCGGCCAGCAACAGCACCTCCAGCGACGCGGTGATCCGCACCCCTGCCCTGCCCCCGGCGGCCTGGGTCCTGGCCTTCGCCTCCGGCAAGGGGCGCCACAGCAGCGCCACCAGCAGGCTCGCCGCCGGCAGCGACGGCAGGATGTAGCCGGGCAGCTTGGTGGCGGCAGCCGAGAAGAAGGCCACCACCAGCACCAGCCACAGCAGCAGGAACAGGCCCAGTTCGGCGGGGGCGGCCTGAGCAGCAGGGCCGACCCTCGCCATCCGCCAGCGGCGGGGCTGCCAGAAGCCCTGGGCCGCGATCGCCAGGGGCAGGAACAGCGACCAGGGCAGCACCAGAAGCACCAGCCAGGGCAGGTAGAACCAGGGGGGGCCTGGATGGTCGTACAGCACCGTGGTGAAGCGCTGCAGGTTGCTGAAGCCCAGGAAGCCACCCAGGAAGTCAGCGCCGTTGACCACGGCCGCGGCCGTGTACCAGGGGACACTCACCCCGAGGAACAGGGCCACCATCGCCAGCAGTGGACGCCAGCGCAGCCAGGATCGCCAATGGCCCGTGAGCAGCAGGAACGCCACCACCACCAGGCCCGGCAGCAACAGACCCACCGGGCCCTTGGCCAGGACGGCGATCCCAGCGAACAGCGCCATGGCCACCCGGCCGAAACCAGCCCACCCGGGGTGGCTCAGGTGGCGATGGGCCAGCAGGAAGCCGAACAACGACAGGCTGATGGCGCTGGAGAGGAACATGTCCGTGGTGGAGGTGCGTCCCCAGCCGATCCAGCCCGGCGTCGTGGCGATCACCCCAGCGGCCAGCGCCGCCCGCAGCACCCGGGGCCTGCCGGCTTCGCCCGCCGGCGACCAGGCCAGCATCAGGCCAAAGGCCGCCACCACCACCGCACTGGCGGCGAGGGCCACCGGCAGGCGGGCGGCCCACTCACTGACCCCGAACAGCCGGAAGCTGAGGCCCACCATCCAGTACCCCCAGACGGGGTAGTCAAAGAAACGTTCGCCGTTCCACCAGGGGGTGACCCAGTCGCCCCGCTCCAGCATCTGGTGGCCCACCTCGACGAACAGGGCCTCGGTCTTGTCCATCAGACCGAGGCTGCCCAGACCCTGGAAGAAGGCCAGCCAGCACAGCAGAATCAGCCAGAGGCCGCTGAGCACCCAGATCATCCGCCGGTGGATCCGGGTGCGGGCGCTGTCCGGAAGGGCCCCTGGGGCAGCAGACACCATCCTTGGCGAACGACAACGTCAAGGCGAAGTTAAGGCCGTGGGCCGCCGACGTGTGCAACGGCTGGGAGGACGTTGCCTAGGGAGAGTTCCAGACGAAGCGGGAGGAGGCTGCGTACTTCCAGACGAAGTCGACGGCAATCCCCGCCAGCAGGGCCAGCAGCGGCTGAGGGGAGACCTGTCGGAAGAAGGCGGAGGACACCCCGACGTTGGCCGCCATCCCCAGGGAGGTCACCAGAAGAAAGCGGACCAGACCGAACACCAGCGCCATGCCGCTGAGCTGCTGGGAACGGAAGGTCAGAACGTTGTTGATCAGATAGTTGGAGCAGCCCGCACAGACCACCGCGACCACCTGGGCCTGCTCGAAGCTCAGTCCGACCGCCTGCTGCATGACGGCGAACACGAGCAGGTGAATGCCGATGCCGGTGGCCCCCACCAGGGCGAAGCTGACGGCCCGCCGGGGCACCATCCGCAGCAGCAGGGTGTGCAGGATCGAGACGCCGAGATCCCAGATCACCGCCAGGTTCAGCTTCGACTCTCCAGCCGTGCGGGGCTGGAATCGCAGCGGCACCTCCGCAACAGCCAGGTGGCCATGGCTGATGGCCAGGAGTTCATAGAGAAACTTGAACCCGTTGACATCCACCTGCCGGACGAACGGCAGGCACCGCTCCGGGCGCAGGGCGAAGAAACCACTCATGTAATCGGTGAGGTGGCGGTAGCGGGGCAAACTGAAACGCGCCACCGCATTCGCCCAGGTGGAGTTGCGCTCACGCTGCTCACTCAAGCCCTGGATACTGGCCTGATGGTGAAACCGGCTACCGATCATCAGATCGCTGCCGCTGGCGAGCAGGGCTGAAACAGCCTGCGCCACCGCAGCCGGTTCGTGCTGGCCGTCGCTGTCCATGACCACCACGACATCACCGGTGGCATCGAGAATGCCTTCCTTGATGGCACTGGAAAGGCCGAAGCGTCCCACCCTCCGAATCAGGCGCACACTGTCGTGGTGATGGGCCAGATGACGGACCTTCTCAGAGGTGCCGTCGTTGGAATCATCGTCAACAAACAGCAGCTCAAGATCGTATTGATCACCCAACGACAGGAGCGCGTTGACCATCGGTTCAACGTTGTCGCATTCGTTGAAGGTGGGCAGGACCACCGACAAACGCATGAGCTGGCCAGCATCAGTCATCAGGATTCCTTCCCATGGCTTGGGGGAACTATCGTGCACTCAGAGAAGGACAGGACGTTCCCCTTGATCCGTGGGCGACTACTTGATGTACTCCTTCAGGACGCCGTTGCGGTTGGGGTGGCGAAGCTTGCGCAGCGCTTTGGCTTCGATCTGGCGGATGCGTTCACGGGTCACGTCGAAAATCTGACCGATCTCCTCCAGGGTCTTCATGCGACCATCGTCCAGGCCGTACCGGAGACGCAACACATCGCGCTCGCGGGGGCTGAGGGTGGCCAGGACGCCCTCGAGATCTTCCCGCAGCAGGTTCTTGGCCACATCCTGCTCCGGATTTTCAATGTCGGCCTCAATGAAGTCACCAAGTCTGGAGTCTTCCTCCTTACCGATGGGGGTTTCCAGGGAGATCGGCAGCTGGGCCGATTTGGCGATGAAGCGCAGCTTCTCGATCGTCATCTCCATGCTTTCAGCAATCTCCTCTTCCGTCGGCTTACGGCCGAATTCCTGGGAGAGGGTCTTGGTGGTCTTCTTGATCCTGGAGATGGTTTCGTAGAGGTGAACAGGCAGCCGGATGGTGCGGCTCTGATCGGCGATCGCGCGGGTGATCGCCTGGCGGATCCACCAGGTGGCGTAGGTGGAGAACTTGTAACCCTTCTCGTGGTCGAACTTCTCGGCGGCACGAATCAGACCGAGGCTGCCCTCCTGAATCAGGTCCTGGAAGGAAAGGCCCCGGTTCATGTACTTCTTGGCGATCGACACGACCAGCCGCAGGTTCGACTGGACCATCTTTTCCTTGGCCCGCCGGCCCAGCATCAGACGCCGACGGAACTTGATCAGCGGCATCTCGAAGATGCCTGCCCATTCCTTGGTGTCAGGGAAATGACCCTTGTCGGCCTCAAACTCGGCCGCCTTCTCCTCCAGTTCGAGCAGATCGGCGATCTTGCGGGCCAGCTCGATCTCCTCGTCGGGCCGGAGCAGACGGATACGGCCGATTTCCTGGAGATAGACGCGGATCGAATCTTCGGTGTAGACGCCCTTGGGCCCCACCTTGATGCCAGCGAGAGCCTTGGCACTCTTGGCCTCCTTGGGAAGATCGCCGCCGGCCTCCGACTGGTCATCGCCGCCGTCAGGCTGGTCGAGAACCAGCACCACGGGCTTGGCCACGGCCGTTTTGGCGGCCGCCTTGGTGGCCTTGGCCGCAGGCTTGGCCGCCGTTTTGGACGTGGCCGTCGTTTTGGCAGTGGCCGCCTTGGCGCGGGAGGCGGTCTTTCTGGCCGTCGCAGGGGCTGAGGTGGCCGCCGGCTCAATGGGCATCACGTCCCCGTTGGCGGTGACGGTGGCCAGGATTTCAGGAACAGCGGCTTTGGCCTTGGCGGCGACTGGGCTCATGGAAACGACGCGAAAAGGGAGAAGAGCGGGGCGGAAGGAGGCGGGATAGGACTGGCGGGTGACGACCCGCTCGATCCTTCAGTGGTTGAGGGGCGTGATGCCGACCTTGGCGCCCCATCCTCCACGAACCCGGCACGAGGCAGGTCGGGAGGGCAAGGAGAGCAGCAGGACGCGGGGGGATGGATGACCCCTGTCACGGAGCCCCTAACAATGAATCGTGGGTGGATCGCTCCAGGAGCGCGAACTGGGTTGGGGAAAAACGGCCAGGGCCGGTGCAGGGCTGTCACGGGTGGTCTCAGACCGGAGAAATGCGAAGGGAGTGAATCCCTGCACCCTCAGCGGGTCTTCCCTGTGGACGGAACTCTGCGCGGTTCCGACGGCAGCCTTGCGAGCAGCCCAACCCCGTCATCCTAGGAATGGCATGAGATCTTTGCAAGATTGCCAGCCAACTCCTTACCCCCTTTCCTCAGGACAGCTGCTCCAGGCTGGCTGGAGGTCTGGCTGGAGGCCGGCCGTGAGGGGCGGATCTTCACTTACGCCAATCCCCAAGCCCTGGCCATCGGCGTGGGGGATCTGGTGCGGGTCCGTCTCCAGGGGCGGCCCCACACCGGCCTGGTGGTGGCCTCGGCAACGGCCTGTCCGGCCGCCATGGAGGGACGGTCGATCCTGCCGGTGGAGGCGGTGCTGCAGAGCGCCGCGATCGATCCCCACTGGCAGGCCCTGCTCGAGGAGGTGGCCCGGCACTGCCACACCGGCCTGTTCCGCTGCCTGAAGAGCGCCCTCCCGCCTGGCTGGCTGGGACAGGCCCGCCGGACGCCAGCGGGCCAGGGGCGGATCCTCTGGACCGTGCGGCTCAACCCCGACACGAGCGCGGTGGCCAGCCACCCCCGGCAGCAGGAACTGCTGGACCATCTGGCCAGCCACGGGGGAGCACGGTGGCTGCGGGATCTGGTTCAGGAGGGGGGCTTCGGGCGCTCCCTGATCGGGACCATGGAACGCCGGGGACTGCTTCTGAAGGAGGCCATCCGTGGCCCTGCGAGGTCCGGCGGCAGCGGTGGTGATGGGCCGACGCCCCTGGAGGCCCCCCAACGGGCCAGCCCGGCCCAGGCCGAGGCCTTGGCAGCGATCGCCGACGCCCCTCCCGGCCAGGCCCTGCTGCTGTGGGGGGTGACCGGATCCGGCAAGACCGAGGTCTACCTGCAGGCCGCCGCCCGGGAGCTGGCGGCGGGGCGCAGCGTGCTGATCCTGGCGCCGGAGATCGGCCTGATCCCGCAGCTGCTGGATCGCTGCCGGCGGCGCTTCGGAGTGGCGGTGATCGAATACCACAGCGGCATGGGCGACAGCGAGCGGGTCGTGGCCTGGCGACGTTGCCTCGAGGCCACCCTGCAGCGCGAACCGTGTCTGGCCGTGGGCACCCGTTCCGCCGTCTTCCTGCCGCTGGGCCACCTGGGGCTGATCGTGCTCGATGAGGAACACGACGCCTCCTACAAACAGGAGAGCCCAATGCCCTGCTATCACGCCCGGGAGGTGGCCCGGCTGCGGGCCCGCCTGAGCGGGGCCAGGCTGGTGCTCGGCAGTGCCACCCCTTCGCTGGAAACCTGGTGGCGCTGCCAGAGCGGGCCGCAGGGCCTGCCCGGCGACACCCGCCTGCTGCCGCTGCCGGAGCGGATCGGCCAGCGGCCCCTGCCGCCGGTGCGGCTGGTGGACATGCGCCAGGAGCTGGTCGACGGCCACCGCCGCCTGATCAGCCGCCCCCTGATGGCCCGGCTGGAGCGGCTGCAGGAGCGGGGCGAGCAGGCCGTCGTGCTGGTGCCCCGGCGCGGCTACCGCTCCTTCCTGAGCTGCCGCAGCTGCGGCGAGGTGGTGCTCTGCCCCCACTGCGACGTGGCCCTGACCGTGCATCGCGGCGCCCGGGCCGGCGGCCAGGAGGGACGGGAGTGGCTGCGCTGCCACTGGTGCGACCACCGCCAGGAGATGGGCGACCGCTGCGGCCACTGCGGCTCCACCGCCTTCAAGCCCTTCGGTGCCGGCACCCAGCGGGTGATGGAGCAGCTCGCGACGGAGCTGGAGGGCCTGCGGCTGATCCGCTTCGACCGCGACACCACCCGGGGCCGGGATGGCCATCGCCGCCTGCTGGAACGCTTCGCGGCCGGCGAGGCGGACGTGCTGGTGGGCACCCAGATGCTCGCCAAGGGCATGGACCTGCCCGCCGTGACCCTGGCGGCGGTGCTGGCGGCCGACGGCCTGCTGCACCGGCCGGATCTGCGGGCCTCGGAGCAGTGCCTGCAGCTGCTGCTGCAGCTCGCCGGCCGGGCCGGCCGGGGCGAACGCCCCGGGGAGGTGCTGGTGCAGACCTACACCCCTGACCATCCCGTGATCCGGCACCTGGTGGACGGCCGCTACGGCGCCTTCCTGGCCGAAGAGCTGGAGCTGCGGCGCCAGGGCGGCATGGTGCCCTTCGGTCGGGCCTGCCTGCTGCGGCTGGCCGGTCC
>NZ_JAYGHY010000025.1:0-35308 GCF_034931305.1 Cyanobium gracile UHCC 0281 | reverse complement strand
ACTGGAGCCGGGGCCGTGGCAGCGGGCGGGGCCTTGGCCTGCCGGGGCCGGGCGAACCCCAGGGGCGGCCGCGCTTCTGGTTGCAGCTGAGCCCCTGGAGGCGCCCCAGCACGCCGGTGGCGGTGATCGTCAGCCGCCTGGAGCGGCGCAACCCCGACAGCCTGGTCAGTCGCTGCAAGACCTTTGCCTACGGCGGCGCCATCCAGGCCCTGCGGGAGGCCCGGGCCGCCGGCGCCGATGACGCCCTGCTTCTGGGAGGTGGCAGCGACCTCTGCTGCGGCACCAGCGCCAACCTGATCGTGCGGCTCAACGGCGAGTGGCTCACACCCCCCCTGGCCAGCGGCTGCCTGCCGGGGGTGATGCGGGGCCGTGGGCTGGCCCTGGGGCTGGTGCGGGAGGGCGGCTTCGGCGTCGCCGACCTGCTTGCCAGCGAGGGGGCCCTGCTGATCAACAGCCTCGGCCTCCGGCCGATCCGTCGCTGCGAGGGCCGTGAGCTGCCCCTGCCGAGCGGGGCTGAGAGCCTCTGGGAGCGGCTGCTGGCGTCGGCTTAGGTTGGCCCCAGAGTCGATCGAACACCTTGTCCGACGCTGTGGGGGGCCTGGGGTCCCGGAAGCACCTGGCTGGATTGCTGGCCTGTCTGGGTGTCGCCTTGGCCGGCTGCGGCGCCACGTCCAAGGAGGTGGCCATTCAGAACGCCAAGCCGGGCGACCTGCTGGTGGAGGTTGACGGCAGCCGGGTGGAGCTCGTCAGAGCCTTCGCGCCTGGCATTGCCAACGGGCTGCACAAGGGTGTCGTGAAGGTCACCTCAGAGGCCGGAGATGGCAAAGGACAGATGTACGAAACAACGGCGATCTGTAGCGTCAAGGGAGAGCCAGGCTGGCAAGCCTATGACAATATCTATGGAGATCCGATCGCTGATCTCAATGCCAAAAGAGCATTCCCAGTCAAGGATCGCTGGCAATTCCTGTTCCATTTTGACGGCCGCACGGAAAAGAACGGAATGCTGGAACCCAGCGGCTGGGTGTCACGGCTGAAGGACAATCTGTGCCGGAAAGGCGATTTCGACGACACCTGATCACTCTGCCGACCAGGGGCCCCATCGCGTAGCTCTGGACTTGATAATGATTCTCGCTGCGATTCCATGATGCTGGGGTTATTCCGCCAGTATCCGGTAGCAACAGACACCTTCGAGCCACAGGCCTTCCTTTTGGATAGAAAGGAAATTGCGCCTCGCTTTCTCGATGCCAAAAACACTCTTCTCCGTCGATCTCACCAAGCCGATGGATCAGCAGGACATGCCCGGTCACAACCGCTGGCATCCCGAGATCCCGGCCGTGGCCTCGGTGAATCCTGGTGACGTGTTCCGGATCGAATGCAAGGATTGGACCGATGGCCAGATCAAGAACAACGACGACCCCAAAGACATTGAGGATGTCAATCTTGAGGTCGTTCATGTCCTGAGCGGGCCGATCTGGGTCAATGGCGCCCAGCCCGGCGACATCCTTGTGGTCGACATTCTTGATGTCGGCGCCCTGCAGGGCGATGAATGGGGATTCACGGGCATCTTCGCCAAGGAGAATGGGGGTGGCTTCCTCACCGATCACTACCCCAAGGCCGCCAAGGCCATCTGGGATCTGGAAGGCATCTACACCTCCTCCCGCCACATTCCCGGTGTGCGCTTCGCCGGCATCACCCACCCGGGCCTGATCGGCTGCGCCCCTTCCCAGGAACTCCTGAATGAGTGGAACCGTCGCGAGACGGAACTGGTGAAGACGGCCCCCGACCGCCGCACCTATGGCGCCGGTCTCTCCGGCAGCGAGCCGGTGCTGGCGGCCCTGCCCAACCCCAACAGCGCCATCCTCGGCAGCCTCCCCTCCAGCGAGTTTGAGAGGGTGGCCAATGAAGCCGCGCGCACCGTGCCGCCCCGGGAGCACGGCGGCAACTGCGACATCAAGAACCTCACCAAGGGCACGCGGATCTACTTCCCCGTCTATGTCGAAGGCGCCAAGCTCTCGATGGGTGACATCCACTTCTCCCAGGGGGATGGGGAGATCTCCTTCTGCGGCGCCATCGAGATGTCCGGTTACCTCGATCTCCATGTGGAGATCATCAAAGGTGGCATGGCCAAGTATGGGATGGTCAACCCCATGTTCAAGACCAGCCCGGTGGAACCTCACTACACCGACTATCTGGTGTTCGAAGGCATCTCCGTCGATGAATTCGAAGGCAAGCAGCATTACATGGACGTGCACATTGCCTACCGGCGTGCCTGTCTCAATGCCATCGAGTACCTCAAGAAGTTCGGCTACACCGGCGAGCAGGCCTACCTGCTGCTGAGCTGTGCGCCGGTGGAAGGCAGGATCAGCGGCATCGTTGACATCCCCAACGCCTGCTGCACCCTGGCGATCCCCACCTCGATCTTCGATCAGGACATTCTCCCCTGCTGATCAGCCAGTGGAATGCAGGGGCCTGAGCATCAGGCCCCTTTTCTTTTTGACACCGTTCCGCTTTCGTTTCTCTCCCCGTTGGCACTATGCCTGTCTACGAATACAGCTGCAGCAATGGTTGCGAAAACTATGAAGTCTGGCGCAGCATCGATGAGCGCCAGAAGGAAACCAACTGCCCGAGCTGCACGGCGGAAGGGGTCCGCGTCTTCACCCCTGTGATGTCGCTCAGCGGTCCGCTCAGGCTGAAGCAGGAACAATCCGGTCCGCGGCTGGTGCGCAAGGAAACCAAGGAGCCGGCCGGTAAGCAGCGGCTCAAAGAGAGTGGCACCCGTCCCTGGATGCTGAATCGCGGCTGTTGAGGCCAAACGGGCCGCAGCTGATGGCGGCAGATCCAAAAAATCCCAATCCGCATCACCGTCGGGTGGCGCGGACTGGGAGAAAAGAGCGAATCAGCCTCAGACCGTGAGGAATTCCTTGATCACGTCATCGGACAGCTGGTCGGTCTGACCACTGGAGACGATGCCGCCGCGCTGCATGGCGTAGTAGAAATCTGACTGGCGCACGAAGTGGAGGTGTTGCTCGACCAGCAACACGCTGATACCTGTTTCCTTCATGATGCGCTGCACGGCGTGCTCAATGTCGAGGATGATCGAGGGCTGAATGCCTTCGGTGGGTTCATCCAGGAGCAGCAGCTTCGGCTTGCCCAGCAGGGCGCGGGCGATGGCCAGCTGTTGTTGCTGACCGCCACTGAGGTCGCCTCCCTTGCGCTTGAGAAACTTCTCAAGGATCGGGAACAGATCGAAAATCAGCGGATCGATGTGGCGGTTCTTTTCAAGACCCCCGGGCAGGGCTTCCATGCCGAGCAGAAGATTTTCCTTGACCGTCACCTGGGGAATGATGTCCCGGCCCTGGGAGACATAGCCGATGCCGGCGCGGGCTCGCTTGTAGGGCGGCTGGGTGGCCAGCTGGCCATCCTGGTAATGGATTGTCCCCGATCGCTGCTGCAACAGGCCGATGACCGTCTTGAGAAAGGTGGTCTTACCGACGCCGTTACGGCCGATCAGGCAGACCATCTTGCCTTCGTGGATGGTCAGGTCAACATTGCGGAGAATGTGGCTTTCTCCGTAATAGACATTCAGGTCGGAGACCTGGAGCAGGGGTTGGGCGCTGGTGGTGGACATGGGCTCGGTGGGTGATGGTCGGGAAGCGATTACTGTTCGGGCGGCCCCAGGTAGACCTCGATCACCCGCGGGTCGGATTTGACCGTCTCCAGCGGACCCTGCGTGAGGACCTGTCCCTGGTGCAGCACGGTGACGTCAAAACCCAGGTCGCGAATGAACTCCATGTCGTGCTCAATCACCACCACGGTGTGGTCGCCGGCCAGGGACTTGATCAGCTCGGCGGTGCGCAGGGTTTCCTCGTCGGTGAGGCCGGCGACGGGTTCATCGAGCAGCAGCACTTCCGGGGCCTGGGCCACGAGGGAGGCGATGGCCAGCCACTGCTTCTGGCCGTGGGAGAGGGAGCCGGCCTGGACGGTGGCAAACGGCGTCAAGCCCACGTAATTCATGATTCGATGCACCTCATCCTTTGAGGCCTGGGGCAGGCTGGAGCCCAGCAGGCTGAAGGCGTTTTTCTCGGGTGAGGCGGACAGCTCCAGGTTGCGCAGCACCGTGAGGTTCTCAAACACCCGAGGCGTCTGAAACTTTCGACCGATGCCATTTCGGGAGATCTGCTGCTCGGACACACCGAGAAGGGACTTGCCTTTGAAGGTCACTGTTCCCTTTGTGGGCCGCACCTTGCCTGTGATCACATCCAGAAAGGTGGTCTTGCCAGCACCGTTGGGGCCGATGATGGACTTCAACTCACCCTTGTAGAGCTTCAGGCTGAGGTCGGTGAGGGCATAGAAGCCGTCGAAACTCACGCTGACGTCATTGAGCTCGAGTAGAGGTTCTGACATGGACATCGGAAGGGTGCGAAATCGAAAATGCAGTCACAGCAGACAAACCAGGACCGTTCCCCTGGAGGACTAATCGACCGGGACGGCCTCCTTGTCCAGCTGGGGGTAGGTCTTGGCTTTCTTGGCAATGCCGAAGGCGGCCAGAAAGGTGCGGAAGCCCCCTTTGGTGATCCACCCGTAGATGCCATCCGGCATCAGAACCACCACGAAGATGAACAGGGCCCCCTGCACGAACAGCCAGGCTTCTGGCAGGGCTTCACTCACCAGGCTGCGCAGGTAGTTCACCACGGTGGCCCCGATGATCGGGCCGACCAGGGTGCCCCGACCACCCACGGCCACCCAGATCACCATCTCGATCGAGAAGGAGATCGACATGTACTGGGGCGACACGATGCCGGACTGGACTGTATAAAGGGCCCCGGAGATGCCACAGAGGGCACCAGCCACCAGAAAGACGATCGTCTTGAAGGGCACGGGATTGAAACCGGCGAAGCGCAGCCGGCTTTCGTCGTCTCGGATGGCGATCAGCGCATCACCGAAGCGGCCGCTGGTGAAGTAGCGACAGACGAGGAACGCCAGGGGCAGCAGCAATACCGTGAGTCGGTAGAACCAGGTCTGCATGTCCGGGGATCCCACCAGCTGGCCAAACAGTTCGGTGGTGCTGGTCTTGAGGCCGTTGGTGCCGTCGAACAGTTTCTGCTGGCCGTTGAAGAAGTGGAAGAAGACCATCAGCGCCGCCTGGGTGATGATCGAGAAATACACCCCCTTGATGCGATTTCTGAAGATCAACCAACCCACCAGACCTGCCACCGCCGCCGGAATCACCCACATGGCGATCAGGGTGAACAACGGCGACCAGAAGGGCTGCCAGAAGAACGGCAGCTGGTCGACGCCGTAGTTCTCAAAGAACTTGGGGATGCCATTGCCACCCGCCAGGCTCTTGGTGTTGAGCATCAGGTTCATGGCCACCGCATATCCACCCAGGGCAAAGAAGATGCCCTGCCCCAGGCTCAACAGACCGGTGTATCCCCAGATCAGGTCGATCGCCAGAGCCGTGATCGACAACGCGAAATAGCGGCCGAAGAGGTTGAGGCGGAAATCGTCGAGCGCTGCCGGAAGGATGAACAGGGCGATCGCCAGGAGAATCCAGGGGACGAGTCGTTGGAAAATTTTCACAGGTAGGGCCTCCTGGTCGGGAGATGGAACGGGGATCTGCGGAGGGTTGGAAGGATGGGGTCAGGCATCGACCGAGCGACCCTTCTGGGGGAACATGCCGTTGGGGCGGAACTGGAGGAAGACGATGATGAAGATGAACACCAGCACCAGCGACATGCTGGTGGTGGCGAAAAACTCGATCACCCCTTTCGCCGCCAGGGGCATGTCGGGGAAGATCGTCAGCAGGGTGCCCGAGCCGATCACCGACTGGATGATGCCCAGCAGCAGGGAGGCCAGCACGGTGCCCAGCAGATTCCCCACGCCTCCGAGGACGATCACCATGAAGCAGGACACGATGTAAGCGGCGCCGAGGTTGGGGCCCACCGATCCCAGCAGCGTGATCGCACAGCCGGCAACCCCGGCCAGACCGGAGCCGATGCCGAAGGTGATGCTGTCCACCCGATCGGTGGGAATGCCCAGGCAATTGCTCATCTGGCGGTTCTGGGTGACAGCCCGAATGCGCAGACCCCAGACGCTCTTGTTGAGGAACCAGTAGGTGGCCAGCAGCAAAAGGGCCGACAAAAGGATGATGAAGATGCGCAGACCCGGCAGCTCAATGGTGCCAATCGTTCCCCAGCTTCCCTGCAGCCACTTGGGTGCGGTGACGTCAATGTTGCGGGGGCCGAACCAGGCCTTGGCCAGGGGACGGATCTGATCGAACAGGTTGACCGCGATCAGACCAATGCCGATGGCGACGGCCCAGCCGAGTCCGTTGAGATAGGTGAAGAAGGGTTTCTCGGAGAACTTGGCGGCCAGTAACTTGGACAGGAGGAAGCCAGTCACGACGCCGACAAGGATGCCCAGCAGCATGGCGGTTGAAATACTGCGAATCAGCTGGATGAGAATCAGGCTGACGCCCCACGTGGCCAGTAGGGTTTCCAACGGGCGGCCATAAAGCTGCCGTATCAGCGTTCTCTCCAGCAGCACTCCGACGAGGGCCGTCACGATAAAGGCGAGAACCAGTGAGATCGGAAAATACAGTTCGAAGATCACACCACCCATGGGCTTGAAGGCAGACTGCACCACGTAGGTGACATAAGCCCCGAGCATCATGAATTCGCCGTGGGCGAGATTGATGACGCCCATCAACCCAAAAACGATCGCCAGACCCGTGGCTGCAAGCAGCAGGACTGACCCGATGCTGAGGCCATCGAGTATCTGAGAAAAGAAAAGTTCCAACGGAATGAATGTTGAACGTTAGACCGAGCGTCGCATTCGCGGCGCTCAGTCGGGTCGAACGTGGCGGTGTGCTGAGCCGGAAAGCGGTGGCTCCTTCAGGAGCCACCTGCCTTTCATGGAGTTACGGACTGGGCCGTGATCACATCTTGAACTTGCCAGCGTCAGGACGATCCTGGGTCCAATCGCAGGTGAAGCCCTTGGTCTCAGGAACGAACTGGTTCCAGGGCAGCGGGGGGATGGCCTTGACGCTGTCGTAGAGGATCTTGAACTGGCCGGTGGGCTCCGCTTCGCCGATGAGCACGCGCTCCGAGGTGTGGTGGTTGGGGAACATCTTGATTTCGCCCTGGGGAGCGGCGAAGGTGATCCCGATCATGTCGGTGCGGACCTTGTCGAGATCTTCGAAGGTTCCAGCCTTCTCGACGGCGTTCTTCCAGAGGTAGACCATGTTGTAGGCGGATTCAGCCGGGTCACCCGTGACCCGATCGGCGCCATACATGGCCTGGAAGTCGGCGGTGAACTTCTTGGAGGCCGGGGTGTCCAGGCTCATGAAGAAGTTCCAGGCGGCATAGGTGCCGGTGGTGTACTCAGGACCGATCTGGCGAATCTCTTCTTCCGCGATGGAGAAGGACATGATCGGATACTTGGCCGGGTCGATGCCCGAAGCCTTGAACTGCTTGAACAGGGCGACGTTGGAGTCACCGTTCAGGGTGTTGATGATGATCCCGCCATCCGGGAAGGCTTTCTTGATCTTGGCGATGATCGGGGCCACCTCGGTGTTGCCGAGGGGGATGTAGTCTTCGCCGACCGTTTCACCACCCAGAGCCTTCATCTGCTCCTTGATGATCGTGTTGGCCGTACGTGGGTACACGTAGTCAGAGCCAACCAGATAAACCTTCTTGCCGAGTTTGTCGGAGAACTTGTCCATCAGCCACTGAACGGCTGGCTCGGCCTGTTGGTTCGGAACGGCGCCGGTGTAGAAGATGTTCCTGGAGCACTCCTGACCCTCGTACTGGATCGGGTAGAAGAGCATGTGGTTCTTCGACTCGAAGACCGGCAGCATCGCCTTGCGGCTGGCGGAGGTCCAGCCGCCGAAGACCACGGCCACCTTGTCGGAGTCGATCAGCTTCTGGGCCTTCTCGGCGAAGGTGGGCCAGTCGGAGGCACCATCTTCGGCAACAGCGACGATCTTGTACGACTTGCCGCCAACTTTGACGCCGCCGGCGTCATTGATTTCCTTGATCGCCATCTCCTCGACTTCTTTCAAAGTCGTTTCGGAGATGGCCATGGTGCCGCTGAGCGAATGAAGGATGCCAACCTTCACTTCACCATCGAAATTGCCGCCGGACCCGGACTCGCCCCCGCAGGAGACGAGGGTTACGCTCACGGCAGATGCGGCGATTGCAGCTGCCAGTCGCCTTGAAAGATGCAGAGACATTGAAGCCTGTTCAAGATGAATTGTAGTCGCCGTAACCGACGGCAAAAGGAAAGGTAAAGAAGGACGTGGTTACTCCCGGTATCCAATGAGACAGAAAGCGACCCAGGGCTTGCTGGAGTGAGGATTTGCACGTGCCGTCCCTGTCGATATGTTGCATTACCTACGGTTTTGGTGATGAATGGGTGAGAGGCGAATTCCAGGCAGCCCCAGGGCTCAGGCGGTGGCGGGCTCAGGCAGTTGCCGCAGCAGGAAACTCTCAACCCGGTCCAGGCCTTCACCGCTGCGCAGATTCGTGAAGCACCAGGGGCGTCCACAGCGCATGCGTTCGGTGTCCTCTTCCATCACCGTCAGGCTGGCCCCCACCATGGCCGCCAGGTCGATCTTGTTGATCACCAGCAGATCGGAGCGGGTGATGCCCGGCCCTCCCTTGCGGGGGATCTTGTCGCCGGCGGCTACGTCGATCACGTAGATGCAGAGATCCACCAGTTCCGGACTGAAGCTGGCCGCCAAGTTGTCGCCGCCGCTCTCCACCAGAACCAGGTCGAGGTCGGGGAAGGCCTCCTCCAGCTCCTGCACGGCCGCCCTGTTGATCGAGCAGTCCTCACGGATGGCGGTGTGGGGACAGCCTCCGGTCTCGACTCCGCGGATGCGCTCGGGGGCCAGGGAGCCGGCTCTGGTGAGGAACTGGGCATCCTCCTGGGTGTAGATGTCATTGGTGACGACCGCGAGCTGAAGCCGCTCCCGCAGCCGGCGGCAAAGGGCATCCACCAGGGCCGTCTTGCCCGAGCCCACCGGCCCCGCGACACCGACCCGCAGTTTGCTGCCCATCGCCCGATTCCAGGATGGGTGCCATCCTGACGCCAGCGCCGATGGCCGCGGTGAGTGATGAACCGATCCCCAGGTTGATCCGCCGCTTCGAGCGTCTGGATGGGCGGCTCGTCGCCTCCGTGACAGGCACGGGGGTGGTGGTTTGCCTCGGCTTCATCGAGCTGCTGCGCAGTCCCCTGCAGCAGCTCTCCAGGGTCACGGTCGA
Organism: Cyanobium gracile UHCC 0281; assembly: GCF_034931305.1. GTDB lineage: Bacteria > Cyanobacteriota > Cyanobacteriia > PCC-6307 > Cyanobiaceae > Cyanobium > Cyanobium gracile_A. The sequence continues at coordinate 26,042 of NZ_JAYGHY010000025.1, read as the reverse complement.
GCTGCTGGCGGTACGGGCCCTGCTGTTTCTGGGGCCGCTGCTGGTCAGCCTGCTGCTGTTGCTGCGGGATGGACCGCTCCTGCTCGCTGAACGTCGTTCCCGCGGCGGCTGGGGGGCCGAGCTGGTGGCCAGTGGCCTGCTCAGCGTCGTGCTGCTGCTCTATTTCATGGCGGCGGTGATCATCACCGCCAGCCTCACCCTCAACCAGGGAGATGTGGTGGCGGAGGTGGCCTTCCTGATCGGCCAGCTGGAGCCGGCCCGCTTCGCCGCCGCCCTGGTCAGGGCTGGTCTCTACGGCGCGATCACCGCCGCCATCTGTCTGCAGCAGGCCCGGCGCGCCACCTCCGGTGCCATGGCGATGGCCTCCCGGATGTCCCGATCCTTCCTGCTCGGCCTCGGGTTGCTGGTCTTTCTCGACCTGCTCTGGACGATCGCGGTCGATCCCCTGCGGATGGGAGGCCGCTGACCATGACACCCACCGCTCCGCCGCGGCGCCCCGGTCCCCAGAGCCTGGTTTTCCTGGCGGGGGCCGTGGGGCTCCTGGGGCTGTTCGTGGTGGGGATCGCCCGTGCCGGCAACTGGCTGGCGCCCAGCGTGCGCCTGCAGTTCCGCACCCTCGATGCCGCCGGCCTGCAGACGGGCATGGCGGTGCGGATCTCCGGGTTCGCCGTCGGCCAGGTGCGCCGGATCGTGCTGCAGCCTGATGCCCAGGTGCTGGTGGAACTGGAGCTGCGGGACCCCTACCGCTCCATGGTGGGCCGCCGCAGCCGGGCGGAACTGGCTCAGGTGGGGCTCCTGGGCGACAGCTACATCGCCATCACCCCCGATCCGGCGGCGGTGGGCCAGCCGCCGATCGGCGATGGCGAGACGCTCGTGTTCGCCAGCCGCCCCGACATCGATGACCTGCTCGCCGAGCTGGCCAGCAGCCGCATCCCCCTGCAGCGGGCCGTCAGCAGCGGCCTGAGCCTGGCGGAAACCCGCCTGCCCCGCAGCCTCGACGAGCTGGACCGGACCCTGGTCGCCAGCCGCCGGCTGGCGACACGTCTGGAGGCCGACGCCCAGCGCAGCAGCAGCGAGTTGAACCGCACCCTGGCGGCCACCCGCCAACTGGCGGAGCGCCTCGAGGGCCGTGCCGACGGCACCGCCGCCGACCTGTCGGCCCTGATCCGGCGCCTCGAGAGCACCGAATCCCAGACGCGGCCGCTGTTGCTCCAGACCCTGCGCGAGCTGACCACCATGGCCTCCACCACCAACCGCCTGGTCAAGACCCTCAACGAGAGTTGGCTGTTCGAGCTGATCGACCGGCCCGGCGATCACCTCAAGGACCGCAGGCCCCGATCGCCCTGATGGCCGTGGGGTGGCTCAGCCCTCCAGTCGGTCGGCCTGGCGCAGCAGCTCGGGCGGGAACGTCACCCCGATCGCCCGGGCCGTGCGTTGGTTCAGCAGCAGGAGTTTCCGGGTCACCGGTTCAAAAGGGAGGTCGGCGGGGGAGCGGCCCCGCAGCACCTTGACCGCCAGATCGCCTGCCAGGGCCCCATCGGCCTCTGGATCCCAGCCCACCACCGCCAGGCAACCCGGCGTGGAGATGTCGGAGGGGTCGACGGAATAGACCGGCAGGCGATGGCGCAGGCCCGCCGCCGCCAGGGCGGGGAAGCCCACGCTGGTGGCGTAGTCGCCCACCCGCACCAGGGCCCCCACCCGGTGGGAGGCCAGCGCGTCGGCGGCACGGGTCACCTCCCCCGGTCCTGCCACCGGCTCGATCACGACCTCGATCGACCGCTGGGTGGCGTCGCGGCGCAGCAGCTCCGCTTCGAAGCTGGCATTGGCCTCGGAGGGGTTGAAGACGAGCCCCACGCTGGACAGGCCGGGGCTGATCCGGCGTGCCAGGTCGAGCTGCTCGGCCAGCGGACTGGTGCTGACCGTGCCCACCACGTTGGGCCGGTGGCGGGTGTAGCTGGTGCCAGCCCCCGCCCCCCAGGGGTTGGAGCAGTAGGCGAACACCACCGGCACCCGGGCGGGGGCGACGGCCAGGATCGCCGCCAAAGGTGGGGTGCCGATAGCCACCAGCATGTCCACCCCGCCCTCCAGCAGCTCGATCACCTGGGCGCGGCAGGTGGCCATGCTGCCCCCGGCGAACCGCTCCAGCAGGGTCAGGCCGGCCGGCGGACGGAAGCCGCCCCTGGCCAGGGCCCGCACGAAACCACGGCGGGCGGCATCGGGGGCCGCACCCCGGACGTACTGCAGCAGCCCGAGGCGGGGCGGATCGGGAGGGCGGGAGCGGGGCGTGCATCCAACGGCCAGCAGGACCCCTCCGGTCGCGCCGCCGCCGAGCAGCCGCAGGGCCCGCCGCCGGCTGGTCTGGCCCGCGATGGCCATCAGCTGCGGAACAGCCGGGAATACAGCTCCGCGTGGCCCAGCTGGGCCAGGCCCGCCCCCACCCCCCCGTTCCAGAGGGCCTCGGGATCGGCCACCACCAGCTCCGCCGCCCGGGCGGCGATGGTGGGTGCCAGGGCCAGTTGCAGCCGCTGGGCTTCGGTGGGGCCCAGGGGCACGAGCCGCACGGCGGCACTGAGCTGGGTGGCGACCCAGCCGAAGAGGTAGGCCTCCACCACCTCCTGGGGGGGGACTTCGAGGGCCAGACCCGCCCAGGCCCAGGCCCCAGGCCAGGCCAGACGCTGGGACCCATCCCCGGGGAGCGGCAAACCCAGGTCGGCCAGTAACTGCAGCAGGGAGCGGCCCATCTGGCGTTGTTGGGCCCGCACCTCCGCCGCCTCCCGCTGGGCCAGCAGCCAGCCGTCCCGTTCCAGCGCCTCCTGACAGGCTGGCCCGTCCGGTGTCTCACGCCAGCGGGCCAGGGCGTCCATCAGCTGGCCCAGGCTGGCCGCCTCGATCGCCAGGGCTCCCCGGGCCAGCTCCGCCTCCAGCCAGTGGCGCACACTGGCGGCGTCCGGCAGATCACCCGCCTGCATCAGCACCTCCAGCCCCTCGGAGTAGCTGAAGGCTCCCACCGGCAGGGCGGGGCTGACGAGTTGGAACAGCCGCAACCGGGCGAGGCTCATGGGTGGCGATGGGAGTGGGCGTGGCCGGCTGGTTCGTAGGCCCCGGGTTCGGGCAGAAACGGCCCCACCGTCCGCTCCACGGTCAGCCCCCGATGCCGCAGTAGATCCTCAAGCACGTTGTCGACGCCTAGGCGCAGTTCGTCGCGGTGCAGTTCCATGGCCACGTGGCGGTTGCCCAGGTGATAGGCCGCCTGCAGCAGGGCCAGGGGGTCGCCGGCCCGCACCACCATCAGTGGTTCACCGGCGGCCGCCACCACCACCACGGGCCCACCGGCCTCCGGTGCCAGCCGGTCGCCGGGCTCCAGGGCCGCGCCGCGGGGCAGCTGCAACAGGAGATCCCGTCCACAGGCGCTGCGGCGATGGCCCCGCAGGCTCGTGCGTTCGTCGGCCCGCAGCAGTAACCGCAGCGGCGGATCCGCCAGGGTTTGCGGATCGGGCCCGGGTCCCTCCCCCGGGGGCAGGTGCCGCACCAGCACCAAGGGGGCGATGGCATCGGAAACCATGGCATCGGAAACGGGCGGGCCGGGCATCGCGCAGGCCTGTGGGCGGTGGTGGGTCTTCCACCCTCGCCAGCCGTTGGCCGGCGGCCCTGTGTCGGGCGCTACCGAATCCAGGCCCCCGGGGTCCCACCATCACCGCCATGCAGCTCACCGCTCCCGCCCCCTGGAGAGCCCAGGCACGGCTTCGTTTCGAGACCACCGGCGGCGGGGACGGTGCCACCCGGCACCAGGGGGGAGCAACGGCGCCGCTGAAGATCCAACGGGCCTTCGCCGCTGCCGATGGCCGCTGCGAACTGCCCCTGCTGCACACCGGCGGCGGCCTGGTGGGGGGGGATGAGCTGGCCATCGACGCCGAGCTCGGCGCCGGCAGCCGGGCCCTGATCACCAGCGTGGCGGCCCAGAAGGTCTACGGGACCGTGGGCCGCTCCCGGCGGGTCCCCGACGGCAGCTGGACCCATCAGACGCTCGACTTCCGGCTCGCCGCGGGGGCTGATCTGGAGTGGCTGCCCCAGGAGCTGGTGGTCTTCCGGGACGGCCTGTTCCAGCAGACCTGCCGGGTGGAGCTGGCCCATGGGGCCAGCTGGCTGGGGGCGGAGGTGGTGCGGCTGGGGCGCAGCGCCGATGGCGAGACGCTCGGATCCGGCCGCTGGCGCTCGTTGCTGGAGATCCGGCGGGAGGGGCGCTGGGAGCTGGTGGACCGGCTCGAGCTGGGCGGCGCCAGCCTGGAGAGTCCCCACGGCCTGGGGGGACAGCCGGTGTTCGCCAGCCTGGTGTGGGCCGCCCCCGGGCCGGTGGGCGAGCCCCTGCTGGAGGCCTGCCGCGCCGAGCGGCACGGGCTGGAGGGGACGATGGCCTGCGGCCGGCTGGAGCGGGGGCTGGTGGCCCGCTACCGGGGCCGCTCCACCCAGGCGGCCCGCTTCTGGTTCACGCGGATCTGGGCCCGGATCCGCGCCGAGCGGGGGCTGGCGGCTCCGGTGCTGCCGCGGGTCTGGCCGTTCCAGGAGCAGCCCCTGCAGCGGGCCTAGGTTCGCCCCAGGCGCAGCCAATCGATGCATCGCTTCCAATTCTCCCTGCAGGCCCTTGGCCAGGCGCGCCAGCTGATCGCCGTGGGCCGCAGCCAGGGGGATCTCGCGCGGATCGCCGATCTGGTCGACAGCTTCCTGGACACGCCCCAGATGGATGCCTGCATCGCCCGCTTCCGGGCCCTCCCGGGCGGGGCGGCGATGATGGACGAGCGCTATCCGCCGCTGCAACCGGATCTGGAGCGGCTCGAGGCGCTGCCGGAGGGGAGCCTCGGCCTCAGCTACGCGGCCCTGATCCGCCGCTTCAACTACGACCCCGAATTCTTCCGCCCCCGCCCCATCGACACGGAGGGCCGCTGGCTCACCCAGCGGATCGCCACCACCCACGACATCCACCATGTGGTCAGCGGCTTCGGCACGACGCCGGTGGGGGAGAACGGCGTGCTGGCCATCACCGCCACCCAGATCGGCTTCCCCGCCTACGTGAGCCTCACCCACGCGGCCCAGATCGCCGGGTTCCGGTTCAAGCTCGACGGCTACGAAAGCCTCAGCCGTTCCATCAGCCATGGCACCACGATCGGTTTCACCGCCCGCCCCTTCGCCACGGTCCGCTGGGAGGAGGGCTGGGAGCTGCCGGTGGCGGCGTGGCGGCAGCGGCTGGGGGTGACCCTGCCGGCCGACGACGCCCCCTACGGGGCGAACGCCTGCGGAAACATGGGGTCCCCCTAGGCTCGGAAACCACCCACCCCTGGGCCGATGCCGCTGCTGCTGATCCTGGTGGCCGCCGCGGCCGTCGGGTTGATCCTGATCTACAACCGCCTGGCCCAGCTGCAGGTGCTGGCGGACAACGCCTGGGCCGACATCGACGTGCAGCTCAAGCGGCGCCACGACCTGATCCCCAACCTGGTGGAGACGGTGCGGGGCTACGCCAGCCACGAAAAGGAGAGCTTCCGGACCGTGATCGAAGCCCGCAACGCCGCCGTCGCGGCCCAGGGGCCCCGGGAGCAGCAGCAGGCGGAGCAGGCCCTGGGGGCCTCCCTCGGCCAGCTGTTCGCCCTGGCGGAGGCCTACCCGGCCCTGCGGGCGGTGGAGAGCTTCCAGACCCTGCAGACCAACCTCAGCCAGATCGAGGAGTCGCTCCAGAGCGCCCGTCGCTACTACAACGCCGTGGTGCGGGACCTCAACACGGCGATCGTGCAGTTCCCCTCCAACCTGGTGGCCGGCGGCTTCGCGATCCGCCCGCGCACCTATTTCGAGCTGGAGAACCGGGCCGAAGCGGCCGTTCCCGCCGTCCGCTTCGATGGCTGAGGGCCCTCCGGTCGCCCGGCGGTTGCGGCGCCGCTGGCGCTGGGGGCTGGGGGGGCTGCTCGGCCTGGCCCTGTCGCTGCTGCTCCTGGCTCCCTGGGGGGCGGGCGCCGCCCTCAGTGCCGCCGAGCGCCAGCTGACGCTCACGGATTTCCAGATGCAGGCGGTGGTGGAACCCAACGGCGCCGTGCAGGTGAGCGAAACCCTCACCGCCCGCTTCGACGGCTCCTGGAACGGCCTGGTGCGCCAGATCCCCCTGCTGGCCCGGCGGCCCGGCGGGCTGGAACCCCTTGGGCTGCGGCTGCTCGCGGTCACCGACCCCGAGGGCCGGCCCTACCGCTACGAGAGCAGCCACCCCGGCTCCGACCTGAAACTGAAGATCTGGATCCCTGGCGCCGAGAACGCCAGCCGCACGGCCGTGATCACCTACCGGCTGAAGCGGGGCCTGCGCTTCTATCCGGACCACGACGAGTTCAACTGGAACGTCACCGGCAACGCCTGGGAGGTGCCGATCGAGCGGGCCTCGGCCCAGGTGCGGCTGCCGCCAGCCGTGTCCGGACTGCATGCCGCGGTGTACACCGGGCCCCGCGGAGCCCGGGAGAACGACGCCACCCTGACGATCGGTGCCGACATGGTGACCAGCAGCACCACCCGGCGGCTGGAGCCCAGTGAGGGCTTCACCCTGGCGGTGGGCTTCGCCAAGGGGCTGGTGCCGCCGCCCTCGGCCCTGGCCCAATGGATCGGCTGGTGGCAGGGGCGTCTGGCCCTGCTGCTGCCCCTGCTGAGCGCCGGCGTGCTGGGCCCGCTCTGGTGGCGCATCGGGCGGGATCCGGCCGTCGGTGCGGTGCCGGTGGCCTACGAACCTCCCGAGGGGCTGCCACCGGCGGTGCTGGGCAGCCTGGTGGCGGAACAGGTGAGCGGAACCGCCCTTTCGGCCACCCTGGTGGCGCTGGCGGTGAAGGGCCAGCTGCGCATCGAGCAGGACCAGCGGAAGCTGCTGTTCCTGAACCTGGGCAAGCGCTACGTGTTCACCCTGCTGGGCGAGCCGGACCAGCGGTCGGCGCTGCTGCCCCATGAGGCCTACCTGGTCGAGACGCTGTTCCCCTCGGCGGAGCCGGGGGCGACGGTGAGTACCGATCAGCTCCGCGACCACTACTACGTGCATGTGCCCGGCTTCGAGCGGCTGGTGATGCAGGCGGTGCTGGCGGAGAGGTTCTTCCAGCGCTGGCCCGGCACCGTGCGGGCCCTCACCCTGTTGGGGGGCCTGGGGCTGGCCGGCGCGGCGCTGGCGCTGGCCCTGGTGCTGCTGCCCCACGACATCGTGCGGCTGCAGTGGGAGGCGCACCCGTGGCTGACCTTCGCCTCCCTGGCGCTGACGGTGGTGCTGGTGGCCGTGTTCGCCTGGATCATGCCCAGCCGCACCACCCGGGGCACGGCGGTCCTGCGCCAGACCCTCGGGTTCCAGGAGTTCCTGCGCCGGGTGGAGGCGCCGCGGCTGGAGCGGGTGGTGCTGACGCCGGAGCTGTTCGAGCGCTACCTGCCCTACGCGATGGTGGCGGGCCTGACGCGCCAGTGGACGGCGGCCTTCCAGGGGATCCTCGCCGTGCCCCCCAGCTGGTACGTCGGCGACGGCATCGACTTCGATGCCAACGATTTCGGCACCAGCCTCGAGGACTGCTTCAGCACCACCAGCGGCGCCATGCAGTCGTCGCCGAGCAGCTCCAGCAGCACCAGCGGCAGCTCCGGCGGGGGCAGCTCCGGCGGCGGCGATGGCGGTGGCGGCGGCGGTGGCTTCTGACACCAGGGCGGGCACCACGGCCACGCCTAGCTTTCCCGGAGTCGCCGGCGTTGCCGTGACCCCAAGCGTCCTGCGCCGTCCCAGAGCGGCCTCTCTGGTTCTGGGCCTGGCCCTGGCGCTCCAGCCCCCGGGTGCCGCCCGCAGTGCCGAAGCTGCCTCCGGGCCGCCGCCCCCACCGCGCCAGGTGACGGCGGCCAGCCTGGCGGCCGCCCTGCCCCGGCTCGATGCCCTGGCGACCGGGATGCTGAACCGCACCGGTGTTCCGGGCCTGGCCATCGTGGTGGTGCATGCCGACCGGGTGGTGTTCCTCAAGGGCTACGGCGTGCGGCGGGTGGGCGAGCCCGGCGCGGTGGATGCCGACACGATCTTCCAGCTGGCGTCGCTCTCGAAGCCGATCGCCTCCACGCTGGTGGCCGGCCTGGTGGGCGACGGGCGCCTGGGCTGGGACGACCCGGTGCTGCGCACCCTGCCGGAGGCCCGCATCGGTCCGCCGGCCATCGCCGCCGACGTGACCATCCGCGACCTGCTGGCCCACCGCAGCGGCCTGCCCGACCACGCCGGCGATCACCTCGAGGACCTGGGCTTCGATCGGGCCACGATCCTGGCGCGCCTGCGGCTGCTGCCCACCGGCAACCGCTTCCGCGCCGACTACGCCTACACCAACTTCGGCTTCACGGCCGGCGCCGTGGCCGCGGCCAATGCCGTCGGGCGCCCCTGGGAGATGCTCTCCAGCGAACGGCTCTACCGGCCCCTGGGCATGGCCCGCACCAGCTCCCGCCACGCCGACTTCGTGGCCGCCGCCAACCGTGCCTCCCTGCACGTGCCGGAGGGGGGTCGCTGGGTGGCCCGCTACCAGCGGGATGCCGATGCCCAGGCCCCCGCCGGCGGGGTGAGCTCCAGCGTGCGGGATCTGGGCCAGTGGCTGCGGCTGCAGCTGGCGGGAGGCCGCCTCGATGGCCGTGCGGTGGTGGACGCCGCCGCCCTGGCCGAGACCCACCGGCCCCAGATCGTCAGCCAGCAGCCCCGCGATCCAGCCACGGATCGGGCCGGTTTCTACGGGCTGGGCTGGAACGTGAGCTACACCGACCGGGGCACGGTGCAGCTGGGCCATTCCGGCGCCTTCGACCTCGGCGCCGCCACGGCCGTCTACCTGCTGCCGGCGGAATCCCTGGGGATCATCGTGCTCTCCAACAGCCAGCCGCTGGGGGTGCCGGAGGCCCTCAGCCTCAGCTTCCTCGACCTGGCCACCACCGGAGCGGTGAAGCGCGACTACCTTGCCGCCCTGCGCCCCCTGTTCCGGGGCATGGAGCAGCAGGACTACCCCACCGTGGTCACCCCGGCCCGGCCCCTGCCGGCCCGCCCCGCCGACACCTACACCGGCACCTACGCCAATGCCTACCTGGGCCCGATCGCCGTGGTGCGCCGCGGCGATGGCCTGGAGCTGCAGCTGGGGCCCCGCCTCACCTCCTTCCCCCTCACCCCGGTGAGCGGCGACACCTTCCGCTACCAGCCCGCCGGCGAGAACGCCTACGGCCCCAGCGCCGTCAGCTTCACGGTCGGCCCCGACGGCCGGGCCACGGCGGTGCGGATCGACAACCTCAACCTCAACGGTCAGGGGGTGCTTCAGCGGCGCTGATCCGGGCACCGAACGTTCCTTCTGAACCTGATCCGGTGCCGGAGCGCTGCGAGAGTGGGGCCGGCCAGCGCAGCCTGCATGAACCTCACCCCCCAGGAGAAAGACAAGCTGTTGCTCGTCACCGCCGCCCTGCTGGCGGAACGGCGACTTGGCCGGGGCCTGAAGCTCAACCATCCCGAGGCGGTGGCCTGGCTCAGCTTCCAGGTGATCGAAGGGGCCCGCGACGGCCGCAGCGTGGCGGAGCTGATGCGGGAGGGCACCACCTGGCTGGGCCGGGATCAGGTGATGGAGGGGGTGCCCGAGCTGATCCCCGAGGTGCAGATCGAGGCGATGTTCCCCGATGGCACCAAGCTCGTCACCCTCCACGAACCGATCCGCTGACTCCCCTTCCCGCCATGGCCCCCCTGATCCCCGGCGAACTGATCCCCGAGCCCGGCACGATCGATCTCAACGCCGGTCGTCCGGTCACCACCCTGTCGGTGGCCAACCGGGGCGACCGGCCCGTGCAGGTGGGCTCCCACTTCCACTTCCACGAGGCCAACGGCGCCCTCGAATTCGACCGTGAGGCGGCCCGCGGCCTGCGGCTCGACATCCCCGCCGGCACGGCCATCCGCTTCGAGCCCGGCGACCAACGGGATGTGCATCTGGTGCCCTACGTCGGCGACCGCCGCGTGTTCGGCTTCAACGGTCTGGTCAACGGCCCCCTCGACTGAACTGCCATGGCTTACCGCATCGATCGTCGCGCCTACGCCGAGACCTACGGCCCCACCACCGGAGACCGGCTGCGGCTGGCCGACACCGAACTGATCCTGGAGGTGGAGAGCGACTGCACCACCTACGGCGATGAGGTGAAGTTCGGCGGCGGCAAGGTGATCCGCGACGGCATGGGCCAGGCCCAGACGCCCCGCTCCGAAGGGGCCGTCGACACCGTGATCACCAATGCCCTGATCCTCGACTGGTGGGGCATCGTCAAGGCCGATATCGGCCTGAGGGACGGCCGCATCTGCGCCATCGGCAAGGCGGGCAACCCCGACATCACCGATGGGGTCACGATCGTGGTGGGGCCGGGCACCGAGGCCATCGCCGGTGAGGGGCACATCGTCACCGCCGGGGCGATCGACACCCACATCCACTTCATCTGCCCCCAGCAGATCGAAACCGCCCTCGCCTCCGGGGTCACCACCCTGCTCGGCGGCGGCACCGGCCCGGCCACCGGCACCAATGCCACCACCTGCACCCCCGGCGCCTTCCACCTGGCCCGCATGCTGCAGGCCGCCGAGGGGCTGCCGATCAACCTGGGCTTCTACGGCAAGGGCAACGCCAGCACTCCCGCAGCGATCGAGGAGCAGATCCGCGCCGGGGCCTGCGGCCTGAAGCTGCACGAGGACTGGGGCACCACCCCGGCGGCGATCGACTGCTGCCTCACGGTGGCCGACAAGTACGACGTGCAGGTCTGCATCCACTCCGACACCCTCAACGAAGCCGGGTTCGTTGAGGACACGATCCGGGCCATCGGCGGCCGCACCATCCACACCTTCCACACCGAGGGGGCCGGCGGCGGCCACGCCCCCGACATCATCCGCATCTGCGGCGAGCCCAACGTGCTGCCCAGTTCCACCAACCCCACCAAGCCTTACACCGTCAACACCCTCGAGGAGCACCTCGACATGCTGATGGTGTGCCACCACCTCGATCCCCGCATTCCAGAGGACGTGGCCTTCGCCGAATCGCGCATCCGCCGCGAGACGATCGCCGCCGAGGACATCCTCCACGACCTGGGCGCCTTCAGCATCATCGCCAGCGATTCCCAGGCCATGGGTCGCGTGGGTGAGGTGATCACCCGCACCTTCCAGACGGCCCACAAAATGAAGGTGCAGCGTGGATTCCTCCCCGAGGACGCCGCCGGCCCCCGCGGCGGCCGCAACGACAACACCCGCCTGAAGCGCTACATCGCCAAGCTCACGATCAATCCCGCCATCGCCCATGGCCTCGACAGCCAGATCGGCTCGGTGGAAGTGGGCAAGCTGGCCGATCTGGTGCTGTGGAAGCCGGGCTTCTTCGGTGTCAAGCCGGAGCTGGTGATCAAGGGGGGCTCGATCGTCTGGGCCCAGATGGGCGATGCCAACGCCTCGATCCCCACCCCGGGCCCCGTGCACGGCCGGCCCATGTTCGCCGCCTACGGCGGAGCGCTGGCGGGCAGCTGCCTCAACTTCGTCAGCCAGGCTTCCCTCGAGGCCGACCTGCCCAGCCGTCTTGGCCTGAAGCGGGCCTGCGTGCCGGTGGTGCAGACCCGCGGCATCGGCAAGGCCCAGATGCGCAACAACACCGCCCTGCCCAAGGTGGAGGTGGACCCCCAGACCTACGAGGTCTTCGCCGACGGCGAACTGCTCACCTGCGAACCGGCGGAGGTGCTACCGATGGCGCAGCGCTATTTCTTGCTGTAGCGGCGCCGGCGTACCGACTTCCAGACCATGAGCAGGCGCGTCAGCAGGGTGCGGCTGCTGGTGCGGCCCTGGGCACCGGCGGCGAAGGCGACCGCCATCAGCAGGGCTGAGCCGTTCAGGCGCAGGCCATCGCGAAGGGCCGCCCAGACCAGGGGGGCCAGGGGGGTGGCCTGCTGAATGCTGGCGGGCATGGCGGCCTCGGCCTGGCGCAGGGCGGCCAGGAGGTCCTGGCGCAGCACCGGCATCGGCTTGGCCAGATCGGCTGCGGTCAGGGCTGGTCCATCGGCCGCCGCCAGCTGCCGCTGCAGGCTGAGGGCATCAGGGGCCGAGCGGATCAGGGCCGCGAAGCCGCTGAACTGATCGCTGACCAGGCGCCGCTGCTGGGTCTGCAGGGCGGCGCGGTCGCTGAACAGCCGCACGCTGATGGAGAGCTGCAGGGGGATGAGCAGCAGGTACAGACACGTGATCAGAACTGCCCAGCGCCGCAGCCGCTGGCGGAGCTGAAAGAGCTCCGCCCGTTCCGGCTCCACATGGGCCGCCAGGTGCACAAGCACGAATCCCACGATCGGGAACCCGGAGTTGGCGATCACCAGTTCGATGCAGCGCTGCTGCCAGTCGCGCTGCAGCACCTGAACCGGAAGAGCCCCGGCCACCACGGCCAGGACGAACAGGCCGCCGAGGGCGAGGGCCGTGGCGAGCAGGATCGAAGCCAGGGATGAAAGGGGGCCCGACGGGCCCCCTGGCTCAAGCCGGGGAACCGTTGCGGTCACGACTGGGGGCGACGGGACCGGAGTGGCTCAGGCGGGAACGCAGCCGGCGGCTCCAGCCGAAGGCCGCCATGGCCCCGAGCAGGGGCAGGGGACCGGGAACGATCGAGGCAGCGGGTGGTTCCTGGGGGAAGGCCCGCACCACCAGCCCGCTGAGCAAGGCCTGGGTGGAACTGGTGCCACGGCCGCCGCCGGTGCCGGTGATGGTGAGGATCTGGTTGGCCTGGACGATGAAGGGGTTGGTGAAGGCGTAGCTGGTGTCGATCTGTTTGTCGAACAGGGTTTCGGTGGACACCACGGGACTGTTGGGATCGCCCCAGGTGAGCAGGGGATTGCCCCGGCCCACCAGGAGGCTGCCGTAGCGATAGCTGAGCAGCTCCACCTGCTGGTCGAAGAACAGTTCGATGGACTCCTGGTTGGCCACGCCCGTCCCGTTGCCGGGGTTGCGGCGACCACAGTTGGTGCGGCCGACGTCGTCGAGGCCCGCCCCGCCGGCCTTGTAGATGCAGAGGCCGTCGGCGGTCGCACTCACCGGCTTGGCATTGCCGTTGGGTCGCTGGGCGTTCTGAAACACCAGGTTGAGCGAGCGGCCGTCGGCGGTGGCGGTGAAGGTCTTGTTCGGCGCGGCCAGGGGGGCTGCGGGGCTGGCGGTGGCGCTGCCGAGGTTGAAGCTGAAGGTGGTGCCGATGGCCTGGGACGGTGCCGGAGCCAGCGCCAGGCCTGCCGCGAGAACAGCGGAGGTGACCAGGCCTGCGTTGGAGATCGGCGTATGGGCCACTGGACTTCAGTCAGCTCTGTTTCATAGAGAATACTTAAGACATGCCTGCGCGCCACACAGGCGTCCCCTCAGGACGGCGCCAGTTCCCGCTCCTCCGCGATGGCCCAGTCCTCCAGGTTGGGATCCCGGCGCTGGTTGCGCCGCTCCACCGACAGCACCGGCACCTCTTTCAGGGGCGTTTCAAAGGCCACACCAAAGGTGAGGGCAAAGTGGGCCCGGGTGAGCCAGCGCAACTGGGCCTGCATCCGCAACTGGCCGAAGCCGGGATGGGCGCGCAGGTCCATCAGAAACCATTGCCCCATCTCAAGCGACTGTTCCTCCGAGGCGATCAGGCACATGCCACCTTCGCCCACATCGACGATGTCGGCGAGGAACCAGCGACCGCAGGGCCTGCGCGCGTCATCCAGGCGCCGCAGCGCGATCGTGCGGCAGCTCTCGATCGAGTGGCGGGCGTAGGCCCGCTTGTCCTTACGGTTGCCGGTCCGTTCCTGGTCGCGCGGCAGGACGCCCGATGCGCAGGAGGATCTCAAGGGTTGGGCCCCGGACTTGTGGGTCAGCATTGGGTACCTCTCCTCCCTATGTGTCAATCCTGAACCCCTTGAGTCCCGTAGGGAACGATGCTTATGAAAACGCTATTCCTATGGAGGGGTAGGGCCTCCGGATTGGCCAGGCTGGTGACTCAGCGGGGACTGACCGTAGCGATCGGCCCAGAGCGCCCCAGGTTTTCGTAACAACGGCAACGGGTGCCCCCCCCTGCGGCACTGCAGGATCCAACCGCGTGGAAGGGCCTGGAATGTTCAGTCAGTACAAACCGAACCACGGATACGACGAGTACTTCACCTCCACCGACCAGCCCAGGGCCACCCTCAAGCCGTTGCTGTCGTCCCTGGGCCAGATGGGACTGGACCAGTTGAACCGCAACCACGTGGCTGCCGGCATGCTGCTCAAGCGCCTCGGGGCCACCTTCCGGCTCAACGATTCCGACAGCAAGGGTGTGGAGCGCATCCTGCCCTTCGATCCCCTCCCCCGCCTGATCGGGGCCCAGGACTGGGAGCGTCTGGAGCGGGGCCTGATCCAGCGACTGGAGGCGATCGATCGCTTCCTGGCCGACGTCTATGGCGATCAGAAAATCCTGGCCGACGGCGTGGTGCCCAGGGCCGACGTGGAAAGCTCCCATGGCTGGCGGCCCCAGATGCAGGGCTTCCAGCCGCCCCTCGGCCGCTGGTGCCACATCTCGGGCCTGGATCTGGTGCGCGACGGCGACGGCACCTGGCGGGTGTTGGAGGACAACCTGCGCTGCCCCTCGGGGGTGGCCTACTTCCTCGAGAACCGGCGGGTGATGAAGCGCATGTTCCCGAGCCTGTTCGCCGGGCGCACGGTGCAGCCCATCGATGACTATCCCTCCCATCTGCTGCAGACCCTGCGGGAGCTGGCCCCCTGGACCGACACGCCCAAGGTGGTGCTGCTCACGCCCGGGGTGTTCAACAGCGCTTACTTCGAGCACAGCTACCTCGCCCAGCAGATGGGGATCCAGCTGGTGGAGGGCCGCGACCTGGTCTGCGAAGGAGATCGGGTGTGGATGCGCAGCACCGCCGGCCTCGAGGCGGTCGATGTGATCTACCGCCGCATCGACGACGACTTCCTCGATCCGGCGGTCTTCCGCCCTGATTCCCTGCTGGGGGTGCGGGGCTTGATGGGGGCCTACGCCGCGGGCCGTGTGGCCATCGCCAATGCCCCGGGCACCGGCGTGGCCGACGACAAGCTCATCTATGCCTATGTGGGCGAGATGATCCGCTACTACCTGGATGAGGAGCCCATCATCGAGAACGTTCCCACCTACATCTGTTCACGCCCCGACGACCAGGCTTATGTGCTGGAGCACCTCGGGGAGCTGGTGGTGAAGGCGGTGGCGGAAGCCGGTGGCTACGGCATGCTCATCGGCCCCCATGCGAGCCAGGCGGAGATCGCCGAGTTCGCCATCAAGATCCAGGCCGATCCCCGCAACTACATCGCCCAGCCCACCCTGGAACTCTCCACAGTGCCTTCCCTGAGCGAAGGGGAGCTCTACCCCTGCCACGTCGATCTGCGGCCCTACGTGCTGCGCGGCAAGGAGGCCTGGGTGAGCCCCGGCGGCCTCACCCGCGTGGCCCTGCGGCGCGGTTCCCTGGTGGTCAACTCCTCCCAGGGTGGCGGCTGCAAGGACACCTGGATCGTGGATGAAGCCCCATGCTGAGCCGCGTCGCCGATTCCCTTTACTGGATCAACCGCAACGTCGAACGGGCTGAGAACATCTCCCGCTTCGTTGAGGTGAGCGAGGCGATGGCCCTCGACTGCCCTCCCGGCAGCGCTGAACCCTGGCTCCCCCTGATCGAGGCCAGCGGCGACCGCAAGCTCTTCGATGAGCTCTGTCCGGATGTCACGCCCGAGGCCGTGATCCACTTCCTGGTGCGGGAGGCCGACAACCCCAGCAGCGTTCTCAACTGCATCGGCAACGCCCGGGAGAACGCCCGGCAGATCCGGGAAGTGATCACCACGGAAATGTGGGAGCAGATCAACGACATCTACTGGACGTTGCAGGAGGAGGCCTTCTGGCAGCAGCCGCCCCAGGAGCAGCTGCGGGAGATCCGGCGCGCCTGCCAGCTCTTCTACGGGATCACGGACGCCACCCTCAGCCGCGACCTCTCCTGGCAGTTCAGTCGGTTGGGGCGACTGCTGGAGCGGGCCGACAAGACCACCCGGATCCTGGACGTCAAATACTTTCTGCTGCTGCCTTCGCCTGAGGAGGTGGGCGGGGTGCTCGATGAGCTGCAGTGGATCTCCCTGCTGCGCTCGGCGGGGGCCTACCAGATGTTCCGGCAGTCGAGCCAGCAGGCCATCGAACCGAAGGCCGTGGCCGCCTTCCTGCTGCTGGATCCGATCTTCCCCCGTTCGGTGCGCTACTGCCTGGAGCGGATCAGCGACACGCTGCGGATCATCCGCGGCAGTTCGGTGCCGCGGCCCGCGGACGACCTGGAATGCCTGATCGGGCTCACCCTGGCCCACTGGAGTTTCACCAGGATCGACGAGCTCGTCGCCACCGGGCTGCACGAAGCCATCGACCACTTCCAGTCGGATCTCAACCGCCTGCATGAGCTGGTCGAAGCGCGCTACTTCATCGCTCCCCCGAGCAGTACCTCCAGTCAGGAGGCGGCATGCGAGCCCGCCTGACCCACACCTTCAACTACCGCTACAGCGCGCCGGTCTTCCTGGGTCCGCACCGTTTCTGCCTGAAGCCCCGGGGCCACGGTTTCCAGCGCCTGCTCCATTTCCACCTGGCCGTCAGCCCGGAACCGTCCCTGCTCTATCCGCTGGTGGCGGCCAGTGGCGATGAGATCCTGCGGGCCCGCTTCGAGGGCAGCACCGAGAACTTCCGGGTGCAGGCGATCAGCGATGTGGAGACCACGCCGCCCCCGGCCCTGGCTGCCTGTCTGGAGGACCAGGAGCCGCTGCTGCCCTACCCCGTGGGCCACCTCAATGGTGATCTGCTGGGTTCTCTGGAGGGGTGGCTGCCCAACGGCCAGCACGACCCGGCCGCGGTGGATCTGGCCCAGGAAGCGCTGATGGGCAGCGACCAGCGCGGGCTGATGTTTCTTGAGCAGCTCGTTGAGATCATCAAGGACAGGGTCAAGTACACCCAGCGGCACGTGGGGCCCGCCTGGCCGGCGGGCCGCACCCTCAAGGAGCGGGTCGGCTCCTGCCGCGACCTGGCGATGCTGATGATCGAGACCTGCCGCTGCGCCGGCCTGCCGTCCCGGTTCGTGAGCGGCTACCACCTGGTGGAGCCCCCGCCGAAGCAGTACGACCTGCATGCCTGGGCCGAGGTCTACCTGCCCGGTGCGGGTTGGCGGGGCTTTGACCCCAGCGGCAAGGGCAGCATTGACGACCGCTACATCACCCTGGCCACCTCCTCCAAACCCACCCTCACGGCGGCGGTGAACGGTAGTTTTTCGGGTCCCACCGGGGTGGAAAGCGAACTGGACTGGACCATCGAGGCGGAGCTGCTGGAGCCCGCTCCCATGGGCGCTTCCTGGCACGGGGTGCTGCAGCGCTGAAAGAAAGCCACTCTTAAGGAGCGCCCGCCTGTATCCGATGGTGCAGCGGCTGCGGCACTCCCCAGGCCAGGACAGGTCCCACGTCGCCACCCACGGCATCTCCCCCATGGCAAGCTCCACTCCCGCCCCCTGCCCACCCAAGGGGCAGGCCCTCCTGGAGGCGATGCGCCGCCATCTGTTCTCCAGCCAGGCCAAGTCGGCCTCCCTCGCCACCACCCACGACCATTACGTCTGTCTGTCGCTGGCGGTGAGGGACATCCTGCTGACCAGCTGGGTGGACACCGTGGACACCTACACCAGCCAGCATGTGCGCACCGCCACGTACATGTCGGCGGAATACCTGCTGGGCCCCCACCTGGAGAACAACCTGGTGAGCCTCGGGCTGCGGGAGGAGGCCAGGGCCGCCTGCGAGGCCCTGGGGCTCACCCTCGAGGAGATGCTGGCGGAGGAGCCGGAACCGGGCCTGGGCAATGGCGGCCTGGGCCGGCTGGCGGCCTGCTTCCAGGAGTCGATGGCCACCCTGGAGCTACCGGCCATCGGCTACGGCATCCGCTATGAGTTCGGCATCTTCCGCCAGCAGATCGGTCCCACCGGCCAGATGGAGAGCACCGACCCGTGGCTGGCCCGGGGTAACCCCTGGGAGGTGATCCGGCCGGAATGGAGCTATCCGGTGGTGATCGGCGGTCAGACCGTGATCGGCGTCGCCTACGACACCCCGATCCTGGGCTACGGCGTGCACACCGCCAACACCCTGCGGCTGTGGTCGGCCCAGGCGCCGGACGCCTTCGACTTCGCCTCCTTCAATGCCGGCGACTACACCCGGGCCGTGCTGCACAAGGTGCAGTCGGAAACCCTCTCCAAGGTGCTCTATCCCAACGATGAGCTGGAGCAGGGCAAGCGCCTGCGGCTCAGTCAGCAGATCTTTTTCGTCTCCTGCTCCCTGCAGGACATGTTCCGCATCCTCGGCAGCCAGGGGATTCCGGTCACGGAGTTCCATCGCAAGTTCGCGGTGCAGCTCAACGACACCCACCCGGCGATCGCCGTGGCGGAGCTGATGCGCCTGCTGATCGATGAGCACGGGGTCGACTGGGACACCGCCTGGAGCATCACCACCGCCACGATCAGCTACACGAACCACACCCTGCTGCCCGAGGCCCTGGAGGCCTGGGGTCTGGAACTGTTCCAGCAGTTGCTGCCCCGCCAGCTGCAGATCATCTTCGAGATCAATGCCCGCTTCCTGCGCACCCTGCGCATCCGATTCCCCGGCCAGCCCGACCTGCTGGAGCGGTTGTCGCTGATCGAGGAGGGCCCGCACCGCAAGGTGCGCATGGCCCATCTGGCCGTGGTGGGCAGCCACACGGTCAACGGCGTGGCGGAGCTGCACAGCCGCCTGCTGAAGGAGAACCTGTTCGCCGAGTTCGCCCAGGTCTGGCCCGAGCGCTTCACCAACATCACCAACGGCGTCACGCCGCGGCGCTGGCTGGCGGTGGCCAACCCACCCCTGGCCGAGCTGCTCAACGACGCCATCGGCACCGATTGGTGCCGGCACCTCGACCAGCTCCGCAAGCTGGAGCCCCTGGCCACCGACGCCGCCTTCCTGGAGCGCTGGCAGGGGGTGCGCGAGCAGGCCAAGGAGCGACTGGCGGCCACGATCCGCCAGGACACGGGCGTCCTGGTGGATCCGTCTTCGCTGTTCGATGTCCAGGTGAAGCGCATCCACGAGTACAAACGCCAGCACATGGCGGCCCTGCAGGTGGTGGAGCGCTACCTGCGGCTGCGGGCCGGGGAGGATCTGCCGCCGCGCACGGTGATCTTCGGCGGCAAGGCGGCCCCTGGCTATGCCATGGCCAAGCTGATCATCCGCCTGATCGTGGGCATGGCGGAGATCATCAACATCGACCCGGCGATGGACGGCCGTCTGCGGGTGATCTTCCTGCCCAACTTCAGCGTCAAGCTGGGCCAGAAGATCTATCCAGCGGTGGACCTCTCCGAGCAGATCTCCACCGCTGGTATGGAGGCCTCAGGCACCGGCAACATGAAAATGTCCCTCAACGGGGCGCTCACGATCGGCACGCTCGATGGGGCCAACATCGAGATCCGGGACAGGGTCGGCGACGACAATTTCTTCCTGTTCGGCCACACCGCCGAGCAGCTGGCCGCCATCAACCGCAACGGCTACCACCCGATGCCCTGGCTGGAGAACGACGCCCTGGCCAAGGAGGCCATCGACCTGATCGGCTCGGGCCACTTCAGCGAAGGCGACCGCGACCTGTTCCACCCCCTGCTGGCCAACCTCTGCAGCAGCGACCCCTTCCGGGTGATGGCCGACCTGGGCGATTACCGCCGCGCCCAGAACGAGGTTGACGGCGCCTGGTGCGACGCAGGACGGTGGAGCATGATGTCCGTGCTGAACACCGCCCGCTGCGGCTTCTTCAGCAGCGACCGGTCCATCCAGGAGTATGCCGAACGCATCTGGAAGGTGGTCCCGGTCCCCGTCAACTCCTGCAGCGTGATTCCCCAGTCGTCCCCATGAGCCTTCCGCAACCCGCATGAGCTGGATGGAACGGGTGGCCGAGGCGGCCGAGTCCCGCCTGCGTGCCGCCGGCATCCAGCTCACCCTCGGCGGTGAGCCCACGCTGGTGCCCCTCGAGCCGGAGGGGCCCGAGTGGAGCGTCACGGCCGATGGCCCCACCAAGCTGGCCATCGCCCGGGCCATGGCCCGGGACCTGCAGCAGCGGGTCTGGCGCGGCAGCACGCTGCTCTACTGCCCTGGCAAGCGCTACGACGGCGAGGTCAATCCCCGCTGGGCCCTGCGGCTGTTCCTGGGCGACGACGGCACGGCGCCGGTCCGCTGGCCCGGCTTCTGCCAGCCCGGTCTGGAGGGTTCACCGCTGAAGGCCAGCGAAGGCCCGGCCTGGTTGGAGCGCCTGGGTGGGCTCCTGGGCCTCACGCTCCAGCCGGTGCTGCTGCGGGATCCGCTCGATCCCGAGCGGCGGGCCTGGGCGGCCCCCTTGAGCGTCGCTGCCGCGGAGACGACGGACGGGACGACACCGGTGACCTGGAAGGTGGCGCCCTGGCCCCTGGAGGACAGCCTGCGGGAGCTCACCGGTGCCCCCGGTCCGGCCGGCCTGCGCCTGCCCCTGGAGCACCTGCCCGAGGATGTGCCCCGCCAGGTGCTCACCCTGGAGATCGATCCTGAAGGCTGGGAACTGTTTCTGCCGCCTCTGGAGCGTGAACCGCTGCGTCTGTTGCTGCAGGCGGTGGCCGACAGCCTCGGCGACCTGGCCGCGCCGCGGCTCAGCGGCGTGCTGCCCTTCGATGCCGGCGAGCGCTGGCAGGTGCTGGGCCTGACGGCCGATCCGGGCGTGCTGGAGATCAACTTGCCCGTCTGCCACAGCTGGCAGGAGTACCACCAGTGGCTGCAACGGCTGGAGGAGGTCGGCGCGCGCGTTGGTCTGCGCAGCTGGAAGGAGCTGGGCGATGGCCGCCAGGAGGGCACCGGTGGCGGCAACCATCTGCTCTGGGGCGGGCCCGACCTGGACCACCATCCCTTCTTCTCCCGGCCGGCCTGGCTCACGGGAATCCTGCGCTACTGGCAACGGCACCCGTCACTGGCCTACCTGTTCTGTGGCCCCGGGGTGGGTCCCTCCTCCCAGTCGCCACGGCCGGACGAGGCGATCGGTGAATGCTTTGATCTGGAACTGGCCTACCGCGCCATCGAGCAGGCGGAGGGCCAGCCCTCGAGCGAACCCTTCGGGGATGTCCGGGGCCTGATCGGCGAAACGTTGCGCCATCTCCATGCCGACCGCAGCGGCAACAACCACCGCAGCGAGATCAGCTTCGACAAGTTCTGGAACCCCGGGGCCCCGGCCGGTTGCCTCGGCCTGGTGGAGTTCCGGGCCCTGGAAAGCCTGCCCAGCATGGCGTGGAGCAGCACCATCGCCCTGCTCTGGACGGCCCTGGCAGCCCACCTGCTGGAGCCCCGCCACCGCCCCACCCAGCTGCACGACTGGGGCTCCACCCTGCACGACCGCCAGCTGCTGCCCAGCCAGCTGTGGGCTGATCTGGAGGGCATCCTGGCTGACCTGGCGGAAGATGGGCTGGCCCTCGATCCGGCGCCGTTCCGTGCCATCTGGGAGTGGCGCTTTCCGCCCCTGCTGCGCTGGCAGGGGGAGGCCAGCTCCACCGACGTGGCACCGGCCCTGGAACTGCGGCCCGCCCCCGAGCCCTGGCCCCTGATCTGCGACACCCCGGTGCAGGGGGGCTTCACCAGCCGGTTCATCGACGGCTCCCTGCGCCGCTTCGAGGTGGTGGCCAACCCGGCGTTCCGTCGGGACTGCCAGCTGCTGGTGAACGGTCGACCCCTGCCGCTTGAGCCCGCTGAAGAGGGGGCGTCCCAGGTGCTGGCGGTGCGCTTCCGCTTCCAACGGCTTTACCCGTGCCTGCATCCGGCGATCGAGCCGCACATGCCGCTGGAGCTCGTGCTGCGCGCCCCCGGCGGGGATAGCGGCTTCCGCCTGCACCCCGATGGCCATCGCTTTGAACCCTGCCTGGTGCCCGGGTTCGTTCCTGGCGCGCCCGCCTGGCAGGGGCGTCAGCGCCCCACCGACCACACCATCGATCTGCGGATCGGCTGACCGTCTGCGTGAGCAGCGGCCTGCACCACAACCACAGCCGGGGAGAGCGTTCAGCGCCATCAAATTCTTCTCTTTCTTTCACTCTTCAGACAGCTTGAGGCCACATTCCCAGCCCATTTCTCAGGAGCGCTGCAGTTATCGCGAATCACTTCGGGAGGGAAGGAGATTTTCCTTCTCCAGCCTGGTCAGCACCGAAAACGATGCCTAACATCCCTGGTGAATGGAAGCACCAGTGCAATCTTTCTGGTTCAGCACCCCGTCAGAACAGGGGCTGATTCCTTGCGTCGACAGCGTCGGCGATGCCCTGCGTTTTGCCGCTGACCTGGGCAGCGATGATCTCGTTGTCCTCGATCTCGCCACTGGCCATTTCATTGATTGCAACCGTTCCGCCCACGAACGGCTTGGCTATGAGCGGGACCACTTCCTCACATTGAATCCAGCTGCGATTCAGGCGGATGGGGACCTGTCCGATGATCGGTTACTGGATCAGCTGCGGGTGATGCGCCAGCAGCCAAGGGGCAGTTTCGCCACGCGCCACCGAGCCCGTTCCGGCACCTGCCGGGACGTCTCCGTCAGCTATCAGGTGCTGGAGTTACGGGGACGGCTGGTGGCCCTTGTCAGCCACCGTGACCGCAGCGATCTGGACACGGCCTTGCGGGAAAGCTCCCGGCTGGGCTCGCTGCTCCAGGAGGCCGAGCAACTCACCCACGTGGGCAGCTGGGAGTTGAACCATCGCACCGGAGAACTGCTCTGGTCGAACGAGGCCTACAGCATCTTCAATACCGCCCCGGAGCTGACGGCGCCGTCCTACGAGGTGTTCCTCAGGACGGTGCATCCGGAGGATCGTCCCCTGGTGGATGCCACCTTCCAGGACTCCTTCCGCTCGGGCCAGCCTTATCGGATCGAGCATCGTCTGCTGCTTGGCAATGGCCAGCTCAAGGTGGTGCTGGAGCGGGGACGCACGACCCTCGACGACGACGGACGACCGCTGTTCACGGTGGGAACGGTTCAGGACATCAGCGAACAGCACGAGATTCAGCAGCGACTGGAGCGCATCGCCTTCGTCGATCCCCTCACCAGGCTGCCCAACAAGGCCGCCGCCGTTCGTCAGCTGGCCCGACTGCTGCGCCGCTCCGGCACGGAGTACAGCATCGCCCTGATCAACCTCGATCTCGACAACTTCCAGTCGATCAATAACAGCCTGGGTCATGAGATCGGCAACCAGGTGCTCCAGGCCAGCGGCACCTGCCTGCGCCACCTGCTGCGGCCGGATGACTGGCTGGCCCGGGTCGGCAGTGATGAATTCATCCTGCTGCGCTCCCTGCCCATGGCCGACCGGGGCCAGGCTCTGCAGTGGGCTGAGGAGATCCGCCGCACCCTTGGCAACACCCCCGGGATGGGCACGGGCCTGGCGGTCCAGCCCAGCGCCTCGCTGGGGGTGGCCCTGGCCCCCGACCACGGCCTCGATCCCGACACCCTGCTGCGCTGCGCCAACACGGCCTTGATGGAGGCCAAGCAGCACGGCAAGAACCAGCTGCGCTTCTACACCCCGGAGATCAGCCTGCAGCTGCGCGAGCGCCTCGAGCTGGAGCTGGGCCTGGCCCGGGCCATTGACCGGGAGCAGCTGCGGCTGTATTACCAACCCCAGATCGATCGGGGTGGCAGCCGGATTGCGGGGGCCGAGGCGCTGCTGCGCTGGCGGGACCAGAGCGGCCGGATGGTATCCCCGAACGTGTTCATTCCGCTGGCGGAGAAGACCGGCCAGATCCACAGCATCGGCCTCTGGGTGATCGAAGAAGCCTGCCGTCAACTGCACGCCTGGCACAGGCAGGGGCTGAGGCCGGGGAAAGTGGCGATCAACATCTCGGCCCTGCAGCTGGGGGCCGAGCATCCCTCCCTGGCCGATCTGCTGGCCGGGGCGCTGCAGAACTACGGCCTGTTGCCAGAGAATCTTGAACTGGAGATCACCGAAACGGCCTTGCTCAACGATCCAGGCCGTGCCGGCGAACAACTGCGGCAGCTCGCCGAGAGCGGATTCAGCCTGGCCATCGACGACTTCGGCACGGGCTACTCCTCGTTGGCCATGCTCCATTCCCTGCCCCTCGACAAGCTCAAGATCGACCGCTTCTTCGTCGACCGCCTTGGCAACGACGATGCCGACCTGGCCATCGTCAAGGCCACCATCGTGATGGCCAAGGAGCTGGGATTGATGACCCTGGCCGAAGGGGTGGAAACCCGTGAGCAGCTGCGGATGCTGCAGAACCTCGGCTGCGACCAGTTCCAGGGGCACCTGCTGGGCAGGCCCATGTCCGCCGACGCCTTCGGCTCCCTGTTGCAGGTCGCTGCCGCAGCCTGAAGCCAGCGCTTACCAGCTCACCCCGTGAAGCTTGGGCAGGGGCGCGGTCTTGGAGGTCACGGCGAAGAGCCGTGGGATGCGGTGGCTGTTGTACACGCGGAATTCGCGCACCACGCTGGCGCCCTCCTCGCGCACGGCCTGGTTGAGCACCAGGGAGCCATCGGGATCAGAGACGGAACGGTGGAACGTGCCGGGGGGAATGCGCAGGATGTCGCCGCCGCAGTCGAGGCGAACAATGTGATACGGGTAGTTCCAGCCCAGGTTGACCAGGAAGAAGGTGCGGCCGCCGTGCATGGCCAGCAGGTTGTCCTCCTGGTGGGGATGGAGATAGAACTGCCAGCTGCCGGACTCCTGACAGTCGGGCGGGCTGATCGCCGGACCCGAATGCACCACCAGATCCCGCTTGTTGGACGTGGGCACTGTGATGTCGAAGAACCGCACCGACGGGGTGTCCCGGAACTTCTCGTAGGGGATCAGCTCAAACATCGGAGCTGGACGGGGCCCCTGGGCGGCACCGCTGGGTGGGCGGCCTTGCAGCTCGTCTCTCGACGGGACGGTGGCGGTCATGGGGGCGACTTCGTCAGAAGCCTCTGTGATCTCTTCAGTGAACCTAATCCTGGCGGGGTCCCACGGTGAGATCGGCTACGAAAGCCCGCAGGTCTTGGGCCAGTTCCAGTGGTGGTGATGCCTAGGGTGAACCTCCTGCGCGCCGGGCCCATGGGCCGCCACGACCATTGTTTCGGCTTCGAGGCCGACTTCGTCGGCGACCTGCGCTGCATCCCGATGGCGGTGCGGCGCAAGCTGGACCTGGTCGGCGTCAAGTTGAAGCTGAGCCACTGGGGCGACCTCAGCGACCAGGAGCGGCAACGGCTGTTGGCCTGGCCGGACGACCCCGCTGCCCTGGCGGAGCTGGACCACTGGCTCAGCCAGCGCACGGCCGGCATGGCGGCCGGCGCTGCGGGCCGATTGGAGCCCGCCTGCGGCGCCCCGTGGCAGCAGGGCGATGCTTCCCCGCAGGTGTTGCTCGCCTCCTGCCAGCAACTGGGCCTGACCCTGCCGCCCCACGCCTGGGGGGAGCTCGATGAGCTGCAGCGCTTCGCCCTGGTGAAGCTCAGCCATCCGGGCCACGAGCACCGCAACCTGCCGCGGGCCTTCGCCGAGTTCGGCATCGAGGCATGAGTGGCCTGAGGGCCTGCCTGCTCAGCGGCGGCGCCAGTCGCCGCATGGGCACGGACAAGGCCCTGCTGCCCCATCCCGCCGGGGGCACCTGGCTGGAGTTCAGCCTGGCCCAGCTGGCGGCGTTGCCGCTGCCGATCACCCTGGTCAGCCACCACCGGGCCCATCAGGCCCTGGCGCTGTGCCTGCGGGACGGGCTTGGCAACCGGGTCCATGTCCTGGAGGAGCCGCCCCCCCGGGAGGGACCGCTGCTGGCCCTCGTCCGATTGATGCACCACCACCCGGACCAGGACCTGCTGCTCTGTCCGGTGGACATGCCCTGGCTGCAGACGGCCGCCCTTGAGGCTCTGGTGGCGGCCGCTTCCACGAGCCTGGCGGTCCCCGCGGCCATCCACCTGGCCCACGACGCCCGGCGGCTGCAGCCACTGCTGGGTGTCTATCCCGCCCATGCCGACCGCCGCCGGCGCCTGGGC
>NZ_JAYGHY010000024.1:0-39109 GCF_034931305.1 Cyanobium gracile UHCC 0281 | reverse complement strand
TGGATCAGATCCAGCAGCTCCATGTTCCGCTTGGTGTACTTCTTGGCCACGCTCACCACCAGGCGCAGGTTGGCCGCCACCATGCGCTCCTTGGCGCGGCGGCCGGCGTGCAGGCGCTTGCGCAGCACCTCGGGCCGCAGGCCTACCGCCACCGCCAGTTCCTGCTGGCTCGGATCGCTGCCGCCGGAACGCATCTTCAGCTCTTCACGCATCTCCTCGAGGGCCATCAGCTCCTGCACCTGCCGGCCCAGGGTGATTTCCTGCTCATGGCTCAGCAGCGGCACCCGGCCGATGTCCCGCAGGTAGGAGCGGACCAGATCGCCATCCACCGGGGGCATGGAACGACCCTGCGAGGCGCGAACCACCGTCTGGACAGTGGCGGGAGTCGACGGCTGGGCAACGGCGAAGGCGACGACCATGGACCTGACTCATAACTGTCTGTAAAGCGTAACATCAAGAAGTGTGAACTCCTCTCAGAAAACGCCGATCCCCCGGATCACCCCATTCCCAGCCGTGGCAGCAGCAGCTGGGCGGTCTTGAGGTAGATGAAAACGCCGGCCACGTCAGTGGCCGTGGTGATGAACGGGGCCGACATCAGGGCCGGATCAAGGCCGAGGCGGGCGAACAGCAGGGGCAGGGCCGCGCCCGCCGTGGCGGCCAGGGTGGTGATCGCCACCAGGCTGATGCCGGCCGAGGTGGCCACCAGCGCACTCCCCCCCATGGTCCAGGCCCAGGGCACGACCACCACCGCCAGCAGACCGCCCAGCAGCGCCCCGGCGACCAGTTCCCGGCCGATGGTGCGCCAGGGGCCCAGGGACTGGAGCCGCTGGGTGCTCAGGCCCCGGATGACCACGGTGGAGCTCTGGGCCCCGACGTTGCCGCCGGTGCCGATCAACAGCGGAATGAAGGCCGCCAGCAGCACCACCTGCTTGAGCACCAGCTGTTCGGAGGCGATCACGGCCGAGGTGCCGGTGTTCGCCACCAGCAGCACCAGCAGCCAGACCACCCGGCGACGCGCCACGGTGAACAGGTTGCTGCGGAAGTAGTCGTCCTCGTCGCCGGCCTGAACGGCGCCGGCGGCGTAGAGGTCGCGGGTGGCCTCCTGCTGGATGACGTCGATGACGTCGTCCACGGTGACGATGCCCACCAGTCGCTGCTCCCGGTCGACCACCGGCACCGCCAGGAAGTCGTAGCGCTGGATCACCCGGGCCACCTCCTCCTGGTCGGTGTCGGTGGCGACGCTCATCACCTCCCGCGTCATCACATCCCCCAGCCGGTCCTCCGGATCCGCGGTCACCAGATCCCGCAGCGAGAGCATGCCGCTGAGGTGGCGCGAGGCGTCGGTCACGTAAAGGCTGTAGATCGTCTCCGTATCGCGGGCGCGGCGGCGGACGATGTCGAGGGCCTGCTGGGCGCTGTGGAACTCCTTGAGGTCGATGAATTCGGTCGTCATCAGGCGGCCGGCGGTTTCGGCCTCATAGCCCAGCATCTGGGCCGTGACCCGCCGCTCCGCCGGGCTGAGCTCCGCCAGCAGCCGCCGCACCACCTTCGCCGGCAATTCGTCGAACAGCCGCACCCGGTCATCCGGGGACATCTCCTCCACCAGCTCCAGCACCTCACCGGAGCGCAGCCGCTCCAGCAGGCTCTGCTGCACTGAGCCATCGAGGTACTCGTACACCTCAATCGCCTCGTTCTTGGGCAGCAGCCGAAAGGCCAACGCCTGCAGCGTGCGCGGCAGGGTACCGATCGCCTCGGCAGAATCGACCGGCTGCACGGGCTGCAGCAGCAGTTTGGCGCCGTCGTAGTTGCCCGCCTGCAGCAGCCCCTCCAACTGGCGGGCCACCACCTCGGCAACGGCGGAGGCCTCAGCCATCGCTCCTCGCATGCCGATGGATACGAGTGTATGGGCTGAGCCGCTAGGGTCCGCGGCGACCTTCCCTCTCCAGATATCCATGGCGCTGAACGTGAGTGACGTGGTGGTGCGCAGCGCCAGCGGTGAAGAGCGCCAACTCGGCGCGTGGGCAGGGACGGTGCTGCTGATCGTCAACGTGGCCAGCCGCTGCGGCTTCACGCGCCAGTACACCGGCCTGCAGGCCCTGCAGGACCGCTTCGGACCCCAGGGCTTTGCCGTCCTCGGCTTCCCCTGCAACGACTTCGGCGCCCAGGAGCCTGGGACCCTCGACGAGATCCAGCAGTTCTGCTCCACCACCTACGGGGTGGGCTTCGAGCTCTTCGACAAGGTGCATGCCACCGGCTCCAAGACGGCGCCCTACGACACCCTCACCCAAGCCGAACCTGCCGGCGACGTGGCCTGGAACTTCGAGAAGTTCCTGATCGGCAAGGACGGCACCGTGCTGGCCCGGTTCAAGAGCGCCGTGGAACCGGACGGGGCTGAGCTGGTGGCTGCGATCGAGAAGGCGCTGGCCGCCTGAACGTCAGCAGCTCAGCCCGCCAACCAGCCACGGCTGGGCTGCCCGGCGGCAGTGGACGCTTCCACCTGGAGCCAGCGGCGCCCGCCGGGCTCCATCCACTCACGCAACACCCGCAGCGGGGCTCCTTTTTCCAGACGCGCCAGCACCGGCGCCTGGCAGCGCGGGGCGCAGTGGAGCCCGAGGCTGCCGTTGCTGAGCAGGGGCTCGGTCTGGCGCTCGCGGCGGCGGACGTCCGGCAAGCGCCGATCACCGCCGCCGGCGGGCAGGGCCGCCGGGGCCAGCAGGGCGAAACCGAGCAGGGCGGCCCAGCGCCAGGCCGGCACAGCCATCGGATGGCGTGGGGTCATCAGATGTCGAGCTGGGCGAAATCCAGCTCGGCGCTGTGGGTCTCGATGAACTCCCGCCTCGGCGCCACCTTGTCGCCCATCAGGATCGTGAAGATACGATCAGCCTCGAGGGCATCTTCGATTTCCACCCGCTTCATCATGCGGGTCTCGGGATCCATGGTGGTTTCCCAGAGCTGCTTGGGCATCATTTCGCCCAGACCCTTGAAGCGCTGGATGTTGTAGTTGGCCTTCTCGCCAAAACCGGAGAGCACCTTCTTGAGCTCGTTTTCGTTGTAGCAGTAGTTGTGGTTCTTGCCGCGCTCCACCTTATAGAGAGGCGGGCAGGCGATGTAAATGTAGCCGCCCTCCACCAGGGCCTTCTGATAGCGGTAGAAGAAGGTGAGCAGCAGGGTGCGGATGTGGGCGCCGTCCACATCGGCATCGGTCATGATGACGATGCGGTGGTAGCGGAGATTCTTCTCCTCGAAGTCCTCGCCTTTGATGCCCAATCCGAGCGCCGTGATCAGGGCCTGGATCTCGGTGTTCTTGTAGATCTTGGCGTCGTCGGTCTTCTCGATGTTGAGGATCTTGCCCCGCAGGGGCAGGATCGCCTGGAAGCGACGGTCGCGGCCCTGTTTGGCCGAACCACCGGCCGAATCCCCCTCCACGATGTAGATCTCCGATTCGCTCGGATCGCGCGAACTGCAATCGGCCAGCTTGCCGGGCAGGGTGGAACTCTCCAGCACCGACTTACGCCTGACCAGCTCCCGCGCCCGGCGGGCGGCTTCAGCCGCATTGAAGGCCTGGATCGCCTTCTCCAGGATCAGGTCGATCACCTGGGGGTTGAACTCCAGGTATTCGCCCAGGGCCTCACCCACCGTCGTGTCGACGATGCCGCGCACCTCGGTGTTGCCCAGCTTGGTCTTGGTCTGACCTTCGAATTCCGGTTCCGGCACTTTCACCGAGAGCACGGCCGTCAGACCCTCGCGGATGTTCTCGCCGGCCAGGTTGGTGTCGGCGTCCTTGCGCTTGCCGCGCTTCTTGGCGAAGGTGTTCAGGGTGCGGGTGAGCACCGTCTTGAGGCCCTCGATGTGGGTGCCGCCATCCACGGTGCGGATGTTGTTGGCGAAGCCCAGGATGCTGTCGGAGTAGGCATCGACGCACCACTGCAGGGCCGCCTCCACCTGGACACCGTCCTTGGTGGCATTCACATAGATGATCTCGGCATGCAGAGGATCCTTCTCTGCATTCATGTAGGCGACGTACTCCTTGATGCCGCCTTCGTAGTGATAGACCTCCTCGTGGGCCTCGCCGGCGGCGTTGCTGGCCGCGGCTCGCTCATCGCGGAAGACGATGCGCACCCCGCCGTTGAGGTAGGCCAGCTCGCGCAGACGGGCCGACAGGGTGTGGTAATCGAACTCAATCCCGCCACTGAAGATCTCGAGGTCGGGCCGGAAGCGCACCGCAGTGCCGGTGCCGGCGTCGGGGGCGTCCTCGGAGACGAGGGTGCCGATGGGCAGACCGCGCTCAAACCGTTGGCGGTGGACCTGGCCCTGCCGGTGGACGGTGACCTCCACCCACTCGCTGAGGGCATTCACCACCGAGATGCCGACGCCGTGCAGACCACCGGAAACCTTGTAACCGCCGCTGCCGAACTTGCCGCCGGCGTGGAGCACGGTGAGCACCGTCTCCAGGGCGCTGCGGCCGGTCCGGGGGTGAATGTCGGTGGGGATGCCGCGACCGTTATCGGTGACGCTGGCGGAGCCATCCGCGTGCAGGGTCACCACGATGGCGTCGCAGTGGCCGGCCAGGGCCTCGTCCACCGAGTTGTCGACCACCTCGTAGACGAGATGGTGCAGACCCCGGGGGCCGGTGGTGCCGATGTACATGCCCGGCCGTTTGCGCACCGGCTCCAGGCCTTCCAGCACCTGAATCTGCTCGGCGCCGTAGGCCGCTTCGACTTTGATGGCGTCGCTCATTCAGAAAAGGTGTCCCCAGGGGGCTGACAAGGGCGGCGAATCCCAGGGGCGGTGGGGCGGCAATGGGGCGAAGCGGCTCCCGAAGGACGCTGCGCAAGGGCCAATCTATCACCGCCGTCCCGGAGAGCCCCAGAGACGCCTCTGAGAACCGATTTGCGTCGGGGGTGCAATCACCGCATCGATCCACCTCCGGCAGGATGGCCCGATCCCCCTGTCGCGCCCGGCCTGCGGCCGTCGCTCCCGACCCCTGTGGCGCCCTCCTCCGGAGCCGATCTGCCCCTGGTGATCGCCCTGCTCGGCCCGACGGCCAGCGGCAAGACCGCCCTGGCGATCGAACTGGCCGAGGCCCTCGACCTGGCCGTGCTTTCGGTGGACTCCCGCCAGATGTACCGCCACATGGACGTGGGCACGGCCAAGCCCACTCCCGAGCAGCGGGCCCGGGTGCGCCACGAACTGCTGGATCTGAGCGACCCCGACCAGCCGCTCACCCTGCAGGAGTTCACGGCGCTGGCGGGCGCCGCGATCGCGGCGGAACACCGGCGCCGGGGTGTGGCCCTGCTGGTGGGGGGAAGCGGGCTGTATCTCAAGGCCCTGCTGGCGGGCCTGCAGCCTCCGGCGGTGCCGCCCCAGACGGCCCTGCGAGCCCAGTTCGCCGCCCTGGGTCAGCCCGTCTGCCACCGGTTGCTGCAGCAGAACGATCCACGGGCGGCGGGGCGGATCGCCCCGGCCGATGCCGTCCGCACCATCCGGGCCCTGGAGGTGCTCTATGCCACCGGGCGGCCCCTGTCGGCCCAGCAGAGCCAGTGCCCTCCCCCCTGGCGGGTGCTGGAGCTGGGCCTGGATCCGGCCGACCTGCCCCAGCGCATCGAGCGCCGCACGGCCGCGCTCTACGAGGGCGGATTGGTGGAGGAAACGGCCCAGCTGATCGATCGCTTCGGCGCCGACTGCCCGCTGCTGGCCACGATCGGCTACGGCGAAGCGACGCGGCTGCTGCGGGGCGAACTGGCGCGGGACACGGCCATCGCCCTCACGGAGCGGCGCACCCGGCAGTACGCCAAACGGCAGCGCACCTGGTTCCGGCGCCAGCACCAACCCCTCTGGCTGACGGATGGGGCCACGGCCGGGGCTTTGGAGGCCGATGTGCTTCAACAGGCCATGGGAGCGGCCATGGGCGGTTTAGGGTGAACAGCTAACCGCCCCTGTGAATGCCTCCCCGTCCCCGTTTTGATCGCCGTGCTCCCGTGCGGGAGCTGCCCAACATCAACGACCGCATCAGCTACCCCAACCTTCGTGTGGTGGATGCGGACGGCAGTCAACTGGGAGTCATCACCCGAGAGGCGGCCCTTGAGGTCGCCCGCGACCGCGAGCTGGACCTGGTCCTGGTGAGCGAGAAGGCCGATCCGCCGGTCTGCCGGATCATGGATTACGGCAAGTACAAGTTCGAGCAGGAGAAGAAGGCCAAGGAGGCCAAGAAGAAATCGCACCAGACCGAGGTCAAGGAGGTGAAGATGCGCTACAAGATCGACTCGCACGACTACCAGGTGCGCATCGGTCAGGCGGTCCGCTTCCTCAAATCCGGCGACAAGGTGAAGTGCACGGTGATCTTCCGGGGCCGGGAGATCCAGCACACGGCCCTGGCCGAGCAACTGCTTTACCGCATGGCCAAGGATCTTGAGGAGAGTGCAGAGATCCAGCAGCCTCCCAAGCGGGAAGGCCGCAACATGATCATGTTCCTGAGCCCGCGCAAACAGGCCGCCGGCAAGACGGCAGCTGCCGCGGCCGGCTGAATCGCCCCCTGGCTCACCCCCGGCCCCCTGGCGCCCCCAGCACCTGTTCGAAGGCCTCAAGCAGCAGTGACCAGCCCTGCTCCGCTGCCTCAGGGCAATGGTCGGGCCGGGCTGAGCACATGAAGCCGTGGCCCCCTTCCAGCAGCACCAGCCGGTGGGGCTGGACCGGGACCTCGGCCAGAACCCGGGCGGCGTTGGCGGCCGAAAGGGCTGTTTCCATCGCCGCCACATCCGCCGGGGGGATGAGGGGATCGCCAGCGCCGCAGACGCACAGCAGCGTGCCGCCGATCGACGGCAGCAGCTCCAGGCTGGCGGGACCGCCGCCGGGACGGCCCGTGGCCACGCCGGCTCCATAGAAATCGACCGTCACGGCCACCGCGGGCAGGGTGGCCGCCAGCAGGGCAACGTGGCCGCCGAAGCAGAACCCCACACACCCCAGGCCGGCGGCAGACGCGGGCAACTGCTGCTGCAGCCAGTCGGCGGCGAGGCCCACATCGCTCAGCAACTGGTCGGTGCGGGTGCGCTCCTTGTGGCTGCGGCCCAGGGCCAGGTCGTCCGGGCCATACCCCAGCTCCAGCTCAGGGGCGGTGCGGGCATAAAGGGGCACCGCCAGGGCCCCATAGCCCGCCTCAGCCAGCCGCTGGGCGACGCTGCGGATCCAGCCGTTGATGCCGAACACCTCCGGCAGCACCAGCACCCCTCCCCTGGGGGGTGTACCGGCGGGTCGGGCCCACCAGCAGCGCAGCGGAACCTGGTCCGGCCGCAGTGGGTCGATCTGCAGCCAGGAGGCGACGGAATCGGAGGGAGACAAACCGGCACAGGTCAACCGGCACATGGTCGTATGACAACGAGGGAATTGTCACGGGGCCCAAAGCTCCTTAGGGTGGCGGCCAGAACCCCTGGCCACACTGGCGTGCGTTTTCACATCCAGCAGGAGAGCGACATCCCGGCGTCGACCCAGCTGTACAACCAGATCTGCTTCGCCATCGCCGCCCGGCACTACCCGCCGGGCCACCGATTGCCGAGCACGCGCCAGCTGGCCATGCAGACCGGCCTGCACCGCAACACGATCAGCAAGGTCTACCGCCAGCTCGAAACCGACGGCGTGGTGGAGGCCATGGCCGGCTCTGGGATCTATGTGCGCGACCAGCAGAACCCGCGCGAGATCAAGCCGCCGCCGGGGCTGCGCAGCAAGGCCCTGCCGGACATCGACCGGGAGGTGCGCCAGAGCGTCGATGGGCTGCTGAATGCCGGCTGCACCCTGCAGCAGGCGCGGGAACTGCTCACCCGGGAGATCGACTGGCGGTTGCGCTGCGGTGCCCGGGTGCTGGTGAGCACCTCCCGCGAGGACATCGGCGCCTCGATCCTGATTGCCGAGGAACTCAGGCCGAGCCTGGAGGTGCCCGTGGAGGTGGTGCCGATCGAGGAGCTCGAATCGGTGCTGGAAACCTCCAGCAAGGGCACGGTGGTCACCAGCCGCTACTTCCTGCAGGAGGTGGAGCAGATCGCCAAGGTGCACGGGGTGCGGGCGGTACCGGTCGACCTCAACGACTTCGGCCACGAACTGGGCATGCTCAAGGAGCTGCGCCCCGGCAGCTGCGTGGGCCTGGTGAGCATCAGCCCGGGGATCCTGCGGGCCGCCGAGGTGATCCTGCACAGCATGCGGGGCAACGAGCTGCTGGTGATGACGGCCAATCCCGACACCAGCAGCCGCCTGCTGGCGTTGCTGCGGGCCTCCAGCCACGTGATCTGCGACAAGCCCAGCCTGCCGCTGGTGGAGCAGACCCTGCGCCAGAACCGCGCCCAGCTGATGCGCCTGCCGATGGTGCACTGCGCCCAGAGCTACCTGGGCAGCGCCACCATTGACCAGTTGCGCAAGGAGATCGGCCTCCTCGCGGTCTGAGGGCCAGAACCCATGCTCGATGCACTCAGGGCCGACCTGGCCATCATCCGGCAGCGGGATCCGGCGGCCAGGGGCACCCTGGAGATCCTGCTCTGCTACCCGGGCTTCCACGCCCTGGAACTGCACCGCCTCAGCCATCGCCTGTGGCGGCTGGGGTTGCCCCTGCTGCCGCGGATGCTGAGCCAGCTGGGGCGCCTGCTCACCGGGGTGGAGATCCACCCCGGGGCCCGGATCGGCCGCGGGGTGTTCATCGACCACGGCATGGGCGTGGTGATCGGCGAAACCAGCGTCATCGGTGACAACTGCCTCCTGTACCAGGGCGTCACCCTGGGGGGGACCGGCAAGGAGCACGGCAAGCGCCACCCCACCTTGATGGACAACGTGGTGGTGGGGGCGGGGGCCAAGGTGCTGGGGGCCATCACTGTGGGCACCAACACACGCATCGGCGCGGGCTCGGTGCTGTTGCGCAACGTGGGGGCCGACAGCACCGTGGTGGGCATTCCAGGCCGGGTGATCCACCAGGCCGGGGCCCGCATCGATCCCCTGGCTCACTCCGCCCTGCCGGATGCGGAGGCGTCGGTGATCCGCAACCTGATGGAGCGGATCGACAGCCTCGAAAACGACGTGAACCGGCTGCAGGCCTGTCTGCAGGAAGTGGCCGCCGGCAGGCCGCTGAAGGAGCCCTGCGGTGGCAAGGCCCAGAACCTGAAGGATCGGGAGATTCTGGAATTCCTGGGAGACAACCCGGGAATCCCCAACTGAGGCGGCAACGCGCCTTCAGAAGGCGGCCACTTTCACGTCGGTGCGCGAAAAGTCGTCGCCCTTGAACAACAGGGGCCGATCCAGCGCCATGGCCAGGCCATAACTGAAGCAATCCCCGAAGTTCAGGCCTGCACGATGGCGGCCCTTGCCGTAGTGATGCCACCCATGCACGGCCCAGCGCAGATGGTTGGCATCAAAGGCCATGGGCCGGATCTCAGCTCGGCTCAGCAGCAGTTCCAGCTCAACCAGTCCCGCTTCACCAACCTGGCTGACCATCACGATCTGAGCTTCCAGCAGGGTGGGCGTGGCGATGGTGCTATGGCGACTCCCGCCCAGGCAGTGCAGGAGGGCCGTTGCCTCCGCTTCTGCCTTGAGGATCGCCACCAAGGCGGACGTATCCACCACCATCACACCGGCAACCCCTGGTCGTCGTAGAGCGCGTCCTGCAACTCCTTGCTGGTCACGCCCTCGGGCCAGTCAAGCCGGCGAAATCGCGGCAGAAGTGCCAGCAGCTGGGCACGGCGAGCCAGGTCCGCACTGGTCTTCTCCTCCTCATCGGGCTGACTGCGTTCAAGCTCAGCGGCAAGGGCCTGCCGCACCGCATTGGTCACCGTGGTGGACCGGCGGGCAGCCAGCTCCCGTGCCATGGCGTGCACTTCTGGATCCTTGATGTTCATGCCCATGGGGCCTGCAGGGTAGAAATTTAAACCTATTCTACCCTTGTTGATCTTCAGGCCGTGACCGCCTGCGGCACCTGGGGCTGGAACATGAACATCGAATAGATCACATTGCGGCGCATCTGGGTCATCATCTCCAGGAACATGTCGTAGCCCTCGTTCTTGTATTCGATCAGGGGATCCTTCTGGCCGTAGCCCCGCAGACCCACCGACTCCCGCAGGGCTTCCATGGCCTGCAGGTGCTCACGCCAGAGGGTATCGATCTGCTGGAGGATGAAAAAGCGCTCCGCTTCCCGCATCAGGCCGGGCCGCATCTGCTCGATCTGCCCCTCCTTGATGTCGTAGGCATTGCGCATCTGCTCCTGCAGGAAGGCCTTGAGTTCCTCCATCGAGAGGCCGCCCACCTGCTCGGGAGAAAGATCCTCCAGCAGGTAGATGAACTCCTTGACCTTCTCCACCAGTCGGGTGAGATCCCATTCCTCGGGCGGCAGGTCGGGGTTCACATAGGCCTCGACGATGTCGTCGATGGTGCGCTCGCCGTAGCCGATCACCTGCTGCTTGAGCTCCCTGCCCTCCAGCACCCGACGCCGCTCGGTGTACACCGCCTTGCGTTGGTTGTTCATCACCTCGTCGTACTCGAACACCTGCTTGCGCATGTCGTAGTAGTACGTCTCCACCTTCTTCTGGGCCCCCTCCAGGGAACGGGTGAGCATGCCCGATTCGATCGGCATGTCCTCCTCGACGCGGAAGGCGTTCATCAGGCCCGCCACCCGGTCGCCGCCGAAGATGCGCAGCAGATTGTCTTCCAGGGAGAGGAAGAAGCGGGTGCTGCCCGGGTCGCCCTGGCGTCCGGCCCGGCCCCGCAGCTGGTTGTCGACGCGGCGCGACTCGTGGCGTTCGGTGCCGATCACGTGCAGGCCCCCGGCGGTGCGGACCTGGCCCTCCTCCTGCTTCACCACCACGTCGTATTCGGCGCGCACCTGGGCGATCAGCTCCCGCAGGCGCTGGATCTGGGGATCGTCGGTGGGGGCCTTCTCCGCCGCCTGGGCAATGCGGTCTTCGAGTTCCAGCACGGTCAGGGTGCGGTCTCCCCAGGCCGCCACCAGCTCACGGGAGAAGGCCGAGAGGGCCTTCTCCGTGTCTTCGGAGAGGCTGCAGGGATAGAGGTTGCCGATGGCCCGGGCCTCACTGGCCGGCCTGGAGCTGGGGGCGACGGCGCCGCCGAAGCCGGCCGGCGCCTCGGTGGAGCGCTGCAGGGGCACAGGGGGACGATGGCCCTCCTCGGGGCGCACCAGCCGCGGCAGCAACACTTCCCGCAGTTTGAGGCGGGCCATGTAGTCGCTGTTGCCCCCCAGGATGATGTCGGTGCCCCGGCCCGCCATGTTGGTGGCGATGGTGACGGCGCCGGCCCGGCCCGCCTGGGCCACGATCTCGGCCTCCCGCTCCACGTTCTCCGGCTTGGCGTTGAGCAGGTTGTGGGGGATGTCCTGCTCCTGCAGCAGGGTGGAGAGATGTTCGGACTTCTCCACGCTCGTGGTGCCCACCAGCACGGGACGACCGGCCTGGTGCACCTGGGCGGTTTCGGCGGCCACCGCCTGCCATTTCGCCGTCTCGGTCTTGTAGACCTGATCGGGCCAGTCGGAGCGGGAGCGGACCCGGTTGGTGGGCACCACGGCCACTTCCAGCTTGTAGGTCTTCTCGAACTCCACTTCCTCGGTCTTGGCGGTGCCGGTCATGCCGGCGAGGCGGGGGTAGAGCAGGAAGAAGTTCTGGTAGGTGA
The DNA here is from genome assembly GCF_034931305.1 of Cyanobium gracile UHCC 0281. Taxonomy (GTDB): domain Bacteria; phylum Cyanobacteriota; class Cyanobacteriia; order PCC-6307; family Cyanobiaceae; genus Cyanobium; species Cyanobium gracile_A. The sequence goes on along the minus strand of NZ_JAYGHY010000024.1, from coordinate 27,463 downwards.
TGCTGGCCAGGGTCTGGGTCTCGGGCTGGATCGGCAGCGCCTCCTTGGCCTCGATCGCCTGGTGCAGGCCATCGCTCCAGCGGCGCCCCGGCATCACCCGGCCGGTGAACTCGTCGACGATCACCGCGTCGGAGTCGCGCACGATGTAGTTGACGTCCTTGACGAACAGCTCCTTGGCCTTGAGGGCGTTGTTGATGAAGTGGGCCCAGGGGTCCTGGGGGTTGAAGAGGTCCTGGACGCCGAGCAGCTGCTCCGCCTTCTGGTAGCCCTCATCGGTGAGGGTGACGTTGCGCTGCTTCTCGTCGACTTCGTAGTCGCCGTCTGGATCGATGCCGTCCTTGCCCATCTCGGCGGCACGCACGAGCTCGCCGGCGATCCGGGCCGCCTGCATGTACTTTTCCTGGGGCCGCTCGATCTGGCCGGAGATGATCAGGGGGGTGCGAGCCTCGTCAACGAGGATCGAGTCCACCTCGTCGATGATGCAGTACTGAAACTCGCGCTGCACCACCTCGGCGATGTCGCTCGCCATGTTGTCGCGCAGGTAGTCGAAGCCCAGCTCGGAGTTGGTGGCGTAGGTGATGTCGCAGGCGTAGTTGCGGCGCCGCTCCGGTGGGCTCATGTCCTGCTGGATCAGGCCGACGCTCAGCCCCAGGAAGCGGTGGATCTGGCCCATCCACTCGGCGTCGCGACGGGCCAGGTAGTCGTTCACCGTGACCACGTGGACCCCTCGGCCGGTGAGGGCGTTGAGGTAGGCCGGCAGGGTGGCCACCAGGGTCTTGCCCTCGCCGGTCTTCATCTCGGCGATCTGGGCGTTGTGGAGCACCATGCCGCCGATCAGCTGCACGTCGAAGTGGCGCATGCCCAGCACACGCTTGCCGGCCTCGCGCACCACGGCGAAGGCTTGGGGCAGCAGCTCATCGAGCAGAGCCTTGCGGCGAGCGGCCGTTTCGGGCTTCTCCAGCTTCTGGCGGAACTCGGCCGTCAGGCCCCTGAGCTCCTCGTCGCTGAGGGGCTCGATCTCCTCCTCCAGCAGGTTGATGTCGGACACCAGCGGCTGGTAGCGCTTCAGCTTGCGGGCATTGGGATCACCCAGCAGCAGCTTGAGCATGGAGAAAGCCTGACCGTAGTTGCTTACCCTACCATCGCAAAACCGTGGCCGAGAGCGAAGAATCGTGCTGCCGCAAGGGTTCTCGGGGTCTCCTTCGCCGGGGATCCGCACCTGGGAGGACCTCCGGCACCGACCGCCGAGCAGGATTTGGAGCTGATGCCCTCCATCCCGGCCCGTTGAGCACCGCCACCCCAAGGCCTGAGGCCCCCTCCATCGCCCCGATCCGGCTGGTCCGCCACGGCCGGCTGCGCCTGCGTCTGCGCTGGCGGCTGGCGGCCCTCGGCGCCCTGCTGGATGGCCACAGCTTCTGGGCCACCGGCCGCAGCCGCGACCAGCTGGGGCGCATGCTCCGCGGCAGCCAGGTGGTGGTGAGCGCCTGGCAGGGGAGCACCTTGGTGGGGTTCGGACGCGCCACCAGCGACAGGGTGTTCCGCGCCGTGCTATGGGACGTTGTGGTATCCGAGGACCACCAGGGCCGGGGTCTGGGACGACGGATCGTCGAGGAGCTGCTGGCCAGCCCGCCCGTGGCCGCCGCCGAGCGGGTCTACCTGATGACCACCACCGGCGAGGGTTTCTACGAAAAGCTGGGCTTCAGCCGGGTGGACAGCCAGCGGCTGATGCTGAAACAGGCGTAGCTGGCAGCGACTGGAGGCAGGAATCGTCGAGGGCCAGCCATCGTCCGATACGGAGGAGATGGGCCCTGCAGCAGACCGAGCAGGGACCGGGAAGAAGCCAGCGGAGGTGTATCTTGAACGCAACGCCCGGCTTCCGAGGGCGACGAGCAAGGTCAGGAAAGATGGGCAGACCAGTGCGGCACGGATCGATGCCCTGCTCCCGAAACCTCCAAACCTCCTTCACCATGAAATCCCAATGATCCTGGAGTCCAGGCCTGGCAAGGCGGCACGATGGTGAAAATCCGCTTTCCTGCCACAATCTGGCAGCATCGCGAACTCATCTGGAGACTGGGGGAACGGGAAATCCAGGGTCGCTACAGAGGATCAATCCTGGGGCTGAGCTGGAGCTTCGTGCAGCCCCTGACCATGCTTGCCGTTTATACACTGGTCTTTTCCCAGGTGTTCAAGGCTCGCTGGGGAACGGGCGAGGATCTCGGACCACTGGCCTTCGCCGTCAACCTGTTTGCCGGCCTGATCGTCTTCAATCTGTTTTCGGAATGCATGAACCGGGCGCCCGGGCTGGTTCTTGCCAATCCGAACTACGTCAAGAAAGTTGTCTTCCCACTGGAGGTTCTGGCACCCGTTGCCGCCGCAACCGCGGGGTTCCACGCCCTCACCAGCTTGTTGGTGCTGGTCATCTTTGAAATCGCAGCCTATGGCCGGATTCCTCTGAGCTTTCTCTGGCTACCCGTCGTCTGGACACCCTTTCTGCTGGGAACCCTGGCCATCACCTGGGCCCTCTCCGCCCTTGGCGTCTTCATCAGAGATATTGGCCAACTCGTGGGCGTTGTCGTGAGTATGTTGATGTTTCTCAGCCCCATCTTCTTTCCAATGACAGCCATGCCGGCGCGCTGGCTGCCGATCCTGCAGCTGAACCCGCTGGCCCATGTCATCGAGGAGACGCGGGCCGTCACGGTGCTTGGACATGCACCAAGCATGATGTACATACTCCTTGGGTTTGCCGTTTCCATCGCGGCCTGCGAAATCTGTTACCGAGCCTTCCAGAAAGCGAAGCCCGCTTTTGCCGATGTCATCTGACATGACAAAAACAAACGTCGGCTCCAGCGAGGATCTCCACCCGATCCTTGTCAGCGACCTTGGCAAGTGCTATCAGATCTATGCCAAACCGAAGGACAGACTCAAACAGGCCCTCTGGCGCGGACGGCGTCAGTATTACCGCGAGTTCTGGGCCCTGCGGAATGTCAACCTGGAGATAAGGACGGGCGAAACAGTCGCCATCATTGGAAGGAATGGCAGCGGCAAAAGCACACTGCTGCAGATGATCTGCGGCACGCTAGCGCCGACGGAGGGCAGCGTGAAAACAAGCGGCACCATCGCCGCACTGCTGGAGTTGGGCAGTGGGTTCAACCCGGAATTCACCGGCATTGAGAACGTGTTTCTCAATGCCTCACTGCTGGGCCTGACGCAGGAGCAGATCAGGGCAAGATTGGACGACATTCAGGCCTTCGCCGACATCGGTGATTTCGTCCACCAGCCCGTCAAGACCTATTCCAGTGGCATGCTCGTCAGGCTTGCCTTTGCGGTGGTCGCCCATGTCGATCCTTCCGTTCTGATCGTCGATGAAGCGCTGAGCGTCGGAGATGCCGTGTTTGCGCAGCGGTGCATGCGCTTCATCCGGCGCTTCACGGAACAGGGAACACTCCTGTTTGTCAGCCACGATCTCAATGCTGTCTCCAGTCTCTGTGAAAGAGCCATCTGGATTGACTCCGGCCGCGTCCAGATGGACACCGACACCGCCTCCATCATCACGGCCTATACAAGAAGCTGCCATGAAGCTTCCAATGCCGAGATCGAAGCAGCAAACAATATGACCGATGGTGGCAACCGGGCCGCCGTCAGCGTCCCTCAAAACGGAGCAGGATCTGGGACATCAACAACGGAGCATGCGAGCAAAACGATCCACATCGAGTGGAACAGCGTTGCCGCTCAAGAGAGTGGCCAAGCAGAAGGTGTACAGGCCGACATGGCCGACTGGGATGCGGAGCGCGACTATGGCGATGGCATGGCAACCATCACAAGTGTGGTGATGCGCGACAAGGATGGAGCAGCCACCACAACACCGAAGTGTGGTGAAGACGTAAGGCTGGAAGTCTCGGCTCTCTGCAACACCTTCGTCAAAAGCTTTCTCGTAGCATTTTTCGTAAGAGATCGGACAGGACAGATCGTCTTTGGAGAAAGTACGATTGGCCGGGAATGCCTGACCGTTGACAACCAGCAGCTTGTTTCAGCTTTTTTCGACTTTACGATGCCATTTCTTCAGCCAGGGAGCTACAGCCTCTCTGCGGCCGTGAGCAACGGCGACGCAATGGGATTCAAGGTTCTTCACTTTAAGCCAGACACTCTGATCTTCCAGCCCATGGTGGGTCGTCGGCCAGTTTACGGCGTGTTTTCAACAACAACCATGGCCATCAAACTGGTCGTCCAAGGCCAATCATGCTGAAGTTCAGCCGACGGTCACCCAGTCTTCCCGAAGGATAGAGACACATGGTGACTCAGAGGCTCAGACGAGAATCAACCAGAGGCGATAGGCCGGTCGATCATTATGACGCATTCCGGCCTCATGGAGTTGAGCTCACATCAATCTTACGACGCAGCGTAGAGTGCAAGAAATACGCCCATGACAGGCACCCATGGGAAGACACAGGCCCCAGCAGTTGATGAACAGGATCCTTACAAGAAAAGGCCAGGACAGCGCGAGCGGTCGAGAGTCGTCGCAAAGACCTGTCATTTCGTTCATCACGGTCAGCTATAACTCTGGCAACAGCATTGAAGAGACAATCAAAAGCATCTGCAGTTGCAAACCCCTATTCTCCTGTGAGTACATCGTCGTTGACGGCAATTCCAACGATGGCACGGAACAGATCCTGAGCGAGTATTCGCAAGCCATAGATGTGCTAGTAAGGGAAGCTGACCGCGGAATTTATGATGCGATGAACAAGGGACTTCGACTGGCAAGAGGGGAGTATGTCTGTTTCGTCAATTCTGATGACCGTATCATTCCCAAAGGTGCCAATAAGATCGTAAAGATGCTGCGTGGAAGCCATCGACGTATCGACTTGCTGGCATCGGCAGCGCTGGCCGTTGAAGGCGAGAAAGAGACCCTCTGGCTACCTTCAGCGCTGGACAGCTTTCTGGTCTTTCGATGTCCAAATCTTTGCCACAATGGAGTCTATGCTCGCCGTTCGCTCATCCAGAAGATCGGAGAGTTTGATTCGAGCTTGCAGATTGCAGCTGACTCTGATTGGATCATTCGAGCCGTCAGAGGTGGGGCCAGAGTGAAAGTCGTCAGTACACCAACGGTCTTGTACTCGATCGGCGGCATATCCAGCGACATCAGCCGCCACGCGGAAGAAATGCTGCTGATTGCCGAGAAGACCTATCCGCTACTCAGCTCAGAAGTTTTAAGATCGTTGCTCTACTACCTGTTTTCCTGGCAAGACCGCAGAACTCTTTTTACAGAACAACCGTCTCTTCGCCTGGCTAGCGCCTTGCAGGAGGCCAATGCCCTCTATCCTGAACTCTCCTACAGGAACTTCTGGCTGCAAAGATTCCATCGGCGCTTCGCGGCCAGGGTATTCGGCAAGCTGAAGAACTCCATACAACGAGGAGAACAGTGAGATGAAGATTGCCTATTGCGACCACTCCTATCATCAGAAGACCAGATCCACTCTCTTTCTGCCCAACTTGTTGGCTAGCAAAGGGCACACGGTCGACTATTTCTGGGATTCAGGCTGGGAAGGTGGCGCCCCCGTCCAATTCAGCCAATTGGAAGCCCACGATGCCATTGTCATCTTTCAGGCCATTCCCCAAGGACTGCCCAACTGCGTAGCGAAACATCATCCCAACGTGACATTTATCCCGATGCTGGACCAGTTTGGAATTGCAAAAGGGCCACTATTTGACTTGAACAGACTATGGGGCCCATTCCATGGTTCCAAGGTCCTGAGCTTCTCTTCGGCTGTTCATGCCATCGCGACCAGCAATGGAATCGCTTCGATGCACTGCAAATACATGCCCGCGAAGGCAGGCAGTCGTTCCAATGTCCATCGGCATCGCACCACAGACAACCTTCATGCCTTCTTCTGGGCCAGGAGGCCCTCCGAAATCTCGATCGAGATGGTTGGGCAGCTGCTAGGCGATCATCAAGCTGAGCTGAACCTGCATGTCCATCTGTCGGCCGATCCTGGAGAGGTCGAAACCACCGAACAGGACGTCCGCGATGCATTTCCCGATTGCCAGTCGCTGACGATCAGCCACTGGCTTGAGAGCAAGGAGGAGGTCATGCAGATCATCAGAGATTGTGACGTGTACATCGCCCCCCGTCTGGAAGAAGGAATTGGTCAGTCCTTTCTGGAGGCACTATCGGCCGGAATATGTGTCGTCGCCCCAAACAATGGGACCATGAATGAGTACCTCGTTGATGGTGTCAACGGGATGCTGTACGACCCTGCCAGTCCTAAGCCACTGATATTCACGGATATCGCAAGGATCCGCGAGAATGCAGATCGAACTGCTGAGCGGTTGCGGATGAACTGGGAATGTGATCAAGAGGGAGTTCTAGGCTTCATTCTCAAGCTGTCATCAGAATGCTATGGCGAACAACACATCTACCATGGAATCCAGAAGGACAAGTCAGGGGCGGTTCCGTTCAGGCTCAAGCGAGACCTCAAGAGGATCGTTCGGAAGCTACGCGGCTGAAGGCGGCAAGGCTTGCGAATAGTGGTATTCAGGCCGCCTCAAACTCCGTTCTAGACAAGAGTTTCATCGTACATTCGCTGCACGATTTCAGCCGGCGTCACGTTGGCCTTCCAGCCAAGATCCGCAGCAATGAGGCTGGGATCCATGGCCGAATACTTCAGATCGCTGGGCCTCAGGAACGTGGCATCACTGATAAGACTGGCCCCTGGCTCCAGGCCTGCCGCCACAAACGCGAGACGGACAAACTCCCGCAGTGATGTGGTGTGTCCGGAAGCGATCAGATAATCCTTGGCGACCGGCGCCTGCAACATCCTATGCATCGCGACGACATACTCGGGGGCCCAGCCCCAATCACGCCAGATGTCGAGGTTACCCAGCCGGAGCTCATGGGTCTCGCCGCGTGCGATGCTGCGGACACCGTCAATGATCTTCTGAGTCACAAACCGATGCGGTCTCAGGGGCGACTCATGGTTGGCCAGAATGCCAGTACAACAAAAGATTCCATAGGCCTCACGGTAATTCGCAACCTGCCAGTAGGCCGTGCTTTTAGCAACGGCGTAGGGACTGCGGGGATGGAAAGCGGTCGCCTCAGTGGCAGGTTGCTGTTGCGTATCTCCGAAGCATTCCGAGCTGCCAGCACTGAACATTCGGGTAGGCGCACCCAGATAGCGCAGCACCTCAAGAAAATTGAGGGTACCGCTGGCGATCGACTCCATGCATTCGACCGGCTGCTCAAAGGAAAGGCCCACACTCGTCTGGCCAGCCAGGTTGTACAGCTCCGCCGGTTCGATGGAAGAGAGGGCCTTGAGAACACTCCGGAAGTCATTCGGCGCCAGCGAGATCAGCTCCACGTCATCGCGGATGCCAAGTCTGCACAGGCGGCTGGTGTCACTGCTCTGGGCATCCCGGCTGCTGCCGACCACGCGGTACCCGGCCTGTAGGAGATGGCGGGCCAGATAGGCACCATCCTGACCCGTGATGCCGGCGATGAGGGCAGTGCGCGTCAATGGCAAGGGGTCATAAAGGAGGATTGTGGCGCATGGACGAGCAGACGCTGTCTCCAAAGCCGTTCCTGAATCTACCCAGATCAGAGGGGCTGCCTGGCTTCTGGGCCAGAAAACTGCGACATGGGCCAGTCCTTGGCCCTGCAGACCTGGAACCCTGAGAAGTCTCTGCTTCTGGGGACGTCAGTGGTGGAGTGTTGGCGTTGTGGCCGCAGGATCGGGAACACGTGCAGGGTGAACACCTCCCTGCGCATGTTTAGAAGCCTCCAGCTTGGTGCAGGAATTGCCAAGGATCAAGGGCAGCAACGGACTGAAAGGGCCTCCCACGGCAAGGTCGATGCGGTCTGCCTGAATAAGCCATCGTTGGTTCCACGAGTCGTAAGCCGTGATCACAAACTACGGCGTAAAGGTGTGTACACCGAGACGTATCGTCGCCTGTATTCGCATGCATACTCACACCATTGTGTTGGGTCACCATCTCCCGCTGATGCCACAGTTTGGAAGCCATCCAATGCCAGTTCTGTCAACCATTGCTGACACCAATGAGCAGCCAACCGACCCATACCATTGAGGCGGTTCACTGCAGCTGCAGGCATAGCGAGGCCGGCACACTGTGGAGGCCATAAACCCATGCGCTGCCGGGCAGCCGTAGGGCATGGGAGGAGCGGGAATCAGTCAACAGGGCTGAGACCGGATACGGGTCAGCGGCCCTCAGACCTGTGGGGATAAGCCGGACAGAAGGGGTCAGGTTTGTGGATGCCCTGGCAGGGGTGCCTGCCAGAGTCAATGAAGCATGCCAGCAACGCAGTTGACACCTGGCACCCCGGGGGGTTTCAATAAAAGAATTCAGTTGACACCATAAAGATATGGCCGCTGAGCATGATGTCGATAAGATCGTGCGAGAGGAGTTCTTCTCCGGCCATGGAATCGGCGTTCTCGTTGAGGTGGGGGCCGCCAGGCCAGATTATTTGTCGATCAGTGCGAGCTTTCGGGAGCTGGGGTGGAAGATCATTGCGGTTGAGCCCAATCCTGAGTTTTGCGCAGCACATCGTGCACTTGGCCATGACGTTCTTCAATATGCGGCGAGTGATTCCGAGGAGGATGATGCCAGCTTCTTTGTTGTGAATTCGAATGCCGCCGACTACATGGGTGGCTCAGTCTCGTTTGAATCCTTTTCAAGCCTGGGCATCAGGGGTAAATATAGCGAACTTCACGAGACCGTCAAAGAAACAACGAACATTGAGACGATCCCCGTAAAGGTGCGCAGGCTTGATTCAATTCTTGCCGCACACGAGCCGGATTTGAAAAGGATCGACATACTCGCTATTGATGTTGAGGGATGGGAGCTTAACGTCTTGCGCGGGCTGACATTGAGTCGTTACCGTCCCAAGGTGATTATCTTGGAAAGCCTATTTGAAGACCCGGAATATGTGTCCTACATGAATGCCCGAGGCTACAAGCGTTGGCGTCGACTTGAGCCGAACGACGTCTATGTCAGACATGAACCCTTCTGGAAAAAGTTGAAGTGGCCCCGTCGGGCTGTCAAAGCACCCAGCCCCCCCAATCAGACCGTCCACTCATTGCGGATGCGACTCGATACCCGGGAGGTGATCCAGAGCAGTATGGCAGACGGGTCCTATGAGCCTACCCAGACGGCCTGGGCACGGGAATGCCTATCCGAAGGGGACCGCTTCGTTGACATCGGTGCAAATTTCGGTTGGTATACGATGCTCGCCTCAACTCTTGTTGGGCAGAAAGGGAGCGTGTTCGCGTTTGAGCCAAGCCCAGTCGCGGCCGGCATCATTGCAGAAGCAATCGAGGAGAACGCACTCAAAAACGTCACTTTAGTGCGCGCCGCCGTCGGAGACGCCGTCGGACATGAGCAGATCTACATGCCGGTGAACTACAGCATTCATTCCCCCAGCGTCTTCCAGTCTGGCAAAGATTTTACTCCCTTGAAAGTGCCCTTGGTCAAGCTGGATAGCTATGCACCACTAGCTGATGGCATCCCAATCAAGCTCCTGAAGATCGACATTGAGGGCTACGAGCCAAACGCCCTGCGGGGGATGCGCGAGCTGGCTGAGCGGGGCATGATCAAAAACCTCTTCTGCGAGTTTAATTCTGGCTGGCTTAAGCGTAATGCCACAACGCCAGCGCAGTTGCTTGAGCAAATTCTCTCTTATGGCTTCGAGGTTCATCAGAAGACGAGTCTCCAGGTACATCCTGAACTCAATGGCGATCCCTATGAGTTACAGGACATATGGTTTAGGTGGAGCGGCTAAGGCCATTCACATCATGAATGGTAAATAGTGGATAGTCCTGGCCAACCTGGATTGTGAAGTCTCGGCCCCGCTGGTGTGAATCAAAGGAGATAGGCCTATACCTTAGGTCGAGCCTGGCACACCTCATCCAAAGCCCATGCTGTCAACTCGTCAGCAAACGATCCTCTACTCACAATAGAGTATTGTAGAGTGCTCTTAGTCCGATCAGAATCCTGTTTCTTCCCGCATGTATCTGACTCCATGAATTCGTTCATCAACGTCCCGTCCTTCAATACCGTGCTGAATGATGAGGCTCGCAAGCACTACCTGCCTGCGACCAATCTTCTGTTTGCGCTTTTGCCGGAGATGATGAGCCGCAAAATTCCTGAAGCGAACGTGCAACAGGCATTCATCCTATCCGCAGTTCTACAACTCCTTCCTGACTTGTCGGGAAAGCGTGTACTCTGCGCAGGCTGCTTCGAAGACACCGCTTATGAGGCGTTGTGCAGAATGGGATATCCCGTCCACGGCATTGACCCCCAAACAGATGGGCATGACTTAGCCTCCTTCGTTGCCGAAAATCCTGAGCTTCAGGGGACGTATGATTTGGTATTTGCCACATCGGTGTTGGAGCATGTCCAAGAGGATGAGTCATTCGTGCGCGATGCTTCTCACCTTGTACGGAAAGGCGGTCACGTTGTCTTGACTTGTGATTTTGACAATGCCTGGAAGCCCGGGGGCGCTCTTCCCCCGACAGATGTTCGCCTCTTTACAGTGCATGACTTGGAAGATCGGCTGCTGGGGGCAATGGACGGGTGCAGCCTGCTAGACAAACCAGACTGGGGCGATCACGAAGCCGACTTTCACTACGGGGGCTGCTGCTATAGCTTCGCAACATTCACTGTCATCAAGAACTGATATGGAGCCCGCAAAAGTCCTGTTTCTCAACCATCGCCGCTCGGCCTGTGGGGTGTATGAGTTTGGTTATTCCATTTATGAAGCTATCGCACAAAGCAAGAAATATTCGACGGTTTACGTCGAGGTGGATTCTGCGGACGATGTAGCTGCGGCTTTACGGCATCATTCGCCAACGCTGATCTTGGTCAATTATCATCCATATACCACTCGGGCCTGGTTTCCCTTCGCATTGCCCGACGACCGAGTCAGCGTTGTTGGCATCATCCATGAGATCAGCCCAGAAGATTTGGAAAGACTCAATACATTGCCATTCGACTACTTTATGGTTCACGACCCTACTCTGAAAGTCGGTGAGGGTGGCACGTTCACGTCCGTGCGGCCGTTGCCTCCTCTCGCTGCGAGCAGTTCCACCCCACCACCAGAACATCCGACCATCGGCTCATTCGGCTTCGCCACACCCGGCAAAGGCTTTGAAGCATTGGTGGCAAGAGCACAACTCGAGTTTTCCGAGTGCCATATCAGGCTCAATATCCCATTTTCCAGCTTCTTTGATGCTGAAGGGCATGAGGCGAGGGCGGTGGCCGACCGATGCCGATCCTTGCTGTGGAAGCCAGGGGTATCGCTGGACATCACCCACGACTACCTGGAACAGGAGCAACTGCTTGGCTTCCTTCAGGGAAACTCGATCAATGCCTTTTTCTATGAACCCCAGTGTAGTCGAGGACTATCAAGCGCCTTGGACTGGGCCTTGGCAGCAGGGCGCCCTCTTGCGCTGCGCAAGGCTGACATGTTCAGACATCTCTTTGGGACGGTGCCCTCTCCATTCGTCGAAGATCGGAGCATGAAGGAGATAATGCTTGATGGAATTGGTTGGCAGGTGCAGCTAAGGCAGGACTGGTCTGCCGAAAGGATTTTGGCTGACTACGAGTGGATGTTCGACCGCTTGCTGCCTGAAGAAGACTCCTTTGAGTTCAGAAGAGATCTGGCGGCTCGTAGGAGGTTACGGGGACTGCAATCATCTCTCGGTGCGCGAGAAGGTGATTTGGCCGGAGCGTTTGTTGCTCTACAGAAGAGAAATGAAGAGATTCAGGAGTGCCGGGAAGAGCTTGCCGAAGCCTATGCTTCTCTGCAAAAGAGTTCGCAGGACAACGACCATCTGGCCTCGGATCTACAGGAATCTGAGAAAGTGCGAGGTGCCCTCCTAAGCAGCACATCTTGGCGAATCACAAAACCTCTGCGCTGGCTTGGCAGGCTTTTCCTCCGTATCACCAGGTGAGGAGTGCCACCAGGTCATTCCTGCTGATCAAGTGATGTGAAGCGACAGGAGTGCGGTGGGGCCCGGGCCAGCCAAAAGACAGTCTCCGCGTGTCCTGCTAGCGATACCGGATGGCAAGATGGGGCCGAACACGATGAAGATTCGGAGCCGGATAGTGGCCTGCGTCTACGACGCAGGGAATGAATGACGTCTGGTAATCAGCGACAAGACTTCTACCTACAACTCTTCTCAGACCCACGGTAGGGTTAGGCGATTCATCCGGCGAGAGGCACGAGAACGTAGCGGCCACCAACGCAAGCATTGAAACTCTGCTATCCGTTGAAAAGATGCACAGCTTCGGTGACATTGGTTGGCCAAGCGACAAGGCGTTCACCTTACGGATGAAGCATCTCTACGACTGGGGAGCTCCAGCCGCTCGGGCCGCATTCAGCTCTTCTTCCAAGGCAGTATTTTCAAGCCGTAGGCGATCATTATCTTCCCGCAGCCGCGAAAGTTCTGATTCAACCTCGGACAGCAGGGTGCGTGCTTCAGCGGCCGCCTTCGCAATCTTGCCCAGCTCGGCTCTGGATTGTGCTAACTCGCCTTGGGCGGCGGTCAAGGCATCGACAGTGGTCAGTCGCGCCGGCAGACGACCCAACAGAATGAGCCATGACTCTCGCAACCGGAACCTGATCGAATGTGGCCGCCGTGGTGAAGTCATTGGAGTTGGAACGGGTCGTCAGTGAAGAGGGACCGTAATCAGACGATCACATAAGTCAAAGATATCCTCGCGGGAACCGACATCGATCTGACGAAGGGTTTCCTGTAGATCAACCCCAAAAGAAGGAGAATCGACAAGCCCAGGGGCATCGATGTGGCGAGCATAGTCGAGACCATGCCTGGCAAACAGCTGCTGGACGAAGTCGCGCCCTTGCCAGGTGACCCCACTGGCGAAGATGACCTCGCCAGCAAAACCAACATCAACGGCACGGAGCGCCATCCGCATGAAATCTCGGGCTGAGCTCCAGTCACAGTGGAAGGAGAGCGTCTGAAGCGCCACGCGATGCAGTGGATTGGACAAAGAGGAGGAAACAGCCTTGCAGATCTTCGGAATAAAGAAGGAGCTGGGACGTCGCTCTGACTCGTGATTGAAGAGAATCGCCACGGTTGTCCGGATCCCATGGGCCTGCTCGTAATAGGAGGCGAGCTGACCCGACGCCATCTTGGTGATGGAGTAAAGACAGCTGCCTTCGCGAGGCGTGGAAAGATCCACCCGTCCCCGCAGCGCCGGCCCAAAGATCTTGGCTGAGCTGGCGTAGAAGACCCTGAGCTGAAGGTTCTGAAGCCTGGCGTACTCCAGCACCCGATGAAGGGTCTTGGTGTTGACATCCAAGGCATTCCCCCACACTTCCTCGTAAGGGAAACCAGCTGATCCATGCACGGCTGCGACATGGAAAACCTCATCCGGTTGGAACTCTCTGAGACAGAGGTCCAACTCAGCCGAATCAACGAGATTCAGCTGTCGGTAAACAAAGTCGGGACTGGCAATCCGGTAAGGAAAGGTCTCTCCGCGTCCCAGGCCAAGGACCTGACGGCCTGAGGCCACCAGCTCTTCCGCCAGGATGCTGCCGTCCTGGCCTCCAACGCCCAGAACAAGGGAACGCGTCATAGCTGCTGCAGGGAAACGAGTTTGTGGTGGAAGTCGCTCAGAATGCGCTTCACTGTTGGAAGGTACATCGGAACGTCATGACGGGTTTTCTGATCCTCGTGCTGGCGGGAGCAGGCAAGAACCTGGTCCACGGCGTAAAGTCGTGCGCCAGATAGAGCGAATCGCAGGAAAAGCTCATAATCCATGGCATAGTGCAAATGCTCCTTCACATGGGAGCCGGAACGAATCCAGAGGTCGCGGGTGAAGAACAGTTCCGGTTGGTAGAAGTAGAGACCTTTCTGCCACGTTGATGTGAAACTCGCCAGGTCACCAAAACTCAACGGACTCAGACATCCTCGGTGGAAGCCTGAGTAATGGACCAGGTTGGTCTGGCCAGCACCATCGATCACGCGACAGCCACCGACGACGATGTCGCAATCCTGGCCAGTTCGAACGCTTGCGACGGCTTCCAGTGCACCCGGCTCCAACCGGTCATCACTGCACAACCAGGTCAATACGTCGCCGGTGGCCCGTTGGAATCCCTTGTTCAAGGCGTGGGACTGCCCCCGGTCAGGTTCGATCACAAGATGGGAAAGGCGGTCGCGATAGGACTCCAGAATCTCACGGCTCCCATCCGTGGATCCACCATCAATGACGATGAACTCCAGATTGGGATAATTCTGCCCAAGGACGGAGTCCAGACAGTCCCGAAGGAAGTTGCATTGGTTATAGCTGACTGTCACCACGGAGATACGGGGCCATTCGCTGCAAACCATCGCTCCCTCAGCATGGCGTGGAGCCGTTGCCAACCCCTGACCAGGATCGTTCCCGGTGAGGTCGGATAGTTCGCCGGGCTCAGGATGATAGGACGACCGCATCGGAACGCTCATTCCCGGCAACGACCGCCGAGGAGAGGGGGAAACGGAGAGCACTGGCGTCGTTGAAGGCCGCCACCAACCCGCCAGGCGCTTCAGGCGCCTCCGGACCTTGCTCGCGGTACTGGCGAGAGGTGGACGCTCGGACGGTTCCAGGGCGACCACGGGCCCATAGCGGGATGTCCAGTCAATGTCGCCGAGCTGTGGCACCTGGCAATCCGTGACCTCCAGCTTCCATGGTGGTCCGGGTCGTGAGGCTCGCTCGAAGGCCTCTGGGGGCAGGCCATGGGCGGCGATCAGCTCGGCAAGCTGCTCACAGTCCTTCTCAAGAATCTGCAGGTAGGCCCGGACCCCATAGCTCTCCTCGATGCGGACGTCGGCCACCATCCCATCCTCATAACGCACCAACGCATGGGTAGGGCCGAGCAACGGATCCAGGCCCAGGGCTTCAGACACCGGAGTCGTGGCCTGATCGTCCAGGTTCATGAGAAAGACTCCTCGACGAAATGCCACTGCCTCATCCCGCCGGGGAGGCGGAATGACCCGTCCAGTGGACAGAGAGGCAGAAGGTTTCGGCGTGCATAGTCAAGCAACTCCGGACGGTCTGGATAGCGCCGGTACGTGTGAGCCAGGGATTCCGCCGCATCGAGATACTGGCCGCGCTCGATCAGATAGTCGCTGATCGTATGGAGAAAGTCGAAGGTGACGGGGACGGGGCGGTGAAACTCTGCGATCGCCGCCTGCATGCCGCTGCCCTGACAACGTCGCAGGCACGCAAAGGTCTCCTCAGGGGTGGCATCGCCAAGCTCGATGAGCATGTCCGTCGGCTTGCCCCAATAGCTGAAATCATGGTGAAAAGACCCCAGAACCGAGCGGCCGCTGTCAAGGATCTGAAGAATGGGGACCTTTTTGGCACGGTCGCAGGTGGCTACCACGGTCAATCCACTGCCACAACCGATGAAATCGGAGCAGTGGTCGAGCAAGGCAAGGTTCTCCCGCATCGTGAGGGAGGCTGCCGATACCGCATTGGCGGGCAGGTCGTCCCCAAGGGGTTGCATGGTGGACAGCAGAAAAAAGATGTCTTCCTTGGCAGCTGCACTCAACCTGGCCACCTCCTTGGCGAAGTCAGGAGTGACATGGGACTGCATGCTGTTGGAGGAACACTCAAACAGCACAACCCTTCCCCTGGCGGACAGTCGGTGTTGGGCTGCATAGTCAGCCGCTCGAGACTCTTCCTCCGGAGTCAGGGCGATGATGGGATCAATGGGGACGGTGATAGGTCGATCGTAGCCACGAAACATGCTGGGCCTTACCGTGCCATCGAATCGACGAAAGTTGTCCGGATAGACCTGCGGTGTCCAGATCCGGTCGTAGGGGTCCGGGCCTGTCTGTCGACGCATAATCTGCCGCATCGCCAATGTCCAGATGATGTCGCGGCTGACATTGGTCCAATCGGAAAGGTCGACAGAGACCACCTCATCAACATAGGGATTGCCCATAAGCAGATTCCTGCATCGTGAGGAAATCCACCAGGTGAGATGGCAACTCGGATAGTCCTGCTTGATCTGACGGGCGATCGTCGTGGCATAGAGGCAGTCGCCGTTGGCATCGAGCTGGACAAGGGCAACCTTCATGCGTCGTCAGTAGGGCTGGTAAGACTTTTCCTCGACGATCTCCGAACCGCAGAGCACATTGATCATCTTCTTGGCATCGGCCCGCTGGTCGTTGGTGCGGTAGATCAGACGGGCGATCTCCACAAATTCCGGACCGAAGTCTTCGGCCCTTTCCTTGTCGCGGATGCGATCCTCCAGGTCCCACAGCTCTCTGTTGGCCTCCCGCAGCGACTGCTCCCAAGGTGCCAAGGCGGGGTTGTCAGTGAGGGCAGCTGGCCGGATCGAGCGAAGCGATTGGAGCTCATTACGCACATTGACAAGCTTTTCATCCTCGGAGATCCTCTGCTCCTTGATTTCGAGGATCACGATCTTGTCAAGCAGTTCCCCGATGGAGACAGGAGCCAGGACGGTGGTGGTGTTCATGGTTGGTTATGCAGCGCCTGCTGGCAGGTCCCCGGGCAGAGCCATGGCACGAAGCCAGTCCGCACTGTAGGGGTCGCCGAGGTCACCAAGCCTGACCCTGCGGTTGGTGCGGCAGCAATGAACCTCACAATCGGCGATCAGGTCAAAACGTTCCTTGCCGCGCACAAAACTGAGTTGTCTGTCGATACTACGCGAGTCGCGATGGATGGCGGGCCAAGCGATGCGACGCTTGATCTTCCCGACAATCCTCTGAGCTAGGTCGGAGCGGACAAAGAAAGCATTCAGGCCATTCGAGCAGGTGCCGAGGAACTCATAGCCACGGCTTTCGGCCAACTCCCGCAACGCCGCGATGGACGCACCGAAGAGCAGTCCCGAGTGGTGGCTGCGAAAACGCTCGAACGTCGGGTCGTAGGGGACCGTCACAGCATGGCGGTCTCCGAACACGGGATTGCATTCAAGAATCAGGATATCCGGGCGCAATCCATCGAGCTCCTTCAAAATCCAATAGTCATTGCCATCAAGATCGATGCTGAGGATGCCCAGAGGTCCGAAGAATCCGTTCCGCTGGATCAGCTCCTTGATGTTCTCCACCGTGATGAAGGCCGCTTGGGCCTGAACATCATTCCGCCAGTAGGTGGCTGAGGAGCGCAGGTGCTCCATGTTCTCAGGATTCCCATCAAGGACCAGACCAGTCCAGTTGCGATTCAGCAAGAGGAAGCGGGTGTTGGCCTCGAGATAGTTCTCAACACCAAATTCCACAAACGTTTTGTTCTGAAGCTCGAGATTGGCGACCAGCCACTCAATGATGCCATCTTCACCAAACTGGGAGTAGACCTGAAACTCCACATCGGCGAGAGTATCAATCTCCTTCAGGCGCTGGACCTCGAACGCGGCGAGGCGACCACACAGACGTGCCGTGCGCTCATTCTTCTCATCGAGCTGCCGGACTTCTGCATCCAGCTGCCGGACCTCTGCGACGCAAGTGGCTACTGCTTCGGCGGTTCCGGCGAGCAGCGCGGAAGCGTTGTCGAATCTGTTCCTGAGTTTACGAAGCATGGATGCGGATCTATACGATTTCGATTTCTGGGAACGGGAAGATGATCCGTCCACCTCCGGCCAGGTACTGCTTCTCCCTCTGGACGATGCCACTGCGAAAATGCCAGGGCAGAACAAGGTAATAGTCAGGATTCATCGCCGCCGCCTCTTTCTCGGAAATGATCGGGATATGGGTGCCGGGTGTGACGCGGCCGAATTTTTCCTCGTTGACTTCGGCGATGAAGGGAATCTCGTTCGTAGTAAACCCACAGAACTGAAGCAGCACGTTGCCCTTCGTGGAAGCTCCATAACCAATGATCGTCTTTCCGTCAGCAACGAGTGACTTGACGAGGCGGGTGAGGTCGTCGCGGTGGCGGAAGACACGCTCTTCGAAGTCACGGAATGGCTTCGGTGTGGAGAGTCCCATGCGATCCTCCTGCTCCAGAAGCCAATCGATGACCGGTGCGTTGCTGCGCAAGGACGTATTGGATTTCCGCGCGGCTGTGACGGCAAAGCTGCCACCGTTCACATTGTTCATCACGACGTCGACAAGACGGAGATCAGCAGCCTCCAGGATCTTGGCCACCACGCCAAGCGAGTAATACTCCAGGTGCTCGTGGCAGATCGTGTCGTAGGAGTTGGTCCGCAGCATGGACGGCATGTAGCTCTGCTCGAAATGCCAGACGCCATCCTCAGCAAGCACATCGCAGATCTGCCTGGCAAACGACACTGGATCCTCCAGGTCGTAGAACATGGCAATGGAACTGACAACTTTCGCCGGTGCAGCAGAAACACTCCTGAAGGCTGCAGCAGAAAAGAAGTCAGGGACCAGTTTGATGTCATCGGGATAAAACTCCGAGAACTTGACGCCTGTGGGGTCAATGCCGATGCGATGCAGATCCGGCGTTGCGTAGGCCTTCAGCGTGGTGGCGTCATTGCTTCCGATATCGAGCACGGTGTCGCCGGGGCCCACCCCTGAAAGACGCTCCAGATAGCGCACCTTGCCGGTGAGGTGCTCAACCATGGACTGGTTCAGACCCGACCGATAGCCATAATTTTCTCCATACATTTCGTCCGGATTATAGGAATGACTGAGCTGCACAAGTCCACTGGAAGGGCACCAGACAAGCTCCAGAGGGCCCCGGGTGACCTGCTCCTGCGCCGAGGAGGGGAAGACGCCAGTCAGTGTCTGCTGGCCAAGATCAAGGATCGAAACCAGGTGCTCGTCACCACTCACACGGCAATGCTCAATTGCTTTGTAGGCTTTATTCATCCGAAAGCGAGTGGAGGGCAAGCGGCCGCATTGTATCTGAGGGTGTCTCGTTTTTCCGACGCGCCTGTGATTCGACGCTGGCCGATGTCGTGGACAACTATCAGGCCGCGGCAGCATGCCGTGTACGTTTGGCGACGATTCGCAACTCGATGGCCGCTGGACTCTCAGCCCCTCTCCAGAACGACTGACGGTAGCCGATCGACGCCGGCATAGGCCTCCACGTGCTCCTGCACCAGGCGATCCATGGCGAACTGCCGGCGCAGCCGTCCGTACTCCCCTGGACCGAGGCACTGGCTGGGACGGGCCTCGGGGCTGCCGGAACGGCTAAGGAGCCACTCGGCCCAGGCTCCGGCATTGAGGGCAGGCAGGAAGGTGGAAAATCCCCGGCCGACCTCCCGATGGACCTCAAGGTCGGAGGCCACGACGGGAGTGTCACAGGCCAGCGCCTCGATCAACGGCAGCGAAAATCCCTCGGCAAGTGAGGGGACCAGCACCGCTTCCGCCTGGCGGTAGAGCCAGGCCAGAACGGGGTCGCTCGCCGGCAGTTGCAGAACGGCGTGCTGGAGTCCATGGGCGGCGATGCACCGCTGCTCCTCGGGACGCCAGGCGCCACCACCGGCGAAGACCAGCAAGGGAAGATCACCCCCCGATCGGCAGCCCCGGTGCAGTAGCGCCAGGGCTCGCATCAGAGTCATGCCGTTCTTGTAGGCATGGCGCTTGCCCACCATCATCCAGAAGCGTCGCCCCTGCAGCCGGGCCACCGGTTCCGGCGGGATGCTGTCAAGCGCTGTGGCCAGATGAATCACCTGGACAGGCGTCTGCAGCCCGGGATGAAAGAACACCAGATCATCAGCCGAAGCAGCACTAATACTGATGATCAGATCGGAGGCAGAAAGCCAGGACGCCTTATTGGCGTGGGGTGAGCGCAGACCCGGCAGAAAGAAATGCTCCGGATGGCGTTCCGGAACCATGTCAAACAGAGAACTCACCAGGCGCTGACCTCGGCGAGGCCGGTAAGGACGTCCTCCGTAAAAGGTGGCATGCACCACATCGGCCTGCCGCCATGTTCCACGCTGCCACCATCCGGTGGAGGTGGAAGACGCCGGACTCACATGAACCCCAGCCTGCGGCAACGCAGCGGCGAGCTCGCAGAAGTAGCGGCTGATGCCACCGCGTCTCTGCCGGCGCAGAATCTGGGCATCGAAGCCGATATGGAGTGGACCCACAGAGAAAGGACAGCAGGAGCGCGTGACCAGCTCAACGGACGCTGGAGAACAAGGGAGCTTACGTCCGCGGGGCCGGAGGCCAGCAACGCTGTGGCAGGCTGTGGTTCATCCACGCCCAGCCCATGACGCAGGACCCTGAAGGCTGGGCCATCCAGGGAAGGGCTCAGGCAGACACCCTTCCAGCCGAAAGGGTGCAACCGCTGGTGACCATCATCACCCCTTGCCTGAATGCGGTCGGAACCATCAGCGAAACCCTGATGAGCGTCGTGCAGGCGCAGACAGCTCTGCAGAGAGTTCACTGGGAACTGGAACACATCCTGATCGATGGCGGTTCAACGGACGGCACGGAAGATGTCGTGGCAAAGCATGCCTCCAGGTACGGTTTCTGTCGCTGGATCAACAACATCACGGGCGGGCCCTATGCCGCCATGAATGTGGGACTGCAGCAGGCTAGAGGTCGCTACGCCCATGTGCTCAATTCCGATGATCTTCTGCTCAATCCGGGAGCCTATGTTGCCTTCCTGCAAGCCGGCCATCGGAGCAAGGCCAGTGTGCTGCTCGCTTCGATCGGCTATTTCCGGCGGCCCGGTCGCCAGATCAGAAGCCTGTGGCGGGTGGATCCCATCCCAGCCAGTGCCGCTGAATGGCGGCACCAGTTGGCAGAAGGCCTGCATTATCCGCACCCGGGATTCATCGCCGATCTGGAGACGTACAGAAAGCAGTCCTTCGATGAGACATATAGTCTCTCGGCCGACTATAAGCTGATGCAATCCATTCTCCTGACCCAGCCCCCGGAG
Source organism: Cyanobium gracile UHCC 0281 (assembly GCF_034931305.1). Taxonomy (GTDB): domain Bacteria; phylum Cyanobacteriota; class Cyanobacteriia; order PCC-6307; family Cyanobiaceae; genus Cyanobium; species Cyanobium gracile_A. The sequence goes on along the minus strand of NZ_JAYGHY010000024.1, from coordinate 6,634 downwards.
GCCCCCCCAATGGTCTGCCAGCTCCCATTGGTGGCCATGGCCGAGGGAGGGGCGACGGGGAACTGGAAAGCCGTCCTGCAGGGGTGGCGACAGCTGGATGCCATCAATCAGGAACTGGGTATCCAGGCCAGCGGCGTACGGCGCTACTGGCGGAAGCTCAAGCAGCGCTTGCGTCCTCTCCCCCAGCCGATCCTTATCCCGCACCTGGAGGTACCAGAGTCATGAGAGGTCTAAAGATTGCTTTTGATGTGAGTCAGACGGGTCGGCAAAAGGCCGGCTGCGGCTTCTATGCGGCGGCCTTGATTGATGGCCTGCTGGAATCAGCTGCCGATGATGAGCAGTTCACATTGCTGACGAGCTTCGGCGACTTCTTTCATGATCCTCTCCAGGCTTTGGCGTTTCCGCACTGGAGACGCGGCGTTCGATATGGTCCACGCAAGGTCCGCCGAAGGAGTGCCACGCGATTCTGGACTAATCAATATAAGGCAGGATCTTTCTTGGATCTCTTCGATATTGTGCACGCCAACAACTTCTGGTGTCCGCCCTGGCGGTTACGTGGATCACTCATCTACACGCTCTACGACATGAGCTTTGTCGAGCATCCCGAGTGGACCACCGAAACCAACCGCAAGGGCTGCCTGGAAGGCGTTCAGAGAGCCGCCCAGTTCGCCGACGGATTTGTGGCCATCTCAGAGGCGACGAAGCAGGCTTTCCTGAAGCACTTCCCCGACATCGCCCCTGACAGGGTGGAAGTCATCTATCCCGCCTCCCGGTTCGGGCAACCGGGCTTCCATCCGGAGGTCAAACCGCCGGATCATGAAGTCTTCAAGGCCGGGGAGCCCTTCTTTCTCTCGACCGGAACGATCGAACCCCGGAAGAACCAGGCCTTTCTTCTGGATGTCTACCAGCAGTTTCGTGCCAGGGGCGGCAAGCCCATCCCTCTGGTCCTGGCCGGAAAGCAGGGCTGGCTGATGGATGACTTTGATGAGCAGATCGCAGCCTCCCCATGGGCAGAAGATATTTATATTCTGGGTTATGTCAGTGATGGGGAACTGACCTGGCTCTATCAACATTGTCATGTCAATCTCTATCCCAGCCACTATGAGGGCTTCGGACTGCCCGTGCTGGAGGGAATGCACTTCGGGACTCCTGTCGTGTGCTCCAACAGGACCTCGCTTCCGGAAATCGTGGGTGAGGCCGGGGTCCTCCTGCCACCGGATGACCTCACCGGCTGGGTCCATGCCCTGGAGTCGCTGGCGTCCGAGCCCCAGCGGCGCCAGGAGCTCCAGCAGGCCGCGGTTGCCCGAGCGGCTCGCTTCGACTGGAAGCGGAGTGTGGCGCAGATCCGCAGGCTCTACGAGGCCGCCTGAGGCTGAGCGAGGGCCATGCCACGGGGCCCGACGGGCTGGCGCCGGGCCCCGCTGCTCCCGCCACCGGCCCTGGTCTGGGGGGGGATTGGCCAGGGGCACCCTCGATGGTGCATGATGGCCCAGTCGGCGGCGCGCCCGACCGGAATGCCTTCCCCCAGAGGCGCTCTGCGGATGTAGCTCAGTGGTAGAGCATCTCCTTGCCAAGGAGAGGGTCGAGAGTTCGAATCTCTTCATCCGCTTCATTCAACCCGCAGCGAGCCGGGCTCCAAGCCTCTCTACGGTTCAACGCCCCCGGGCCTTGAGCACGGTCTTGACCGTCTTCAGCAGGATCAGCAGGTCTAGGGCGGTGCCCCAGTGGCGCAGGTAGTAGAGGTCGTAGCTGAGCTTGAGTTCCGCTTCCTCGACGCTGGCCGCGTAGGGGGCACACACCTGGGCCCAGCCGCTCAGGCCGGGCGGCATCCAGTGGCGCTTGCGGTAGTGGGGAATGCGGGACTCCAGGTCATGCTCCAGTTCCGGCCGCTCCGGGCGCGGCCCGATCAGGCTCATGTCCCCGCGCAGGACGTTCCACAGCTGCGGAAGCTCGTCGAGCCGCACCCGGCGCAGGAACGCCCCCGTGCGGGTGATGCGGGCGTCCCCTCGCACCGTCCAGGTGGCGGGGGCATCGGGAGCGGCCTGGCACATCGTGCGCATCTTGTAGAGCTGGAAGCATCGACCCATCAGGCCGCTGCGCTCCTGCACATAGAACACCGGCCCCCGGTCCTCGAGCCAGATCAGCAGCCCGGCCACCAGCAGCAGCGGCAGGGTGGCCAGCAGCAGCAGCAGGGCCAGGGCCACATCGGCGCTGCGCTTGAGCTGGCGCTGCACGCTGAGGGGATTCGACCAGGGGAGGTCCTCCAGCCCCAGGGCCTGATCCGGCAGGTGGGCAGGCAACAGCCTCTGCTGCTCCCTCTCAGCGTGCTCCAGCGGGCTGAGGCCCTGCCGCTGGCGGGTTCTGGACAGTCGCCACAGAACGAGCCGCACAGCCAAGGCCCAGAGGCTCAGGCCGCTGAGCAGCACCATCTGGACCCGTCGGTGGCCCAGCGTGAAGGTCTCCGGCAGATTCAGAAGCCAGTAGACGAGCACCACCACCAGGGCCGTGGCCAGGGTGGTGACCAGCAGGCGCACCACAAGCTGGGGCAGATCCAGCCGGGGCCAGCGCAGCAGGGTATAGCTGCCGAACAACCAGCTGAAGGCGATGTAGACCAGCGCGTAGGACACCAGCCAGCAGGGCTGGTCCTGCAGGCCTGTGTCGGCAAAGCGATCAAGCAGGGCCGCCAGACCCAGGACCCCCAGCAGATCGCAACCGGCACACAGAAGGAGAATCTGGCGGGGTCTCAGCCTGAACACACCCGTGCCGAACAAACTGGGGACATCGAACTGAACCTGGGGATCCGCCCCTTAGAAACGACTGCCGGCTCGAACCCGCCTACGGGGCAGGGGCAGATCCTTCTGCCCCCCCGGACAGCCCGGGCCCTCACACCACAAGCAGGCTCATGCCCCAGTTGACCAGCACCAGGGCCACCCAGGCGGCGCCGCCGATCAGGATCAGGCGGTTGGAGCGGCCGCTGTCCTCGGTGCTCGCATAGAGCACGGGCACCGCCACGATCAGGGCGAAGGACATCACCACCAGGGCCAGAACGGTGAGGGTGTTGAGGATCTGCATGGGGCAGCAAGGCTCGAGGCCGGATCAGGCAGCGTCAGGGATCCTGCCATGCAGAGCGGGCCGCTGGCCTGCCGCTGGAGCCATCCGTCACACGTTGTGGGAGCCGAACAGATCCCCGGCCGCCGCCAAGGCCCCCAGACCGGGGGCGGCGGCGTCCTTGGGGGCCAGCAGGGGCTGGTGGGGCGCCGGCAGCTCCTGCAGGGGCCAGTCGATGCCGATCGCCGGGTCGTTCCAGGCCAGGGAGCGCTCGCACTCCCGGCTCCAGTAGCCGGCGGTCTTGTACTGCACCTCGGCCACCGGGCTGAGGGTCAGGAAGCCATGGGCGAAGCCCACCGGCACCCAGAGCTGGTGCTGGTTCTCGGCGCTGAGCCGCTCGCCCACCCACTTCCCCAGGGTGGGGGAGTCCTGGCGCAGGTCGACGGCCACATCGAACACCTCCCCGAACGTGCAGCGCACGAGCTTGCCCTGGGGGTGCGGTGCCCGCTGGAAATGCAGGCCCCGCAGCACCCCCTGCACCGAGCGGGAGTGGTTGTCCTGCACGAACTCGGGGGCGTCGGCGTCCTCCTTGCCGAGGGCATCGGCGAAGCGGCGCCGGTTCCAGCTCTCGCTGAACCAGCCCCGCTCGTCGGCGTAGACGGCCGGAGTGAGCAGCAGGGGGCCATCGACGGCCAGGTACTGCACGTTCATCGCTGGGGCTCCAGGGCCAGGTGGTCACTGGCGGCCTCCTGCAGCAGGCGCAGCAGGTAGTCGCCGTAGCCGGATTTCTTCAGGGGCAGGGCCAGGCGCTCCAGCTGGCCGTGGTCGATCCAGCCCAGGCGCCAGGCCACCTCCTCGGGGCAGCCCACCTTGAGGCCCTGGCGTTTCTCCAGGGTGCGGATGTAGCTGGCGGCCTCGTGCAGGGAGTCGGGGGTGCCCGTGTCTAGCCAGGCCATGCCCCGACCCATCAGCTCCACCCGCAGCAGGCCCTCATCAAGGTAGAGCTGGTTGAGGTCGGTGATCTCCAGTTCGCCCCGCGGCGAGGGGCGCACCTGCCGGGCCCGCTCCACCACCGTGTGGTCGTAGAAGTACAGGCCCGTCACTGCGTAGCGGCTGCGCGGCTGGGCCGGCTTCTCCTCGATGCTCAGCACCCGGCCGTCACCGCTGAACTCCACCACCCCGTAGCGCTCCGGGTCACTCACCGGATAGGCAAACACCGTCGCCCCCGGCCGCTCGCCGTTAGCCCCCTGCAGCTGGGGGATCAGGTCGTGGCCATGGAACAGGTTGTCGCCCAGCACCAGCGCCGCCGGGGCGCCGTCAAGGAAATCGGCGCCGATCAGGAACGCCTGGGCCAGGCCGTCGGGGCTGGGCTGCACCGCATAGCGGATCTCCATGCCCCAGGACGATCCGTCCCCCAGCAGCCGCTCGAAGGCGGGCCGATCGGTGGGGGTGGTGATCACCAGCACCTCGCGGATGCCCGCCAGCATCAGGGTGCTGAGCGGGTAGTAGATCATCGGCTTGTCGTACACCGGCACCAGCTGCTTGCTCACGGCGGTGGTGAGGGGGGCCAGGCGTGTGCCGCTGCCGCCGGCCAGGATCAGTCCCTTGCGGTTCATGGCTTCGGCAGTGCTGCCATCAGGCTGCCCATCTCCAGGGCCTGGAGGCCGTAGCTCCAGCCCAGGTTGCTCTTGATGCCGGCCCGCTCCAGGGCCTGCTGCAGGGTGTCGGTGGTGAGCACCCCGAAGATCACCGGCACGCCGGTGTCGCGGGCCACGGCGGCCACGCCCTTGCTCACCTCGGCCACAACCACATCGAAGTGGGGCGTGTCGCCGCGGATCACCGCCCCCAGGGTGATCACCACCTGGTAGCGGCCCGTGGCGGCGAGTCGCTGGGCCACCAGGGGGATCTCGAAACTGCCGGGCACCCAGGCCACGTCGAGCTGGCTGCTCTCGGGGCCCACATCAATGCCGTGGCGGGAGAGGGAATCGAGGCAGCCGCTCAGCAGCTTGCCGGTCACCAGATCGTTGAAACGGGCGATCACCAGGCCGATCCGCAGATCGGCGACGTCGGTGAAGCGGCCTTCGAAAACCGTCAAGGGATCAGACCATGAAGAAGCTCACGACCCAGTTGAGCAGCATTCGGGCCTCCTCCGCCAGCGTCGTGAGGATCTCCCTGGCAGGCCCCCTACGATCGGGGCGCTCCAGGCGGCGGGCCCATGGCCAGGGACGTGCAGCAGCAGCTCCCGCTCAGCGACGACGCCAGCCTGCAGGGCGACCTGTTCGGGGGCGAAGTGGCGCCGGCGCCCGAGCCCGAAGGCGAGGGCGGCCTGGATGAGCAGACCCTGCTGGCCGATGCCAGCGCCCGGCCCCGGGCTCGGCGGCGGCCCTCAGTTCCGAAGCCGGCAGAGCCCGAGCGCGGCGGGGAGCCCCCCGAGCCCGACGGCGACCTACCCCGCTGGCACCACCATTCCCTGGTGGACCCGGCGGCGCTCACCCCGGTGCTGCGCCACTACGTGGAGCTGAAGGCGGCCCATCCGGACCGGGTGCTGCTCTACCGCCTGGGCGACTTCTTCGAATTCTTCTTCGAGGACGCGATCCTGCTCTCGCGCCTGCTGGAGCTGACCCTCACCGGCAAGGATGCGGGCAAGGCCCTGGGCCGGGTGCCGATGGCGGGCATCCCCCACCACGCCGCCGAGCGCTACTGCGCCGACCTGGTGCGCCGCGGCCTCAGCGTCGCCCTCTGCGACCAGCTGGAGGCCACCCCCGCCAAGGGGGCCCTGCTGCGCCGGGGCATCACCCGGGTGCTGACCCCCGGCACCGTGCTGGAGGAGGGGATGCTGGCCGCCCGCCGCAACAACTGGCTCTGCGCCGTGGTGCTCGACGGGGACGGCAGCCATGCCGGCCGCTGGGGTCTGGCCGTGGCGGATGTGAGCACCGGCGAGTTCCGGGTCACCGAACGGGGCGGGAGCGGCAGCCTGCACCAGGAGCTGCTGCAGCTGGAGCCCGCCGAGGTGGTGTGGCCCGGCCTGGGGGACGCCCCCGCCTGGTGCCCCGAGGGCCTGCGGCTCACCCCCCTGGCCCGCACCCCCTTCGAAGCCACCGAAGCCGCCGCCCTGCTGCGCCGCCGTTTCCGGCTGGCCAGCCTCGATGGCCTGGGACTGGGGGAGGCTCCGCTGGCGCTGCGGGCCGCCGGGGGCCTGCTGGCCTACCTGGACACGACCCAGCCGGAGCCCGAACCCGCCCCGGCGACGGAGAGCGCTGCGGCGATCCCCCTGGAGAGGCCCCGGCTCTGGCACGCCGGCGACCAGCTGGTGCTCGACGCCCAGACCCGCCGCAACCTGGAACTCACCCGCACCCAGCTGGGCGGCGCCCTGCAAGGCTCCCTGCTCTGGGCCCTCGACCGCACCGCCACCGCCATGGGGGGGCGCTGCCTGCGGCGCTGGATCGAGGCCCCCCTGGTGGACCGCGCCGCGATCCAGGAGCGGCAGGAGGCGGTGAGCGAGCTGGTGGAGCAGCGGCCCCTGCGGCTGGGTCTGCGCCGGCTGCTGCGGCCCATGGGCGATCTGGAGCGGCTGGCGGGCCGGGCC
>NZ_JAYGHY010000023.1:0-40544 GCF_034931305.1 Cyanobium gracile UHCC 0281 | reverse complement strand
GGGGTGCGACGTCCGGCAGGGCCGGCGGCATCGGTGGCGCGGCGGCCCTGGTGACCGGTGGGGCTCCGAGCAGGGACAGCAGCGCCAGGGTGATCGGAAGGGTCCTGGCCATGGATTGGGGTCCTGCCGCTGCATAGAAAAAGTTAGTCCCGCTGCTTTGGGGCAGGGGCGGCTGCCTAGGATTCGCAGCTCGCCCTGTCGTCGCGGACACGGCTGCTGCACGGGTGACACGGCAGCTCCCCGGCGGGCCCTTCCTGACCGGCCTCTTTAGGCTTGTTGCTTTCAAGCCATCTCCAGCTCCGTTTCAGCAGCACCAACCCGGCCTATGTCCTCCTCCGCTCCGCTCTGGCCCCATCGCGACAGCTCGTCCCCAGGCCCTGGAGAAACGGACGCGTGCGGTGTCGGCTTCCTGGCCCACCTCGATGGGGTGCCCAACCACTGGGTGCTGCAGCAGGCCCTGCGCGGCCTGCGTTGCATGGAGCACCGGGGCGGCTGCGGCGGGGATGGTGATTCCGGTGATGGAGCCGGGCTGCTCACCGCGATCCCCTGGAGCTATCTGGAGGCCGTCTGGCCGGCGGCCGCCGCCTCCACCGCAATGGTGCGGGGACTGGGGATGCTGTTCCTGCCCGCCGACGAAGAACGGCGCGACCAGGCCCGCCGGATCTGCGACGAGGAGGCTGAGCGCCTCGGACTGCTGAGCCTCGGCTGGCGGGAGGTCCCCATCGTCCCCGAGGTGCTCGGGCCCCTGGCCCGGGAGAACGCCCCCGCCATCGAGCAGTGGCTGCTGGCCGCCCCCGATGCCGTGCCCGGCGTCATGGCTGATGTGGATGCGCTCGAATCGCTGCTGTTCCGCCTGCGGCGCCGCGCCGTCGATCGGGTGCGGGAGGTGTGGGGCGCCGACACCACCGACCTCTATTTCGCCTCGATCAGCGGCCGCACTGTCGTTTACAAGGGCATGGTGCGTTCGGAGGTGCTCGATGCCTTCTACGCCGACCTGCGGGACGAACGCTTCAGCGTCGCCTTCGCGGTGTACCACCGTCGCTTCAGCACCAACACGCTGCCCCGCTGGCCCCTGGCCCAGCCGATGCGCCTGCTGGGCCACAACGGCGAGATCAACACGCTGCTGGGCAACATCAACTGGGCCAGGGCTGCTGAATCCCATCTCGAGGCCGTGTGGGGCGACGCCGCCCGTGACCTGCGGCCCCTGGTCAACGCTGCCTTCAGCGATTCGGCCAACCTCGACGCCACCCTCGAACTGATGGTGCGCAGCGGTCGGCCGATCACCGACAGCCTGCTCACCCTGGTGCCGGAAGCCTTTCGCGACCAGCCCGAGCTCGATGAGCGGCCGGCGATCAAGGCGTTCTACGAATACAGCGCCTGCCTGCAGGAGCCCTGGGACGGCCCCGCCCTGCTGGTGTTCAGTGACGGCCGCATGGTGGGGGCCACCCTCGATCGCAACGGCCTGCGTCCAGCCCGCTATTGCATCACCAGCGACGGCTACGTGGTGATGGGCTCGGAGACGGGCGTGGTGGAGCTGGAAGAATCCCGCATCATCGAGAAAGGGCGCCTCGGCCCCGGTCAGATGCTGGCCGTGGATCTGGAGCAGCACCGGCTGCTGCGCAACTGGGATGTGAAAGAGGAGACCGCGGCGCGGCTGCCCTACGCCGGCTGGCTGCTCGACCATCGCCGCAGCCTCCCCCCCGGCGTCTGGCAGACGCAACACTCCCTGGGCGACCTGGAGCTCCTGCAGCAGCAGACCGCCCATGGCTTCACGGCCGAGGACCTGGATCTGGTGATCGAGGACATGGCCGGCCAGGGCAAGGAACCCACCTATTGCATGGGGGATGACATCCCCCTAGCGGTGCTCTCCTCGAAGCCCCACCTCCTCTACGACTACTTCAAGCAGCGCTTCGCCCAGGTCACCAACCCCCCCATCGACCCGCTGCGCGAGAAGCTGGTCATGAGCCTGGAGATGCACCTCGGCCGGCGCGGTTCAGCCCTGCGGCCGGACGCCTCCGGCGCCGCCGTGCTGCACCTCACGTCCCCGGTGCTCAACGAAGCCGAACTGCAGGACCTCGGCTCCTTCGGCCTCGGGCTCACGACCCTCTCCACGCTCCTGTCGCTGGCCAGCGGCCCCGACGGACTGGAGCAGGCCCTGCACCGTCTCTGCTTCGAGGCGGAGGCGGCTGTGCGCAGCGGTACCCAGATCCTGGTGCTCTCCGACCGCACAGGCGGCGGCATCACCGCCGGCACCACGGCCATTCCTCCCTTGCTGGGGGTTGGCGCTGTGCACCACCACCTGCTGCGGCTCGGCCTGCGCCTGCAGTGCTCCCTGGTGGTGGACACCGCCCAGTGCTGGAGCACCCACCACCTGGCCTGCCTGATCGGCTATGGCGCCAGTGCCGTCTGCCCGTGGCTCACCTGGGAGACCACCCGCCACTGGCTGGCCCACCCCCGCACCCAGTCGATGATCGAACGGGGCAAACTGCCTCCCCTCGACGCCGATAAGGCCCAGGCCAATGTGCGCAAGGCCCTCGAGGAGGGGTTGCGCAAGATCCTCTCCAAGATCGGCATCTCCCTGCTCGCCAGCTACCACGGCGCCCAGATCTTCGAGGCCATCGGCATCGGCGCCGATCTCATCGATCTGGCCTTCACCGGCACCACCAGCCGGGTGGCCGGCCTCAGCCTGCACGACCTGGCCAGCGAGACCCTGGCGTTCCATGCCAAGGCCTACCCGGAGCTGCACCGCACCAAGCTGGAGTTCATGGGCTTTGTGCAGTACCGCACCGGTGGGGAGTTCCACCTCAACAATCCGGACATGTCCAAGGCCCTGCACGCCGCTGTGGCGGCGGGCCCCGGCTACGACCATTTCTCCACCTACCGCACCCTGCTGGAAAACCGGCCGGTGACGGCCCTGCGGGACCTGCTCGAGCTCAGGCCGGCTGCGGTGCCTCTGCCGATCGAGCAGGTGGAGAGTGTCGAGAGCATCTGCAGCCGCTTCTGCACCGGTGGCATGAGCCTGGGGGCCCTCTCCCGGGAGGCCCACGAGGTACTGGCGGTGGCGATGAACCGCATCGGCGGCAAGAGCAACTGCGGCGAAGGCGGCGAGGATCCGGCCCGCTACCACCCCCTCCACGACGTCGACGGCGAGGGCCATTCGCCCACCCTCCCCAGCTTGCGCGGACTGCAGAACGGCGACAGCGCCTGCTCCGCCATCAAGCAGATCGCCTCAGGGCGTTTCGGCGTCACCCCGGCCTACCTGCGCAGCGGCCGCCAGCTGGAGATCAAGGTGGCCCAGGGCGCCAAGCCCGGCGAAGGCGGGCAGCTGCCTGGCCCCAAGGTGGACGCCTACATCGCCTGGCTGCGCAACAGCAAGCCGGGCGTGGCGCTGATCTCACCGCCGCCCCACCACGACATCTATTCGATCGAGGATCTGGCCCAGCTGATCCACGACCTGCACCAGGTGAATCCCGCCGCCCGGGTCTCGGTGAAGCTGGTGGCCGAGATCGGCATCGGCACGATCGCCGCCGGGGTGGCCAAGGCCAACGCCGACGTGATCCAGATCTCCGGCCACGACGGTGGCACCGGAGCCTCGCCGCTGAGTTCGATCAAGCATGCCGGCAGCCCCTGGGAGCTGGGTCTGACGGAAGTGCACCGCAGCCTGCTGGAGAACGGCCTGCGGGACCGGGTGCTGCTGCGGGCCGATGGGGGTCTCAAGAGCGGCTGGGACGTGCTGATCGCCGCCCTGCTGGGGGCCGAGGAGTACGGCTTCGGCTCCGTGGCCATGATCGCCGAGGGCTGCATCATGGCCCGCGTCTGCCACACCAACAATTGCCCGGTGGGGGTCGCCACCCAGAAGGAAGCCCTGCGCAAGCGCTTCACCGGCCTGCCTGAGCACGTCGTCAATTTCTTCGTCTTCGTGGCCGAGGAAGTGCGCCAGCTGCTCAGCGTGCTCGGCGTGGCTCGCCTTGAGGACCTGATTGGCCGCACCGATCTGCTGGCGCATCGCGACGTCCACCTCACCAAGACCGGTGCCCTGGATCTCTCCTGCCTGCTCGATCCGATTCCTGCGGCCGCCGACCGCTCCTGGCTGCGCCACGACGACGTCGCCCACGACAACGGCCCGGTGCTTGAGGATGCCTTGCTCGCCGATCCGGAGGTGCGCGCGGCGATCGACGCCCACGGCCATGTGGTGCGTCAGCTGCCGATCGTCAACACCGACCGCAGCGTGGGCGCCCGCCTGAGCGGCGAGATTGCTGCCCTGCACGGCAACACCGGGTTCCAGGGGGGCCTGGCCCTCACCTTCCACGGCGCGGCCGGGCAGAGCTTCGGTGCCTTCGTGCTCCAGGGCATGGACCTGCGCCTGGTGGGGGAGGCCAACGATTACGTGGGCAAAGGCATCAACGGCGGCCGCATCACGGTGGTGCCTCCGGCCGGTGTCACCGATCCCGGTGACCAGGTGATCCTCGGCAACACCTGTCTGTACGGCGCCACGGGCGGCGAGCTGTTCGCCCTCGGCCGGGCCGGTGAACGCTTTGCCGTGCGCAACAGCGGTGCACGCACCGTGGTGGAGGGGGTTGGCGACCACTGCTGCGAGTACATGACAGGCGGCGTGGTGGTGGTCCTGGGCGGCACCGGCCGCAACGTGGCCGCCGGCATGACCGGCGGCGTGGCCTTCCTGCTCGATGAGAGCGGTGGCCTGGCGGCCCGCCTCAATCCGGAGTCGGTGGAGCTGGTGCCCCTCACCACCCCCGAGCAGGAAGCGCTGCTGCGGCCCCTGCTGGAGGACCACCTGCAGGCCACCGGCAGCACCAGGGCGGCGGCGATCCTGGCCGACTGGCCCACCTGGAAGGGGCGCTTCCAGGTGCTGGTGCCCCCCAGCGAGAAGGCCGCCGTGGGTCTGGCCCAACGGCAAGCGGTGGCGGCCTGAGTCGGGCCTGCAGGTCAGGCTCAGAAGTCGTCGTAGACCTTCTTGAACGCGGCGAAGGTGTCGTCGTTGTTCATGCCGGCGACGGCGATCGACGCGGCACTCAGCTTTGTGCTGCAGCTGATCGAGAGGGCCATCGGAAGGCTGGTGTGGTCGGCGTACACGGAGCGGTTCTCACCGGTGCCGAGCACCTGGACATCGTCGCTGAAGCCGTTCTTGCTGGCCACCCTCTTGGCGTTGTCCACGCAGGCCATCAGGTCGTTCACCCCCAGCACCACATCCGAATAGACGTGCGGCACGGCCAGGGCAGGCTCCCCTGGTGCGAGCAGGCCCATCAGCAGGCCGAGGGAGGCGAGTTTGCTCATGACCGGACCAGGGGGCTGCGACGTCCCAATCCTGCATCGTGTCCGGTTCTGTTCTGATCAGCGGGGGTGCTCGCGCATCAGGCGCCGTACCTCGCCGGCGTGGTAGCTGCTTCTGGTGAGCGGACTGCTCACCACCTGCAGGAAGCCGAGGTCGGTTTCGCCATGGCGGCGGAAGTCTTCGAACACGTCAGGGGAGACGAAGCGCTGCACCGGCAGGTGTTTGGGACCGGGGGAGAGGTACTGGCCGATCGTGACGATGTCGACGGCGTGGGCGCGCAGATCGGCCATCACCCCCTGCACCTCGGCATCGTTTTCCCCCAGGCCCACCATCAACCCTGATTTGGTGTAAGTGCGCGGCCAGCCGTCCCGCACCCGGCGCAGCAGCTCCAGCGAGCGTTCGTACACCCCCTGGGGCCGCACCTGCCGGTAGAGCCGGGGCACGGTTTCGATGTTGTGGTTGAGCACCTCCGGTGCCGCCGCCATCACCACCGCCAGAGCCTCCCAGGTGCCGCAGAGATCCGGCAGCAGCACCTCGATCGTGGTCAGGGGCGCGTTGCGGCGCACGGCCTCGATGCAGGCGACGAACTGGCTGGCGCCGCCATCGGCCAGGTCGTCCCGGTTGACCGAGGTGATCACCACATGGCTCAGGCCCAGGCGCCGCACCGCTTCCCCCAGTCGCTCGGGCTCGGTGGGATCCAGCGACCGCACGCTGCGGTCGAAGTCGATGTCGCAGTAGGGACAGGCCCGGGTGCAGCCCGGCCCCATGATCAGGAAGGTGGCGGTGCCGCCGGCGAAGCACTCGCCGATGTTCGGGCAGCTGGCCTCCTGGCAGACCGTGTTGAGCTTGAGGTCGACCAGCAGGTCCGCCACCGCCCCGATCCGCTCCCGCTGCGGCGCCTTGACCCGCAACCAGGGGGGCTTGGCCGGGGCGGGCCGGGGGTCGCTGATGGTCACGGGCATCGCTGGGCTGGGCGGACTGTAGGCAGGGCTGTCGCTGCGCTCCATCCCTTAAAGTCTCGCTATCGGGATGTGGCGCAGCTTGGTAGCGCACTTCGTTCGGGACGAAGGGGCCGCAGGTTCGAATCCTGTCATCCCGATTTTTTTGACGCCTCCCCTCAGGCCAGAGCCGCCCCCGGGTAGCCCCGGGGGGTGACCATGCGGCCGTCCTGGACACGGGTGGAGCTGTTGCCGATCAGGACCAGGGTGAGCATGTCCACCTGGTCCTGGGGCAGAGAACCCAGGGTGTGCAGGCTGAGCGTCTCTTCGGCCCGCCCCAGCTGACGGGCCAGCAGCACCGGCGTGGTGGCCGGTCGGCCCTCGCCCAGCAGTTCGATGGCCCGGCCCAGCTGCCAGGGCCTGCCCAGGGAACGGGGGTTGTAGAGGGCCACCACGAAATCGCCGCTGGCGGCGCCCTTCAACCTCCGTTCGATCACCTCCCAGGGGGTGAGGCGGTCGCTGAGGCTGATCGTGCAGAAATCGTGCATCAGCGGCGCGCCGGCCCGGGCGGCGGCCAGCTGCAGGGCCGACAGTCCCGGGTGCACCGTGAAGGCGGGGCGGTCGAGGACCGGAAGCTGCAGCCAGAGCTCCAGGGCCAGTCCTGCCATGCCGTAGATGCCGCTGTCTCCTGAGGAGATCAGCGCCACGTCGAGGCCCTGTCGGGCCAGGTCGAGGGCCTCGGCGCAACGGGCCGTCTCTTCGGTCAGGCGGCCCTCGCGGCGCAGCTGGTCGGGTCGCCTGAGCGGTTCAAGCAGGTCGAGGTAGAGCCCGTAGCCCACCCACACCGTCGTGGTGGCCAACGCCTGGCGGGCTTCGCCACTGAGCAGGGCGATCGCACCCGGACCACTTCCCACCAACTGCAGACTTCCCCGCTGCGGCGCCCATTGGCGTCCGGCCAGGGCCACCGCCAGGGTGGCGGCACCCCGCTCCCCGGCCCCGGCGCGTCCGATCCGCTTCTCCACCAGCAGGCGGGCCGGCCCCCCCGCCTGGGCCGCCGCCTGGAGGGCGGCGGCCTCGGCCACGCTCGGCGTGCCCATCTCCCTGGCCACCGCCTCGGAGGGATGGGGGACGGTCACCCCCGCCAGGGTGGGGGCGTCGTAGAGGCGCAGGGGCCAGCCCCGCTGCTCTGCCAGGGCCAGCAGAGCCGGCTCATCCCCCTTGCGATCGATGCTGGCCAGGCCGGCCACGGCCTCGGGGGCCAGCCCCTGCTGCGCCAGCCCCTCTGCCACGAGGCGTTCCAGCACCGCCAGGCTCGTGTTCCGCTCGCAGCCGACGCCCAGCCACAGGCCGGGGGGATGCCAGCGGCAGCCGTCGCCACCGTGGGGGCTGATCACCAGAGCCGCCGGGCCGGCCGCCTCTGCGCTGCCGGCGGCCTCCAGCGACTGCCAGAGGGTATTGCCGCTCTCCTGCCGCAGGCTGATCTGGTCGCCGCGGGCCGCCCCCACCATCAGGCCGCGCCAGTCGCCCTCGCCCCGGCGCCATCCCCAGGCCTGGCCGAAGGCATCCAGGGGCAGCCGGCCTCGGGCGGCGCTGGCGCCGGTGAGCACGGCCTCGCCGCCGATCAGGGCGGCGATCGCCTGGCTGAGCCGATCGCCACCGGCGGCATGGCCCCCCAGCAGCGGCACGACGAAACGGCCCTGGGGATCCACCACCAGCACGGCCGGATCGCTGTCTTTGTCAGCAATCAGGGGGGCGATCAGCCGGGTCACCAAGCCGCAGGCCCCGACAGCCACCACCGCTTCGGCGGTCCCCCAGTGCTCCGCCAGCCAGACGGCCGCCGCCGCATCCTCCGGGCCGCGCACGGTCTGCAGCAGGCCGGCCTGGGTGAGCTGTTGCAGCATCGGTGTGGCCGTCGGCCCGAAGCCGAGGCCGATGATGGCGCGTTGGCTGACGGTCACGGCTCCACGCTCCCATCCAGGGGGGGCTCGGCCAGCTCAGCACTGGCTGAGGGCACCGATGGGTTGGGACGGTCCGCAGGCGCAGTCTCGATCTCGGCCGGGTTCTCGCCCTCCGTCTGGACCTCGGTTCCCAGCCCGGTTGCGGCATCTTGCCCAGCATCGGTCAGGGCCTCGGTCTCCACGTCGGGGGCTGATTCCTGCGTCGTCTCTGGTTCTGGCTCTGGTTCGGGCATGGGCTCGGTCTCCGGCTCCGGATCCGGCGCGGCAGGCGGTGGGGCCTCGCCCAGCAGGATGGCCAGCTCAGCGGGCTGCAGTCGGCCCCCTTGCCAGCGGGGGGCTTCGGCGCCGGCCTCCAGGATCACTTCCGATACCAGGCTGTTGAACGGTGGGTTGAGCGGCTCGCCGAGCCCATCGAGCAGGTCGAGCTGAATCGCATTGCTGCCGCTGCGCCAGCCCTCCAGCCACAGGGGCGTCTGTTGATCCAGCAGGACGCTGTCGCCGTTGAGGCTGACGCGCAGCCGCCAGCTGGCGTCACCGCTGCGCAGGTTCTGCAGGGGGGCGTCCAACAACAGCCAGTCGAGCAGCAGGGGCGTGCCGGACGCCGTCCCCCGGGGGCTGACGGCGATCAGCTGGGGACTGCCAGGGGCAGGTTGGCTCAAGGGGTTGGCCGCGACCCTGTGAAGCCGGATCTGGCGCTGGGCCCCGGGGCCCTTCACCGCCTCGCCCCAGGGCCTGGCGGCATAGACGGTGAGCCGATGGCTGCCCGGCTCCAGAGGCCGCATGGTGGTGCTGGTGTCTGTGAGCGGCAGGGGGGGATCCCCATCCAGCTGCACCACCACGTGCGGGCCGAGGCCGAGGCGGCCGGCGTCCACCAGGGGCCAGTCCTCCACCTTCAACCGCAGGGTCCAGGGACCGGCCGGCAGCAGGGCACCGTCGGCGGGGGAGAGGATCTCCAGCCGGGGCCGCCGCCCGTCCAGGGCCTCCTGCAGCTGCTGCACCGCCAGGGGTGGCGCCACCTCCTGCTGGCTGGAACGCCCCACCGCCAGGGGAGTGGTGTCCGTAGCCGGCGTGCGGCGGCCCGGCAGGTTGAACGCCAGGGCGGCCGGCGGTGCCACGCTCAGCGCCAGCAGCAGAACCATCGTCAGCAGGCCGGCCCAGAGACAGGACCTCCCGGCCCCTCGCCCTGCGTTTCCTTGCCTCTGACCCCTGTCGCTCACGCGGGCTGCCTCAACCGTGGCGCCATTCTGCTTCGGGGCCCGAACGGGGCAGATCAGCTGTCGAAATGGCCGAACAATGCAGCAAGCGGTTATAAAAACCCACGGATTTTCTGATTGTTACGTTGTTGACAACATGCGGTCAGACCGCTGTCGCAGCCTTGGAACCGCTGGGATTAAACCTTTGTAACTGGCGGCCGATTCGCCTTGTTTTCGACCCCTATACTTCCGCCAGCGGTCCCCTTTCGGGGCCCAAAGCCCCAGTCGTGGCAAGGGATTTCCCTCACCTCACGACTGGTGCCCATGGTCGGGTCTTCCCGGTCATGGGGCCCACCGATGGGGCCGGGACGGTCGCATGACCTGTCTCCGGCGTCCGTCGAAGGGGTGGACCTCCACCTCGACCCCGTCCCTCGAGGAACGTCTCGATGACCATCAGCCCACCAGAGCGTGGGAAAACGGCGAAGGACATGGTTGACCGGAACCCCGTTCCTGTCGACTTCGATGTTCTCGGCAAGCCCGGGCACTTCGATCGCTCCCTCGCCAAAGGTCCCAAAACCACCACCTGGGTTTGGAACCTCCACGCCAACGCTCACGATTTCGACAGCCACACGAGCGATCTTGAAGAGGTCTCCCGGAAGATCTTCAGCGCTCACTTCGGCCATCTGGCCGTCATTTTCATCTGGTTGAGCGGCGCCTTCTATCACGGAGCCCGCTTCTCCAACTACACCGGCTGGCTGGCCGACCCCCTGCACGTCAAACCCAGTGCCCAGGTGGTCTGGCCGATCTTCGGCCAGGAAATTCTCAATGGCGATGTGGGTGCCGGCTTCCACGGCATCCAGATCACCTCCGGCCTCTTCCACGTGTGGAGAGCCTGGGGTTTCACCAGTGAGTTCCAGCTCCTGTGCACCGCCATCGGTGCCCTGGTGATGGCCGGCCTGATGCTCAACGCCGGTGTCTTCCACTACCACAAGGCAGCGCCGAAGCTGGAATGGTTCCAGAACGTTGAGTCCATGCTCAACCACCACCTGGCCGGCCTGCTCGGGCTCGGGTCCCTGTCCTGGACAGGCCACCTGCTGCACGTGTCGCTGCCCACCACCCAGTTGATGGATGCCATCGACGCCGGCAGCCCGCTGGTGTTGAACGGCAAGACCATCGCTTCGGTGGCCGACATCCCGCTCCCCCACGAGTTTCTCAACCAGGATCTGCTGACCCAGTTGTTCCCCGGCTTCGGCGCGGGGATCTCCGCCTTCTTCACCGGCAACTGGGCCGCCTACAGCGATTTCCTCACCTTCAAGGGTGGTCTGAATCCTGTGACCGGCAGCCTCTGGATGACCGACATCGCCCATCACCATCTGGCGATCGCGGTGCTGTTCATCGTGGCTGGCCACATGTATCGCACCAACTGGGGCATCGGCCACAGCATCAAGGAAATTCTCGAGGGCCAGAAGGGCGATCCCCTGCTGTTCCCCGCGCCCAAAGGTCACGATGGGCTCTACGAATTCCTGACCACCTCCTGGCACGCCCAGCTGGGTCTGAACCTCGCACTCTTGGGTTCGCTCACGATCATCGTGGCGCACCACATGTATGCGATGCCGCCGTATCCCTACATCGGTATCGACTACCCGACCCAGCTGTCGCTGTTCACTCACCACATGTGGATCGGCGGCTTCTTCATCGTCGGAGCCGGTGCCCACTCGGCCATCGCACTCATCCGCGACTATGACCCGGCCAAGAACATCGACAACGTGCTGGATCGGGTGCTGAAAGCCCGTGACGCCCTGATCAGCCACCTCAACTGGGTGTGCATTTTCCTGGGCTTCCACAGCTTCGGCCTCTACATCCACAACGACACCATGAGTGCCCTGGGACGTCCCCAGGACATGTTTAGTGACACCGCGATCCAGCTGAAGCCCGTCTTCGCGCAATGGATCCAGGGTCTGCACGCCGCTGCCGCCGGCACCACCGCTCCCAACGCGCTGGCCGGTGTGAGCGAAGTGTTCAACGGCACCATCGTGGCCGTTGGCGGCAAGGTGGCCGCCGCGCCGATCCCCCTGGGAACGGCCGACTTCATGGTCCACCACATCCATGCCTTCACGATCCACGTCACCGTGCTGATCCTTCTGAAGGGTGTGTTGTATGCGCGCAGCTCCCGCCTCGTCCCCGACAAGGCGAACCTGGGCTTCCGCTTCCCCTGCGACGGCCCCGGCCGTGGCGGTACCTGTCAGGTGTCGGCCTGGGACCACGTGTTCCTCGGCCTGTTCTGGATGTACAACTCCCTGTCGATCGTCATCTTCCACTTCAGCTGGAAGATGCAGAGCGACGTGTGGGGCACCGTCAATGCCGACGGCACCGTCCAGCACATCACCAACGGCAACTTCGCCCAAGGCGCCATCACCATCAATGGTTGGCTCCGGGACTTCCTGTGGGCCCAGGCCGCTCAGGTGCTGAACAGCTACGGCTCGTCCTCCAGTGCCTACGGTCTGATGTTCCTGGGTGCCCACTTCGTCTGGGCCTTCAGCCTCATGTTCCTCTTCAGTGGCCGCGGCTACTGGCAGGAACTGATCGAGTCCATCGTCTGGGCTCACAACAAGCTGAAGGTGGCTCCCGCCATCCAACCGCGGGCGCTTTCCATCACCCAAGGCCGTGCCGTCGGTGTCGCCCACTATCTGCTGGGCGGTATCGCGACAACCTGGGCCTTCTTCCTGTCCCGACTCATCGCGGTCGGCTGACCTCCACCTGACCTTTCCCAATGGCAACGAAATTTCCTTCGTTCAGCCGGGGTCTGGCACAGGACCCGACAACCCGCCGTATCTGGTACGGCATCGCCACGGCTCACGACTTCGAGAGCCATGACGGAATGACGGAGGAGCGGCTTTACCAAAAGCTGTTCTCCACCCACTTCGGTCACCTGGCGATCATCGGCCTCTGGGTTTCGGGAAACCTGTTCCATATCGCCTGGCAGGGCAACTTCGAGCAGTGGGTCGCCGATCCGCTGCATGTACGTCCCATCGCTCATGCGATCTGGGATCCCCACTTCGGGCAGGGCGCCATTGACGCCTTCACCCAGGCGGGCGCTTCCTCCCCGGTGAACATCGCCTATTCCGGTCTGTACCACTGGTGGTACACGATCGGCATGACGACCAACATGGAGCTCTATCAGGGTTCCATCTTCATGCTGATCCTGTCGGCATGGGCCCTGTTCGCCGGCTGGCTCCATCTCCAGCCCAAGTTCCTGCCTTCCCTGGCCTGGTTCAAGAACGCTGAATCGCGGCTCAACCATCACCTGGCTGTGCTGTTCGGCTTCAGTTCCATCGCCTGGACCGGTCACCTGGTCCACGTCGCCATCCCCGAATCCAGGGGACAGCACGTCGGGTGGGACAACTTCCTCTCGGTCTCGCCTCACCCCGCCGGTCTGGCTCCGTTCTTCACCGGCAACTGGGGCGTCTATGCCCAGAACCCCGACACCGCCAATCAGGTGTTCGGTACCTCGGATGGAGCAGGCACCGCGATCCTCACCTTCCTGGGTGGTTTCCACCCCCAGACCGAAGCGCTGTGGCTCACGGACATCGCCCACCACCACCTGGCCATCGGCTGCATCTTCGTGATCGCCGGCCACATGTACCGGACCAACTTCGGTATCGGCCACTCGATCCGCGAGATCCTCGAAGCCCACAACCCGCCGAAGGGCACTCCCTTTGGTGGAGCCCTGGGCGCAGGCCACAAGGGCCTCTACGACACCGTCAACAACTCCCTGCACTTCCAGCTGGGCCTGGCCCTGGCGGCCTTGGGAGTTGTGACCAGCCTGGTGGCGCAGCACATGTACGCGCTGCCGTCCTATGCGTTCATCGCCAAGGACTACACCACCCAGGCGGCCCTCTACACCCACCACCAGTACATCGCCATCTTCCTGATGTGCGGGGCCTTCGCCCACGGTGCGATCTTCTTCATCCGCGACTACGACCCGGAAGCCAACAAGGACAACGTTCTTGCCCGGATGCTCGAGCACAAGGAAGCCATCATCAGCCATCTCAGCTGGGTCTCCCTGTTTCTCGGCTTCCACACCCTGGGTCTCTACGTCCACAACGACGTGGTGGTCGCCTTCGGCACCCCCGAGAAGCAGATCCTGATCGAGCCGGTGTTCGCCCAGTTCGTCCAGGCCTCGAGCGGCAAAGCCCTCTACGGCATGGATATCCTGCTGGCCAACTCGGACAGCATCGCCTCGACGGCGTGGCCCAACAACGGCGCCGTCTGGCTGCCGGGTTGGCTGGATGCCATCAATGCAGGCAACAACTCCCTGTTCCTGCAGATCGGCCCTGGTGACTTCCTGGTCCACCACGCCATCGCCCTGGGTCTGCACACCACCACCCTGATCCTGGTGAAGGGGGCCCTGGATGCCCGGGGTTCCAAGCTGATGCCCGACAAGAAGGACTTCGGCTACTCCTTCCCCTGCGACGGCCCCGGCCGTGGCGGCACCTGCGACATCTCGGCCTGGGACGCCTTCTATCTGGCCGTCTTCTGGGCCCTGAACACCGTGGGTTGGGTCACCTTCTACTGGCACTGGAAGCACCTCGCCATCTGGCAGGGCAACGTGGCCCAGTTCAACGAATCCAGCACCTATCTCATGGGCTGGTTCCGGGACTATCTGTGGCTCAACAGCTCCCAGCTGATCAACGGGTACAACCCGATGGGATCCAACAACCTGGCCGTCTGGGCCTGGATGTTCCTCTTCGGTCACCTGGTGTGGGCCACCGGCTTCATGTTCCTGATCTCCTGGCGGGGTTACTGGCAGGAGCTGATCGAAACCATCGTCTGGGCGCATCAGCGCACGCCCCTCGCCAACCTGGTGGGCTGGCGCGACAAGCCCGTCGCTCTCTCGATCGTTCAGGCCCGTGTGGTGGGTCTCGCCCACTTCACGATCGGCTACATCCTTACGTACGCGGCCTTCCTGATCGCGTCCACGTCAGGCAAGTTCGGCTGAGCCTCGGCTCCCGGACCTGTTCTTTGCCCCTTCTCGAATCTTCGAGGGACCTCCATACCCCCGGTGACCACCGGGGGTTTTTTCTTGTCTTGGCTTGTCGTTGATGGATCAGGTCCGATGATTCAGGTCACTGGTGCGGTCGGTTGATGGGGGTTGGTTGCTGCATCCAAGCAGCTCTCTGGGACCACCGGCATGGTCGTTGTGGTTGCAAATCACGCTCTCCAACAAGTTCTGCGTGCTCAACCGCCTATGCAGTTCGGCATGGTTCTCAGGCCGTTGACAATGGAATCCGCCTCACGTCGATTGCGGCATCAGCCACGTCCGCGTGCCGGTCATTCTTCCAGTCGTGGCGCTGGCTCCAGAGGCGACATTCAGTCGGAATGACTCTCCGAAGAGCCTGAACTCTCCACTTCAGGGCCAATAAAAAACCCTGCCGAGGCAGGGTTTTGAAGGCATCCGGTGGGGCAGGGCTGGATCAGCCGACGCTCCAGACGCCACCGGCGATGTTGGCCAGCGGCGATTGGATGGCGGTGCTGCAGAGGAACCAGGCGAAGGCGGCGCCACCGCAGCCACCCAACCAGAAGCCGCTGGCGAATTCCGCCCAGCCGGCTTTGGTGAACAGGTCGGCGGGAGGGTTGTCGATGGTGGCGTCAGCGGGCTGGACGCTGGGGCCGCTGCCGGCGGTGCCGTAAATCGACAGACAGATGGTCAGGATCGACACCAGGCCGATGGCGGCGAGCAGGCCGGCGGTGCTGGCGAACTCGGTGGCACGCAGGGGGCCGGTGTAGGCGAAGGGCCCGTAGAGGAAGTAGCCGTGGGCCATGCCCACCTCAAGACCACGACGGTTGGGGGAGAGGGAGGGCCGATACGCCGGCAGGGCGTTCAGAAAGGCCTTGGTGAAATAGCTGCTGTTAACGGGGGTGGCCAGATTGCCGACGGTTGGGTCGGCGACGGGGGTCACGGTCATGGGGGGCGGATCAGGGGGTCGTCGGAAGGGGAGGCGAGTGACGCTGCGGCCTGGGCCGGTCGTCAGTCGGTCGCCTCGATCACGTTGAACAGCAGGGCCATGGCCACCGCTGCGCCGAGGATTCCCACCAGGGGAACCATCACGGACGGCATCCAGGCAACGGCAAATTCACCAGTCATGGCTTGGGCCAATAGGAACCGCCGGTACTGTAAGGACCCCTTCCTGTCTGGCTTCTCAGGGGAGCGGGGGGCGACATAAAAGTTCAGCCGGCGCTGCCGCGCAGCGTGGCCCGCACCCGGTAGATCGGTCGGCCCTGGCTCTCGTGGTAGGTGCGCATCTGCAGTTCCGCCAGCAACCCGAAACTGAACAGCTGCACCCCGCTGAGGATCGCCAGCACGGCCATCAGCAACAGGGGACGGTTGCCGATGTCGGCCCCCAGCAGCAGCTTCTCGCCCACCAGCCATAAGGCGATGGCCAGGCCCGCCCCCAGGGCCAGCAGGCCGGCGAAGCCGAACACATGCATCGGCCGCGTCAGGAACCGCTTCATGAACCACACCGTCAGCAGGTCCATCAACACCCGGAAGGTGCGGTCGATGCCGTAGTTGCTGCGCCCGTAGAGACGGGCCTGGTGGGACACCCTCACCTCGCCGATACGGGCGCCCTCGATGAAGGCCAGGGCCGGCAGGAAGCGGTGCAGTTCCCCGTACAGGTTCATGTCGCTGACCACCTCCCGCCGGTACGCCTTCAGGGAGCAGCCGTAGTCGTGCAGCTGCACCCCGGTGACCCGGGCGATCAGACGGTTGGCCACCAGGGAGGGCAGCAGCCGGTTGAGGGCCCCGTCCTGGCGCTGCTGCCGCCAACCGCTCACCAGGTCGAGGTCGTCCTGCTCCAGCCGGGCCAGCAGCAGCGGGATGTCGGCGGGATCGTTCTGGAGGTCGCCGTCGAGGGTGACGATCACCCCACCGCCGCTGGCATCGAAGCCGGCCGCCATGGCGGCCGTCTGCCCGTAGTTACGCCGCAACAACACGGCCACCAGTTCCGGCACCTGGCCGGCCAGGTGCCGCAGCACGGCCTGGGTACCGTCCTTGGATCCGTCATCCACCAGCACCAGCTCGAATGGCCGGCCCAGGGGCCTCAGGGACGCCAGCAGCTTCTCCACCAGCAGGGGCACGCTGGCCTCCTCGTTGTAGAGGGGCACCACCACCGACAGGCTGGCGGTCTCCGCCATGGCCCCTCCCAGCTCAGGCTGCACGGTACCCGCCCCGGGTCCCGGGCCCCTGTGCTCAGGGAGGCAGGGGACTGCCGTCGTGGCTGTGCATCACCCGCCCCGCGCCCCGCAGTTCGGCCCGGTAATGGCAGGCCACCGGATCCCGGTTGCGGGGATTGAGGTCGTCGATGCCGATGCCGTCACGGCCGTGCTGGCGACCGGAGCTGTGCAGGTAGCGGCCGCCGCCCAGGTGCAGGGCCACGTGGGTGCAGCGCCGCGGGGTGCCGAAGAAGAGCAGATCCCCCGGCAGCAGCAGGCTGGTGACGCCGCTGGCCACCGCCACCGGACGGCAGAAGCGCTCCTGCAGATAGGCATCCCGGGGCAGCCAGATGCCGGCCTGGGCGAAGGCGGTCTGCACCAGCCCCGAGCAGTCGAAATCGGGGCCCAGGGTGCCCCCCCAGAGGTAGCGGTTGGGTTGGTGACGGGCAGCCTCGGCGAAGGCGAGCACCGCCTCCAGGCGGGCGGCGATCCTGGCGCGGTCGAGGCGGGGCAGCGGCGGCGGCGGGGCGGGGTGGCCGTGGCTCTCGAGGGCGAGCGCCTCCACCCAGCAGGGGTAGCCGTCCTCGTGCAGCCGCACCCGCAGGCGGGTCTCGGCGCTGTCGAGCACCCGCAGATGCCGGCCCGCCTGGATCTCGGTGGCCAGGCCCGGGCCCTGCGACCGGCTGTAGGCCGGCAGCGGCCGGCTCAGGGTCCAGGTACGGCCCGGCGCCGGCAGGGTGCCTAAGGTCGCCATCGCAAGGTGCCGTCGCTGATGGCGTTCTACAGCCCGGATCAGGCCATGGGCCAGACCCTGCGCCAGCTCATTGGCCATCTGGAGGCGGAGGGGCGCCCGGGGCTGGGGGAGCAGCTTTCGATCACCTGGCTCCGTTACGGGGCTTCCCTGGTGGGCGCCGCCGAGGGCCTGGGCCAGGAGGCCTTCTGGGGCCAGGCCGTGACCGGTGCCGGTTGGGAGGGGGAGAGGCCGCGTTACCCCGCCAGCGTGGTGAAGCTGGTGTATCTGGTGGCCGCCGAAGCCTGGCTGCAACGCCAGCTGATCGAGGAGGGGCCGGAGCTGCGCCGGGCCCTGGCCGACATGGTGCGCG
The DNA here is from genome assembly GCF_034931305.1 of Cyanobium gracile UHCC 0281. Classification (GTDB taxonomy): domain Bacteria; phylum Cyanobacteriota; class Cyanobacteriia; order PCC-6307; family Cyanobiaceae; genus Cyanobium; species Cyanobium gracile_A. The sequence continues at coordinate 22,850 of NZ_JAYGHY010000023.1, read as the reverse complement.
ACTCCGGCAACGACGCCACCAGCCTGGTGGTGGATCTGCTCACCGGCACCACCAGCGGCCCGTCCCTGCCCCCCGGACGGGCAGCGGCCTGGTGCCGCCAGCGCCAGGTGGTCAACGACTGGCTGGCGCGCCTCGGCTGGAGCGAGGTGGTAGGGGTGAACGCCTGCCAGAAAACCTGGGCGGAGGGCCCCTATGGCCGGGAGCGGGACTTCTACGGCTCCCAGCTGGAGAACCGCAACCGCCTCAGCACCGATTTCACGGCTCGCCTGCTGCACGCAGTGATGGCCGGAGCCGCGGTGTCCCCGCCGGCCTGCCGCCGCATGATGGCGCTGCTGCGACGCTCGCTGGATCCCCAGGAGCGGGCCGCCGATCCCGAGAACCAGGTGGATGGCTTCCTCGGGGCCGGCCTGCCCGATGGGGCCCGGCTGTGGAGCAAGGCCGGCTGGATGAGCCAGGCCCGCCATGACGCCGCCTACGTGGAGGTGGAGGGCAAGGCCCCGATGCTGCTGGTGGTGTTCAGTGAGGGACGGGCCCGGGCCGCCGATGCCACCCTGCTGCCGGCCATTGCCGCCGCCCTGCTGGACGCCTGAGCCTGCCTACGATCGGCCCTCGCGCTCAGGCCCCCTTGACCGCCCCGCCGTTCGACGTGTTGCCGCTCGCCCTCGGGGCGGCGGTGAGCCCGTTGCTGCTGGTGGGACAGTTGCGCACCCTCACCACCCCGGGATCCGGCGTGAAGCTGAGCTGGGCCTATGCCGCCGGCAATGCCCTGGTGGTGGCTGGCTGGGCGGCGGTGGGACTGGGGTCGGGGGGATCCCTGCCGGACCGCCCCGCGGCCGGCGCCGATCCGGTGTCCGCCGGTGTCCATCTGGTCCTGGCGGCCGTGCTGCTCGCCATCGGCTTCCGGTCGCTGCACCGCGATGGCGGCACGCTGTCCCCTGCTCCCGCCCCCGCCGGGGCCTCCCTGGCCCGCTCCTTCACCCTGGGAGTGGCCCTGATGGCGGGGAACCTCACGTCCCTGGTGCTCTACCTGCCGGCCCTGCAGGACCTGGCCCGTTCCGACCTGGCGACCGGCCCCCTGGCGGCCCTCGTGGTGCTGGTGAGCCTGATCACCCTGGCGCCCTCCCTGCTGCCCCCCGTGTTGCTCGTGCTCACGGGGGCCTGGGGGCGGGCGCGTCTCCAATGGCTCTGCCACTGGACCCTGGCCCACCAGGGCCAGATCAATTCGGGCCTCTGCTTTGTGTTCGCGGCCTATCTCGGCCGGAGCGGCCTCGCCAGGCTCTGAGCGGACCTGGCGTGGACGGCCCTGGAAGGGCCTGAAACGGAGAGGGAGGGATTCGAACCCTCGACAGAAGTTGCCCTCTGTAACTCCTTAGCAGGGAGCCGCTTTCAACCACTCAGCCACCTCTCCAGTGGCCACGAGAGCTTATCAGGGCTCGGTCGCGGCCTCGGACTCCGGGGGCACGGCCAGGCGCGGCAGGCGGTGCTTGAAGCCGCAGAGGATCTCCCAGGGGATCGTGCCGCAGCGCTCGCTCCAGTCGAGGGGGCTGATGCTTTCCCCCCCCTGGTCGCCCAGCAGGGTGACCAGGCTGCCCACTTCGATCCGGGGGGCCTCGGTGGCGTCAATCACCAGCTGGTCCATGGTGATGGCGCCCACCTGGGGCAGGCGCCGGCCGTCGAAGAGCACGTCCATGCGGTTGGAGAGCTGGCGGGGCACCCCGTCGGCGTAACCGATCGACACCACCGCCAGGAGGCTGGGCCGGCTGGTGCGGAAGCGGTGGCCGTAGCTGACGCCGACCCCCGCCCCCACTTGGCGCAGCAGGGTGACGCGGGCGTGGATCTGCAGGGCTGGCCGCAGGGACACCACGCCGGCCAGGTGGGGCGCCGGCGGCTGGCCGTAGAGGGCCAGGCCGACCCGGACCAGGTCGAAATGCTGCCGGTGCCCCCGCAGGGTGCCGGCGGAGTTGGCAAGGTGCCGGCAGCCGGCCGTCAGCCCCTGTTCGTTCAGGCTGGAGAGGACGCTCTCGAAGCGCCGTTGCTGCAGGTCGCTGAGGCCGTCGTCTTCCTCCGGGGCGGCATCGGCGCAGGCCAGATGGGAATAGATCCCCGCCAGGTCGAGGGCTTCCATGCCCCGCAGGGCCGCCACCAGCCTGGGGCCTTCCTGCCAGTCGGCGCCGAGGCGGGCCATGCCGGTGTCCAGCTTGAGCTGGACGGCCATCGTGCGGCCGCTGCCGCTGGCCAGGTTCTGGCAGAGCAGGGCCTCCCGCATGCTGCTGAGCGTCGGCATCAGCTGCCAGCGCAGGCAGCTGCGCAGCTCCTCCGGCTGGGTGAGGTTGCCCAGCACCAGCACCGGGGAGGAGATGCCGGCGCGACGCAGCTGCACCCCTTCCGCCAGGGTGGCGACGCCGAAACAGGCCGCCCCCGCCTCCAGGACGGCCCGGGCCACCGGCAGGGCTCCGTGGCCGTAGGCGTCGGCCTTGACCACGGCCATCAGCTGGGTCGCCGGTCCGATGTGGCGTTGCAGGGCGCGAACGTTGGCCTGGATGGCCGCGGTATTCACCTCCACCCAGGCTCGCTGCCGCGACTGCCGGGTCTCCTCCGTCGCGCTGGTGGGGGCGAGCGAGGCGCTGGTCATGGACGCCGGTGCAGGGGGTGGACCATGGAATTCATGGGAATCCCGTTAGCATGCCGCGTATCCAGCGGACTGGAATGGGCCACGTACTCGTTCTGAATGCGTCCTACGAACCGCTGAACATCACCACCTGGCGCCGGGCCATGGTGATGCTGCTCAAGGGGAAAGCCGAAGGGTTGGAGCACGACCCTGAAAAGACGATTCGCCCCGACCATTTCCTGCCCACGGTGATCCGGCTGCGTCAGTTCGTGCGGGTGCCCTACAAGCCGCTCCCGCTCACGCGCCGCAACGTCTTCCACCGCGATGGCCACGCCTGCCAGTACTGCGGCTTCAGTGGCGAGCCGCTCTCCATCGACCACGTCGTGCCCCGCAGCCGGGGCGGCACCGACGTCTGGGAGAACGTCACCACCGCCTGCCTGCCCTGCAACGTGCGCAAGGGCAACCGCACACCGAGGGAGGCGGGCATGCCCCTGGCCCGGGAGCCCCGCCGGCCCCTGGGCAGCCTGAGCTTCGAGGCCAACCGGCGCATTCGCTCCGGCCAGCATCAGGAGTGGGCCAAGTACGTCATCGGCGCCTGATCCGCCCCCCGCGCTCATCCACCGAGGCTCATCCACCGGTGCCGGTGGCCTCGAGGGCAAGCGCCTCAAGACCCTGGCGCTGCTCCTCGGCAATGCAGGCGCCGATCAGGTCCTCGATCTGGCCGGCCAGCACGGGCTCGAGGGAGAAGTTGCGTCCCAGCCGATGGTCGGTCACCCGGTTGTCCTTGGCGTTGTAGGTGCGGATCTTCTCGCTGCGGTCGCCGCTGCCCACCTGGGCACGGCGCACGGAGCGCTCCTCGGCATTCGCTTCCGCCAGCTGGCGCTCGTAGAGCTTGGCCCGCAGGATCTCCATCGCCCGCTCCCGGTTCTGCATCTGGGAGCGCTCCTGGGTGCAGAACACCCGGATGCCGGTGGGTTTGTGCAGCAGGTCGACAGCTGTTTCCACCTTGTTGACGTTCTGGCCGCCGGCGCCGCCCGAGCGGGCCGTGCTGATGTCCAGATCCCCTGGATCGATCTGCACCTCCACCGGATCGGCCTCGGGCATCACCGCCACGGTGGCGGTGGAGGTGTGCACCCGGCCCTGGGATTCGGTGGCCGGGACCCGTTGCACGCGGTGCACGCCCGCCTCGAACTTCAGCTGGCTGTAGACCCCATCGCCGCGGATGGCGAGGATCAGTTCCTTGTAGCCGCCCAGGTCGGCCTCTGAAGCGCTGACGGGCTGAACCTGCCAGCCCTGGCTCTGGGCATAGCGTTCGTACATGCGGGCCAGGTCGCCCGCCCAGAGGCTGGCCTCGTCGCCGCCGGCACCGGCACGGATCTCCAGCATGACGCTGCGCTCGTCGCGGGGATCCGAGGGCAACAGGCTGAGGGTGAGCCGTTCGTTGAGGGCGGTGATCAGGACCTCCAGGCTGATCAGCTCCTCGGCGGCCATGGTCACCAGCTCCTCGGCGGCGGGATCATCACGGTGGGCCTTCAGCAGGGAGCGGGCCTCGTCGCGCTCCTGCTCCAGCTTGCGCAGGCGTTGGTAATCGTTGACCAGGGGCTCCAACCGCGCCCGCTCCCGGGCGATCGCCTGCAGGCGGGCCGGATCGGAGGCCACCGCCGGGTCGGCCAGCTGGCGCTCCAGGGTCTGGAAGGTGCGGCAGGCGGTGTCCAGCCGGGATTGCAGCAGCTCGGAATCCATGGGCGGCACCCAAAACGGAAAAAGCCGGGTGCTGGAGGCACCCGGCCGGGGAACAACCGGGCCGAATCAGCTGTCCGATTCGGGCGGCCGGTGTGAGTCTGAGGATCTCAGGCTGACGGAGTCAGGCTTCGGTGGCTGCCGGGGTCTCGGCGTCGACGGCGGCGGGCGCCTCGGCAGGCTTGGCGGCCTTCTTGGCACCCGAGGCGGAATCGGTGCTGCCCATGCCGTACTTGCGCATGAAGCGATCCACCCGGCCTTCGGTGTCGAGGATCTTCTGGGTGCCCGTGTAGAAGGGGTGGTTGCCGCTCCACACGTCGACGGTGAGTTCGGGATGGGTGGAGCCGGTGGTCATGACCACCTCCCCGTTGCAGATCACCTTGGCGTCCGGATACCAGGTGGGATGAATGTCGGCTTTCGGCATGACGGAAATCAGCGCTTGGAGAACTGGGGAGCTTTGCGGGCTTTCTTGAGGCCGTACTTGCGGCGCTCCTTGGCCCGGGGGTCGCGGCTCAGGTGGCCTTCAATCTTGAGCGGCTTGCGGTTGTCAGGCGACAGATCGCAGAGGGCGCGGGCCGCGCCCTGCTTGATGGCATCAGCCTGGCCGGTGAGGCCACCGCCGCGCACGTTGACCAGCAGGTCGTACTGGGCTTCCAGGCCGAGCGTCTGCAGAGGGGCCTTCACTGCCGCCAGGTAGACGGGGTTGTAGTTGAGGTAGTTGTCGCCGGGGCGGCCATTGATGGTGACGCTGCCGCTGCCGGGGACGACCCGCACACGGGCGACGGCGGTCTTGCGACGGCCGGTGCCCCAGTAGACGACGCGGTTGGAGGTGCTGGTCATTGGGCGGCGGTGGCGGGATCGAGGGCGAGGGGCTGGGGCTGCTGGGCGGCGTGGGGATGCTCGGCGCCCTTGTAGACCTTCAGCTTGCGGAACAGCTGGCGGCCAAGGGCGTTGTGGGGAAGCATGCCCTTGATCGCCTTCTCGATGATGCGCTCCGGCAGACGGGCCTGGAGATGCTCGAAGGTTTCGGTCTTCATGCCGCCGGGACGGCCGGAATGGCGCCGGTAAATCTTCTGGGTGGCCTTGTTGCCGCTGACGCGCACCTTGTCGGCGTTGATGACCACCACGAAATCACCGGTGTCGAGGTGAGGCGTGAAGGTGGGCTTGTTCTTGCCGCGCAGCACCTGGGCCACTTCACTGGCGAGACGGCCGAGGGTCTGGTCCGCTGCGTCAACCAGGTACCACTGGCGCTCAAGCGAATCGATGGAGGGTGGGGTTGTCTTGTTCATCGCGCCGGCGGGCCGGTTTGGGGTGAGCCCATCGCAGCCGGATGGGTCGGGACAGGGAGATTCGACCCTACCGTGTCGCCGGATCCGGCGAATTTCGGCGAGACGCTTTCTGTGTGGGACCACCGGACGGGGCACCCTGCAGAGCTGCTCAACCGATCGGAACGCCGATGAACGGATCGGCGGGAGGATCGCGCGATTCCAACAGAAATCGCGGTTGACAATCATACCAGGCGGCCTCAGGGAAGATGTCCGTCGGGTAGCCCACCCGCAGCAGGCAAAGGCCCTGGGGTGGGGCGGCCTCCTTGACCGCATGGCGGGCGCCGCTGCGCCAGCGGTGCAGGAACTCCTCGGCCTCAAGGCGGCCCTCCCCCACGGCCACCAGCTGGCCCATCAGCAGGCGCACCATTCCGTATAGAAAGCCGCTGGCCTGCACTTCGGCGACCAGCAGATCTCCCTGGCGATCGATGTGCACCTCCTGAACGGTGGTGCGGGCATGGGCGCGGCGGCTGCCCGCCCGCTGGAAGGCGGAGAAGTCGTGTTCCCCCTGCAGAGCCTCCAGACAGCGGGCCATGCGGGCCTCGTCGAGGCGCCACTGGTAGCGATGCCAGCTCCAGGGGGCCAGGAACAGGTTGGGGGTGCGGCCGTTGAAGATCGTGTAGCGGTAGCGCCGGTAGGTGGCGGTGAAGCAGGCGTGCCAGTCGGAGGCGACCTCGGCGGCGGCCCTCACCCGGATCGTGGGCGGCAGGCGGCCGTTGAGGGCTTTCGCCCAACGGGACACAGGGATGGGGCCAGAGGCATCGAAATGCACCACCTGGGCCGCGGCATGGACGCCGCTGTCGGTGCGACCCGCGGCCACCGTCTGGGCGGGCCGGTGCGGATCGAGCGCAGCGATCGCCCCTTCCAGGGTTTCCTGAACGCTGCTGTGGCTGGCCTGACGCTGCCAGCCGTGGAACGAGGAGCCCTCGTACTGCAGCGAAAGGGCGATCCTTTTCAGACCAGCTCGATGATGGCCATCTCGGCGTTGTCGCCACGGCGGCGCACCGTACGGATGATGCGGGTGTAGCCACCCTGGCGATCGCCGTAGCGGTCCTGGGCCTTGTCGAACAGGGCGTGAACGAGCTGCTTGTCGTAGATGTAGCCGATGGCGCGGCGGCGGGCGGCGAGGGTGCCGTCCTTGGCCAGGGTGATCATGCGCTCGGCTTCGTCACGCAGGGCCTTGGCCCTGGCCTTGGTGGTGGTGACGCGGCCTTCACGGATGAGCTGGGTGGTCAGACCACGCAGCATGGCTTTGCGTTGGTCGGCGGGGCGTCCCAGCAGGGGGACTCGGCACTGGTGTCGCATGGTGGGGACGGGGCGGGTGGCGTAACGGGGAAGGGGTAACCGCCTTTCAGCCGCTGGTGCGGCTCTGGGGCAGGGAGATGCCGATCCTCTCGAGGGCCTCGATCACCTCGTCGGCGGACTTGGATCCGAAGTTCTTGATCTCCAGGAGGTCTTCGTAGCTGAAGCCCATGAGGTCGGAGACGGAGTTGACCTGGGCGCGCTTCAGGCAGTTGTAGGCGCGGACGGAGAGGTTCAGCTCCTCCAGGGGGATCTGGGCCTCGGCCGAAGGCTCGGGTTCCAGGCCGGGCTCCTCGGTCATGGTGAGGGTGGCCAGGGGCTGGAACAGCTCCATCAGCTGGTTGGCCGCCTGGGCCATGGCGTCGTCAGGGGTGACGCTGCCGTTGGTCTCGATCTCGATGCGCAGGCGCTCGTGGGCCGAGCCTCCTTCGCCGACCGCGGTTTCATCGACGGTGTAGTTGACCCGACGGACAGGCATGAAGACCGCGTCGATCTGGAGCAGGTCGATGGCGGCGGTGTCCTCGTTGTGGCGATCCACCGGCCGGTAGCCGATGCCGCGCTCCACATGGACCTCCATCTCCAGGCTGTGGCCCTCGGCCACGGTGGCGATCTCCCGATCGCCGTCGATGACCTGCACCTGGGGGGAGAACTGAAGATCCGAAGCGGTGACCCGGGCCGGGCCGTTGACCATCAGGCGGCCGATCTCGAGATCACGGCTGCGGCTGTTGACGGGAACCGACTTGCAGTTGAGCAGGATGTCGAGCACGTCCTCGCGCACACCGGGCACCGTGGCGTATTCGTGGTTGACCCCGGAGAGACGCACCGCCGTGATGGCGCTTCCTTCGAGACCACCGATCAACACGCGCCGCAGGGCGTTGCCGAGGGTGGTCGCCTGGCCCCGATCCAGGGGGCCGATCAGGAAGACGCCCGTCTGGGAACGGTCGTCGGCGACCTGGTGCTCGACCCGATCGATCTGGTAGTGCAACACGGTCTGAGGAGGTGAGAAAGGGAAGGTGGCCGCAACAGCGGCCCTGGGGTGTCGGCTGAGAGGCCGGAGGAGTCCGTACGGCTCAGACCCGGCGGCGCTTGGCCCGGCGGCAACCGTTATGGGGCAGGGGGGTGACGTCGCGGATCAGGGTGATCTCGAGACCGGCCACCTGCAGGGCCCGGATGGCGGTTTCGCGTCCGGAGCCGGGACCGCGCACCAGCACTTCGATCTGGCGCATGCCCTGCTCGAGGGCCCGGCGGGCGGCCGCTTCGGCGGCGGTCTGGGCGGCGAAGGGGGTGCCCTTGCGGGCTCCCTTGAAGCCGCTGGCGCCGGCCGACGACCAGCTCACCACTTCACCGGCGGTATCGGTGATGGAGACGATCGTGTTGTTGAAGGTGCTCTGGATGTGCGCGACCCCGTTGGGCACATTGCGCTTGGCCTTCTTGGGGCCTGTCTTCTTGGCTGGTTTGGCCATGGCGGTGGCCCTGCTGGAGCAGGGAGGTGATCAAAGGACTGGGGGGAAGCCCCGGTGACGACCTCCGGGAGAGGAGGGCGGCGGGACTGGGGCCCGGTGGCTGCCGCGAGGGGCCACCGGCCGGGGAATGGGGCAGGCAAGGAATGGGGAACGGGCCCGGAGGCCCGGACCTCACTTCTTCTTGCCGGCCACGGTCTTGCGGGCGCCGCGGCGGGTGCGGGCGTTGGTGCGGGTGCGCTGACCGCGCACGGGCAGGCCCATGCGATGGCGGCGACCCCGCAGGCAGCCGATGTCCTGCAGGCGCTTGAGGGCCATGCCCTCTTCACGGCGCAGGTCGCCCTCGAGGACGAAGGAATCGGCGGCGCCGCGCAGCTTCTGCACGTCGCCATCACTGAGGTCCTTCACCCGGATGTCGGGGCTGACCCCCGATTTGGCGAGAATCTTGCGGGCCCTGGTGAGCCCGATCCCGTACACGTAAGTGAGTGAGATCTCAACCCTCTTGTCACGAGGGATATCGACACCGGCGATCCGAGCCACGTCAGGAAACGATCAGAGGGCAATGGGGGTGGCGGCCGAAGGCGGCCGCCGTGAAAGCGTGGGGGGTCAACCCTGACGCTGCTTGTGCTTCGGGTTGGTGCAGATCACCATGACCCTGCCGTGGCGACGGATCACCCGGCATTTGTCGCACATTTTCTTGACTGAGGCACGCACCTTCATGGGCGTTGTGCTCTCCGAATTTGCAAACAGCTACCTTATCACATCAGTCAACAAGGGCGGCGACGACCCTTTCTCCGATCTCCGCCACCGTGCCGGAGGCCTCCACGCTGTGGAGCAGGCCCAGGTTGCGGTAGTGGTCGATCAGGGGGGCGGTCTGCTCCTGGTACACCACCAGGCGGTTGCGGATCACCGCTTCGTTGTCGTCGGCCCGGCCGCGGGAGAGCAGGCGCTGGATCAGCACCCCGTCCTCCAGCTCCAGCAGCAGCACCCGTTCGATGCGCTGGTCAAGCTCGGCCAGCAGGCCGTCGAGGGCCTCGGCCTGGGCCAGGTTGCGGGGGAACCCATCCAGCAGCCAGCCCCCCTGGTGGCTTTCCAGACGGTGGCGCACGATCGCCAGCACCAGGGCATCGCTGACCAGCTCGCCGCGGGCCATCACCGCTTCCGCCTCCTGGCCCAGGGCGCTGCCGGCCTTGACCTCCGCCCGCAACAGCTCGCCGGTGGAGAGATGCAGCAGCTGGTGGCGTTCGGCCAGGAGTTCGGCCTGGGTGCCCTTGCCGGCGCCGGGGGGGCCAAGGAAGAGGAGTCGCTGTTTCATGGGAGAGAAGACGGGGGAAAGGGGCCTACTGCCGGACCAGCCCTTCGTAGCGCTGGGAGATCACGTAGGTCTGCACCTGCTTGGCGGTGTCAATGGCCACGCCCACCAGGATCAGCAGGGAAGTGGCCCCCAGGCCCTGGAAAGTGCGCACCTGGGTGGCACCTTCCACGGCCGAGGGAATGATCGCGATGGCGCCCAGGAACAGGCCCCCCAGCAGGGTGAGCCGGTTGGACACCCCCGAGAGGTAGTCGGCAGTAGCAGAGCCGGGACGCACGCCGGGGATGGCGACGCCGGAGCGCTTCAGGTTGGTGGCGATGTCCACCGGGTTGACGGTCAGGGAGGCGTAGAAGAAGGCGAAGCCGCAGATCAGGGCGAAATAGACCACGGCATAGACCCAGGGGGTGCTGCTGGTGGGGTTGAGGTAGCCCGCCACCCGGATCAGCCAGGGGCTCTTGGTGAGGTTGGCGATGGTGAGTGGCAGGAAGACCACCGCCGAGGCGAAGATGATCGGCATCACGCCGCCGGCGTTGAGCTTCAGGGGCAGGTAGCTCTGGCGGGACGCCAGGGTGCTGGCGCCGCCCACCTGGCGCTTGGCGCTCACGATCGGGATGCGGCGGCTCCCTTCCTGCAGGAAGATGATCCCCACGATCGTCACCAGGAAGACGAGCACCAGCACGACGATGCCACCCACCGTGGCCCGGTCACCGCTCTGGGCCAGCTGAATGGTGGAGCCCAGGGCCTTGGGCAGGGTGGCCACGATGTTGATGAAGATCACCAGGGAGGCCCCCTGGCCGATGCCCCGTTCGGTGATCACTTCACTGATCCACATCACCACCATCGAACCGGTGACCAGGGCCAGGCTCGTCTGGACGACGAACAGCCAGTCAGGCAGGCCCGGCAGGGCGTACTGGCGCAGGATCAGGGCAAAGACGATGCTTTGCAGGATGCCCCAGCCCAGGGCCACGTAGCGGGTGATCTGGGCCAGCTTGCGCCGGCCGGCCTCGCCTTCGTTCTTCTGCAGCTCCTCGAGCTGGGGCAGGGCCGCCGTCATCAGCTGGATGATGATCGAGGCATTGATGAAGGGCAGGATGCCCAGGGCGAACACGCCCAGGGTGGACAGGCCGCCGCCGGTGAAGATGTCCAGGAAGCCGATCAGCTGGCCCCCCTGGCGGATGAAGTCCTGGAAGGCGACCCGGTCGATGCCGGGCACCGGGATGTAGATGCCGAGTCGCACCAGCAGCAGCAGGCCCAGGGTGGTGAGCACCCGATCCCTCAGGCCCTTCGACTGGACCAGCTGGACGAGGATTTCAGCGGCGCTCGGATTGCGCCCCCTGCTGAGGAGCATGGTGATGACGGGAGTGGGGGGAACGGGTCGATACGACCGGAGCCGCCTGCCGCAGCACAAGGCTACGGGCAGACGGCTCCGGGCTGGAGGCAGGGCAACGGCCCGGGCTCAGTCGATGATCTCGCAGCTGCCGCCGGCGGCTTCGATCTTGGCGCGGGCGGAAGCGGTGAAGGCGGCGGCCTGGACCGTCAGTTTCACCGTGAGTTCGCCGTTGCCGAGCACCTTGAGCGGGTAGCGGGGGCTGGTGACCAGGCCCGCCTGCTCCAGGGAGTCGAGGCTGACGGTGCTGCCCGCCTTCAGCTCACCCAGCCGTGACACGTTGATCACGGTGTAGTGGGTGGGGTTGATGACCGGGAAGTGCTTGAGCTTCGGGATCCGGCGGTAGAGGGGCATCTGGCCACCCTCGAAGCCGGGGCGGGTGGGGCTGCCGGAGCGGGACTTCTGGCCGCGCATGCCGAAGCCGCAGCTGGCGCCCTGGCCGGCGGCGATGCCGCGACCCTTGCGCAGCTTGCGCTTGCGGGACCCCTTCTGGGGCTGGAGGTTGTTGAGTGAGAAGGACGTCATGGCGGGCCTCAGGAGTAAATCTGCTCGAGGGAGATGCCCCGCTCCTTGGCGGTCTCCTTGTGGGTGCGCAGGCCTTCGAGGGCCTGCATGGCGGCGCGGGCGTTGTTGAGCGGGGTCTTGGAGCCCAGCCGCTTCGCCAGCACGTTCTTGATGCCGGCCAGTTCGAGCACGGTGCGGATCGAACCGCCCGCGATCACCCCGGTACCGGGGGCAGCCGGCCGGATCAGCACGCTGGCGGCACCGTCGCGGCCGTTGCTGAGGGTGGGGATCGAGCTGGTGCGGGTGAGGGGCACCTTGACCAGATGCTTCTTGCCGTCGGCCACGCCCTTGCGGACAGCGCCGATGACATCGCCGGCTTTGCCGACACCCACGCCCACCTGGCCGCGCTCGTTACCGACAACGACGATGGCCCGGAAGCTCATCTTCTTGCCGCCCTTGACGGTCTTGGAGACACGGCGGATCTGCACCACCCGCTCCTGCCATTCGGAATCACGTTCCTGGCCGCGACGGTTGTCACGGCCGCGGCCGCCGCCGCCCCGGCGGTCGCCCTTGGCATCGCCACGGCCACCGCCGCCGCCGCCGCCCCGGCGCTGCTCCTGCTGGCCTTCAGCAGCGGCGGGGATGTCGGAGGCCGCAGGCACGGCGCCGGTCTGGATCTGGTCGTTGGTTTCGGTCATGGTGAGAGCAGGGATCAGAACTGAAGGCCCGCTTCCCGGGCGGCGTCAGCAAGGGCCTTGACCCTGCCGTGGTACAGGTTGCCGCCGCGATCGAAGACCACCTGCTGGATGCCCTTGGCGAGGGCGCGCTGGGCGACGAGCTGGCCCACCGCGACGGAAGCGTCACAGGTGGCGCTGGCCTGGACGCTGGTGCGCAGGTCCTTGTCGAGGGTGGACGCGGCGCAGAGGGTGCTCTGGGCGTCGTCGTCGATGACCTGGGCGTAGATGTGATTGTTGGAGCGGAACACGGCCAGCCTGGGACGGGCGGCGGTGCCGGAGAGCAGACGACGCAGGCGGCGGTGACGCTTCTGGGTCTGCTGTTTGCGGGAGAGGGTAGACATGGGGGATCAGACGGATGACGCTCGAGCAGACCTCATTTCTTGCCGGTCTTGCCGGCCTTGCGCAGAATCCGCTCACCTTCGTACTTGATGCCCTTGCCCTTGTAGGGCTCGGGGGGACGAATGCCGCGGATCTTGGCCGCCTCGTTGCCCACCAGCTCCTTGTCGGGGCCGGAGACGAAGACCGAGGTGTTGTTCTCGACCGAGAAGGTGACCCCTTCAGGGGGAACCATCTCCACAGGGTGGCTGTAGCCGGCGCTGACCACGAGCTTGCGCCCCTGGACCTGGGCGCGGTAGCCGACGCCGACGATCTCGAGCTTGCGGGTGAAGCCCTGGCTGACCCCTTCCACCATGTTGGCGACGAGGGTGCGGCTGAGGCCGTGGCGCTCACGGGAGCGACGGTGGGTGCTGGTGGGGCTCACCACCACCATGCCGCCGTCCTGGCTGACGCTGACGCCCTCCGGGAGAACGCGGCTGAGTTCCCCTTTGGGACCCTTCACGGTGACCGCCAGGCCATTGAGGCTGACGGTGACCTTGTCGGGAATGGGGATCGGGGCTTTACCGATACGAGACATGGAACAACTCCTGGGATCAGTAGACGTAGCAGAGCACTTCGCCGCCGACGCCCTGCTTGCGGGCATCACGGTCGCTCATCACACCCCGGGAGGTGGAGATGATCGCCACGCCGAGGCCGCCCAGCACTTTGGGCAGCTGGCGGGTGTTCTTGTAGATGCGCAGGCCGGGCTTGCTCACCCGCTGCACGGAGCGGATGGTGGGCTGGCGGTGTTTGCCGCTGTATTTCAGCTCAAGCACCAGCTGGCGCTGCACGCCTTCGCCTTCTTCGGCGATGGCGGCGATGAAGCCTTCCTGCTGCAGCACGTTGGCGATGCTGCGGGAAAGCCGTGAGGCGGGAATCCTGGTGCGCTCGTGGCGCTTTTCACTCGCGTTGCGAAGGCGAGTGAGCATGTCTGAGATCGGGTCGTGGTTGGCCATGGTCGTGTCCGGGAGGGGGCTCAGGTATTGCGGAACGGCATTCCCATTTCGCGGAGGAGGGCCCGGCCCTCTTCGTCGTTACGGGCGTTGGTCACGATCGTGACGTCCATCCCCCGGATGGCATCGATCTTGTCGAAGGAGATCTCGGGGAAGATGATCTGCTCCCGGATCCCCAGGGTGTAGTTGCCCCGGCCGTCGAAGCTCTTGGGGCTGACGCCGCGGAAGTCGCGGATGCGTGGCAGCGCCAGGTGGATGAGACGCTCCAGGAAGGCATACATCCGCTCGCCCCGCAGGGTGACGGCCACGCCGATCGGCATGCCCTGGCGGATCTTGAAGCCGGCGATGGCCTTTTTGGCGCGGGTCACCACCACCTTCTGACCGGTGATGGTCGCCAGTTCGGTGATCGAGGCCTCGAGGGCCTTGGCGTTCTGGGCGGCTTCACCGAGGCCCCGGTTGACGGTGACCTTGACCACCTTGGGAACCTCGTGGACGTTGGAGAGGTTGAGATCCTTCAGCAGCTTGGGCTGGATCGTCTCCCGGTAGCGCTGTTTGAGTGACATGACGGGGGGATGGGGGGGCGCTTCTGGACGTGGTCAGAAGGCGGACGGGGGAGGGGAGCAGGGAAGCGGAGCGGGGGGGGCGTCGCGGGGTGTGACGCGGTGGGGGGCGGTCAGTCGAGCACCTCCCCGGTCTTCTTGAGGCGGCGCTTCTTGCTGCCGTCGTCCTGGACGACGATCTCCACCCGGCTGGCGACCTTGTTGGCGGTGGAGTACAGCATCACGTTGGAGGCGTGCAGGGACGCTTCCTCGGTGACGATGCGGCCCGTCTCGCCTTCCTGGGTGGGTTTGACGTGGCGGGTGCGCAGGTTGATGCCCTGCACCACGACACGGTTCTCGTTGGGCAGGGTGCGCAGCACCTCGCCGGTCTTGCCCCGGTCCTTGCCGGCGATCACCTGGACGGTGTCACCTTTGCGGATGCGCATCTTGATGCGCTGGACGGGCCTGGCTTTGGGGGTTGCGGCGGCCATGTCAGATCACCTCCGGGGCGAGGGACACGATCTTGGTGAAGTTGCGCTCGCGCAGCTCCCGGGCGACCGGGCCGAAGACGCGGGTGCCCTTGGGGTTGTTGTCGCTCCCGAGGATCACGGCGGCGTTGTCGTCGAAGCGGATGGCGTTGCCGGTGTCGCGGCGCAGCGTGGCCCGGGTGCGCACCACCACGGCCTTGACCACATCCGATTTCTTGACGCCCATGTTGGGCATCGCGTCCTTGACGGCGGCGACGATCACATCACCCACGTGGGCGTAGCGACGGTTGGTGCCGAGCACCCGGATGCACTGGATGCGCTTGGCGCCGCTGTTGTCAGCGACGTTGAGGAAGGTTTCCTGCTGAATCATGGGGGGTTCCTCAGCCGGCGCTGGTGGTGGAGAGAACTTCGGCCACGGCCCAACGTTTGGTGCGGCTGAGGGGACGGGTCTCGGTGATGCGGACCCGGTCACCCACGCGGCAGCTGTTGGCTTCGTCGTGGGCTTTGTAGCGGGTGGTGCGGCGGACGGTCTTCTGATAGATGGGGTGAGGGAAGCGGTTTTCCACCGCCACCACCACCGTTTTGTCCATCTTGTCGCTGACGACGGTGCCGACCCTTTCCTTGAGTGCCATGGGGATCGAGGGGGGAATCAGGAGGCGACGGTGGAGCGTTGACGCTCCTCCTGCACCGTCAGCAGGTGGGCCAGCTTGATGCGGGCCTCCTTGAAGCGGTGCGGGTGCTCCAGACGGCGGGTGGCCTGCTGGAAGCGGAGGTCGAACAGTTCGCGGCGGACGCCGTCGATCTGTTCGCCGATCTGGGCGTCGCTGAGCGAACGCACATCGGTGATGGTGGGACGGGCCATGGTCAGGACTCGACGGCGAGGGCGGGTTCGGGGGCGGCTGCCACCTGATCGGCCAGGGCGAGGAACTTCGTCTTGACCGGCAGTTTGTACTGGGCCAGACGCATGGCTTCCTTGGCGATTTCGGGCGTGATCTCGGGGCCACCCATCTCGAAGAGAATGCGGCCCGGCTTGATCACGGCCACCCAGAATTCCGGGTTGCCCTTACCGGAACCCATGCGGGTTTCGGCAGGCC
The DNA here is from genome assembly GCF_034931305.1 of Cyanobium gracile UHCC 0281. Lineage (GTDB taxonomy): Bacteria > Cyanobacteriota > Cyanobacteriia > PCC-6307 > Cyanobiaceae > Cyanobium > Cyanobium gracile_A. The sequence goes on along the minus strand of NZ_JAYGHY010000023.1, from coordinate 7,026 downwards.
GCATGGTGACGGGTTTGTCGGGGAAGATCCGGATCCAGATCTTGCCCCCCCGCTTGACGTAGCGGGTCATGGCACGGCGGCTGGCCTCGATCTGACGGGAGGTGATCCACCCGCACTCCTGGGCCTGCAGGGCGAAATCGCCGAAGGCGATCGTGTTGCCGCGCGTGGCGGTGCCGCGCATGCGGCCTCGCTGCTGTTTTCGGAACTTGACGCGTTTTGGACTCAGCATGGTTCAGGCCTCCTGATCACTCCTCGTTGGAGCGGTCTTCGAACTGTTGCGGCCGGCGGTTGGCGCGGCGTTTCGGTGCTCCACCCACGGGCAGCTGGTCTTGCTGACCGGGAAGCACCTCCCCTTTGAACACCCAGACCTTGATGCCCAGGACCCCATAGGTGGTGGTGGCCACCTTGGTGGCGTAGTCGATGTCGGCGCGGAGCGTGTGCAGGGGCACGCGACCCTCGCGGGTCCACTCCGTCCGGGCGATTTCGGCGCCGTTGAGGCGGCCGCTCACCTGGAGCTTCAGACCCAGCACACCGGCCCGTTGGGCGCGTTGCACCGCCATGCGCATGACGCGCCGGAAGGCCACCCGCTTCTCCAGCTGCTGGGCGATGTACTCGGCCAGCAGAAAGGCGTCGGCGTCGACCCGCTCCACCTCGACCACGTTGATGCGCACCTGACGGTGGGCGTCGCCGAGGGTCTTCTGGATGCCTGTGCGCAGCTCCTCGATGCCACTGCCCTGGCGGCCCACGAGAACGCCCGGACGGGCGGTCTTGAGTTCCACTTCGAGCTGGTCGGCCTTACGGGCGATCAGCACGTCGCTGATGCCGGCGGCGGCGTACTTCTTGTTGATGAACGACCGGATCCGGTCGTCCTCCTGAAGGAGGACGGGATAGGTCTTGCTTGGGGCGTACCAGCGGGAGCGGTGATCCTGGGTGATCCCCAGGCGCAGGCCGGTTGGATGGATCTTGTGTCCCATCGGGCGGTGTCCTCGGGGGTCAGGCGGTGGGCGCTGCCACAGCAATGCTGATGTGGCAGGTCTGTTTCTTGATGGCGAAGGCGCGGCCCTGGGCTCGGGGCCGGAACCGCTTCAGGGAGGGTCCCATGTCGGCGGTGGCCTGGCTGATGACCAGGGTCGCCGGATCGAGGCCGAGGTTGTGCTCGGCATTGGCGACCGCGGAGCGGAGCACCTTGGTGATCGGGCCGGTGGAGCGGTAGGGCATGAACTCGAGCATGATCAGGGCGTCGCGGTAGGTGCGACCCCGGATCTGATCGAGAACCCGGCGAACCTTCGACACGGAACCGCGGATGAAGCGGCCGTGTGCCAGGGCCTGGGTGTCGGGTGTGGTGGTTGCCATCGGATCAGCGGCCTCCCTTCTTGTCTTTGATGTGACCGCGGAATGTGCGGGTTGGGGCGAATTCGCCCAGCTTGTGGCCCACCATCTGCTCCGTCACGTAGACGGGCACGTGGGCCTTGCCGTTGTGAACGGCAATCGTGTGGCCGATCATCATCGGCAGGATGGTGGAGGCCCGTGACCAGGTCTTGATCACGGTCTTGTCGTCGGCAGCGTTCTGCTTCTCGACCTTGCGAAGCAGGTGGTCGGCGACGAACGGGCCTTTTTTGAGTGAGCGTCCCATGGCGGATCAGGCGAACAGCAGAGCGGTGTGGGTCATCAGGAGTCGCGTCCGCCACGGCTCCGTTTGGAGGTGCGGCGTCGTTTCCGCAGCACGAACCGGTTGCTCGGCTTGTTGCGTTTGCGGGTCTTGAGGCCCAGGGCAGGTTTGCCCCAGGGCGTGACAGGACCGGAGCGGCCGATCGGTGCCCGGCCTTCGCCGCCCCCGTGGGGGTGGTCGCAGGGGTTCATCACGCTGCCGCGCACTTGCGGACGGCGGCCCAGCCAGCGCTTGCGGCCGGCCTTGCCCAGGCTGGTGTTGCGCTGTTCGGCGTTGCCCACCTCACCGAGGGTGGCGTAGCACTCCCGGCGCACCAGCCGCACCTCGGTGGAGGGCAGCTTGAGGGCGACGTAGTCGCCTTCCTTGGCCATCACCTGGGCGCTGGCCCCGGCGGTGCGCACCATCTGGCCGCCGCGACCGGCGTAGAGCTCGACGTTGTGCACGCTCGAACCCAGGGGGATGGCCGAAAGGGGAAGGGCGTTGCCGTTCTCAATCGGGGCATCCGGACCAGAGATGACGCTCTGGCCCACGGCCACGTTGGCGGGAGCCAGGATGTAGCGCTTCTCGCCGTCGGTGTAATAGAGCAGCGCCAGACGGGCGTTGCGGTGCGGGTCGTAGTGGATCGCGGCCACTTTGGCGCTCACCCCGTGCTTATCGCGACGGAAGTCGACGATGCGGTAGAGGCGCTTGTGGCCACCGCCGCGGTGGCGGCAGGTGATCACGCCGCGGTTGTTGCGGCCCTTGTGGCGGTGCTTGGACACCACCAGGCCCCGTTCCCGGTTCTTGCCCGTGATGTCGCTGAAGTCGGTGACGACCAGCGTGCGGGTGCCGGGAGTGTTGGGTCTGTACTTACGGATTGCCATGACGTTTCAGATCCCTCAGGACTCAGGGAACAACTGGATGGCGTTGCCTTCGGCAAGGCGCACCACCGCTTTCTTCACCTGGGCGCGTTTGCCGGCGAAGCGACCCACCCGACGGGAGCGGCGGGGGGGATTCATGGTGCTGACGCCGACGACCTTGACGTCGAACAGATGCTCGACGGCCGCCTTGATGTCGGGCTTGGCGGCCCGATGGTCCACCTCGAAGGTGTACTGGTTGATCTCGATGGCCCGGGTGGCCTTCTCGGTGATCAGCGGGCGACGGATCACATCCGCCAGCCGGCCTGCAAAACGCTCAGACATCGCCGTAGACCTCCTGAATCTTCGCCAGTGCCTCTTCGCTGAGCACCAGCTTGTTGGCATGGAGCAGATCGAACACGTTGAGCTGATCAGCGGCGATCAGCTTCACCTTTTCGAGGTTGCGCACCGAGCGGGTCACCGCCTCGGAAGCGCCATCGAGGATCAGCAGCACCTTGTCGCCGGCCTCGATGCCGAAGCGGGACAGGGCGGCGGTGATCTCCTTGGTTTTGGGGGTGTCGAGCCCGGCCCCGAAGCCCTTCACCACGGTGATGTCCGCGACGCGGCTCATCAGGGCGGTGCGCAGGGCCAGGCGACGCTCCTTGCGGTTCATCGCCACCTCATAGCTGCGCGGCTTGGGTCCGAAGATCACGCCACCGCCGGGCCGCAGGGGGGTGCGGATCGAGCCCTGGCGGGCCCGGCCGGTGCCTTTCTGCTTGTAGGGCTTGCGGCCGCCACCGGCCACTTCGGCCCGGGTGAGGGTGCTGGCGGTGCCCTGACGGGCATGGGCCAGCTGGCGCACCACGGCCCTGTGCAGCAGGCCGTTGGCGGATGTTTCCTTGGCGACCTTGAGGTCGAGGGGAGCCTTGCCGCTCTCCTTGCCTTGCCAGTCGCGGATCACACAGTCAGTCATGGGTGTTCTCCTCAGTTCGCTGCGGGGAAGCCCACCCGCCGGGCCGGGCGGATGTCGAGCAGGGCGCCGGGCTTGCCGGGAACCGAGCCCTTCACGACGAGCAGATTGCGTTCCGCATCCACCTTGAGGATGGTGAGTCCGCGGGTGGTGATCTGCTTGCCGCCGTAACGGCCGGCCATCCGCTTGCCCGGATACACCCGACCGGGGGTGGTGCCGGCACCGATGGAGCCTGGCTCGCGGTGGTTCTTGGAGCCGTGGCTCATGGGGCCGCGGCTGAAGCCGTGGCGCTTCTGCAAGCCTGAGAAGCCGCGACCGATCGTGTCGCCGCTGACGTCAACCTTCTGGCCGGGGCTGAAGTCACCGACGGTGACGGGGGCCCCCAGTTCGAGACCGTCGATGGCCTCCAGCCGGTACTCCTTGAGGTGCCGCAGGGGCGCCTCGCCGGATTTGGCCAGGTGGCCCTTGGCGGGCTTGTTGACGAGCTTCTCGCGGGTTTCGCCGAAGCCGAGCTGCACCGCGGTGTAACCGTCGGTGGCTTCGCTCTTGAGTTGGGTGATGCGGCAGGGACCCGCTTCGATCAAGGTGACCGGAATGGATTTGCCTTCTTCGTCGAAGAACTGGGACATACCCAGCTTCTTCCCGAGAATGCCGATGGACATGGGAGGGAGAACAACACCAGCTGGACGGCCGCGGCGTGCCGCCATGGATTGAGGGCCAAGGCCCGAAATCCGTGGAGGACCCGCTGGGCGGCGGGGGGCTGAATTCGTGGAATCGCAGATTGACCCGAGGGTCAGGGGCTAGCGAGGCGAATCAGCGGGCTGGGACTTGCCGGAAGCGGTGAGGCCTCGGGCAGTATCCCGACGGTCACGGCAACGACGATGCGTTGCAGGAGTCGTACGGGCCAGGAAGGGTTCGTCACCACTGACGGACCCCGTGCTGTTCTCTGGAGGCCCGGCTAGCGGACGGGCACAGATCATCAGCACAAGAATCAACAGTACCCCATGGTGTGCACCACCACCCCCGGGCCCCTCACCGGCTGCCAGACTCAGCCGGCGATTCGTCTGCCGCTCCCGATGCCTCTGCTGATGACCGGCCGTGGTTTCCGCACCGAGTTGGAGCGCTGCGGTGCCCTCGCCCTGTTCGTTCCCCTGGAGGGCGGCGCCGAAACGCGCCTGCTGCGGCGGCTGCGGGCGGCCGGCTACCGGGCCCACCTCACCTCCGCCCGCGGGCTCGGGGATCCGGAGGCCTATCTCCTTCAACTGCATGGCATCCGTCCGCCCCACCTGGGCCACCACTGCGTCGGTCGGGCGGCGGCCGTGGGCGAGGTGCAACGGGTGATGCCCCTGCTGGGCCCCCAGCTGGCCGGCGACGGGCCGGTGCTGCTGTGGCTGCTGGAGGGCCAGGTGCTCAGCAGCTCTGAGCTCGCCGCCCTGTGCGACCTCTGCCGCCGCGAACCGCGGCTGAAGCTGGTGGTGGAGATGGGCGGCGCCCGCGCCCTGCGCTGGCAGCCCCTGGAACAGCTCGTTCCTGCCTGAGCCGGGTCCACCCCATAGCCTGGGCCGGTCCCGCGGACTCCATGGGCGTTGAGTGAGCGGCTGGCACTGATCTGGGGTTCGGCCTTCTTCGCCGGCTCCCTCGCCCAGGCGACGGCCTGGGTCTCCGGCCAGCCCGCGGTGGTGCTGCTGCTCGGGATAGGCCTGCTGGCGGGCCATGCCGGCTTCGACATCGTCCATCCCGAGAACCTCGGCGCCGGCCTGGAGCCGTTGGTGGGCCTGCTGGTGAGCCTGGTGCTCTTCGATGGCGGGCTCAACCTGCGCCTGGCCGGCCGCGACCTGCAGCGTTCTGTGCTGCAGCTGGTGCTGGTGCGCCTGGTGCTGGGGCTGCCCGTGGCTGCCCTGCTGGCCCATGCCCTGGCGGGTCTGCCCTGGTCGCTGTCGCTGGTTTATGGCGCGATTGCCCTGGCCACCGGCCCCACGGTGGTGACGCCGATGGTGCGCCAGCTGCGGCTGGCCCCGAAGCTGGGCCAGTTGCTGGAGGCCGAAGGGCTGATCCTCGAACCGATCAGCGCCGTCCTCGGCCTGGTGCTGCTCCAGGTGACCCTGGGCGACCTGGGCGGCTGGCAGGAGGTGGCCACCCGGCTGCTTCTGCGCCTGGGGGGCGGGGTGGCCCTCGGCGCCCTGGCCGGCCTGCTGCTCTCGGAGGCCCTGCGCCGCCTGGGCACCGTGGCGGCGGCCAGGGGCGGGGAGGGGCAGACCGCGCCCAATGGCCTCGAGTTGCAACTGACCCTGGGGGTGCTCTTCCTGATGTTCAGCGGCTGTGAGGCGCTGCTGCCGCAATCGGGCCTGCCGGCCGCCGTGAGTGCCGGGGTGGTGGTGGGGCTGCGCCTCGATGCGGCCGCCACCCAGCTCGATGAGCTGATCCGCCAGCTGGCCATGCTGGCCATCACCGTGCTGTTCCCCCTGCTGGCGGCCGATGTCTCCTGGGCGGAACTGAGTCCGCTGGGCCTGGGTGGCGTGGGTTGCGTCGTGGCCCTGATGCTGGTGCGCTGGCCGCTGATCCAGCTCACGGGCCTGGGGCTGCCCAGCCTCGACTGGAAGGAGAAGGCGCTGCTCAGCTGGATCGCTCCTCGCGGCATCGTCACTGCGGCGGTGGTGAGCCTCTTCGCCCTTGAACTCGACCGGGCCGAGGTGCCCGGCGGCGGCGCCCTCAAGGGGCTGGTGTTCCTGACGATCCTGATGACCGTGGGCCTGCAGGGGTTCACGGCCCCCTGGCTGGTGAGCCGCCTGGGGCTCGCCCAGCCCGAGGCGACGCCGGAGCTGCCCCAGGCCGGCTGAGCTCCCTGCTGGTGGCAGGATCGGCCCACCCCGTTGCGCACCCCATGGCGGCCATGGCCCGGGACCCGGAGCAGGCCCTGGCCCGCGGCTGCTGGGTGAAGCTGATCGGCGGGGCCAGCAACCAGGATCTGGCCGCGATCGAGGATCTGGCCGGCATTCATGCCCTGGCCGGGGTGCACTGCATCGATGTGGCGGCCGATCCGGCCGTGGTGGCCGCCACCCGGCGCGGCCTGGCCTGGGCGGAGTCCCATGGCGCAGCGCGCCCCTGGCTGATGGTCAGCCTCAGCGATGGTCTCGACCCCCATTTCCGCAAGGCCTGGTTCGATCCGCAGCGTTGTCCGCCGTCCTGTCCGAGGCCCTGCGAGCGGGTCTGCCCCGCCCTGGCCATCGACGCGCGGGGGGTGCTGGAGCAGCGCTGCTACGGCTGCGGCCGCTGCCTGCCTGCCTGCCCCCTGGGGCTGATCGAGGAGCGCAGCCAGGTGCTGGAGCCGGACGCCGTGGCGGCCCTGCTGGCTCAGCTGGCCCCGGACGCGGTGGAGTTGCACACCCGGCCCGGACGCCTGGAGGCCTTCGCCGAACGGGTGCGGCAGCTGGCCGCCAGCGGCGTGGCCCTGCGCCGGGTGGCGGTGAGTGCCGGTCTGGAGGGGGGCGCCACGGCCGAAGGGCTGGCGGCGGAGCTGTGGCAGCGGTTCCGCCTGCTGCGCGGGGCCGGTT
>NZ_JAYGHY010000022.1:0-45882 GCF_034931305.1 Cyanobium gracile UHCC 0281 | reverse complement strand
TGACGGGGTCATCGGGAAGGAAGCGGTAGCGCATCGGAGAGGAGCGCCCTTATTGCGAACTGCTCGCAACCTAGACGCCCCACGGCCCCTTTTGCAAGCGATTCTCAATAGCAGCTGGCGATTGCGACCTGGCCGGCCGCTGGGCGGCAGGCCGTCCCTAGCGTTGGCCTCTTGCTTCCCGAGGCGTTCTGCCGTGATCCCTGAGGCCCAGTGGTTACTGGAGCGAGAGCGACGCAGCCGCCGCCAGGGCAGCGGTCTGAGCGAGGCTGCGCTGATCGGCTCCTGGCGACTGGAGCGGATCTGGAGCAAGGGCAGTCTGCGGCCAGCCGCGTTCGGTGCCGCCCTGCTGCGGGGTCTGGCGGCTCGGCTGCAGCTGGCGCCGGACCACGGGGAGGAAGGTGGCGAGACGATGCGGATGGTGAACAGTGTTCGCCTCGGTGCCCTGGAGCTTCGTTTTGACGGGGTTGGCCGGCTGCAGGGTCGCCGTCCCCTGCTGGTCTTCAGCTTCGATCGCCTCCGGTTACTGCTGGGTGGTCGGGTACTGATCGAGCGTGCCCTGCCCCCGCCAGATCCGCTGCGCCGGCCGTTCTTCGCCCTGATCGCCGCCAACCTTCCTGGGCCAGGCGAGCCGGATCCAGCGACGGGGACGTCCCAGGGGTGGCTGGCGGCCCGGGGACGGGGCGGCGGCCTGGCCCTGTGGCGGCTCGAGGCTGGCGAAGAGACAAAATGAAGCTAGGCTTAAAGCGAGTTGAATAAACGATTGACATGGCGGCACCGGTCACGGCCCTGCAGGAATGGTTGCTTCGCCACGCCAGCGATGGCACCCCGGCGACCCTGCCGGGCAACCTCCAGCGGGCTTTCGACGCTGATGACGCCACCCTGTTGCCCGTGTTCGTGGCCCATGGCTGGCAGGAGCACCTCCTTTCCGAGGTGTGCCGCGGGCTGAGGCAAGCCACGGATGCCGAGCAGCAGCGTCTGGAAGCCGCCTTCCATGCCCAGATCGGCCTGGGTGACAATCACGACGGCGACCTGGCGCTGCAGCTGGGACGGGCGGTGGACCGACGTCTCTCTGACTGCCACCATTTCGTGCACCTGACGGCCCATCCGATGCCGGATGGCCTGCGCTGGTTTCGGCTCCAGATCACGGACAGTCCTGCCGCTCCCGGCGGCCTGGCGGAGACCGTCCAGGTGTGTGGCGTCGCGTCGGACTCCCAGGCGGGGGCGATCTGTGAGGCCATCCACGACGTGCTGGCGGCCCGTGGGGCCAGTGTGGAACAGGGTCTGTTCCATCTCGAAGGCCCCCAACTGGGGGCCCTGGTGGCGATCCTGAGGCGGCTGGCGCTGCCGCAACCCGAAGCTCAGATGGCCATGGCCGCTTAGCGGCAACCCCGCACCGGCGGAATGGGCGGGGCGACAGGTCACGGCGGATCAATCGACGGAAGCACCCTGCGGCGTCAGCGCAGCACCTCAGTGGTCCGCGTCCGCTCCTACAGGCCTGTGACCCTCCTCAGGGTTTGGCCGGAGCCCCGGGGGGCTTCACCCGCTCGAGGTTGGCGCCGAGGTCCGATTCGAGAAACTCCTTGACGACGTTGCCCATGCCGCTGAGCCCCTGCAGGGCCGACTGCAGCGCCGGCAGGTTGATCGCCACGTCTTCATTGGGATAGGCCCGCAGGAACCCCACCGCCGACAGGCTGCCCGAGCCAGCCTCGAGACCCAGGATCGTGGCCGAACGCAGGGCCACCATCCCCACCCCAGGAGCCTTGAGGGGGTAAATGATCATGGACAGTTTTTCCAGGGCGGTCTCCCCGAAGCCTGTGCTCAACAGCCGTGTGGTCAGTACCAGCGGCAGCGTCACCCGGTGGTTCAGCAGCTTGCCGACCTCGGCGGGGTCCTTGCCGCCCAGGCGGAGAGCATCCCCCAGCAGGCCCACGGCCTCGCCCGTCTGGGCCAGCCGCTCCAGGTCGGCGACGGGGATCGAACGGCGGAAGGCTCCGCTGACGAACACCACCTGCTCGGCCGACCGGGCCGACGGAGCCGCCAGGGTCAACAGGGCGGCCAGCCCGGCTCCGCCCCAGGCACGGGACGATGGCGGATGGGGGGGCCGAGGCGACATCAATCAGGGTCGGAACCATGGGGGCCAAGTGTGGGTCAGATGGCGGCCCCTGACGGGTCAGGGGTTCCAACTCGGCAGCCGGCCGCTCACGTCGCTGAGGGACAGAACGCCATCCCCCCAGCCATTCGGGGGCAACAGCTCTGGGGCCCCCAGGCCTGGGGCGACCCCGGACCCCGCGGCGAAGGCTCCGTTCACCCAACCCAGCAGCAGACCCCGCAGGGGCCCTCCGCCCTGGTCGTAGGTGGAGCCCAGATTGAAGTGGTCCCCTCCCCCTGCCAGCACCAGCTGATGGCCCCGATTCCCCAGGCGGGCGATGCGGGCCATCGGTGCGACGGCTTCAGGGCCGGGTGGCACCACCCAGTCGCGGCTGCCGCTCACCAGCAGCACCCGACCCTGGAACACAGGGGCGGCCTCGGCATCGAACAGGAGCGCCATCGGCGGACTCACCGCCACCACGGCCTTCACCCGCGGGTCGGCCAGGGCCGCCTGATCGGTGGCGCCCAGAAAGCTGCACTGCAGCACCCAGCTGAGGTTGCGCTGGGGGTCCTGTAGATCGTTGCAACGCTTCTGCAGTTGCTGCGAACGGGGACGGGCGCCCGCCAGCTGGAGGGCGGTGGTGGCCCCCCAGGAGTGGCCCAGCACCACCACCGAACCGGTGTTCACACCGGCCGGCAACCCCAGCTGCCCCGCCGCCGCCGCATCGATCAGGGCGGAGATGTCGAGGGGCCTCAGGCGCAGCTCCGCCGGACCGGGCGGGGGCACCTTGCCGGAGAGCATGGCCTGCTGCTGGGTCCGGTCGCTGCCGGGATGGCGGGGCAACAGCACGGTGTAGCCGTGGCTGGCCAGATGTCGCCCCCAGCCCTCGAAGCTCTCCGGTCCATCCCAGAGTCCGTGGGAGATCGCCACCAGCCGACCGGAGGCCTGCTGGGACGGACGGATCACCACCACCTCCAGGGGCAGGGGCCGGTAGGTCACCGACAGGTTCAGGGTGTCGCGCCGCACGGGCAGGGGACCAGGGCCGGCAAGGGCGGGATCCACCGCCGCCGGGGTCGTCCCATCCAGCAGGCCTGCGGCCGACCGCAGCTGAGCGTTCATCCGCTGCAGCAGGAACAGGCCCTTGCCGAGATCGACGAAGGCCGTCTGGCCCGGCACGGCCTGGAGCACTCCCAGCATCGTCAGGGAACCACGGGCGTAGGCCAGGTCCAGGACGTTCAGCACGGTTTCGCTGGACACATCGGCCGGCAGACCATCAACGCCCCCGAGGGAGGACAGCAGCAGCAGGGCCTGCTGGGCCAGGGGAGAAGGGACCACCTGGTGAGCCACCTCGAGGGCCTGCAGGGGAAGAGGGGCGTTGAACAGTTCCACCAGCTGGCGCCCGATCCTGCCCCGGGTGGCTTGGTCGAGTTCGGCCAGATCGCTGTGGCCCGCGAGCAGGGCCCGGGGATCGCTCAGTTCGGCCAGCCGGATCGAGAAGGTGGTGTCCACCAACGGCAGTTTCAGTTCGATCTGTTCCAGGGCGCGCGCCGGAGGCGAAGCGGCGAGGCTCACCGCAAGGAGCAGGGCCAGGGGCGGAGATGTCTGCACCAAGCCGGCAACCCCGGGTCGGGGACGCATCTTGGCAGAGCCGGAGGGGCGCGACCCCTTTGACTCATTCCACGTCGTCGTGGGCCAAGCGGTTGTAGAGAAAAAGCCCTGCGAGCCCGTGGCGTGGAATGTCCCGGTACGTCCCAAACTCAGGGGCACGGAATGAACGCGGCCTGGGATGGTCAAGCGTGGGTTGATGTCTCCTAAATCAGGGGTCTGGCAGCCTGGGCGATGACTTCCAGCAGGCTTGCCACTCCCGGGGATAATGCTGTCTTTTGGAGGCTGGGATTGATGCTTGAAGTGACGGTTTTTCAGGAGCCTCAGGTTTGTTGTTTGATGAGAATTCCGTTGTCCGACTCTGTTGTCCGGTCCTCAGAACTCTATCCGTTGATGAGTGACCTGGGTGTCTGAGGACTCCTGCTGCTGGCGCATGCGAGCCGAAACCTGCGCTTCCGGGTCGACGCCGGCAAAGGTGGGCGGCAGCCAGACCCTCACCACCATCAACAGGGCCATGGTCATCAGAAACAGGCACACCGCCAGAATCTGTTGCCAGTCGGTTTCCAGAACGCCGCGCACAATCACTTCCCGCAGCACTGAAACGATGGCGATCTCCACCGCCACCCCGATCGACACCCGCTGTTCCTGCAGGTAGATGATCAGCAGGCGAAAAAGTTCCACCAGGATCAGGATGAAGAGGATGTCGGCCGTGACCTCGTGGAATTTCGACGTGGAAACCAGGGTCGTGAACGTGCGCTTCAGTTGGAGCACCATCACGCCAAACAGTCCCAGACACAGGGAGATGGCGATCAGGTCCTGGACAGCCTCCAGGGCCCGGACGATCTGGGTGCGGCGCAACTGCTGATGCCAGGGAATGGCGTCAAGGGGTTCGGAAGCCGGCGTTCTGGTGGGCAGGGGGTTCATGGCGAAGGGTTCTCGGGAAGGGAAGGGAGGCCATGGGATGGGGGGCGGGGCTGACGGGGTCCAGGCTGGTGTCGCGAGGCACCAGCAGATCGGCCTCGCTGACCCTGACGACCTGGCCCTTGCTGCGGAAACGGGTCAGGGCTTTGGTCACGGTGACCCTGGTCATGCCGGCGATATCGGCCAGATGGCGGTGGGTCAGGTTCATGTCCTCCAGGGAGAGGGTGGTGCCGCTTCTGCTGACCCGGCCGAAGCGAGCGCCGATCCAGTGCAGCAACCGCAGCAGCCGCGCGTCGGCGGGTCTGACCCGATGGATCTGCAACAGATGGGTGGTCTGTGTGAACAGATCACGCATGAAGGCGAGAATCTCGCTCTCGCTGGGCTCACACTCCACCACCACCACCCTGGTGAGCGAGATGAGTTCGTAAGGGGTCACCCCGCAACCCGTGGGGGTGATCAGTTCGCCAGGTCCCCAGATGCCGAGGGTGATGGATTCACCCTCCTCATTCCAGGTATTGGCGCGGATGTAACCATCATCGATCCGCCAACTCAAGTCGGCCGGCAGATGATCATCGGCGCGAAGGGTCAGGCGCAGCGGTCGTGCGGGCATGGTGATGGTCATGTCACGGCGGATGGCATGGCGGGGAGTTCTGTCGGGCGGCGTTGCAGGCTGTGGATGAAAGGAGACGGCGTTGTGTTTGTTAGTGGTGCCTGAACCGAACCTCCGAGGAGAACTTGGTGTTCGAGTCCGGGAACATTAATGACCGGATTCGGCTGTTGGGTGCTACTTCAACGCAGGATTACCAATCCAGCCGATAAGTTCCGGTGATCGGATTGCCTCCCTTCCCCCGTCGCACCCCGGTGCTTGTTGCTGGGCGCCCGGGCAGCCTGGCCAATCGTCATGGCAAAAAGTGGTTGCAGGCCAGGGCCTTCCGCCGTGGTCTCGACCCCACCGTGGTCGTGGCCAGCGGCTTCGATACGGACCTGCTCGGCACCTTCAGCGGGGAGCGCCCCCGTCCCGCCGATGCCCTCGAGACCTGCCGGCGCAAGGCACAGGCAGGCATGGACCACACGGGCCTGGATCTCGGGCTGGCCAGCGAAGGCAGTTTGGGCGCCGCCTCGGCAGAGGGTCCCCTGATCAAGGGGATCCGCACTCCCGGAGAGCTGGTTCAGGCCCTTGGGCGATGTGCCGGGGCCTCTGCCGACGGGCTGGTCCGGCTGGAGAGCGACATGCGGGCCGACTGCAATCCGACCCGCCTGGCGTCGATCCGCACCCCGGCCTTCCGGATTGTTCGGCGGATCGCCAGCCCCTGTCCGGTCTGTGGGCCCTCGGCTGGGGCCGTTGCGAGGGCTTGGTCGGTTTGCTCTGCGCGTGGTGCGGTCAGCCCACCCAGCGACTCCAGGCCGAAGTGTGGAGGTGCGTGGCCTGCGGGCACCGGGAGGAGAAGCCTCGTCGGGATGGTTTGCTTGCGGCTGATCCAGGTGATTGCACACGCTGCAATCCCTGAGGGCCACTCCCCCAGAAGGTTTGGGCCTGATCAACAACACCCATTGACGCCGCTGCCCAGCCTCCGCAACCCTGCATCGCATCGATGACGACCACTCCGCCATGGCACGAGCTCCGACGTCTTTCTCGCAGCTCAGGGATGTCCTGGCCGGTCGGACGGCCGTTGTGGCAGCCGCTACCGCCGCAGGTGTTCGCTTCCCGTCCCCCATTTGAAGGAACGACTTAGGTTTGCGGTTCTCCTGGAATTCAGTTCCGGTGTGGTCACCCGCTAAGGGCGCCACACCGGATTTTTCTTGGCGTCCCGGCTTCGCTTCGGGTTCCTCAGAGGGCGTTGACCCGGAGGATGAGATCGTCGAAGTCGGCGTCACCGCCGCCGCGCAGATCCTCGAAGCCGAAGGTGTTGGTGCCGATCAGCTGAATGTGGCCGAAATCGTCCGCATTCCTTGAGGCCCCGGCCACGTAGATCTGCTTGGTGTTGGCCACCTGAATGAAAGGAAGCAGCACGTAGTCGCTGAAGCGCAGCGCATCGTTGAGGCTCACCGTGGCGGAGAGGCTGGCCACCGTGTTGTTGGCGGTGGTTCCGCTCCAGAGCGCGTTGGCCACCGCCGCCTGGCGGTAGGCCGATTCGCTGCCGGCCCAGCTGCCGCCGCTGGCCACGGCCCCGGTGAGGGGATCGATCACATCGCCGGTGCTGCGATCGGAGAGATAGAGGCCCAGGGTGCTGTTGAAGGCCGCCTCGCGGTAGATCTCCACATCCAGGTTGAGCTGGTTGGTGAGGCCGGAGAGATCCAGCCCGATCAGCGCATCGGTGCCGATGGAGAAGCTGGTGTTGAAGACCTCCGGTTTCTGCGCTTCCGGCGTGAGGCTGGCGGTGATGCTCAGCCCACCGCCTGCGAGGACGAACCCGGTCGCCGCCGAGCCCGAAAGGCTCAGGGGTGTGGTGGCGCCGCTGGAGAGGTTGGTGAGGAAGAATTCGACGCTGCCATCGAACTGGCCATCGCCGAGCACCCCTTGCTGATCCGCCGCCGCGAAACCGGCCGGGAGGCCGGAGGCCTGGCCGACGGCGGTGGCGAGGGTCTGGACCCCTGCCACCGGCTGCCCCTGGACGTCGAGGAAGCGGGCCTGGAGGGCGACGGCCGCCGGCAGTGTGCTGCCGAAGCTGAAGTCGAAGGCACTGGGGTTTTGGATCAGTTCATTGCCGAGGCTCAGCGCAGCGTTGGCTTTGGCGCTGCCGGGTGAACCGGTGCCCGCCCCGTCGGCAGCCAGGAAGGCCCCCTTCAGGCCTGCCTTGCTGAGGGTGTCAAGGATCGGCAGCGGCAGGGTGGAGCTGCCGGCACCGGCTCCGTTGTCGAAGCTGAAGCCCGTGGTGGAGGCCCCGAAGCTGACCCCGGTGATGCGATGGCCGCTGGCATCGAAGAGGTTCACGGCATCGCCGCCCGTGCTCAGGCCCACGCCGGAGCCGCTGTAGGTGCCGATGGCGAAGTCGGCGGGGACGTTGCTGCCGAACCAGGCGGTTTTGAAGGCCTCGGCGGTGGCGGCGTCCCCCTCGATGAACACCACTGACTGGCCGGCGCCGATGCTCGTGATCCCATTCAGGGCGACGGCATTGGCGGCGTTGTTGGAGTTGTCGTCGAACCTCCAGCCGGTGATGTCCACCGCACGGGAGCCGATGTTGGTGATCTCGAACCAGTCGGCGCCATAGGAACTGTTGCCGCTGCTCCAGGGGCTGACTTCCGAGATGATCAGCGAAGGAGGTTCTGGCAGCGAAGCGATGCGCCCGGGGGAGCCGATTTCGGTGTTTCCATCGTTGGAGGTGATCCCAAAGGCCCCGTTGACCCCGACGCTGCTCAAGGTGGTGAGCGTTGTGAGGGAATTGTTCAGCAGGGCGGCGTTGTCGAAGCTGGCCAGCGTCGGTGGGGCGGGGGAGGCCCCGAAGGCGACGCTGGCCTTGAGCACCCCGTTGGGGTCGTAGATGTTGACCGCATCGCCGCCCGTGCTCAGACCCACCCCGGAGCCGGAATAGCTACCGATCTGCAGACCCGCAGGGGCATTGGCGCCGAACCAGTTGCTGAGGAAGGTGGCGTTGGGGCTGGCTCCCTCGATGAAGATCACCGATTCGCCGGCGGCGATGCTGCTGATGCCGCTGAGCGGAACGGAGGCCACGAAGGAGCCGGAGTTGTCGTCCATCCTCCAGCCGCTGATGTCGATGGCGGTGGAACCGGTGTTGGTGAGCTCGAACCAGTCGGCGGCCACCGGCGAGTTGCCACTGCTCCAGGGAGCCACCTCTGTGATCACCAGGCCATTGGTGGACGGCGGCGGACCGCCCTCGTTGACCACATCCGTCAGCGCCAGGTTGAAGCTGGTGCTGGCGTCGGGGTTGGCGCCGACCGCGGGATCATCCACCGCCACGCTGATGGCATAGGAGGTTTTGGTTTCGAAATCGAGCACCGTACCGGCCTTGATGTACAGCCCACTGGCCTCCACTTCGAAGAACGCCGCATCCGCTCCAGTCACCGTCAGGTTGTTGGCTCCCTGACCATCGTCGGAGATCACCACATCCGCCACCTTGAGGCGTGTGGTGGTGGAGGTGTTCTCCTCGATCTCGGTCACCGTGTTGGTCAGGGCGATCGCCGTGGGGGCTTGGTTGGCCACGCTGGAAGGGGCATAGACCCAGAGCTGGGGACGGTCGAAATCGCCGCCGCCGTTCTCACTGACGATGTAGAGGTAACCGCTGTCGTCCATGGTCAGCCCTTCGTGCTGCTGATTGGCGACAGAAAGCGGATTGCCGGGATCCGAGAGGATCGTCAGGAAGCTGAGCACGTTGCCGGCACGATCCACCTCCACCACCTTTCCCGACTCCTGGCTGAGCACCAGCAGGTTGGCGGAATCGCTCTGGCCTTGGAGATAATCAAGATTGGAGAGGGCGAAAACATCAGCGAAATCCGCCAGGCCCGCCAGGGAAGGATCGAACAGGTTGGTGGCATTCACCGTGCCCGGGGAGCCGTTGCTGGCGGTGCCGGCATCGAAGTCGATGGAGGTCTGGAAGATCCCCTGGGGCTGGATTTCCTTGACGAAGATGAAGCCTCCCGTCTGGGGGTCATAGGTGAGGCCTTCAAGGCCGACGTTGCCGATGGAGGTGCCCAGCTTGACGGTCTTCGTGTCAGCCCGGGTGAGGGTCCCGCCCGCTGCATAGGTGAACAGGATGGCCTGCCGGTCACGTTCTTCGACCAGGACGAACTGGCCATTCCCCACGTAGGTGAGGCCTTCGGGGTCGTAGAAGTCGGTGCCCTGGGGGCTGCTGCCGGGGGCCAGGGTCATCGAATCGATCAGCTGGCCGGTCCTGCTGACCTGCACCACCGAGGTGCCGCCATCGCCGACGACGAACAGGGTGCCGGTGTCCTGGTTGAAGGTGACGGCCGACACCTCCTGGGCCAGCAGGCTGCCGGCGGGGGGCGTGGTTCGAGTGGGTTCGGGCAGGTCGTAGCGGCCGACGCGCACGTAGGTGGACAGGTCGATGCCAGGGAAGACGGTATCGGCCTTGAACTGGAGGTTCTGGATGCGCTGGTCGAGGGAGGCGGGGGTGTCGCCGGTGGCGTAGGCGGTGGCGGGGGTGGCGTGGTTGGCCAGCAGGAAGTCCTGGAAGGCCTTCTGCTCGCCCAGCAGATCGGCGTTCGTCAGCCCGACGCTGGCGAAGGTGGCGGTGGCGGTGAAATCGAGGCTCTCATCGACCGCTTCCGACAGGGAGCCGTCGCTCAGGAGGTAGCGGAAGTTCTCACCATTGGCCTTGATGGGGTAGCTGTCGCCCCCGTTGGCGGTGAAGTTGAGGGCCACCACGCTGATGGTGGCGGGGGCAGCGCTGAGCAGCACGCCGTTGTCGGCGATCTTCGCCACCAGCTGGCCGGCTTCGTCGTAGACCGCCACATCCAGCACTTTCGAGCCGGCGGGTCGGCTGGGGTCGTAGGAGAAGCGCACGCCACCGATCTGGGCATAGCCGCCGTTCTGCTGGGCAGGCCCGGAGGAGAGGCCGGCGGCGAACTCAAGGATGTTGAGCAGTTGCTGGGGCGTGGCGTCGAACACCATCAGCTTGTTGTCGAAACGCAGGGCGTTTTCGATGTCCAGCTGGGAGATGGCACCGGCCGGTTTCACCGGGGAGGAGGCGGGGGGAAGCTTCTCGCCGCTCTCGCCGATCGAGCCGATCGAGGCGCGGATGCCGCCGCCGTTCTTGAGCGAGGCGAGCACGGCGCCGCCGCCGAGGGCGGCCCGGGCCTTGGCGAGGTTGGCATCGGCGGTGATGGAGCCGAGGTTCACCTCCTGGGTGCGGCCGAAGACGCGATCGCCTTCCAGGTAGACGCTGGTGTAACCGAAGATGTTGCCGTCTTTGCTCACAATCACGTCGTTGATGGCCTCGGTGATGGCCTTCACCTGGGAGCCGATGCTGCTGGCGGCGATGATTGTTTCGGCGCTGTCGGTGGTGCCGTAGGCGGCCTGGAGGGTGGCCTCGGTGGCGGCGTAGGCGCCGTTGATGACCGCATTCAGGTTGGAGACGATGATCTCGCCGTTGGCGTCGAAGTCGATCACCAGCCGACCGAGGTAGGTGAACTCGGTGTCGGTGGTGATGATCAGGACCGGTTTGCCGTCAGCGCCGGCGGTGACGATCGGGAAGCTCTCGCCGGGGATGAAATCGGCATCGTGGCCGTTGAAGGCGACCGCCACGTCGTTGGCATCGCCGAGGCGCTCGTGGCCGCCGCCGGCCACCATCACGTCGACGCCTGAGAGCAGGGGGGCGAGGGCCTTGTTGCGATCCAGGGTGTCGAGCTGGTCGACCATGACGATCTTGTTGATGCCCTGGGCGCGCAGGGCGTCGATGGCGGCCTGCACGTAGATCGCCACCTCCTGGAGATCGCTGGTGGCGGGATCTGCGTCGTCCTTGGGGACGGTGCCGTTGGGCGAGCTCTTGCTGAGCAGTTCGAAGGTGGTGGAGCCGACGATGCCGATCTTTTCGCCGCCCTCGGTGACGACGGCATAGGGAGCGATCTTGCCCTTGATGCTGCTGGCCTCCGCTCCGGCAAAGGCATTGGCGGCGCTGCCGCCGATCGAGGCGTCGGCCAGGCCGCGCAGGGAACTGTCGGCGGCGAAATTCAGGTTGGCGGTGATGAACGGGAACAGGGCGCCGCCCCAGGCGCCCGAGGGGCTGATGGCGCCCTGCAGGACCGGGGAGCCGAGGTCGAACTCGTGGTTGCCCAAGGCCGAGGCGTCGGTGCCGAAGGCGTTGAAGATGGCGATGTCGGGCCGGCCCAGGGCCGTGCTGCCGATACCGGGTACTGCGCTGAGGGAAGGGTCGGCGCCGCCGATCAGCCAGGGGCCGGGGATGAAGGTGTCGCCCTCGCCCAGCTTGAGGGTGTTGGCGTACTGGTCGTCGAAGCGGTCGATCAGGGCGCCCAGGATCGGTGCGGTTTCGACGCCCAGCAGGCCGCTTTCGCCGTAGTAACTGAGGATCTGAAGGGTGTAGGTGGCGGGGATGGTGACGCTGTAGAGGGTGGTGCTGCCACTCACTTCATTGCCCGTCACCACCAGGGGCTGGCCAGTGGGGCTGTCGGCGGCGCTGATGAAGGCGATCCCTTCCGGCGCGCGATCGCTCTGGCCGGGGGTGCCCACCGGGTTCGCCGCCGGGTTGGTGTAGGTGACGAACACCGGCTTGAGCGGATCGGTCACGTCGTAGGTGATGAAGCCCCCCACCCGCTCCAGGCCCACGAAGGCGTAGTGGCGGCCGTTGATCTCGCCGATCGCCACCCCTTCGGGCTCGGGCCCCTTGTTGTCGGAGCGGGTGTCGAAGCTGGCGGCGGTACCCTCGCCGTTGAACAGGGCCGGCACCTGAGCGGCGGTGATCAGCTCCAGGGCATCGCCGCTGTCGAAGACCCGGTTGCCCGCTTCGTCCCAGATGGAGAAGGAGCGGGCGCCGTAGGCCTGGATCCGATCGACGTCCCCGTCGCCATCGATGTCGCCGTCGATGGCGGAGACGGTCAGCCGGCCCAGCACGGCGTTGTTCTTCAGGGCCGCGGCATCGGGGAAGGCGGCTGGATCGAGCAGGTAGCCGGAGGCCCCGGCGCGGATGGTTTCAGCGGCCGTGATGAAGTCGTCGCGGTCGTCGCCCTCGTTGGCCGTGATGAAATAGCGCTTGCCGCCCACCGCGTAGGCCGCGATGGCATCGGGCATGTACATCCCGAAGACGGGCCGGGGCTGGATGTTGATCTTGCCGCCGGCCCCTGAGCTGCCGTCCACGTCCCGGTCGCTGGCATCGAGGCCGTTGCTGAGGTTGAAGTCGATCAGGCCAAGACGGATCGGTTCGGGGTTCGGGTTCAGCGGCGCCGACCCATCACCGGTGATGGCGCCGGCCATCTGGAAGTCGTTGTCGTTGATCACAGCGATGGTGTCGCCGTCGACCACCGCTAGACCTTCCAGCTTGCTGACGCCGGTGTAACCGATGGCGGCGGCGTTCACCACCAGGCGCTTGTCCACTGGCCGGACGCCATTGGCGGCCAGGCCCGCGGGGCTGAGGCTTTCCAGGGTGGTGCCGCTGGTGGCGGTGGCCAGGGCGGTGCCCAGCACGTTGGTGGCGCCCTTCAGGTTGATCTCGTAGATCAGCTTGTTGGAATCGGTGCCGATGCGGTCGTCGCGCTCGGCCACCAGGAAGCGGCCGTCGCCCAGGGCCACCGCATCGCCGATCTTGTCGGTCTTGGCGAGGCCGCCGGCGGTGGTGTCCCGCATCACGTAGACGTATTCGCCGCTCACCGTGCTGGTGGTGGTGTCGAACGCCACGATGCGGATCACGCCGTTGGCGCGCGCAGCGTTCAGGCTGCCACTGCCGGGGTTCTCCAGGTTGGTCTGGATGAAGACGTAGAGCGTGTCGCCTTCCATGGCGATAGCTTCGAAGCCCCGGTTGGCCCGGCGGAACTGGCCGTAAACCGCCGGCAGGACTTCGGTTCCGAAACTGCCGGGGGGCTGGCCGGCGGCGGCGGCGGTGCCGATCGGGATGAGGCGGTCGATCAGGGTGCCGCCGGCATCGAAGTGGTAGATCGCCGGGCGGTACTCGTCCGGCAGCCAGAAGCTGCCATCGGGGGCCACCACGATGCCTTCCAGGTCGGCGCCGAAGGGATCGTTGGCCAGCTGGTTACCCGCCAGATCCACGCCCACCTCATCGGTGTAGGCGCCGCCGGCGGCACCGACCTGCAGGTTGGGCAGGCCGGTGAGGGGGGTGCCGTCCGCGCGTTTCAGGGCGATGCGGCCGGTGATGCTGATCGCACCGGTGGCCTGGTTGAGCTGGAAACGGACCAGTTCGGGGGCGAAGTCCGGCAGGGCGAAAGGACGTTCATTGCCAGGCACGGCCGGAAGCACGTCGCTCGGTTCGCCATTGGGGCCCCGATCGGTGTTGGTGATGAACTTCAGGTTGCCGCTGGCCGCATCGATGCCTTCGAAATGCAGCCCGGAGAAACCGCCCAGCTTCAGGTCCTGGCCCGTCGCCGTGGTGCCCAGGACCGGCAGGCTGGCCTCGTTGAAGTCGAAGGTCTTCACCTGGGGCAGACCCTGGCTGTAGTCCTTCAGTCCCAGGGCCTGGATCGCGGTGATGGTGTCGGTGCTGAGGTCGAGCACCGCGACGGCGTTGTTCTCCTGCAGGGTGATGCGGGCGGTGAGGCCATCGGGGGAGACGGCGATGTATTCCGGCTCCACATCCACGGCGACGCTCTTGCCGGCGCTGATGCGCACGCCCTGGCCGCGCAGCTTGTCCTCCTGGCCGTTGAAGGCGCTGAAGCCGGCGGTCTTCACCGTGGCGGCGGCCACGCCAGCCGCCAGGCTGATGATCGACACCGAGCCTTCCGGGTTGATCGTGTCGCCCACGTTGGGTTCCCCCTCGTTGGCCACGAGCACCTTCAGCCCGTCGGGAGTGAAGGTGAGCATGTCGGGCTGGGCCCCCACGCTCACCTGGTTCTGGAAGACCCCGGCTGTGCTGAAGAACACCACCTTGCCCGCATCGGTCTTGGGACTGGCCTGCATGGCCACGGCGATCAGGCCGTTCTTCACCGCCACGCTGTTGGGCGCGGCGCCATAGGGCGCCAGGTCGATGCTGCCGACCAAGGCGGGAGCCGCCGGATTGGTGATGCTGATCACATCGAGCCGGTTGGCGACGCCGTTGAGGCTGAACAGCTGCTGGCTGATCGGATCATGGGCGACGACTTCGGCCACGCCGGCGATGCCGGACGCGTAGCTGCCGATGGGGGTGACGGAGAGGGCGTTGCTGGGGATGGGAGCCTCCTTCACGTCGGTGACGCTCACCACCACCGAGCGGGCCACGGGGGCATTGACCCCGTCGGAAACGGT
This sequence comes from Cyanobium gracile UHCC 0281, assembly GCF_034931305.1. GTDB lineage: Bacteria > Cyanobacteriota > Cyanobacteriia > PCC-6307 > Cyanobiaceae > Cyanobium > Cyanobium gracile_A. Next base: position 31,387 of record NZ_JAYGHY010000022.1, on the reverse strand, counting down.
GATCCCCACGACATAGGAATTGTTGGCGCCGTTGTCGCTTGGGGCCTCGAAGTCCGGGGCGATCAGGAAGCGAAGTTCACCGGTGGCGGGATCAATGCTGAAGTGGGCTGCATCGGCCCCGCCGCTGATGGCGAAGCTGAGGGCGGCTCCTTCGGGATCCGTGCCGCTGGCTGTGGTCACGAAGGTGGTGTTCTCGACCACGCTCACCGCAGCCGCTGTGGTGTTCGTGGGGCCCTCATTCACCGGGTTCACGCTGACCGTGATGGTCTGGCTCACCGGGGCTGAGTTGCCGTCGCTGACGCTCACCTCCACCAGATAGACGTTGTTGCCGTCGGCGTCGGCGGGGTTCTCCGCATCTGGGGCAACCTTGAAGCGGAGTTCGCCGGTGCTGGGATCAATCGTGAAGTCGGCGGCGTCTTCACCGCCTGAGATCGTGAAGCTGAGGGGGTCGTTCTCCGGATCGTTGGCGGTCACGGTGGTCACCAGGGGCTGGCCGCTGGCGGCGTTGGTGCGCATCAGCAGCAGCTGGCCGCCTTCGGCGAGCTCACCGGGAATGGCGTAGTGGGCCTGGACGTTGAGCAGGAAGGTGCCGGCGCCGAGGATCTCCGACATGTCGATGACCCCGGAACTCTCCTCGTCCTGGTTGAAGGGCGCGACCGCGGGAACGCCGACATCACCGAAACGCTGGCGGTCGTGGGATCCCAGCTCGGTGAGGCTGTCGGCGGCGATGTCGTAACTCCAGATCTTGCCGAGATGCTGCTGGTTGCCGACGTCCTCCTGGAGGATCACCTTGCCGCCGGCGATGGTCATGTTGTCGAACATGTTCCCCGCTTCGGTGCCATCGAGCAGGGCCGTGATGCTGCCGCCCAGTTGCGGTTGGCTGATGTCGTCGAAGCGCAGGCGATAGAGCCTGGAGCGGCCCACCTGGCTGCCGATGCCGTCCTTGGTCTGGTCGTAGCGGCTGGTGGTGACGAAATAGAAATCCGAGGGGTTGGCCGGATCCCACTGGCCGTCCTCGGGCCGCAGGAACTGGGTGGCGCCGGCGGCATCGCTGGCGGCCTCCAGCCCGTCGAGGCTGAGGGCCGAGACGTCGCCCAGATTCGCCAGGGTGAAGGACCCTTCCACAGAGGCGTCGAGGGTTTCGGTCGGCACCCCGGCCCCATCGAGGCTGGACAGCGCGGACACCTTCACCACATAGAGGCTGTCGTCAGGGCCCTGGCGGGTGAGGCCAGCCCGCTCCACCACGGTGCCACTGGTCTGCTTGTCGCCGACCCAGAGGTACATCTGGCCGCCATTGCTGTCGTCGAGACCCATCACCAGGGTTTTTCGCTGGGCCAGGGGATTGGCCACCGCGTTCTCCCAGGCGAACAGGCCGCCATGGGGCACTTCCCAGGCAGTGCCGGCCTCATCGAGGGGGGTGCCTGTGTCGTCGGTGGCCGCCCAGGCGAACAGGCGCCCGAACAGGGTGGTGGCCTCCGGGCCCACGCCGATGACGGAGCCACTGGATTCCTCCCCGCTCAGGAACAGGCGTGCGGCGGTGCCATAGCTCGTGCCCGTGGCGGGATCGATCCACTGGTAGGCACTGACGGCTGCCAGATCCGCCGAGCAGAGACGGGAAAGGATCGTGGTAGCGGCCGCCAGGTAGGCGCTGTGGGCCAGGCCCGCCGCAGGGTCGTTGTCGCTCAGGTAGACGCTGGTGCCATTGCGCAGGAAGTCCTCGATGCTGAGCACCTCGAGGCTGCTCTTGTCGATCACCCAGCGCGATACGAAAGCCCCCGGCTGGCCATGGGCCCGGGCGATGCCCCTGGTGTTGGCCAGTTCGTGGTTCATCAGCAGGGTGAAGGTGCCATCGCCGTTGTCGAAGGCCCCCATGCCGTCGGGGATGCCCACCATGCGGTAGCCGTTCACGTCATCGCCCACCGTGAACAGCGACGTGAATTGCACCTCCGGGTTGGAGGAGGTGATGTAAGGCGTCGCGGAACTGGAGGGGCCGGTGATGCCGTTGCTGTTGGCTTCGTCGATGCTGAAGGCGCTGCCGCTGGTGATCATGGGATTGGTGTCGGTGTTGGTGAGGGTGAGTCCGATGAGGAGAGGATCGTGATCCGAAGTGCGAAACGGACCGGTAGTGAAATAGCTGTTGACCTGATTGGGGGATTTGAACTCGGTGTTGTAGTCGAGCACCACCGGCTCATCGGCATTGATGGACCACTTGTGCGCTCCGCTCACCTGGGATGACAGGCTGGCCGTGGCCAGGGCGTGATCCAGGGATCCCCACTGACCGTTGAACTGGTAGGAGTAGGAATCCTCGTCAAAGAGATTGACGAGACCTCCGTTCGTGAGGGTGGTGATGGGATCCTCACGGGCGTAGGCATTGAGATCGCCCAGAACCAGCACATCGTCGTCACCGGAACTTGTTTTCAACGTCTCAACGAAGGCCAGCAGGGCCTGGGACTGGGCTACCCGGGTGGCGTTTGAGAAGCCCTGACCGTCGCCCTGATCCGCATCTCCGCTCAGCCCTGCAGACGATCCCTTCGACTTGAAGTGATTCACCACCACGCTGAATCTCCCCCCTGCTGGTGTGACAAAGGTCTGGGCGACCGGGGGACGATCGAAGATTGGATTGGCAGGATCGGCTTCCGCGAAGCTGCGCGCGGAGCCGATGGGCAGCACGGCACCTGGCTTGTACAGAATGGCCACCTTGATGGCGTCTGTACCGACAGCGTTCGGAGCAGGGTTGGGGTCATCAAGGAGGGCCGTATCGTCGATGAAGGCATAGGTGCCTGCCCCGGCCTGTGCGTTCAGGGCATCGACGAGATTGGCAAGGGTGGCGGGTCCGTCGTTCTCGATCTCAATCAGGCCGAGCACATCGGTATCCAGGCCAAGAATGGCGCTGACCAGCTTCTCCTGCTGCCTGGACAGTTCGATGGCCGTGTTGGCACCCCGGGGTTCGAAGCTGACGCCGCCGGGAATGCTGATCACAGCATTGGTGTCCAGGTCGCTGAAGTAATTGAGCACGTTGAAGGTGCCGACCTTCACTTCACCAACCACTGGGGGAGGCGCCAACGAACGAGGGTTGGTGGGTGTGAAGGAGGCCGGACTGAGGGTCTGCACCCGGTAGCCTTCGAAGCGCTCATCAAGCACCCCGCTGATGGAGCCGATGGCATCTCCGCCGCGCAGGGTGTTGTCGGCGCTGAGCGGCTGACCCCCGCGGCTGTGGATGACTGGATCGGGGTTCTGCCGGCTGCTGCCATCGTCGAGAATGATGCTCCTGGTCAGCAGCTCATTGAGGTAGGTCGCGTAGCCGCTGACGCTCGGGGCGTTCACCTGGGTGAACTGATCGAGCCGTTCACCGGCGGAGAGACCCACCTGGCCGAAACGGCCCAGCTTGAAGGTGTCGGTGACGATCAGGTCACCGGAGAAGGGGCTGACCGTCACGAGCATGCCTTCGTAACGCTCAAGGACCGTCACATCGGCCACCGGCAGGACGATGCTGACCGGAGCAGGAAGGGCCACCGTGCCCAGATCGAGAATGGTGCTCGGGTCGTAGATCTGGGTGAGGCTGCTGGCGTAGGGGCCGGCGATGCCGCTGCCGCTGCTGGTGAATTCCCTCACGTCTCCGGTGACGCGCACCTTGCTGCCCACGCCACCGCTGAACCGGCCACTCGGATCGAAGACGAAGATGCCTTCGGAGGTGAACGGATCGGCATCGGCGTCGGCGTCCTCCTCCTGAACGAAGAAACCGTTCAATCCGATCGAGCCCGGGAAGCTGGCGACCACCACCCCTTCGATGGTCTGAACCCCTGCGAAGGCGGGATCGAAGCTGGCGCCGCTGCCCTGAATCGCGTGGATCCGGGTGACGACGCCATCGTTGTCGATGATGTCCACCGGCAGCGGGGGCACCGTCAGGCCGTCGTAGGAGGGGTCCGCACTGGCCAGCGTGAACTGCAGGCTGGTCGCCTGGCTCCCTTCCACGATGTCGTCATCGATGGCGGCCAGGGTGACGGTCTGGGGAACCGACCAGTTGCTGGATGTGAAGACCAGCTGGGTGGGCTGCAGCACCAGTTGCGGGATTCCGGCCGCCTCGGCCAGCGTCAGCGTTACCGCGTCGGATGGCTGGCGATCGAGCTGGATAGCGAAGCTGTCGCCGCCGCCGCCTTCGGCGACGACGGTATTGCCATGGCTCTGGAGCAGGGTGAGGCCGGCGGGGGGAGACCCCGTGAGTGGGTTGACAGAGACCTGGAAGTCATCGATGGCCAGTCCGTGGTCGCTGCCCGGATGGTCTGGGTCAGACCAGCGGATCTGAAGGCTTTCACCCGGATGCAGTCCCAGATTGGTGAGGGTGCCCGAAATCAGGGTGCGGTTGGTCGAGGCATTGCCATCAAGGGCACCGGCACTGCCACTGATGATCGGGCTGGTGAAATCCAGGCTGTCGGCATCTGACCAGAGCCCAGGCTGGATCGAGGTTTGATACTGGAAATCCAGGGTCTGGGCGGTAGCCGAACCGCTGAAACGCCACTGTTCACCCTGGTATTGGATGTACAGGGTTTCGATCGTGCTCCCTGATTCATTTCGGAAGGAGACGCCCCAGGTGAAATCTCCTCCTGCAGCGTTGCCCGAGCCCACCGAACCCAGGGCGCGATCCGCCGATCCGCTGGCGCCGAAGCTGTAAAGGCCACCGGCGTTTAACGAACCAGTACCGGGAACAATGGTTGTGCCGGTTCCTGTGCGGCTTGAGAACCATCCGACGAGGGTCACGTCGTCTTGCCAGTTCTGGGCAGGGCTTGTCGGCAGGTTCGGCAGGCTGTCGAAATCCTGGACGTAATCGCCGGTCAGATCAATTGGCATGAAAAGGAAGCAACACTGTGATTGAAATCTGAGCAATGATTGTTCGTTCAATCGTAGATATAACCTTGCCAAGGCGGACTACACGTCCACAGAGAGTTGCTTCGCAGCGAATATGTTTCTGCAGGGATACCCGCCGAAATAGAATTCAGAATCTGGAGGAGACAAGTTCAGATTTTCTTGGTGAAATCAGAGCGTCCAGCGGCACCCCATTAATTTAACTTTCACTCTTTTCTCTCCCGTGCCCCAGGTCACGGCGATTCGTGTCGTTCCATACCTTCTGTTGGTGAAGCCCAAAGGCAGCCGGGGTGTATGGAACGTCTTAAATCCTGCTTAATTCACCCATAACCTTTGTCGCCGGCAAGCCGCAGATTCGTCGTCCGCAGTGTCCTGGCCATGGATCCATCGGCTACCGCTCCTTGCCTTTGGTGACACGATCCTTGGGGAGGAGAATCGTCTGATTCACCCACCCATCCATGCCGTCGTTCCCCCTGTCGTCACTGGGGTGGGTCAAACCAACCCTGATCCCCACGGGCCTCCCGATTGGACCCACGGCCCCGGCCCGGAGCGGCAGTCCCCTGCTCACCCTCTCCGGCCCCGGCCAGAGCGCCGTGCTGCTGGTCAACACCGCTTTCGGCTCCCGCGCCCAGCTGCCCCAGCGGCTGGTCCAGCGGTTTGCGATCGACTGGATCCAGCTGGAGCCCGGCAACCGGTTGGCCCAGGTCGATCCCACCCGCAACCTCAGCTATCCCCAGTTCGGTCGCGAGGCCCTGGCGGTGGCCGAGGCCACGGTGGTGCACGTCCATGTCATGGATGGACCCTCCCCCCTGGCCTCCAATGGGCTGCCGTACGTGATCGACCGCTTCGCGGTCACCGGGCTGGCGGTGTCCGCCACGGATCTGGACGTGGAGTTGCGCCTGCCCCTCAAGCCGGTGCGGGTGCTATCTGTTTCGGGACCTGCCCTGCGCCGCGACCGGCTCCCGGCCGACCTGCAGGTGGTGCGCTTCCTCCCATGAGGTCTCCCCTGGCGGCCCGATGGGGCCATTGGGTCTGTTCGGGTCTGGCTTGTCTCGGGGGCCTGCTGCTCACCACCGACGCCCTGGCCGCCAACCTGGAGCAGTGCCGCATGCTGCGTGAGCGGCGGGATGCCCTGGCGGCCGAAGCGATGACGGCGGAAATCGCGCTGGTGCAGGAGCTGCGCGGGCGTCTCTGTCCCCTGCTGCGCCGCCAGGCCGACGGGGCCAATGCCAATGATCAGGTGTTCGTGCCCATCGATTACGAGGCCCTGCTGCTCTGCCGCCGCCAGGCCGAACAGCTGATCGAGCGCACCCGTGCGGTGCACTACCGCAACCGGCTGGGGTTCACCTTCTACACGGCCGATGGGGCGGCCCTGGCCGAGCAGGCCGATGCCGTGCTCGGGGAGATGGGGGAGGCGGCCTGCCCCTGAGCCTTCAGGGACCCACGGGCTTGGCGGTGGCCCCATGGGTTCTGGAGCATCGGTCGTGGCAGAGCACCTCCAGCGGGGGCCGCCCCGTGATCGCCAGCCGCCAGCGGGCCCAGAGTCCATAAAGAGCGTCCACCAGTGGCCGTAGCAGGGGCCAGCGGGTGGGGGCGTAAAGCCAGCCCAGCCCCACCAGCCCATAGGCCTGGCGGAACACCTCCACATCCCGGATCACTTCACCGTCGGCACGCAGGGCGTGCATGCGGCCCATGGCGTCGGCGTAGGTGACGCCGCCGTAGCGGGCCGGGTCGTAGGCGGGGTCGTCCACGTCCACGAAGGCCAGGCGGTCCCGCTCTGCATCGCGCCGGCGCAGGGTCTTGACCTCCCGCAGGCACAGGGGGCAGCCGCCATCGAACAGCAGGGTGAGTTCGGCCATGGGGCAGAAGGCAGGAAGCGGGTGCAGCGAGGTGCGGCAGGCCACGAACAACCCTAGAAAGGACAACCCGTGGGCCGGGCCCAACGGGTGGCCAGACTCCAGCCCTCTCTCCTTTCGCCCATGCCCGTGTCCCGCCAGGCCGCGCTGCACCGCTGGCAACGCCGGGATCCGCAGTTGATCCAGCGACTGATGCCCTTCTGGGGCTGGCTTTACCACCACTACTTCCGTGTCGTTTCTGATGGCTGGGAGCACATCCCCGCCACGGACCCCGTGCTGTTCGTGGGCACCCACAACGGCGGCCTGGCGGCGCCCGACATGCACATGGTCATGTACGACTGGTTTCGCCGTTTTGGCCTGGAACGCAGGGTGTTGGGCCTGGCGCATCCCAAGGTCTGGCTGGGCTATCCGCCGCTGGCGGATCTGGCCTCCCGCACCGGCGCCATCCCTTTCCACCCGCGCCTGGCCCTGGCGGCCCTGGAGGAGGGCCACAGCCTGCTGGTGTACCCCGGTGGCGGGCAGGACACCTTCCGCCCCCACCGGGACCGGGGCCGCATCCATTTCGCCGGCCGCACCGGCTTCCTGCGCCTGGCGATCTGGCAGGGCCTGCCGATCGTTCCGGTGATCTCCTGGGGGGCCCACGACACCCTGGTGGTGCTGGAGGATTTCTACCCCCAGTTCCGGGCCCTGCACGAGCGGGGGATGCCCTGGTTACTCGGCATCGATCCGGAGGTGATGCCTCTCTACCTGGGCCTCCCCTGGGGCCTTGCCCTGGGACCGCTGCTCAACCTGCCCCTGCCGGTTCGGATCCGCACGCGGGTCTGCCCGCCGATCCACTTCGAGCGCAGCGGCCATGCCGCCAGCCGCGATCGGGCCTATGTGCAGCAGTGCTACCGGCAGGTGACGCACACCATGCAGGAGGCTCTGGATCGGCTGGCGGTCGAGGCTCAGCGGTAACGGGAGGGTGCCCCGTAGGACTGGGAGGGAATCGCCTGGGGTGATGGTCCACTGCCGAGGCGCTGCGGCAGGCCATCCCGCTGCCGTTGCAGGTCAGCGAGGGAACGGGTTTCACCCATGGCCAGGCCTGTCAGCACCGCCAGTTCCTGCTTCAGCTGGTTGGCGGGCCTGGGATTGACGAAGCGGAAGTTGAGCGTCGTCTTGTCGCCGGCGCTGTCGTAGCCCACCACCGAAAAATGCAGATCGGCGGTCTTGCCGGCCTTGGATCCGGCCAGGGCGCCGCCCACCATGCCCCCCACCAGACCGATCGGACCCAGCAGCAGGCCACCGGCGATGGCCCCCGCGGTGCCGCCACCCACGGCTCCCACGGTGCCGTTGGTGCTGTCGAAGGTCTCCTGTCCGCCGGCGTACCAGCGGGCGATCCGACCGATGGGGATGAAGCTGTTCCTGCCGCCGATGCCGTTGGCGTCGAGGTTGATGCTGCAGGGGTTGTTGCCGCAGAGGGCCTGATAGGTGGTGGCCGCCGCCGGGGCGGGAAGCAGCAGGGCCAGGAGCAACGGAGAGGCCTGGCCGGCTCGACGCCGAAGCCGGGCTCGAGTGACGGTCATGGGTCGAGCGTTGAGGGCCCCGCCAGTCAATCGGCGCTCGCTCTCGGCGCAATGGGGCCGGGGCCACGGGGTGATGACCGGATGTGTCCGGCGTGCCGGCGAGGGCTGTCAGCTCAGCTGGCTGCGGAAGCGCGAGATGCTGAACGCCATCAGCGCCATCGCCATGATGGCCAGGGTCAGAGCGTGGGGCCAGAGCGTCTCCAGACCGACGCCTTTCAGCTGCATGCCCCGCACGATGGTGATGTAGTGACGCAGCGGATTGAGCAGGGAAAGGCCCCGAAAGAACGCCGGCATGCTCTCGATCGGCGCGATGGCGCCGGAGGTCTGCACCAGGGGGAGGTTGATGAAGAAGGCGGTGAGCAGCACCTGCTGCTGGGAACGGCACACCGTGGCCAGCAGGATGCCGATGCCGATGCCCACGAACAGGTAAAGCCCCGAGAGCAGCAGAAACAGCGGCAGCTGGCCCCGGAAGGGCAGGCCGAACACCGTGCGGCCCAGCACCAGGGCCAGGGCCACGTCCACCTGCAGCAGCACGAACAGGGGCGCGATCTTGGCCAGCAGGATCTCCCAGGCGCTGGCCGGGGTCATCAGCAGTTGCTCGAGGGTGCCGGTGTCCTTCTCCCGCACCAGGGCCACCGCCGACACCAGCGAGGCGATCAGGGTGAGCACCAGTCCCATCACCCCCGGCACGAAGAACCAGCTGCTGCGCAGGCCGGGGTTGTAGAGGAACGTCACCGCCGCGGTCACCGGCGGCGGTGACCGCGGCGTGGCGGGGGATCCATCGGGCCGGAAGCGCCGCAGGATCTGCTGGATGTAGCCGTTGGCGATGCCGGCGCTGTTGGCATCCACCCCGTCAATGAACACCTGCACCTCCGCGGTTCGTCCCTGGACGATGCGACGTCGGAAGTCGGGCGGGATCACCAGCCCTGCCGTCAGTTCCCCCCGTTCCACCTTTCGGGCCAGCTCCCGCTCCGAACGGGGGCGGGCGGCGTCGACGAACACCTGGTTCTCGGTGAGGGCGGAAATCAGCTCCCGGCTGCTCGCACCATGCACCTCATCCACCACCCCCAGGGGCAGGAAACGCACGTCGGGATTGAGGGCGAAGCCATAGACGAGCAGTTGGATGGTGGGGGGGATGAGCAGCAGTTTGATCAGCTGCCGGTCCCGCAGGATCTGCTGGATCTCCTTGCGCAACAGGGCCAGGAAACGGGTGGCCAGCAGCCGGCGGACCCAGCTCTTCAGCCGTCTCACGGGCTTCATCGGCCGGCTCCTGCATCCAGCTGCATGGCGCCGAGGGAACGGAGGGCGGCGACGAACAGGACCACAGCGCTCACCAGCACCACCAGCACGTCGAAGGCCACGCCCGGCCAGCCGGTGCCGCGCACGTAGGCATCGCGGCTGATCACGATGAAGTAGCGGGCCGGCACGATGGCCGACACCAGCGACAGGGGGAAGGGGATGTTGCTGACCGGGTAGATGAAGCCCGACAGCAGCAGGGCGGTGAGGAAGCCGATCAGGGAGACCCCCTGAACCGCCGCGTTCTGGGTGGCGCTGCGCGCCCCCAGCAGCAGGCCGAAGGAGACCGCCGAGGCCAGGTAGAGCGTGGTGCCGACCAGCAGGGGAGTCGGATCGCCTGCGAAGCCGACCCCGAAGATGAGGCTGCCCAGGCCCATCACCACCAGGGCCATGGCGCCCCCCACCAGCAGGTAGGCCAGCCCCTTGCCCAGCAGCAGTTCGCCGGGGCCGATGCCGGAGGCATAGACCTGCAGGATCGTCTGCTTCTCCTTCTCCCGCACCATGGCGATCGCCGCCAGCAGGGACGGGAAGATCCACAGCACCACCGCGTAGACGCCAGGGACGATGTAGAGGGATTCCTTGCGGCCGGGGTTGAACCACAGCCGGGTGCGGGCCCGCACCGGCTGGCTGGCGTCGATCAGGTCCTGATCGCGCAGGAAGAACTCCGTGGTGGCCTGGAGGCTGTTGCGGATCACCCGGGCGTTGTTGGCGTCGGTGCCGTCCACCAGCACCTGGACGGTGGACGGCTTGCCAGCCTTGAGGCGGCGGCTGAAATCCGGCGGGATGATCACCGCCGCCCTGGCGCTGCCCCGATCGATCGCGGCCACCGGATCGGTGCCCCGCCAGCGGCTGGGGTGGAACTGGTCGGTGGCGAAGAGACGGTCCGTGAAGGCGTAGCTGAGGTGGCTGCGGTCCAGGTCCTGCACCACGATCGGGATGTGCTTGGTTTCCAGGCGGATGGCGAAGCCGAGGATGAGCAGGCTCAGCAGCGGCAGCAGGAAGGCCAGGCCGAGGGTGAGCCGGTCACGGCGGAACTGCAGCAGTTCCTTGATGCACTGGGCCCGGACACGGCTCCTCATGGGCTGGTCGCCGCCACCGACCCGGCCTCAGCGGCCCGTTGCACGGTGCCGATGAAGGCATCCTCGAGCGAAAAGGGAGTCGCCCGCAGGGCCTGGATCGGGATGCCGGCGGCGGCCAGCCGCTGCCGCACCTCCCCCAGCTCCCGGTCGCCATCCTCCATCACCAGATGGAGCCGGTCGGCGAAGATGCTCACCCGCCAGGATGGCCAGCGGCCCCGCAGCAGATCAGCCGCCCGCTGGGTGCTCCCGGGCGGCACCAGCAGCTCGTACAACCGGCCCGGCTGGGCCTCCTTCACTGCGGTGGGGGTGCCCTCGATCACGCTCTGGCCGGCCACCAGGAAGCAGAGCCGGTTGCACTGCTCCGCCTCCTCCAGGTAGTGGGTGGTCACCAGGATGGCGGTGCCGGCACGGGCGAAGTCGTTGATCAGGCGCCAGAACTGCCGCCGTGCCATCGGGTCGACGCCGGAGGTGGGCTCATCGAGGAACAGCACCTCCGGATCGTGCAGCACCGCAGCGCCGAAGGCCACCCGCTGCTTCCAGCCCCCCGGCAGCTGGCCGGTGGCCATGTCGCCCTGCCCCTCCAGGCCGCAGCTGGCCAGGACCCAGTCGATCCGCTGGCGGCGCAGGGCGCGGGGAATCTCGTAGACCCCGGCGTAGAAGGCCAGGTTCTGGCGGATCGAGAGATCGTCGTAGAGGGTGAACTTCTGGCTCATGTAGCCGATCCGCCCCAGCAGCTCGCGGCTGCGCAGCCGGCTGGTCTCCCCCGCCAGCGACACCTGGCCGGTGCTCGGCTCCAGCAGGCCGCAGAGCATCTTGATGGTGGTGGTCTTGCCGGCGCCGTTGGCCCCCAGCAGGCCGAAGATCTCGCCGTAGCGCACCTCCAGATCCACCTGGCGCACGGCCTGGAAGCTGCCGAAGTTGCGGGAGAGCGCCCGGGCGGCGATGGCGGGACCGTCCCGCCGCTGCCGCTCACCGCCGCCGGGAAAGGAGAGGGGCAGGGGTTGGCCCCCCTCCTGCCGCAGCAGGGTGACGAAGACGTTCTCGAGGGTCGGGGTGGTGACCTGCAGGTCCTGCAGGGCCAGGTCCTGGCGCTGGAACAGTTCCCGCACCTCCTGCGCCCCGCGCTCGGCGTCGCTCACCAGCACATCCAGCCGGTCGCCGAAGGTCTGCACGTCGACGACCGTGTCCCGGCCGGCGGCTTGCTCGAGCAGGGCCTCGGCCCGGATCCGCTCCCCGCAGCGCAGCTCCAGGCGCGTGAGGCCCAGGCTCTGTTTCAGTTCCAGGGGCGTGCCGCGCCGGCGGATCCGGCCCTCGTGGATCAGGGCGATGCGATGGCAGCGCTCCGCCTCGTCCAGATAGGGGGTGGCCACCAGGATGGTGACGCCCTCGCTGGCCAGCTGGGCCAGCACGTCCCAGAATTCGCGGCGGGACACCGGATCCACCCCGGTGGTGGGTTCGTCCAGCAGCAGCAGCTCCGGGCGGTCGATCAGGGCGCAGCAGAGGGCCAGCTTCTGTTTCATGCCGCCGGAGAGCTGGCCGGCCAGCCGGTCGCCGAAGGGGCCGAGCCCCATCAGCGGCAGAAGCCGCTGCCGTCGTTCCTGGAAGTCGCCGCTGGCCACCTGCCGCAGACCCGCCACGTAGCAGAGGTTTTCCACCACGCTCAGATCGGGGTAGAGGGAGAAGGTCTGGGTGAGATAGCCCACCCTGGAACGGGCCTGTCGGGGCGGCAGCCCAAGCACCCGCACCGTGCCCGCCGTGGGGTTCAGCAGTCCGGCCAGGACGTGGAAGGTGCTGGTCTTGCCGGCGCCGTCGGCGCCGATCAGGCCGAAGATCTCGCCCGCTTCCACCTGGAAGTCGAGGCCCCGCACAGCCTCCAGGGCCCCATAGCTCCTGCGCAGCCCCTGCACCTGCAGCACGACGTCCTGCAGTGCGGTGGCACCGCCCCTGGCCGCCGGCTCTTGGCCGGGTTCAGCGGGTGATGATCTCGGCATCGGCGGGCATTCCGGGTTTGGCGTAGCCGCCCGGAGCGGTGATGGCCAGCTTCACGCCGAACACCTGCCGCACCCGGTCCTTCTGGAAGTAGATGTTCTCCGGGGTGAAGGAGGCCTGGGCATCGATCTCGGCCACCTTGGCGACCAGGGGCCGATCGGGAGCGGAATCGAGGAAGACCCGGGCCTCCTGCCCGGTGCGCACCCGGCCGATGTCCCCCTCGGGGATGAAGCCCCGCAGATACACCGTGGCCGGATCGAGCAGGGTGAGCAGGGTGCGTCCGTTGCTGACCACGGCCCCAGGCTCGACGCTGCGGCTGATCACCACGCCGCGGATCGGCGCCTTCACGGTGAGGTAGGCCCGCTGCACGCGGATCTGCTGCGCGTCCGCCTGGGCGGCGCGGACCTCGGCGGCGCTGGCTTTGAGCTGGGCACGGGCTTGCTCGAGCTGCCGCCGCAGGGCTTCGAGCTGGGCACTCCGGATCGCGGGGTTGAAGGTGCTGGTCCGGGCCAGGGTCAGGGCGCCCCGGGCCGCTTCCACCTCCCGGCCCAGGGCTTTGACCGTGGCCGCGGCGCTTTCGTAGGCCGTGCGGTCCTGGTCGAGGGTCTGCCGCGAGGTGGCCCCTTCCAGGGTGAGCCGCTCGGTGCGCCCGGCCGTGACCCGGGCCAGCCGCAGCCGGGCCTGCCCCTCCTCCAGTCGCGCCTCGGCCGTGGCCAGATTGGCCTGGGCCTGCAGCAGCCGGCCCCGGTTGTCCTGCTCGGCCTGGGACCTGTTGAGGCGGGATTCGTCGATCCGGCTCTGGGCCACCTGGATCTGGGAGCGGGCGTCCAGCTCCCGCTGGCGGGCGACGGCCACCCGGGCCTGGGCCGCCCGCAGCTGGGCCTGGACCTCCTCATCGTCGAGCCGCACCAGCAGCTGGCCCGGAACAACAGCGTTCCCCTCGCGGACGGTCACCTCCTCCACCCGGCCGCCGACCTTGGCGCCCACATCCGTTTCGTAGCCCTCGATCCGGCCGCTCAGCCGCAGGGCTCCGGCGCTGGAGCGGCCCATCGACAGCCAGGCCGCCAGGCCGATGAGCATCAGGCCGGCGCCAGCACCGATCAGCAGCCGCGGCCGGCTCGAAAGCCGGCCCAGCAGCTTCGGCAGCCTGGGGTTGGGGTGGTCGGCGGCGATCGGCGCTACGGCGATGGGGTGATCCTGAGGCGGCCAGCGGCCACGGGGCAAGGGTGTGCCATGGGCCCACTGCTCCGATGATGGTCACCGATCTCCCGGCGTTCCCGGGGCTGTCATGTCTCTGATCAATACGGCGGTCGGTCTGCTGGCGATCAGTTCGCCGATCGGTCTGCTGCCGGTGGTGGTGGAGGCCGGCGGCGGCAATCCCGTGCGGATCCGCCGGATCAGCCGACTGGCGGTGCTCACTTTCCTGAGTGCCCTGATCGCCGCCTGCTGGTGGGGTCAGGCCCTGCTCGACCTGTTCGGCATCACCCTGGAGGCGTTCCGGGTGGCCGGCGGGCTGATCCTGCTGCCCATCGGCCTGCGCCTGATCGATGGGCGCGAAGTGAGCCATGGTTCGCTGGACGGCACCGAAGACAGCGCCGGCGTGGTGCCGATCGGCCTGCCCCTGCTGGCGGGCCCCGGCGCCATTTCCCTGGTGGTGGCCGATGCCCCGTCGGCCTGGCAGGGCAAGGCGGCCCTGAGCGCCGTGATCGGCCTGCTGGCCATCGTCATCTACGTGTTGTTGATCGCTTCGATGCCCCTGCGCCAGGCCCTCGGGGAATGGCAGGAGAAGGTGATCAGCCGGCTGATGGGTCTGCTGCTGAGTGCCATTGCCGTCCAGATGCTCGTCAGTGGCCTGCGGGGATGCTTTCCGGTTCTGGCCTGAACGGCCTGGGGTTGTCTGATCCGATCAGAGACAACCGAGCCTGGGTGATGTCGGCGGCCCCTCAAAGGGATCGATCGCCAGTTCCCGATCGAGCAGGCTGAAGATGTCCTGGATCACGGCCGCTCGGGTGGCCACCCAGAGAAAGCCCTCCAGGGGTGCGGCCTGAAGGGGGTCCCACAGGCAGAACTGGGGATGCTGCCGGTACATGCGGGTGGCAAGGGGCAGAAGGAAGCGGGTTTTCGGGAACTGGTCCTCGCCGTGGTCGAAGGTGACGACGATGGCGAATTCCAGTTCGCCCCTGGGGGTGTACCGGTCGATCCGCGTCTCACCTTCGGAGCCGGGGAAGGGCGAGAGCCGGTACTCCACATAGCGGCGGTGGAAGGGGTTCTTCTGCTCCTTCCAGGTTTTTGCCTCCACCCCCAACTCCGTCGCCAGCTCGGTGAGCAACACATAGGAGTGGCTGCGGAGGGAGTCTTGGAGCTCGTCGGTCCTGCTGCTCTGGAGCCGCCACCGTTCCGCCAGCGCGTCGTAGCGGTTCATCTGGGGCGGCTCATCCAAGTTTTCCTCTCACTTTCAGCTTATCTGCGGTCAGAACGGTGGCCAGGGAGGTACTTGAGGGCGGGCCGGGGGCTGATGTCGGGGATCGTCAACCCCCCAAAGCCCTGTCAGCGTTTGAATCCTGACCGTCCTGGCCGCTCGCGGCGTGGCTGCAGCAGCACTGCATCGGCGGCCTTAGCCATGAGCGATGACTTGGTGTACTCTTAAGGAGCAGTGAAACGACGGCCATGGATCCTGTAAGCCCGGTTGCCCAGCTGGCGGTGGCCGCGATCAGCGGCACAGCCTTTCTGGTTTCGATGCTGGTGATTCCTTTCCCCGAATCAAAAGCGGACTCCTCCCCCGGCATCACCCTGCCCTCCCAGGCCACCACCACCACGATTGCTCCCCAGGACGCCTTCACCCTCCAGCCGAAGTAATTCTTTCCCGCCGCACTGTCGATAGTCCCCTTCTGATTGCGTCAGCCTGGAGCCCCTGAGGGCGGCCCCCTGACACCCTTTCCCAGGCCGCGTCCAGACGGCAGCCTGGAACCACAAAGTCTTATCCACGATTCGGCCGCTTCTGCCACCCACCGGCGCAACGCAGGATTGGAGGAGTTTGTCTGTCCCCATGTCCACAGGTCGTGTGCGGTCAGCGGGGCCTCCGCTGGTCCTCGTTCACGGACTGTTCGACACTCCGCAGGTGTTCGAGCGGCTCCAGCACCGCCTGGCCGGCAGGCGCGACCCGCTGCTGCTGCCCGCGCTGCCGCTGCGCTTCGGGATCGCGCCGATCGAGATCTCGGCCCAGCGGCTCGCCGGTCACATTGAGGCGGCGTTCGGCGTGAGCGAGCCGATCGACATCCTGGGTTTTTCCATGGGGGGGGTCATCGCCCGCACCTGGATTCAACAGATGGGCGGCCATGCCCGCACCCGCCGCTTCCTCAGCCTCGGCAGCCCCCAGCAGGGCACCCTGACGGCCCAGCCCTGGCCCCGCCTGCCCCTGGCCGGCATCGCCGATCTCAAGCTGGGCAGCGCCTTGCTGCGCCAGCTCAACGCCGACCTCTCCACCCTGCGGGACATCGACTGCTGCAGCTATGGCACCGCTTTCGATCTGATGGTGGTACCGGGCTGGCATGGGGTGCTGCCGATCGGGCCGCGGCGGATGCTGCCGGTCTGGAGCCACCAGCAGCTGCTGCGCCACCCGGCTGCTCTCGATCCTGTGGTGGAGGACTTGCTGCGCGCCTGACGGTGATTCCGGCCCACCATGGAGGTGGATGCCGAACTGTGAGGTCACCATGCCGAACGCCCTGGCCGCACGGCTCACTGCCTGGGGTTTCTCCTGGGCAGGCCTGCGCGACAACCGCCGTGGCGAATGGTGGTTGATCGCCCAGATGGCCCTGATCGTGGCCCATCTGCTGCCGGCCACCCCCTCCCCAGCCTCCCTGGGTCTGCACTGGCCGCTGGCGCTGCGGCTCGGGGGTCTGGCGTTGCTCGCCATCGGTCTGGTGCTGGCCGCCCAGGGCGCCCTGAACCTGGGCGCCAGCCTCAGCCCTCTGCCTGAACCGATGCCCGAGGCCGCTCTGGTGACCACCGGCGCCTACGCCCGCTGCCGCCATCCGCTGTACCAGTCGGTGATCCTCTGCTCGCTGGGCGTCACCGTGGCACTGGGCAGCCTGCTGCATCTGGCCCTGTGGCTGGGGCTGGTCGTCGTGCTGGGGTTCAAGGCACGCCGGGAGGAGTTGGGCCTCTGCCACCTCCATCCCCAGTACGACGCCTATCGCGCTACGACTCCGGCGATCCTGCCCGGCCTGCCCTGGCTCGACTGGCGTTCGGCCTTTCCCGGCCGAGCCGTTTAGAAACGAACCAGTTTCTTTCTGCCCTGCGCATGGCTCCGCTGTCGTTGCTCCGATTCCTTAGGGCGTGTTGCCTCGCTGGACTGGTGGGCCTGGCGGTGTTGGCCGCCGGAGCACGCCCGGCGCTGGCGGCCTTCGTGCTGCCGCCGTTGCCCTACCCGGTCGATGCGTTGGCCCCGTCGATCGATGCCACCACGATGACGATTCACCACGACCGCCACCACGGCGCCTACGTGGCCAACCTCAATGCCCGGATCGCCGACCATCCCGAGCTCGAGCGGTTGTCGCTGGAGGAGCTGCAGGGCCGAATCTCCCGGTACCCGGCCGCCGTTCGCAACAACGGGGGCGGCCATTACAACCACTCCCTCTTCTGGCGGGTGATGGCACCGCCCGGCCAAGGGGGAACCCCATCGCCGCAGCTGCAGGCGGCGATCACGACGGCCTTCGAGTCCCCCGAAGCGCTGCAGCAACGCTTCGCCCAGGCGGCGGCCGACCGCTTCGGTTCGGGCTGGGCCTGGCTGATCCGGCGACCCGACGGCAGCCTGGCGATCACCAGCACCGCCAACCAGGACAACCCGCTGATGGATCTGCCGGGCATCGAGCGGGGCGTGCCCCTGCTGGGTCTGGATGTGTGGGAGCACGCTTACTACCTCAACTACCAGAACCGCCGACCGGAGTACATCGCCGCCTGGTGGTCGCTGGTGAACTGGAACGAGGTGAACCGGCGTTTCGCTGAAGGGCTTGATGCAGGCGGCGCCAGTGAATCCTGACAGCGCCACCTGTCGGTAGCCGATACGACGCTCGCCCCGAAAAGCAGTCGCGAAAGTTAATCAACTAGCTGCGATTGCCATGACTCTCTCCCGCAACGTCGAACTGCTTCCGATGGAGCGTTCGCTGCACGGCGAGGCGGTTTTCTCCGCCCCCCGCGCCAGCGACGAAACCCTGATCGCCGAGATCGCCAGCGGCGACTCCTTTGAACTCTTCTGCCACCGCTTCCAGACCGACCAGCTGCTCGTGCTGCGCGGATCGATCGATCTGGTGGTGCTGCAGAACCGCCAGCTACGCCGCATCACGCTGCGAGAGGACGAAGGCCTCTGGGTCCGCATTCCCCCCGGGGTGCCCCATGGCGCCATCAACAGGGGCCGGATCCCTGCCCTGGTGGTCAACGCCGTGCTGCGCCATGGCCCCAGTGATCCGCGCGACTACCGGCCCCTGCCGGTGCCACCCCAGCTGCGCAGCCAGTGGCGGCGTCTGGCGGTGGCCTAGCCAGCCCCGATCAGTTGTATTCCCCGGGGATGTCCTGCTTGGTCACCGTAACCCGACCGACCTTCTTCCCCGACAGCCGCAGCAGCTCATCACCCGAAAAGTCGAAGCCCTTGCCGGCGGCGATCTGAGCCACGTCGTCGGCCGTGGCGGCGGCCAGCACTTGGTCGCGCAGGGCCTCGTCGTCCTGCATCCGGGCCAGGAAGGAGCGCGCCTGATCGAGGCTCATGCGCCGGTGGAGGGGTGGGGTGAATGGCCAGCATGGCGCAGAACCTGGGCGAGCCACTTCTCCAGCTCCAGGTAGCCCACGAAGGCCAGGCTCACCCCTGCGCAGGCCGCCAGATCGATGGCAGAGAGGGCGGTGACCCCGAGGAACCGGGCCATCGGCGCCACGTAGAGGAGCGTCAGCTGCAGGGCGGCGGTGGCCAGCACCGCGCCCAGCAGCCAAGGGTTAGAAAGGGGAGGGGTGCGCCACAAGGGCCGGTCGCTGCCGGCCGAGAGGGCATGGCCCAGCTGGGCCATGCAGAGGGTGGTGAAGGCCATGGTCTGCCAGGGACGGCCGAGGCGGGAAGCCACCAGCATCAGCGCCACCACCAGGGCCCCGAACACCAGCCCGATGCGCAGGATGGCGCTGCCCAGCCCGCGAGCGAAGATCGACTCGCCGGGGTCGATCGGCGGCTGCTGCATCAGATCCTCCCCGGGTGGACCCAGGGCCAGGGCCAGGGCCGGCAGGCCGTCGGTCACCAGGTTGATCCAGAGGATCTGGAGGGGCGTCAGGGCCAGACCCAGCAGCGGCGCCGAGCCGATGGTGATCAGTTCGCCCAGGTTGCAGCCCAGGATGAAGCGCACGAAACGGCGGATGTTGGCGTACACCTGCCGCCCCTCTTCCACGGCATTGACGATCGAGGCGAAGTTGTCATCGAGCAACACCACGTCGGCGGCCTCCCGGCTCACGTCCGAGCCGCTGATGCCCATGGCCACACCGATGTGGGCCTGGCGCAGGGCCGGGGCATCGTTGACACCGTCGCCGGTCATGGCCACCACCGCACCCGTGGCCTGCAGCGCCCGCACGATGCGCAGCTTCTGCTCTGGCAGCACCCGAGCGAACAGGCTGGTCCGCCGCACCACCGCTTCAAGTGCCGCGTCGTCGAGGCCCTCCAGCTCCGGACCCTGAACCATCGGGCTGCCCGGTTCCGCCAGGCCGATGGCCGCGCTGATGGCGTGCGCTGTGAGGGGATGGTCGCCGGTGACCATCACCGGCCGGATGCCGGCCCCATGGCAGCGGGCCACGGCAGCGGGCACCTCCGGCCGGGGCGGATCGCGCTGCGCCATCAGGCCGAGCAGCACCAGATCCCCCAGTCCGGCGTCTGGCCCTGGGTGGTCTGGGCTGTAGGCGAAGGCCAGCACCCGCAGGCCGGCCGAAGCCAGCCCGCGCGCTTCCGCCAGCCACCAGTCCTGCTGGGCTGGTGTGAGGCTCCGTGCCCCGGCCCCATCCAGCCAGCGACCGCAGTCGTGCAGGATCACCTCCGGAGCTCCCTTGACGATCAGCAGCTGGGAATCCTCTGCCGTGGGGGAGCGGAAGGACGCCGGACCCAGGGGCGCCGCCAGGCTGGCCTCGGGGTCGCTCACCCAGACCGCCATCCTCTGGCGCTCGGCGCGGAAGGGGATCTCCGCCGTACGCCTGTGCTTCGCACGCAGGTCGGATCCATCCAGGCCCCCCGTGGCGGCGGCCTCCATCAGGGCAACCTCGGTGGGGTCTCCTGTCCATCCCCGCGGCCCCGGTTCGGCATCGTTGCAGAGCGCGCCGGCCTGCAGAAGCAGGTCCAATGGACCCTGGGCGATGCCGGTCCCGGGCCCCTCTGGAGGCACCAGCTCCCGGATCCTGAAGCCGCTCGCGGTGAGGTTCAGGGCCTGGGTGCCGCAGCGGAGCTCCACCACCACCTGCCGGTTCTGGGTGAGGGTGCCGGTCTTGTCGGTGCAGATGACGGTGATGGCGCCCAGGGCCTCCACCGCCGGCAGATGGCGGATCAGGGCGGCCCGCTGCACCATTCGCCGGGTGCCGATCGCCAGGCTCACCGTGATCACGGCCGGCAGTCCCTCCGGCACGATCGCCACGGCGGTGGAGAGGGCCAGCTCCAGCAGAGCCAGGGGGGATCCACCCAGCAGCCAGCCCCCCAGCACCACCGCTGCCACCAGCACCAGGGCCCAGGTCACCAGCTGGCCTGAGAGGTCCGCCAACCGCTTCTGCAGGGGCGTCGGCTCGGGGCGGACGGTCTGGATCAGGGTGGCGATGCCCCCCAGCACGGTGGCCATCCCTGTGGCGGTCACCACAGCCAGCCCCCGCCCCCGCCCCACCTCGCTGCCCAAAAACAGACAGTTGCTCCGCTCCAGCAAGGGTGTTCCCGCCGCCAGCGGCGGCTCGGGGCGCTTGCTCACCAGTTCGGCCTCGCCGGTGAGGGCCGCCTCCTGCAGCCCCAGTTCGTTGCTCTCCAGCAGCCGGGCATCGGCGGGCACCCGATCGCCGCTTTCCAGGCGGATCAGGTCCCCCGGTACCAGCTGGTCACTGGGGAGGCGCTGCCAAAGTCCATCCCGGCGGACGCGGGCCAGGGGCTGGGCCAGGTTCAGCAGGCTGCGCAGGGCCAGCAGCGCCTGACTTTCCTGCAGGTAGCCCAGCAGGGCCGTGAGGGCCACGATCAGCAGGATGGCGATCGCGTCCTTGGGGACGGCGTGATCCAGCAGCGCCAGAGCGGCGGACACGGCCGCCACCGCCAGCAGCAGGACCAGCATCACGTTGCTGAATTGATCCAGCAGGATCCGCCAGCGGCCCGGGCCCGGCGGCAGGGCGAGCCGGTTGGGTCCCGCGCTGGCCAGGCGATCGGCGGCAGCGGCCTCGCTCAGGCCCGCTTCGCCGACACCGAGCTGACGCAGGCATTCCGACCCCGGAAGGGCCTGCCAGGCCGTGGCCTTGGGAGGGAGCATGGCCAGCCACCCAGTGGCCTCTAGACCCTAGGTGGTGCCATCGGGGATCCGGGCGGAACGGCGACCTCGCCGGAAGTCCCAGGGCCGGGTGAGGCCACCTGGCACCCGCCAGACGCCGAGCCGATGGCGACGGGCCCGCAGCTCGGCCTCCAGGTAGGCCGCCGCGTCGCAGGTGCCCAAGTAACGGCGGTAGGCGAAGGCCAGACCGTCCTCCACCAGGGCCAGGTTGATGTTGGTGTCGCTGATCACTTCAGCCACCGTTCGCCCATACCGGTCGATGCTCTGGGGCTGGATCGTCACCGGACGCCCCATGGCCAGGCGCAGCTGCAGGGCCTGCCGCGCCTGCTGGCCGTGGGGGCTCTGTGCCATCTCGGGAGCGTCGATGCAGGCCAGCCGGATCGTGATCCGCTGCTGGCCGCTGCGCACCTGCAGGGTGTCGCCGTCGCCGATGGAGAGCACCGTGGCCTGGAACGCCGGCGCGGCCCAGGAGGGCCCGGCCAGGCCAAGCCCCAGGCCGAGCACGGTCAGCAGGGATGGCAGCCGGAGACCAGGCATGGACGCGTGGGGATCCCAGGGGGGCTGCCGCTCAGCCTTGCATCGCCCTGGCCCGCACCTCCTCGAGGCTGCAGCGACGCCCCAGTGTTCCGTTCTCGAACACGGTCTGGAGGCAGCTGGCCGGATGGGGCTCCAGGCCTTGCCGCTGCACCGTGCGGTACTGCCCATCGACCTGGATCAGATCGAGCACGCCGGCCTTGCTGGTTTTGGCGGGATCGGTGATCGGGCATTTGTGCACCGGCCGGATCCGGCCGGCCCGCTCCACCCAGGACACCTTGTAGGCGAAGCGCTGGCTGTCCCGGTTGACCTGCTGCAGGAGGCCACCACCCATACCGAAGGCCACGTTCTCGGCGCTGAAGCCGGCCGCCAGAATCGCTTCGAGCACCAGGGGCAGGCTGGTGGCGGTGATGCCATCCCCCTGGATCACCCGAACATGCTCCAGCACCCGGTAGCCCTTGCCATTCAGCCGGCTGCCGAAGCGGGCCTCCAGGCGCCGCAGCAGTTCCGGCACGATCGCCACCGGATCGCCCGAATCGGGCCGGATCACCACGGTGGCGCCAGAGGCGATCACCTGCTCCCGCAGCTGCTCGCCCCAGAGATGATCCACGGCGTTCCAGAGGTCGTAGGAATCGGAGACCACCGCCAGTACGGCACCGGGCCTGGCGAAGCGGTCGAGCATGGTCCGGTAGGCCTCCAGCTCGTGCTCCTGCCCCCAGGCCAGGATCGTGGAGTGCTCGGCGGCGGGTATCGAGAAGCCGGCCATCGGGCAGTCGTAGTGCCGCCGGCCCGCCACCAGAGCCGCGACGGTGTCGGTGCCGCGGAAGGCCACCAGGTGGGCCAGGCCGCCGATGGCGGCGCTCTCGTGGCTGGAGACGCCACGGGAACCGAAGTCATGCAGGCGGAAGGGAAGTTCGGCAGCCGGGTCGTCGGCGGAGCGCTCCAGGGCTACCCGCAGGAGCTCGCGGAAGTGCCAGCTGCGGGTGGCCACGGTGGTGGGGTACCAGAGGCGCAGCAGCAGGGTCTCCACCCAGGTGACCAGCCAGGCGAGGACCGGATCGGTGGAGTCCACCGTCATCAGCACATGGCCGGTGGGCACGCGGCTGCCCTCGGCAACGGCCCGGATGCGCAGGGGCAGCCGACCGCCATGAACGCTGACCAGACGCTGCCAGCCCCCACGGTTGAACGGCAGGCCGTGGGCGGCCCAGAGGTCGGCGGCCTCTTCGATATCCCCCTGGGTGACGGGCCGCGCCAGGGTGGACTGCAGCAGCATCTGCAACCCGAAGAACAGGGTGTCGGGGTTCTCGCCGCCCCGGCTCTCCATGTAGGCCCCCATCGCGGTGAGATCGGGGGGGTACTGGAGCCAGTGGCTGCCTTTGTAGCTATCGGTGTCGAGCAGAAGATTGACGTCCATGGTGTGCGCTCCGCACGGGGTGGATGGAGGGCTCCGGCCCGGTCTCCCCAGGCCTGAAGCGTTGATGGGCCTGCCGCCTTGCCAGCGGCGGTGTGGTCAGATCCGGGAGATGAAGTGCTGAATGATCTGGACGTGGTCCTCGAAGAAACTGTCTTCGTGGGCATAGATGTCGGCCAGGGGCATCCAGAAGGCTTTCTCGGCGTCGTCGCCGCCGCGCACACTGGGGAGGACCCCCCCCTTGAGCTGGATCAGGAAGGCATGGGTGATCACCCGGCCGCGCTGGGAGCGACCCGGAGCATCAAAGACGTGGCGGTCGGCGATCGACCCCTCCAGCACTGGTTTGGGCACCTTCAGACCCGTCTCCTCGCGCAGCTCCCGCAGCATCCCCTCCACCACCATCTCCTGCTGGTTGAGGTAGCCCCCGGGGAGAGCGATCAGCCCCTGGCCGGGCCGCACCCGGCGGCGCACCACGAGCACGTGGCCCGACTGAACCACCACGGCATCGGTGGTGACGAAGGTGGGGGGGTAGGGCGCCACCGACCAGAGCTGGCGGTAGCCGGCGATGTAATCGGCTTCCTGGCGCAGCCAGCGATAGCGACCTGTCTCCCGGTAGTCCGTCAGGAAAGCACGCACCGCCTCCGGCACATGGGAGGCCCACTGGGAGTCATCGGCGCCGGAGAAGTAGGCCTGGCGAATGGCCGTGGAGTGGACGTCGCTGTTGAGGGGCACGTCCTGAAAGTCCCACTGGGGGAAGAGATCGAGGTAGTAACTGCTGCGGTCCTTTCGGTGACCGACCAGCAGCACCCGATCCTCTTCATCGGTGGCGGCGAGCACCTTCTGCTGCACTTCCGCCAGCCAGAGATTGTCGGAGTAGAGGTGATCGCGGATCGGGATCACCTCCAGCCGGCGCTGCCAGTCGGCTGGCAGGGCAGCGCGGATCATGCGCTCCCGTTCCTCACTGCTCCAGGGGTTGCGGGTGTCGGGGGCGCAGCGATGGCTGCCCAGAAGCAGCAGCAGGCGGTCGGCCCTGTCGAGGGCTGAAGCGATCAACGAACAATGCCCTGCATGAAAGGGCTGGAAGCGTCCGATGAGGACGGCGACGTCATAATTCATGGTGAACCTCAGAATCCCTGAGATGAGGCCCGCCTCAGCGGCAAGCTTCAACTTTCTATCACGATGCTGCTCCGCTGGCCCAGCCTGAAGACAGCGCCGCCTCGAGAACCTGGGTGGTGGTTGTGACGTCCTGTCGATCAAATCGCGATGATCGGGAGAGCCTGAGGACGGCTGTCTGGACCGCCGAACCATGGAACAGGCCCGTTCCGATGAGATCGCTTCACTGATCAGAACCATCGGTCCCATCATGGCCTTGGTGGTCTCTCTCGAGGTGGTCCCATGACCACAGGCCTTTTCAAAGGCTGACTCTGAATCAGACGGGCCACCTCGCAGGTGAGCCTGCCATCTCCTTGGAAAGGCGTTGTGGTTCTGCTCCGTCCGGACAGCACCGAGCTGCCTGCATTGGTGACACCACGACGGCATGCGAGCATCCCGACGCCACCGCCGCAGCCAGCCATGACACTGGGGGACACCAATGGCGAGCTGGCCGCCATCGCCGCGGCGTTTGAACTTCCGGGCCCGATCCTTGCCCTTGAGCCCCTGGGCAATGGCAATGTCAACGACAGCTACCTGGTCGTCTGCGACGGGGCCCCGTTGCAGCGCTTTGTGCTCCAGCGCCTGAACCGGGCGGTGTTTGCGCAGCCCGAACTGGTGATGGCCAACATGATGGCCGTCGCCGAGCATGTCGAAGCGCGATTGACCCAGGGCTGTGATCTGCTGGGTGAGCGCCGTTGGGAGCATCCCCGGGTGCTGCTGAGCGGCGCCGAGCGGCGCCCCTGGGTGGAGCGGGACGGTGGCTTCTGGCGGCTGATCAGCTTCATCGAATCCTCCCGGAGCTTCGATGTGGTGGCCAGTGCCGAGCAGGCCAGGGAGGTGGGCTTCGGGCTGGGCGTTTTCCACCACCTGATCAGTGATCTGCCCACGGCCGGACTGGCCGACACCCTGGAGGGTTTTCACGTCACGCCCCGCTATCTGCAGCACTACGACGCGGTGCTGGCCAGGGCGCCGTCCGTTGTGGGGCATGGGGTGCTGCACTGCCTGGCTTTCGTGGAGGAGCGCCGGGACGTCGCTTCGGTGCTGGAGACGGCCAGGGCAAGCGGCCAGCTGCGCCTTCGCCCCATCCACGGGGACCCCAAGGTCAACAACGTGATGATGGAGGTCTGCTCCGGCCGGGCCTGCGCCCTGGTGGATCTCGATACGGTGAAGCCTGGACTGATCCACTACGACATCGGTGATTGTCTGCGCTCCTGCTGCAATCCCCTGGGGGAGGAAACGGCGGAGCTGGAGGCCGTCGTGTTTGATGTCAACCTCTGCCGGGAGGTTCTCAGCGGCTATCTGGCCGCCGCCTCAGGGTTTCTCACCACTGCCGACTACGACCACCTCTATGTGGCGATGCGCCTGATCAGTTTTGAGCTCGGCCTGCGTTTCTTCACCGATCATCTGGCGGGCAATGTCTATTTCAGAACGGACCGACCGGGCCACAACCTGCAGCGCGCTCTGGTGCAATTCCGGCTCACCGAAAGCATCGAGGCCCAGGAGACGCAGATCCGGGACCTGATCGCTGAGCTCAGGGCCGACCTTGCCGGCGCCAGCTGATGGCCGCGTTCGTGCCCCAGCGCTTCACGTTGTGCCCTTTTGATGGTGGCCGTGCGTCGCCGGACCTCCAGCTGGGGGGTGAGATCAACCGCGAGGGCCGGCGCCTCCTGCTTCGCTTTCGGCTGGCAGGGGCGATGGCATCGGTCCATCTTCCGGCGGCGGTGGCGGCACCCGCGCGCCGGGACGGCCTCTGGGCTACCACCTGCTTCGAGTGCTTCTGGGGTGTTGAGGGGGAGCGGCCCTACTGGGAGCTCAACCTGTCCCCGGCCGGCCACTGGAACCTCTACCGGCTGGAGGACTACCGCGATGGTCTGCGGCCCGAGCCCGGCTACGACCTGCCGCCGCATCGCGTCATCCGCGACGCAGGCGAGCTGACGCTGGACCTGGATCTGCCGCTGCCGCAGGAGCTCGCTGAGGAGGTTCCCCTGCAGGTGGGGATCACCAGCGTGATCGAGGATCGAAGCGGCCAGCTCAGTTACTGGGCCCTGACCCATCCGGGTACGGAGCCCGATTTCCACCGTCGAGACGCTTTTCTGCTGCGGCTCTGAGACCGTCAGGAAGGCGCACCGCACCTCAGCGAAGGCGCTGATCGATAGGTTGGATCCGCTTTGGGCTTTGAACGGCCATGCGCCCCTTCCTTGTCGCCCTGTCTCTGCTTCTGGCGGTGCCGGGTGCCTCAGCGGCCGATTTCACCCTGCGCAGCTCCGACCTTCCGGCCGGCGCCGCGATCCCCCTGCGCCACGTGTTCAACGGCTTCGGTTGCAGCGGCGACAATGTTTCGCCGGCCCTGAGCTGGAGCCACCCGCCGGCGGGGACCCGCAGCTTCGCCCTGCTGGTGCATGATCCCGACGCCCCCACCGGAGGCAGTGGCTGGTGGCACTGGGTGGTGATCGACCTGCCCGCCAGCCTGCTCTCCCTGCCGGCCGGTGCCGGCCTCTCGGATGGTTCGGCCCTGCCGCCCGGGGCTCGTCAGGTGGGTACGGATTACGGTCTTCCTGGCTGGGGAGGCCCCTGCCCGCCGGCGGGAGATCCGCCCCATCGCTACATCTTCAGCCTGCATGCCCTCAAGGTGGAGAAACTCCCGCTGCCGGCGGGTGCCACCGCCGCTCTGGCAGGTTTCCTGGTGAACGCCAACAGCCTTGGAGCCGCCACCTTCACGGCCACCTACGGCCGCTGACGGTCCTGGGGCGGGGTGGGTGACCCAGCGGCGTGGTAGCTGCTGCGCACCAGCGGGCCGCTGCGCACCTGATCAAATCCCATCCCCCGGGCGATGGCGCCCAGCTCCTCGAACTCCTCCGGCCGCCAGTAGCGGGCCACGGGGATGTGGGCCAGGGAGGGGCGGAGGTACTGACCCAGGGTGAGCCGCTGGCAGCCGGCGGCCCGCAGGTGCTCCAGGGTGGCCACCACTTCCGCGGCCGTCTCACCGAGCCCCAGCATCAGCCCTGATTTGGTGGGAATCTGCGGCGCCAGTTCCCGGGCTGCGGCCAGCAGCTCCAGGGAACGGCGGTAGGTGGCCCCGCGTCGCACCTCGCCCTGGAGGCGCTCCACCGTCTCCAGGTTGTGGTTGAAACACACCGGTGTAGCGGCCAGCACCGCGGCGAGCCGTTGCCGCTGGGCCCGGCGGCCCGCTTCGGGGTCGGCATGGCCCCCCCAGAAATCGGGGGTGAGCACCTCGATCATCACCGTTGGATCGCCGCGGCGGATCGCGGCGATGGTGGCGGTGAACAGGCTGGCGCCGTGGTCGGCAAGGTCGTCGCGGGCCACGGCGGTGAGCACCACGTAGCGCAGGTTGAGCGCCTGCACCGCCTCCGCCACCCGCGCCGCTTCACCGCCGTCAAGGGGCACCGGTGCCCGGCCCTTGTCCACCTGGCAGAAGGCGCAGCTGCGGGTGCAGATGGGCCCGCCCAGCAGGAAGGTGGCCGTGCCGGCGGCGTAGCACTCGCCCCGGTTGGGACAGCGCCCCTCCTCGCAGATGGTGTGCAGTCGCTGCTCCCGGACCACACCCTGGACCCGTTCGGTGGCTGAGGCCGCACCGAGGGGGCGACGGATCCACTCCGGCAGCCGCTCCGTGGGGGGGATGGCGCTGTAGCGGCTGGTGGCTGGCATCGCTGAGAAGACAACCGACCCCTCCGTGCACCGGAGGGCACGCCAGGACGGGGGATCCAGACAATAGGGTCATCGCCTCGGCCATCGATCCGGCCTGATGAGGGAGCGTCCTCAGGTCAGCAGCAGTCGGTCGATGAAGCTTCCCCAGCTCAGGCCACGGCCTTCGGGGCCGACAGGTGCTGGCGTTCCCGGGCCGTCAGGCGGGGTTGGCCGACGCTGCTCAGCAGCCGGTCGAGCTCGGCGGGTTCCAACCGGTCATTGCCGTCGGCATCCACGGGCTGCAGGTAGGTGAGCAGCCGCTCGCAGCCGCCGTGCAGGCGGTGCAGCCGCAGCATCAGTTCAGCGAATTCCTCGGGATCCACCTGGCCATCGCCATCGAGATCCATTCCCTTCAAAACTTCCTCCAGCAGCCTCTCCGGGGGCCTGGGGGTGGCGTCCCGCCTGGTTTCGGGCTGGTGCCGCCTGAGACCTTCGGCCAGCTCCGCCACGCTGAGAGTGCCACTGCCGTCCCGGTCGAGTTCTGCGAACAGGGTCTGCAGCCGCTGGCGCTGGGAGACCTCAGCCATGGGGAGCAGCGCCACCTGGCGCTCCCCGGACAGGGCCTGATGCAATTGGCGGCGAAAATCCGAGAGCAGCGATGTCGCGACAACAAACCGTTGGCGGTGCTCCTCGGGGGTGAGCACCGAATGCAGGGCGACCGGCAGGAGGGAAGGAAGGGCCCGGCGCACCGTCAAGATGGTGGCCAGGGTGGCCACGATGAACGGCAGGGTGAGCAGGGGAAGCCCTTCGCTGGCGAACGCCGGGCCCAGGGCCGGGGTCACCAGGCTGGATCCCGCGCCGGCGATCAGGGCGATCAGAACGCTTCCGCGGGTGCTGGCATAGAAGGTGCCGCCGATGGCGATGGCGGTGAGGACGCCGTTATAGCTGCCCAGGCCAAGGGCGATGGCCCCTGGGGCCATACCGAGGGCCAGTGCGCTGAGGCTGGAGACCAGCCCTCCGGCCAGGCCGATCAGGGCGGCCAGGGGGCTGCCGGCGGCAACGGCCCCAAGCACCAGCAAGCCGCTGAGCAGGGACGGGCAGAGGAACACCTGGCCGAAGCCCCGCACGACCCCCAGCAGCAGGACGGCGAGACCGGGACCCTGGGCCGCTGGGATGGCGCCCCGCAGCACATCCAAGGCGGGATTGTGGAGCGCCATCACCACGGTGAGCATCAGCCAGGTGACCAGGCAGAACGGCAGGGTCAGGGGCGGCACCCCGAGCCGCTGGACCAGCCATCGGCCCAGGTGGTGGAGCAGCAGCGTGGTGAGGGCGGCCCCGATGGCCACCACCACCAGCCAGGCCCCCAGGGGCCCGGGAGCCCGGAAGGCGGCGGCGGCACTGCCCACCACGGCGCCATTGAAGCCATAGATGCCGTTGCACCGTGCGCTCCGATCACAGCCGATTGTCTTGGCGGTGAGGTTTGCCGTGGCGACGCCCAGGGCCGAGAACAGTCCCATGGCGGGTGATTGCCCCAGCAACGCCAGCAACAGCAGCAGACCACTGATCGGGTTGTTGATGAAGATGACCTGGCCCAGGCTGCGCAGGGCGCTGGTCAGGGCCGTGAAGTAGCTGTGCCCTCCCCATCGCTGACTGAAGTGCGGCAGGGTGCCTGCGGTCGGCAGCCATGACAGGCGCTCCGTTGCGCCCGTCGTGGTCTCAAGAAAGCTGGCCAAAAGATCGAAGGCCTGGCTCTGGTGGCCGTCCTGAGAGCGCGTCATTCCATGCGGCGTCGTCCTTCGAACGCCCGGGCGAGGGTCACCTCATCGGCATACTCCAGCTCACCCCCCACCGGCAGTCCGTAGGCGATGCGCGTGACGCTGGTGAAGGGTTTGAGCAGGCGGGCCAGGTAGAGGCTGGTGGTGTCGCCCTCGACGCTGGGGGTGAGGGCCAGGATCACCTCCATGACTCCCTCCCGGTCGACGCGCTCCACCAGCGGCTGGATCTGCAGCAGTTCCGGACCGACCCCATCCATGGGCGAGATCAGCCCACCAAGCACGTGGTAGTGCCCGCGGAATTCGCGGCTGCGTTCCATCGCCAGCAGGTCGCGGGAGTCGGCCACCACACAGATCTGGCCATTGCGCCGTTCCTCGTTGCGACAGATCTCGCAGAACTCCTCGGCCGAAAGATGGAAACAGCGCCGGCATTGCCCCACCTGGCTGCGGGCCGCCAGCAGGGCATCAGCGAAGCTGCGGATCTGCTCTTCCGGCTGGCGCAGCAGGTGCAGGGCCAGCCGCTGGGCCGTGCGGGGCCCGATGCCTGGCAGGCGTTCGAACTGATCGATCAGCCGGGCCAGGGGTCGGGTGAAACCGCTCAGCGAACCAGCTGCAGGTGGGGCGAATCTAGGCGGCCCGCTCGCATGGGGCGGGGCGCCGGGTGAGGATGGCAGCGGCTCTTGCCAGCTCCCCTGCCCCGCCTTGTGCCATGGGTTTCCCTGCCACCCACCCGCCCGTTCCCCCCGCCGTCACCGGGCGCTCACGCTGGGGTGGGTCCCTGGTCGCGGCCCTGCTGCTGAGCCTGATGGTGGTGGGCTGCAGCGCCGCCGCCGCGGGCCTGAATTCCTTCCAGAGCCCGGATGGCCGCTATGCCTTCCTCTACCCCACCGGCTGGACCCGGGTGCAGGTCAGCAATGGCCCCCAGGTGGTCTTCCACGACCTGATCAACAGCGACGAAACCCTCAGCCTGGTGGTGTCCGAGGTCACCCCCGACCGGGATCTCAGCCAGCTGGGCAGTGCCGTCGAGGTGGGCGAGACTCTGCGCCGCAGCGTCATCTCACCGGAAGGCAGCGGCCGGGACGCCGAACTGGTGGAAGCCCACGAGCGCGAACAGGGTGGCCGCACCTACTACGACCTGGAGTACACGGTCCATCTTGCCGACCGCGACCGCCACGAGCTGGCCACCGTGGTGGTGGATCGCGGCCGTCTCTACACCTTCGCCGCCAGCACCAACGAAGCCCGCTGGAACAAGGTCAAGGATCTGTTCGCCGTCGTGATCGGCTCCTTCACCCTGCAGATCTAGGGATGACTGGCCCTGGCCAGCTGGCCATCGTGGGGGGCGGCCTGGCGGGAAGCCTGCTGGCCCTGGCGCTGGTGGAGCGGGGCCTGGACGTGACCCTGGTCGATGCGGGGGAGGCCACGGCCACGGCCCTCAGCTATGGCGGGGTGGCCTGGTGGGCCGGGGCACCGGGTCCCCTTGGCCGGTTGCTGCGTCAGGCCCCTGAGCGCTGGCGACAGCTGCAGAGCCGCCATGGACCCCTCGGCTGGCGGGACTGCGGTCTGCGTTTCCACGGCGGCGGTTGGGGCAGCTCCCTGCTGCGCCCCCCCTTCGCCCAGGTGGACAGCACTGTGCTGATGGCGGCCTTGCCCCGGGCGTTGGCGGCCGCCGGGGTGGAGCGGCGGCGGGCGCGGGTTGTGGC
>NZ_JAYGHY010000021.1:0-45986 GCF_034931305.1 Cyanobium gracile UHCC 0281 | reverse complement strand
GGAACGTGGGGGCGGCGCTGCGCCAGCTGCGGCCGTCGAAGCGTTCATGCACCAGCACCCGCCAGTAGCGCTGCTCCAGGGGCGGCGGCTCGCCGCCCAGGGGAAAGGCGACCCGGGCGGCGGCCTGGCGGCTGACGGCGAGCCTGGCGATGGAGCCCGGCTCCATGCTGTCGCTGAGGCCGGTGACGGCCCCCATGCCGTGGCCGGTGCCGAGGTTGCTGAAGGGCATCAGCCGGGGCAGCAGCAGGAACAGCACCAGGGCGATCGGCAGGGCCGCCAGCAGCACCTGCAGGCTGCGGCGCAGCAGCGCCTTCCAGTCGGGCCCGGCCCCCAGTTCCAGGGCCAGCAGGCCGGCCAGGGCCATCAGGATGGCCAGGCCCTGCAGCAGGCTCGGGCCCAGTTCGGGGCGCAGGGCCGCCAGCAGACCGGCGCAGACCAGCTGCAGCAGCGCCACCACCCGCCGCTCCTCGAGGCTGCGGGCCTCGCGCAGCTTCAGGGCCGTCAGCACCGCCAGGCCGAAGGCCAGCAGGCTCAGGGACAGGGCGGGCGACAGGCCCAGCAGCCCCACCGCCAGCAACCCCATGGTGAGCCACTGCAGGGGAGCGGCGGCGCGGCTCATCGGCAGCAGGCGAGGGCCGCCAGGCACTGATCCCGGTGGAGCACCCCCCGGCCGGGCGCGATGGCCTGGCCGCCCAGCACCAGGCCGTAGCTGAGGCCCCGGCCGTGGCAGCTCCAGATGCGCTCACTGAGGTGTTCGAGGGCCGCCTCCAGGGGCACCCCGGGTTCCGGGGCCAGCAGGGGGGCCGCTTCGGGGCGATCCAGGAAGCGTTTGGCGTACTCGCCCCGCCCCTGGGCCAGCAGTTTCCAGGCCAGTCGGCTCGGGCTGTCCTGGGGGCGATGGGGAGCCAGGTCACGCCAGTCCTCGCTGCCCTCCTGGCGGCTGGCGACGGCCGGTTCACCGGCCACGGGAGCGGTGGCTCCAGCCAGCAGCTGTACCGGTCCGGCCCGACGGGCCGGGTAGATCAGCTGGGCCGCTTCCGGGTACCAGCGGGACCAGCAGCAGAACAGCCCCAGCGGGGCCGTGGTCTGCACCCGCAGCAGGCCGGGTGTGTGCCAGCCCCGCCCAGATGGTGTCCAGGTCACGGTGAGCGCATGGTCCCCCGGCGGCAGCGACAGCGGCGCACCCGCCGCCTCCCCCCCCAGCCGCAGGCGCACCCCTTCGCTGCGGCTTGGGCAGCGCAACTGGATCGGATAGGCGAGCGGGGTCCCGGCGAAGCCCGGCGCCGGTGCGCCGCAGCCCAGCTCCACACCCTGCAGGTTGAAGTGGGTGAGGTGCAGGGTGAGCAGGAACAGGCTCAGCATCAGGAAGCTCAGCAGCAGGGTGCCGTTGCTCTGCATCTGGATGCCGACCACCTGCAGCAGCACGGTGCCCGCCAGCCAGAGCCAGCCGAACCGCGTCGGCAGGATGTAAAGGTTGCGCATCCGCAGGCGCACCCGCTCTCCCCGCTGCGGCCTACCGAAGTCCATCGACACCCGCCTGGAGCCGCTGGCTCAGCTCCCCGTTGCGTTCCCCCCGCTGGCCGCCGTCCATGCGGTGCTCGCAGACGGCGGCCAGCACCGCCTGGACGTCGTCAGGGAGCACATGGTCTCGACCCTCCAGCAGCGACCAGGCGCGGGCGGCAGCCACCAGGGCCAGGCCGGCCCGGGGGGATAGCGGATGGCCCTGGGCGGGCTGGTGACGGCTGCGCTCCAGCAGGTCGAGCACGTAGTCGAGCAGGGCGGTGCTGCAGTGCTGCTGATCACAACGTGCCTGCAGCTCCAGCAGATCCTCGGGCCCGAAGCCGCCGTTCAGGCCATCGGGCCGCAGGCCCTCGCCCTGCAGCAGGGCCCGCTCCGCCTGGCGGGGCGGATAGCCCAGGCTGAGGCGCATCAGGAACCGGTCCAGCTGGGATTCCGGCAGGGCTGAGGTGCCCCCCTGGTCGAGACCGTTCTGGGTGGCGATCACCAGAAAGGGCTGGGGCAGGGGATGGCTGGTGCCGTCCACGCTCACCCGACCGGCGGCCATCGCCTCCAGCAACGCGCTCTGGGTGCGGGGGCTGGCCCGGTTGATCTCGTCGGCGAGCAGCACCTGGCTGAACAGGGGACCAGGCTGAAAGTGAAAGCTGGCGGCGCCAGGGTCGAACACATTCAGGCCGGTCAGATCGGCGGGCAGCAGGTCGCTGGTGAAGCTCACCCGCTTGAAGCCGAGCCCGAAGCTGCGGGCCAGGGCCTCGGCCAGGGTGGTCTTGCCCATGCCGGGCAGGTCCTCGATCAACAGGTGGCCGCGGGCCAGCAGGCAGGCCAGGGCCAGCCGCACCTGATGCTCCTTGCCCAGCAACACCTCTCCGATCGCGCTGATCACCGGCTGGAGAGGGGAAGGGGGCACGGGGGGAGTGCGGTGCACCGGTGGTCCACCCATTGCAGCAGCCCCGCCACCCTTCTGTGTTACAACCTCCTGAATGTTCCCTGGAGTCGGTGCCAGCTCACCACCCGGTGACGGGGCTTCCTGATCCGCCGCAACCCCATGGCGGCAACCTCCAGGCGGCCGCAAGACGCCTCGGCTGCCGTCCGGATCAGCTGCTGGACGCCAGCGCCTCCCTGGTGCCCTTCGGCCCTCCGCCCCGCCTGCGGCGCCTGCTGCACCGCGCACTGGGCACCGATCTGCGGGACTATCCCGACCGGGAGTACGGGGGCCTCTGCGGCGCCATCGCCGCCTGGCACGGGCTCGATCCGGCCATGGTTCTCCCCGGCAATGGGGCCGCCGAACTCTTCACCTGGGCGGCGCGGGACGCCGCCGCCTGCGGCCTGAGCCTGCTGCCGGCGCCGGGCTTCGCCGACTACCGCAGGGCCCTGGACTGCTGGGGCGGCGCGTGGAGGACCCTGCCGCTGCCACTGGACTGGTGCGGACCCGGTCCCACCGACTGGCCCCTGGCCGAGGCCGCCATCGCCACGGCCGTGACGACAGGCCGCCCGGCTGTGCTGTGGCTCACCAATCCCCACAACCCCACTGGCCAGCTCTGGAGCCGGGCCTCGCTGCAGCCCCTGCTGGAGCGGTTCGCCCTGGTGATCGTCGATGAGGCGTTCCTGCCGCTGGTGCCCGCCGGCGAGGACCAGTCGCTGGTGCCGTTGCTGCCGGCCCACCCCAACCTGGTGGTGATCCGCAGCCTCACCAAGCTGTTCTCGATCGCCGGCCTGCGCCTCGGCTATGCCCTGGGCGGCGCCGAGCGGCTGGCCCGCTGGGCCACCTGGCGCGACCCCTGGCCCGTCAATGGCCTGGCGGCAGCGGCGGGGCAGGTCCTGATGGCCGATCAGGCCGGCCTGCGGCGCTGGCAGCGGCGGGTGCAGCACTGGGTGGCCGGAGAGGGGCCCTGGCTGATGGCCCGTCTGGCGGCGGTGCCCGGACTGGAGCCCCTGCCCTCGGCGGCCAACTACCTGCTGGTGCGCAGCACTCCTGCGGCCGTCTCGCTCCAGCCGCTGCGGCTGGCGCTGGAACGCCAGCACCGGATCCTGGTGCGCGACTGCCGCTCCTTCGAGGGCCTGGGGGAGAACTGGCTGCGGATCGCCGTCCAGAGCAGGGCCGGCAACCGTCGTCTCCTGGGGGCCCTGCGGCGCTTCAACCGCGGCCGCTGACCTGCTCCAGCACCTGCACCAGCCGCCGGTCGGCGTCCCGCACCGCCAGGGCCTGCATGCCGTCCCGCATCGGCTCCAGAGGATCGGCTCCTGTGGCGGCGCCCCGCAGGCGCGGCCCCAGCAGCCGCCACACGGCCCGCCCCAGGGCTGGCTCGCCGGGCTCGTGCTGCCAGACGATCACCGCGGCGCCCAGGCTGGCGGCGGCGGCGGCATTGGCATCCTGATGCCGGTCGGCGGCTTGGGGGAAGGGCACCAGGATCGCCGGCGTGCCGCAGACGGCCAGCTCGCTGAGGCTGCCGGCGCCGGCCCGGCTGATGGCCAGATCGCAGTGTTGCAGCAGCCCGGGCAACTCCTCGCTGAAGGCCCGCTCCGCCACCCCGTCGAGGCGCAGCGTTCCGGCTTCGGGGTCCTGGCTGCCCGTGAGGTGCACGATGCGGCAGCCGCTGGCCGCCAGCTGCGGCAGCAGGGGCCGCACCATGCGGTTGAGGCGCAGGGCCCCCTGGCTGCCCCCCATCACCAGCAGCAGGGGCCCGTCGCCCCCTGGCACCCACTCGGGCAGGGGTGTGGGGGTAAGGAAGTCCCGTCGTACCGGGGTGCCGCACACCAGAGGACGGCAGCGGGACAGCCGCTCCGCCGCCTGGGGAAGCCCCACCGCCACCGTTGTGCACAGGGGGCCCAGCAACCGGGTCACCCGCCCGGGGATGGCGTTGCTCTCGTGCAGCACCACCGGTACCCCGCACCAGCGGGCGGCCAGGATCGCCGGTGCGGCGATGTACCCCCCGCTGCTGAACACCACGCTCACCCCCTCCCGCCGGATCAGGCGCCGCATCGGCAGCACGGCCAGCAGCAGCTGCAGCAGGTTCCACAGCTTCCGCAGACCCCGGCCCTGCAGTCCGCCGGCGCGCACCATGTGGAGCGGGTAACGGCTGGGGACCAGGTCCGTCTCCAGCCGGTTCGGTACCCCCACCCAGTGCACTTGCCAGTCGGCAGGCAGGGCTTCGGCCACCGCCAGGGCGGGGAACAGGTGGCCACCCGTGCCGCTGGCGGCGATCAGCAGGGTCGGCATGGGCGGGTGGGGCGAGCGCGCCTAACTTAAAAGCCGATTCCGGTCCGCTTACCGCCGCCCCGGTTCCCTCCCTCTCCATGGCTCCGTCCTGCCCGCTGAACGCCCCCCTGCCCCCGGTTCGGTCGCCCCAGCGGCTCGGCATCCTCCTGGCGACCATGGTGATGGCCGGCGCTGGCGTCGCCCCCGCCCTGGCGGTTCCCCCTTCGCCCGCCCAGCTGCAGGCCCTTGAGACCGCCCTCAACAGCAGCTCCGACACGGCCCTGGCTGGCCTGCTGCAGGCGGGCCCCGGTCTGGATCCCGCCCTGCTGGAGAGCCGCCGGCGCTTGTTGCGGCAGCAGTTTCCCGATGCCCGCTGGCAGCTGCGCAGCGGCGCCCAACTGCGCGATGGTCAACCCACGGTGACCCTCCGGGTGGATGGCACCCGGCGCCAAGGCGGCACCACTTACCGGCTGGAGGCGGAGCAACAGCTGGCCCTGCAGAGCGACGGCACCCGCATCAACGGCCAGACGGTGCTGCGGGAACGGTCGCTGCTGCGCAGCGGTGACAAGCCCCTGCCGGTGAGCCTGCTGATCCCCGACGCCGTGCTGACCGGCCAGCGCTACGACGTCGACGTGATCTTCGATGATCCGCTCGACGGTGCCCTCGCCGCTGGGGGCATCGCGGCCATCACCCCCCAGCAGCAGGCCACCATGGCCAGCCCGAGCATGGAACTCGGCGCCCTCGGGGGCGGCGGACTGTTCAAGATCGTGCAGGCGCCCCTGTCCCCCGGTTCCCAGACCTGGGCCGTCCTGCTGGTGCACCCCGACGGCATCGTCAGCGCCACCAAGCGGGTGCGCGTTGTCGCCGATCGCCAATCGCTCGAGCCCTGAACCATGGGCCGACCGCATCGGATCTGGGTGGTGGACGACGATCCGGACCTGCGCCATCTCCTCTCCACCTACCTGGGGGACCAGGGCTACGAGGTCCGCTGCATGGGCGATGGCGCCCAGCTGATGGCCCGGCTGGAGGGGCAGCGCCCCGATCTGCTGGTGCTCGACCTGATGCTCCCCGGCGATGATGGCCTCACCCTGCTGCGGCGTCTGCGGGACGGGGACGACGACCTGCCGGTGCTGATGCTGACGGCCCGTGCCGATGCGGTGGATCGGATCATCGGCCTGGAGCAGGGGGCCGACGACTACCTGGCCAAACCCTTTCTGCCAAGGGAGCTGTCCGCCCGGATCGAGGCGGTGCTGCGCCGCCGCGGCACCCTTCCCGGCGGATTGCCCCAGCCCGACGGGGCCCGGATCGGCTTCGGCGACCTGGAGGTGGATCTGGCAGCCCGCACTCTGGAGCGCCAGGGGGAAGCGCTCACCATCACTGGCGGCGAGTTCGCCCTGCTGGCGGCCTTCGTGCAGCACCCCCACCGGCCCCTGTCCCGGGAGCGGCTGATCGAGCTGGCCCGGGGCCCGGGCAGTGACACCGACAGCCGCAGCATGGACGTGCAGGTGTCACGGTTGCGGCGGCTGATCGAACCCGAGCCGGCTAGGCCCCGCTATGTGCAAACGGTCTGGGGCTATGGCTATGTGTTCGTCCCCGATGGCAAGCCCCGCCAGTCCTGAATCCTTCTGGCGGCCGTCGCTGGGGCGCACGCTGGCGTACCTGGTGGCAGGCACCGGCGCGGCCGCCCTCAGCCTGGTGATGCTGCAGGTGCTCCTGGGTCGGCGGCTGGCCCAGCAGCAACTGGTCCAGACAGGTTCGGAGGTGGCCTCGAACGTGGTGCTGGGGGAAGTGGCCCTGGAGCGCTTCAGCCCCGAGGTGCTCGGCCAGATCAGCGGCATGCGCCTGGTGGTGGGCACCCTGCCGGAGCCGGAACCGGCCGCGGCCGCGGACCGACGGTTGCGCTGGCAGACCCACCGGCTGCAGCGGGAACTGTGCCGTCGCCTGGGCCGATGTCCTGCGGTGCGGCCGGCCCTGTCGCCTCGGCGCGGCGTGTGGGTGGAGATGGCCTCGTCCCTCGAGCGGGTCTGGTTGTTCGCCCCCCTGCCCTCCCCCCGCGGCTGGCCGCCGGATCCGTTTTTTCTGTCCGTGTCCATCGGCCTGGGCGGCCTTGGAGCCCTGCTGCTGTTCCTGACGCTGGAGGTCCAGCGGCCCTTGACCCGCCTGCAGGAGGCCCTGGCCGATGTGGGTCTCGAAGCCCTGCCCGAGGCTCTGCCCGCCATGGGCGCCCCGGCGGTGCGGCAGCTGATGGCCCGGTTCAACGCCATGCTGCTGCGGCTGGAGGATTCCGCGCGGGAGCGCACCACGATGCTGGCTGGCATCGCCCACGACCTGCGCAGTCCCCTCACGCGGCTGCGGCTGCGCCTCGCCCTCGCCGCTGAGGGCCCGATGGCGCCCCAGGAACTGGAGCGGGCCCAGGCCGACATCCGCTCGATCGAGCGGATCACCCGCCAGTTCATGATTTTTGCGGGAGCCGAAGCGGGGGAGAGTCCCTTGCTCGTGCCGCTCGATGCCCTGGTGGCGGAGTCGGCGGCGGCGGTGGGGGAGGTGCCCCTGGAGCTGGATCTGGAGCCGCTGGTGCGGCGGGTGCGCCCGATCGCTCTGGCGCGGGCGGTGGGCAACCTGCTCGACAACGCCCTCACCTATGGCCGGCCGCCGCTGCGGGTGGTGCTGCGGCCCCTCGGCCCGGGCGATGGGGCGGTGCATCCCCACGGTGAGGCCGGACCCGTGGAGAGCGGTTTCGAGATCCAGGTCTGGGACTGTGGCGAGGGCATCAGCCCGGAGCAGTGGCACAAGGCCATGACACCGTTTCAGCGACTGGATCAGGCCCGCGGCGGTGAGGGGCACTGCGGTCTGGGCCTGGCCATTGCCGCCAAAGTCGCCCGCGACCATGGCGGTGACCTGCGCCGGCTTGAGGCCCCTGCCGCCGCCGAGCCTCCGCAGGGACGCTTCGCCGTGGCTCTGAGGGCCTGGCCCCTGCCGGGGGTGTAGGTCGGCTTCAGTTGCATCTGGTCATAGCTGGCGAGTAGTCAGTCTGATTGCCGTCACACTTGCCGGTCACCATGGAATCGTTAACGACACTTCCTCCCATGCCCGCCAACACCCTGCTTCAGCCCCTGCGGATCGCCGTTCTGGCCGCGGTCCTCGGTTCCACCGGTGTCGCCATGGCCCAGAGCGGCCCCTCGGAGGCCGGACGGCCCACGCCGGCCCAGATGCAGAAGATCTTCCCCGAGCAGAAGCGGCTGGCGATCAGCGATCATCAGGCCCGCATTGCCATCCTCCAGACCGGTGAGCGGTGTCTCTCCGCCGCTGCCAGCAGCGAAGCTCTGCGGGCCTGCATGAAGCAGCAGCGTGAAACCAGCCAGCGCCAGCGTCAGCAGCATCGGGCTGCCATGCAGGCACTGTTCCAGCGCAACGGGATTCCCCTGCCCCAGTGGGGCAAGGGCGATCGCAAGGGGAAATGGGGTGAAGGACGGCCCGGCAACCCCGGAACCATCTGACGCCGGGCCTCAGGCCTCGTCGAGGGCGGCCACGCCGGGCAGCACCTTGCCTTCCAGGAGCTCCAGGCTGGCGCCGCCCCCGGTGGAGATGTGGCTCATCTTTTCGGCCACACCCACCTTCTCCACCGCCGCCACGGAGTCACCGCCGCCGATGATCGTGCAGCAGCCCTTGCCGCTGAGCTCGGCCAGGGTGTGGGCGATGGCGTTGGTGCCGGCGGCGAAGGCGTCGAACTCGAACACCCCCATCGGGCCGTTCCAGATCACGGTCTGGCAGTCGGCCAGGGCCTCCTGGAAGGCTTTCACCGAATCGGGACCGATGTCGAGGCCCATCCAGCCATCGGGGATGGCATCGATCGCGGTGGTCTGGCTGTTGGCGTCGGGGGCGAAGTTGTCGGCCAGCACCACATCGGTGGGCAGCAGCAGCTGGACGCCCTTGGCGGCCGCCTTGGCTTCGAGTTCCTTGGCCAGTTCCAGCTTGTCCTCCTCCACCAGGCTCTTGCCCACCGCCAGTCCACGGGCCTTGTAGAAGGTGAAGATCATGCCGCCGCCGATCAGCACCTTGTCGCACTTGTCGATCAGCGACTCGAGCACGCCGATTTTGCTGCTCACCTTGGAGCCACCGACGATCGCGGCCAGGGGACGCTTGGGCTCATCGATCGCCCCCTGCAGGTACTGCAGCTCTTTCTCCATCAGGAAACCGGCCACGCTGGGGCTCAGATACTTGGTGACGCCCTCGGTGGAGGCGTGGGCGCGGTGGGCGGCGCCGAAGGCGTCGTTCACATAAACGTCCGCCAAGGCGGCCAGTTTCTCGGCGAAGCCGGCGTCGTTCTTCTCTTCTTCGGCGAAGAAGCGCACGTTCTCGAGCAGCACCACATCGCCATCGGCCATGGCGGCCACCTTGGCCTCGGCGTCGGGGCCGATGCAGCTGTCGGTCTTGACGACGGCTTTGCCCAGCAGCTCGCTGAGACGGGCCGCCACCGGGGTGAGGCGCATCGCCTCATTCACCTGGCCCTTGGGCCGGCCGAAGTGGGCCGCCAGCAGCACCCTGGCGCCGTGGTCGATCAGGTGGCGCACGGTGGGCAGGGCCGCCCGGATGCGGGTGTCGTCGGTGATGGCGCCGGTGTCGTCGAGGGGCACGTTGAAGTCGACCCTGACCAGCACCCGCTTGCCGCGGAGATCATCGGCGCTGAGGCTGGAGAGGGATCGCTTCGCCATGGTTACGTGTAAGGAAAGGCGGGGGGAGATTAGCCTCCGGCGCCTCCCGCTCCGCCGCCGCCGCGATTCGGTTCTTCCCACCCCCGCTCCCTGGCGGCCGCAACGGTCGGCGCTAGGACAAGAGGGCCGGGCCTTCCGCCATGTTCGACACCGTTCTCTTCCCCATCGACCAGAGCCGCCAGACGATGGAAACGGCGGCCGTCGCCCTGCAGCTCGCCCAGCGCCATGGCAGCCGCGTCGTGCTGCTGTCGGTGGTAGAGGCCGAAGAGGGCGTGATGCACGATCCCGCCGCCGTGGCCCAGCTGCTGGAGCAGGCCCGCGCCAGCTTCACCGGCGCCGGTGTGGCCTGCGAGGTGCTGGAGCGGGAGGGAAAGCCGGCCTTCGTCATCGGCGATGTGGCCGATGAGATCAATGCCGATGTGATCGTCATGGGCACCCGCGGCATCACCCTCGAAGGCGATCACCAGAGCACCGCCGCCCGGGTGCTGCAGCTGGCGCCCTGTCCGGTGCTGGTGGTGCCCTGATGCCGGACGTCGGCGACACGGTCCGCCTCAGCACGGCCGCCCCACCGATTCAGTGGTACCCAGGCCACATCGCGAAGGCGGAGAAGGCCCTCAGCGCCAACCTGGAGAAGGTGGATCTGGTGATTGAGGTGCGGGATGCCCGCATCCCCCTGGCCACCGGGCACCCGCGCCTGCAGCGCTGGATCCGGGGCAAGCAGCATCTGCTGGTGATCAACCGCCGCGACATGGTCAGTCCCGCGGCCCGCCTGGCCTGGGATGGCTGGTTCCGCCAGCGGGGCGAGGTGCCGTGGTGGTGTGACGCCAAAGTGGGCACCGGCGTGAAACAACTGCAGCAGGCGGCGATCCGGGCCGGGGAGCAGCTCAACGCCCGCCGGGCCGGTCGCGGCATGCGCCCCAGGCCGGTGCGGGCCCTGATGCTGGGCTTCCCCAACGTCGGCAAGTCGGCGCTGATCAACCGGCTGGTGCGCCAGAAGGTGGTGGAGAGTGCCCGCCGGGCCGGCGTCACCCGCAGCCTGCGCTGGGTGCGGTTGGGCCAGGACCTGGATCTGCTAGACGCCCCCGGCGTGCTGCCCCCCCGTCTCGATGATCAGCTGGCCGGGCTGCGGCTGGCCCTCTGCGACGACATCGGCCAGGCCTCCTACGACGGCGAGGCGGTGGCCCTGGCTTTCCTGCAGCTGCTGCCCCAGCTGGAGCCCGTGGCGGCTGCTGGGGTGGCCGCCGGGCTGCTGGAGCGGCGCTATGGGGTGGCCATGCCCCCCGGTGATCCAGACCCCGCCGCCTGGCTCAGCGCCAGCGCGGCCCGCCACACCAGTGGTGACACGGCCCGCATGGCCCAGCGCCTGCTCGATGATTTCCGCCGTTCGCTGCTGGGGCCGATCTCTCTGGAGCTACCTGTCACTCCCCACAGTTGACTGGCGGGCGGGAGAGGGGGGCTTTCTCGATCTCGATCAGCAACGTCCAGGGGTGATCGTCAGTTTTCCGTAGGGCAATCCCCAAGGCAGACCCCTACGACTGTAATGAACACACAACGGCGTTGCCCCTTGGCGCTCTGGGGCCATCATCGCCGCAAGTTCTGGAGAGGTTGGGACGTCGTACATGATGCCCATTGACGGAGAGATGGCCCGGTAATCCATCCATTCCTTCATCCATGCTGGAGTGACCTGGATGGATCCAGTCACCTGACCATAGCCAGCGCTGAGCAGGGCCTGGCGCTGGATCATCAGCATTCCCATGGCCAGATAGACAGCCAGAAGCAATGTCATGAGGGGGGCAGCGAATGAAGCAGGTCTTGCGTTGATGGCTGCAGGAGAAAGTGAAGGAATGAGGACTGTAAGACTTTTGTCGACAGTGCTAACAAGAAGTAGAAATGGGAAAATGCTGTAGGGAATTGATGGCCTTAGTCCGGCTTCTTTGAGGAATAGAATCTGAAAAGCGATGATGCTTAGGCTGCCACAGATGGCAAGGCCGATGATCAGGAGTCCTCCAGAATCTGTCATGGCCTCTCTCTGTCTTTGGGCCCGTTTCTGCATGGCCAGGACAACCATCAAGATCCCAGTGCAAGCCAAACTCAGTAAGACCGAAGGACGAGAAAGAAGCATGACCATGTTGCCCTTCA
Organism: Cyanobium gracile UHCC 0281; assembly: GCF_034931305.1. Lineage (GTDB taxonomy): Bacteria > Cyanobacteriota > Cyanobacteriia > PCC-6307 > Cyanobiaceae > Cyanobium > Cyanobium gracile_A. The sequence continues at coordinate 34,421 of NZ_JAYGHY010000021.1, read as the reverse complement.
TGAGGTTGATAAAGGGAAGAGGGTTGCTTCGAATGCGCTCGATGCCAATGTTTCTCTGGATCCTTGAGAGATCACGGCCGCATCCCGGCAGTCCGGTTGCGTTGGTCTCCTTCAGGGCTTCACGCCAGGTCTGGCCGGTGGCCATGCCCATGATTGAACTCCCCGAGTTGGAGCCGATGGACCCGCAGGCGGTTCTCGCCAGCTTTCGTTCCAGTGCCAGCTGTCCTCCCGAGATCAGCAACCAGCCAAGAAGCGCTAGCAGAACGATGGGGAGGATGCGCCTCCAGGCCCAGGACGGGCGCTTCCCCTGGGACCCCAGAAGACCCGCGGCAATGGCCAACAGCACCACCAGGGAAGGCAGTAATCCCAGAGTTCCTGGGCGGGCCTGCAGTGCCAGGGTAAGCAAAAGAAAGCCAGCGGCGCTTCGAATGGCGTGCTCACGGAATCTCCCGCCTTCGAGAGAATCGATCCCCAGGATGAACCACGCTAGGGCGACGTTCACAAAGACGAAGGCATTGAGTTCGGAGCCGTGGGTGTAGCCGAGGCCTTGACCACTGAAGTCCAGGAACGGAGACGGTCCAAATCTGGGTAGGGTGCTGACCAGGAGAGCGCCAAGCCCCGCTGTGGCGATCAGTGTCAGGCGCGGACGGAGTGCCGCCAGAACGGTGGCAATGCTCGCCAGCGCCAAGAGCCGTTTGATGGCCAGCTCACTCACCAGAGGGTCAGGTCCGAAGCGGTCACCGAGCCAGAGGGAGGTCACATTGAACGGGAGGTTCCAGGGCCTTCGGACCCCATAGTCCGTGCGGTAGCCACTGGCTGCATCCAGAGAAGCCTTGAGCCAGTCGAATCCGTCGGCGACTGGAAAGCGCCCACCGAGGAAATCATGAAAGCTGTTGTCGTTTCTGGCTGCAGCCAGATAGATGAGCGTCGAGAGGCTCACCAGCGTCCAGAAGAACCACTCCCACCGATGGCCAGAGCGTCGCCGCTGCTGTTGGTGAAGCCACGGCTGGAGGCTGCTGGGTTTCATGACACCGGCGGGGGTTGGGATGGAGGAGAGACGCTGTGTGGCGGACTGACCCGTTGACCCGCCCTCCTGCAGGTTTTGATTCTGCTCGTGCCCGGCCCACCCGGACATCCGGGCGATGTCGGCGTTGACTGCTCACCGTATGGTCGGAGTCCAAGTGGTGATGCAGGCGTCTGGTTATCGAAACTGCCGCGCGGTCTCTCCCCAGCGCCCTCCGACGGCCCCATGTCCGGAGAGCCTCACTGACGATGCTGACGTGATGGCCGCCTTTGGCGAAGGCGAAGGGGAGCTGTTGACGCTCCACTACCCGAAGCCGCTGCCGATGCGGCTCGACCGCTGGCTGGTGTCCCAGCGGCCCGAGCAGAGCCGGGCGCGGATCCAGAAGTTCATCGAGGCGGGCTACGTGCGGGTCAACGGCGTCACGGGCCGGGCGAAGACGCCCCTGCGTACCGACGACACCGTCGAGCTGTGGATGCCGCCGCCGGAGCCCCTGCCCTACCTGGTCGCCCAGCCGATGGCGCTGGATGTGCTGTTCGAGGACGCCCATCTGATCGTGATCAACAAGCCCGCTGGACTGACGGTCCATCCGGCACCGGGCAACAAGGACGGCACCCTGGTGAACGGCCTGCTGCACCACTGCCCCGACCTGCCCGGCATCGGCGGCGAGATGCGGCCCGGCATCGTGCACCGCCTCGACAAGGACACCACCGGCTGCATCGTGGTCGCCAAGAGCCAGGAGGCGCTGGTCAAGCTGCAGGTGCAGATCCAGAAGCGCATCGCCTCGCGGGAGTACCTGGCGGTGGTGCACGGCCAGCCGGCGGCGGAGTGCGGCACGATCGTGGGGGCCATCGGCCGCCATCCGGTCGATCGCAAAAAGTACGCCGTGGTCTCGGACAGCACTGGCCGCCATGCCTGCACCCACTGGCGCCTGATCGAAGCCCTGGGCGATTTCGCCCTGCTGCGCTTCAAGCTCGACACGGGCCGCACCCACCAGATCCGGGTGCATTGCGCCCACACGGGCCATCCGATCGTGGGGGATGCCACCTACGGCCGCTGCCGCAAGCTTCCAGTGGCGCTGCCCGGCCAGGCCCTGCACGCAGTGCGGCTGGCCCTCGACCACCCGATCAGCGGCGAGCGGCTGGTGTGCGAGGCGCCCCTGCCGGAGGTGTTCGAGACGCTGCTGCTGGCCCTGAGGCGGCGGTCGTCCTGACGGCGTTGCTGCGGCAGACTTGAAGTCCCGGATCCCGGTGTCATGGCTCCGCCGCCGCGTCGGCTGTTCGTTGATCAGTTCTTCGTCGGCTGGGTGTACGGCCCCTGGGTGGTGGCCGGCCTGCTGGTGATCATGGCGCTGAGGCTGCTGCTGGCGGAGGATTTCAACCTGCACAGTCACGCCTGGGGACTGTTCGGCAACGCGGCGATCTGCTTCTCGATCGGCTGTGTCTGCAAGCTCTCCTGGGCCATGGCGCGGTTCAACACGGTGCGCCAGCTGGAGCTGCAGCTGCGCCAGGAGCTGGGCTTGCGCTGATGGCGATGACCCGTTCCCAGCTCGGCATGGTCGTCACCCTGCCCTGGCTGGTCGCCGGGGTGGTGCTGCTGGCGATGACCCGCATCGAGGGCGAGACCCGCGAGGCGCAGCTGGAGCTGTTCGGCAGTGCCGCGATCTGCTTCTCGATTGGATGCCTGGCCCGCACCAGCCTGGGCCTCCACGATCTGATGCAGGCTTCCCACACCAAGGAGGCGGCGCCAGCCCCGGGCCCCCGGCAGCCATGACCCGGTGCCGCACCCGAGCCTGGCTGGCCCCGGCCCTGGCGCTAGCCGTGCTTCCAGCGATGGCCCCGGCCCAGGCCCAGACCCGTCGACTGCCGCCCCCTTCCCCGGCGCTGCTGCGCAGCCTCCAGGGGTTCCAGCAGGATCTCGAACGGCTTGACCGCAGCCTGCTGCCCGCGGCCCCGGAGGCTGACAGCGCCGGCACGGCAGAGGCGCCTGACCTGCCGGCTCCGGCCGCCGCTGCCCTACCGGAAGCTCCTGAGGAGGTGCGGATCGAGCGGCGCCAGCGTCTGAGCCTGGCCGAGGCCCTGGCGGTGGCCGTACGCAACGATCCCGATCTGGCCGCCGCCGTGCTCGGCGTACGCGAGCAACAGGACCTGGCCGGCTCGGCCCGGGGACGCTGGTGGCCGGAGCTGGGCCTGAACCTGGCCGGTGGTTTCCGCCAGGAGCGTTCCTACAACCAGGTCTGGGCCGACAACGCCGGCCTCTATCCGGCGGACTCCCCCTTTCTGGTCCGTCCCCAGGGCTGGAATGTGGTGCAGACCAATGTCGGGGCGGCTGCCGCCCGGTTGGAACTGGGCTGGGAGCTGATCAGCCCTTACCGCGCCGCCAGCATCGCCGAGGCCGACGAAAGCCTCAAGGCCTCCCGCCAGCGCTATGCCGACCGGTTGCGCCAGCTGCAGCTGGATGTGAGCGTCGCCTATTACGGCCTGCAGCTCGCCGACCAGCTGCAGCGCATCCGCCGGGCCGTCGCTGACAGCGACACGGTGGTGCGCGACCAGGTGGCGGCGCTCCAGCAGGTGGGACTGGTGCCGCGGCTGGATCGGCTCCGGGCCGAGGCCGCCCTGCAGCAGAGCCTTTATCGCCTTGAGCAGGCCGAGGCCCTGCAGCTGAGCCGTCAGCGCCAGCTCAGCAACCTGATCAACGTGCCCTTCGACGTCAGCCTGCGGGCCAGCGAGGCGGTGCGGCTGCAGCCGCCCTGGCCCCTCGATCTCGAGCAGACGATCGTGCGCGGCTGGCGCGACAACCCCCAGCTGCGGGCCCTGCAGGCCGCCCGCGATGCCCTGCTGCGCCAGGCCGATCGCCGCGCCGCCGAACTGCTGCCCAGCCTGCGGCTGGTGGCCAGCGGTGGCTACGGCCAGGGGCTGATCACCCAGCCGGAGATCCGCCTGGAGGGCTGCTGCAGCTCGGCCCTCATTCCCCAGCTGCTCAACCAGAGCGCCGACTGGGCCGCGGGCCTGCAGCTGCACTGGCGCTTCTTCGATGGCGGCGTCACCGCCGGCGCCGTGGCCGCCAGCCGCTCCGCCGCGGCGCGCACCGACCAGACCCTGGCCCGCGAGCGCAATGCCATCCGCCAGCGCCTCGAGGCCGCGTTCTACGACCATCGGGCCGCCTTGCGTCAGATCGTCGCGGCCCGCGCCTCCTACAGCGCCTCCCGGGAGGCCTTCCGGGATGTGCGGGCCCGCTACCAGCTCGGACTGGCCGATTACAGCGATGTGGCCACCACCGTGGCCACGCTCACCGGCGCCATGGAGGGGGTGGCCGAGTCCACCACCCTGGCCAACGTCAGTTACGCCCAGCTGCTGCGCGAACTGCTGCCGGTGCCGGAGCGGCCCGATCAGCCAGTGGCGCTGCCGCTGGTGCTGGGCGGCTCCTGATCACCACCCTGGAGCCGCTGCCAGCGGCGCTGGCGCCAGGCGAAGGAGCGCCACAGCAGCAGCACCAGCAGGGCCGCGGACCAGAACCAGACCTCCGGGGCGTTGGCGTGCAGCAGCACCACCAGCAGGGCCGCCTCCAGCACCAGCCAGGGCAGCTCGCGGCGCAGGCAGCCGTTCGGGGGCTGGACGTCGTCGTTGGTCATGGCAGGGCGTCCCGTTGCCGCAGGGGCGGCTGGTCCTGGCGCTCCTGCTGGCGCAGGGTGCGGTAGCTGCCGGTGAGGTCGCGCAGCATCGGCAGCAGGTAGCTGACCGGTGGGCGCCATTCCACATAACCGTGGGCCTTGAGGGTCAGCCCCTCGCGGATCGGAAAGACGCTGCTGCCGCGGCTGAGGGTCCAGCGGTAGCCGTCGAAGCCGGGGGGCTGGCCGGTGGGCTGCAGGGCGATCTCGGTGCGCATCACCGGTCCGTGGCGCACCAGGGCCTCCGCCAGCTGGGGGTTGCCCATGGTGGTGTTGACGTCTTCGCGGGTGGCGGGCAGCAGGTTGACCCGGATGACCCGACCGCGGATGCCACCGAAGCGGCCCCGCTCGTTCCAGTCCGGCACCACCTCCATGGCCAGGCCTGGGCGCAGGCGGCGGGCATCGGCCGGGGCGAAGTAGGCCACGGCCTGCAGGGTCCGGCCGTCCCCTTCAGGCCCCCCCAGGGTGCCGAGACGCTGGCCCGGTTTCACCGTCTGGCCCCGCACCACCTGCAGATCCAGCAGCCGTCCATCCCGGGTGGCGCTGAGGGTGCCGTCGAAACCGAGGCGGGTCTGGGTGACGCGCACGGCGCGGCGGGCGTCATTGATGGCGAAGCGCCGCCGCTGGGCTTCGGTGTCGATGGCGAGCCGGACCTTCTCCCAGGCGTCGATGGCCTCCCGTTCCCGGATGCCCAGTTCGGCGACGCTGTTGTCGAGCTGGATGGCCCGGTCCTCGCTGGCCACCACCTCCCCGGCCAGGGGGGCCACCACCTCACGGCGGGCCAGGTGGCGGAAGTCGGCCACCTTCTGGTCGTAGATGCGACGCAGGTCGTCCAGGCGCCCGCGGTTGCCCTCCAGCTGGGCTAGGGCGGTGTCCCGCAGCCGCCGGGCCGAGGCCAGCCGCGCCTGGTCGCGGCGGTCGAGATCGGCGTTGATGCGGATCAATTCGGCCAGGTCCTTCTCCTGGCGGCGCAGCTGCTGCTCCAGGGTGGGCAGGTAGAGGCGGATGAGGGTCTGGCCCCGGCTCACCCGCTGGCCCTCCCGCACCGGCAGGCTGAGGATCTGGCCTTCGGCCCGGGAATCGATCACCGTGGCGCCGCCGGGCACGATCACGACCCCGCGGCCGACCACCTCGGTGGGCACCGGCCAGAACAGGAACCACCCGGCCGTCAGGGCCCAGGCGGTGCCCAGGGCCACCAGCACCCGCTTCTCCGACGCTCCCGCCGACGCTTCCTCCGGCGTGCCCATGGCCACCCTCAGCCCCGCAGCCGTTCCACCAGGTGGGTGCCTACCCGCAGGGCGTTGGCGATGGCGGTGAGGGAGGGGTTCACGGCGCCGATCGTCGGCATGAAGCTGGTGTCGACGACGTAGAGGTTGTCGAGCTCGTGGGCCTTGCAGTTCAGGTCGAGCACCGAGGTGGCCGGATCGCTGCCGAAGCGGCAGGTGCCGGCCTGGTGCCCCACGGCGGCGATGCCCATGCTGTTGGCGATATAGAACTGGCGCTCCACCAGGTGCTGGCGCAGATAGAGACGATCCAGCAGGCCCTCCAGCCGGCTGACCAGGCGCGCCGAGGCGGTGAGATTGTTGGGGGTGTAACTGAGCTGGATCTGGCCGGAGCCGGTCACGGTCACGCGGTTGTTGGGATCGGGAAGGTCCTCGCTGGAGATCCAGAAGTCGAGGGCATGTTGGGCGATCTTGTCCATGCTCCAGCCGGGCATCAGGAAGGTTTCCAGCGGCGCGTAGCCTTTCATGATCGTGCCGTTGGTTTTGCCCGTCATCTGGATATTGCCCATCGGGTAGTCGAAGTCGGCATCCCCGAGATACCAGTCGTTGATCGAGACCGTTTTCTGGAACACGGTGAGGTTCGGCTCATGGGCCAAAGCCACCATCGCCTTGCTGTTATGGAACATGTAGTGGCGGCCCACCTGGTCGGAACCGTTGGCCAGGCCGCGGGGATGGCGGTCGTTGGCCGACATCAGCAGCAGCCGGGCGCTGTTGGCGGCGCCACAGCTCACCACCACCACATCACCGCTGACCGTCAGCGGCTCGCCGTCCCGCTCCAGCTCCACGGCGCACACCGTGCGGCCGGAGGCATCGGTGTGCAGTCGCTTCACCTGCGCCCGCGTCAGCAATGACACGTTGGGGCAGGCCAGGGCCGGCCGCAGGCCCAGCACCTCCGCGTCCGACTTGGCGTGCACCAGGCAGGGGAAACCATCGCAGCAGTTGCACTTGCGGCAGCGGCTGAAGGCCATGTGGGCCTCGTCGAGCTGGACGCCGCTGGGGGCATGAAACGGGTGCAGCCCGGCGGAGCGCAGGTCGTCGACGAGCTTCTGCATCCGCGGCTCATGGGCCACCGGCGGATGGGGGTAGGGGCCGCTGCAGGGCGGCTCGGTGGGATCCTCACCGCGCTGCCCGTGCACGTGGTACATCTCCTCGGCCTTCTGATACCAGGGCTCGAAGTCGGCGTAGCGCAGGGGCCAGGCCGGCGATGTGCCATCGAAGTGGGCCAGCTGCTCGAAGTCCTGCTGGCGCAGGCGGAAATGGGCAGCGCCGTACATCTTGGTGGCGCCCCCGACGAAGTAATGGCTGCCCGGCTGAAACGTCTTGCCGTGCTTGTCGAGCCAGGGATCCTTCGACACATACCGGTTCTGCTGGAACACCGCTTCGGCATCCCAGTTCTGGGGCTCCTGAGGCAGCCAGTCGCCCCGCTCCAGCACCAGCACCTTCAGGCCCGTGGGGGCCAGGTGGCGGGCCAGGGTGCCGCCACCGGCGCCGCTGCCGATGATCACCACGTCAAAGTGGGCACCGTTGCTCACCTGCAGCTGCCCCGCGGCTGGCAGGGGCGAGCTGTGCAGGCTCGGACCGGCGATCGCGCCGCTGGGGGAGGGGGAGCTCATGGCGGGGGGGTGTAGCGGTTGAGCTGGTTGAGCATCTTGCAGACCATGGCGCTCCAGCCGGTCTGGTGGGAGGCACCCACTCCGGCCCCATTGTCGCCGTGGAAGTATTCGTTGAACAGGATCAGATCGCGCCAGTGGGGATCGGTCTGGAACAGTTCCACGGCGCCATTGAAGGGGCGGCGGCCCTCGCTGTCGCGGCGGAACAGACCCACCAGCCGCTTCTCCAGCTCCAGGGAGGCCTCCCAGAGGCTGATCCAGTGGCCCGAGCGGGTGGGGAACTCCACCTTGAAACTGTCGTCATAGAAGTGGGCGAACTTCTGCAGCGATTCGATCAGCAGGAAGTTCATCGGCATCCATACCGGTCCGCGCCAGTTGGAGTTGCCCCCGAACATCGCCACCGGACTGTCGGCCGGGCTGTAGGCGAGGGTCTGGCTCTCGCTGCCTTCGGTGTAGGTGTAGGGGTGCTGTTCGTACACCTTGGAAAGGGAACGAATGCCGTAGGGGGAAAGAAACTCCTCCTCGTCAAACAGTCGTTCGCAGATCCGCTGCAGCCGCTCCCTGGGCACCAGGGTGAACAGCACCCGGTCGTTGTGCCAGATCCCCAGGTTCTGCACCATCCAGGAAGGCGTGGTGCGCTCGTGGGTGAACCAGGCCAGGCCGTTGGTGACATCCAGCATCGGCAATCGTGCCACGGTGTCGATGTCGAAGCTCTGCACCGCCAGCAGCGGCACCAGGCCGGAGACGGAGCGGGTGCGCAGGTAGTCGACGCTGCCGTCGGGCCTCTTGATGACGTCGTAGTAGAAGCCGTCCTCCTCATCCCAGTTGAGGTAGTTGCGGCCGGCTGGATTGTTGAGGCCGATCGCCAGCTGCACGAAATCCACCACGAAGCGCTCGCAGATGTCGGCGTACTCCGGCTCTTCGCGGCTCAGCTCCACGGCGATCTGCAGCAGGTTGAGACTGAGCGAGGCCATCCAGGCGGTGCCGTCGCACTGCTCGATGATGCTGCCGTCGGCCAGGGGGAAGCGCCGATCGAACACGGCGATGTTGTCGAGACCCAGGAATCCCCCCTGGAACACGTTGTCGCCGGAGCGGTCGTTGCGGTTGGCCCACCAGCCGTACTCCAGGATCAGCTTGCGCAGGGCGGCGCGCAGGAAGGCCAGATCGGCGGCGTCGGAATTCTTGCGATCGATCTGATAGATGCGCATGGCCGCCCAGGCGCCGATCGGCGGATTGGGATCGGACAGGGCCCATTCGTAGGCGGGGGTCTGGGCGTTGGGAGCGGTGTACTGGGGCTTGCGCAGCAGCATGCACTGTTCCTTGGCCGTCGCCGGATCGAAGACGGCGAAGGCCACGGCGTGGAACATCAGGTCCCACTGGCAGAAGTAGGGATACTCCCAGCAATCCGGCATCGAGATCACGTCGTGGGCGTGCAGCCGTTCCCAGTAAGCGTTCTGGGTGTGACGTCGCTGGGCCGGTGGCGGCGTGCCGGTGGGGTCGCCCTCGAGCCAACGCATCACGCTCCACCCGTAGTACTTCTTGCACCACAGCAGCCCGGCGGTGCCGGCCAGATGGATGCGGCGGTCGTCTTCGGACAGGCCGGGGACGCGATGCTCGAAGTACTCCAGCCACTCCCGTTCGCGTTCGTCGAAGAGTGCCGCGACGGCCTCCCCATCCAGCGCCGGGGCTGGTTCGGGGCCGTCGACGCGGTGCAGGCGCAGCTCCACCACCCACTCCTCGCCGGCGGCCAGGGTGTGCTGCAGCAGGCGGCCCGCCTTGCTGCCCTGCAGGGCCGGATTCACCGCGCCGGCTTCGCCGTCGACCACATGGCGATGGAAGCCGTCCTTCTGGAAGGCTGTGGCGTTGGGCTGGCCCCAGAGCCGCTCGCTGTTGGTTTCGTTGTCGGTGAAGATCCAGCGGCCGGGCTCCTGGCAGTCGAGCTGATACACCCCCAGATGGGGGATCCCATCGGTGACCACCGCCGGGCCGCTGGCCGCATCGCCGGCGCCATCAACCGGCCGGATCCGGTGCTCGACGTCGTCGGGATAGCCCCAGCGCCAGGTGTTGCGCAGCCACAGGCTGGGCAGCAGGGTGAGGGGTGCCGCCTCGGGGCCGCGGTTGGTGGCCCGCAGGCGGATCAGCAGGTCCTCTGGTCCGGCCTTGGCGTACTCGATGACGACATCGAAGTAGCGACTGTCGTCGAAGATTCCCGTGTCGACCAGTTCGTACTCGGGCTGGTCGCGGCCGCGGCGGCCGTTCTCCTGTCGCAGCTCCTCGTAGGGGAAGGCCCGCTGCGGGTACTTGTACAACGCCCGCATGAAGCTGTGGGTGGGGGTGTTGGCGAGATGGAAGAAATAGTCCTTGAGATCCTCCCCATGGTTGCCTTCGGGATTGCTGAGCCCGAAGGGCCGTTCCTTGAGGATCGGATCAACGCCATTCCACAGGGCCAGCGAGAAACACAGGCGGCACTGGTCGTCGCAGAGGCCCAGCAGGCCGTCCTCGCCCCAGCGGTAGACGCGCGAGCGGGCATGGTCGTGGGGGAAGGAGGTCCAGGCGTCCCCGTCGGCGGAATAGTCCTCGCGCACGGTGCCCCACTGACGCTCGCTCAGGTAGCTGCCCCAAAGGCTCCAGGGGGCGACGTCGTGGTCGCGCTCGGCCATGCGCCGGGTTTCCGACGGCGTGATGGCGTCGATCGCGGCGCGGGCGGGGACGCTGGCCGTCATAGGCAAGCCTTCAGGGCGGCACCGATGCGCAGGGCGTTGGCGATCACCGTGAGCCCCACCCCCACCGACGGGCAGAAGGGCAGCACGCTGGCATCGACGATCCAGAGGTTGGCCACCTCGTGGCTGCGGCCCTCCAGGTTCACCACCGAGGTGGCCGGATCCGAGCCCATGCGGCAGGTGCCGCAGGCGCCGCCGATCACCGGCAAGGGCGCCTCGCCGCGGGGGTGGGTGGGGGCGGCCTTGGCGACCAGGGTCAGGGGGTCGGCTTCCACGGCCTTGAGGCAGTCGATCCAGCGGTAGACGAGGCGGTCGTGGGCCTCCCGGTTGTTGGCCGTGTAATGGATCTGCAGCAGGTTGCCCCGCAGGGCGACCCGGTTGTGGGGATCGGGCCGCACGGCGCTCATCGCCCACCAGGTGATCGAGCGGGCCGCGAGCTGCTCGAGGCCGAAATCCGGCAGCAGCCGGGTCACCAGGGAGAGCACCGGCGGCGATTCGGCGAACAGGGCGTCCTGGAGCACCCCGCCGCCGCTCTGGATCGAACCGAGCGGAAAGTCGACGTTCTTGTCCCCCCAGTAGAAATCAGTGAGGCCATGGCCGCGGCCGTAGCGGCCCGAGTTGCGGGCGGCAGCCAGCTGCAGGATCGAGGTGAGCTGGGGCTTCATCAGGTTGCGGCCCACCTGATCGGAGCCGTTGGCCAGGCCGCGGGCGTGGTGATCGGTGGCGGAGCGCAGCAGGATCTCTGGGGTGCCGATGGCCCCGGCGGCCAGCACGATCTGGTGGCCGCGGAACAGCCAGCGCTGGTTGTCGATTTCCGCCTCGACGCCGCGCACCTCCTGGCCGGAGGGGTTGACGTGCAGCTGCATCACCCGGGCGCGCTCCTTGACCGTGACGGCGCCGCAGGCGCGCGCTGGATCGACGCCGAACAGCTCGGCATCCCCGGTGGGATCGACCGCCGAATCGGACCAGCTCAGCGGCAGGTCGTAGGGATGCAGGCCCTGGCGTTCGAGGGCGGCACGCAGCTCCACCAGGAACGGCTCCACCGGCCGCGGTGCGGCGGGGTAGGCACTGTTGCGCGCAGGGGCAGTGGGATCGGCCCCGGCCACGCCATGCACGTGATAGAGCGATTCCGCCTGATCGTACCACGGGGCCAGGTCGTCGTAGCGCAGCTCCCAGTCCGGCGAAGGCCCCTCCTGGAGGGGCACGCCAAGGAATTCCTGCTCGCGCATGCGTTCCAGCACGCCCCCCCAGATCTTGGTGTTGCCACCGATGGCATGCACCATCTGGGGGGAGAAGGGATCACCGTCGGTGCCGAACCATTTCTCCTCGGGGTGGTAGCGCTGCTGGCGGAACAGACTCACCTCGGCCACGTTCTGGTCGGCCTGGGGCATGACGCCACCGCGCTCCAGCAACAGCACCGTGTGGCCCGCATCGGCGAGGCTGGCGGCCAGGGTGCCGCCACCGGCGCCGCTGCCGATCAGAATCACGTCGTAATGGTTGTCGTCAATGATCATGGTTCAGGCTCTCCAGACATAGAGCAGCACGAACAGGATGATCCAGATCACATCCACGAAGTGCCAGAACAGGGACGTGGCGATGACGCCTTCTTCGCCACCGTCGTAATTGCCGGGGACGAAGGATTTGGCCAGCATCAGGCCCATCAGCAGGATGCCGGTGAGCACATGCAGGCCATGGAAGCCGGTGAGCAGATAGAAGGTGCCTCCGAACGTGCCCGAGGTGAAGCCGAAGGTGAGGCCGCTCCACTCCACCGCCTGGCCGTAGAGGAAATAGGTCCCCATGGCCATGGTCAGCAGCCAGAAGCCCCGGAACAGCCAGATCTTCCCCTTGCCTTTGAAATGCTCGGCCACCACCATCGTCAGGGAGCTGGACACCAGCACCACCGTGTTGATCAGCGGCATGCGCCATTCGAGGCCGTCCACACCGGCGGGCAGCCAGTCGAGGGCGGAGAGGCGCAGCAGGGCGTAGCCACTGAAGAACGCCAGGAAGATGACGCTCTCTGAGCACAGAAAAATGATGAACCCGGTGAGGTTGTGGTTGGCGTGCTGGCCTTCGCCGTGGGCTCCGGACGGGCCGCTGGGGGGGATGGGGGTGCTGCTCATCGGATGGCCTCCTGAAGGGTGAGCGCGCGCTCGATCTCGCTCTGGTGCTCCACGAGCGGTTCACCGGTGCCATAGCCGTAGGGGCGGCTGATCACGGTGGGAACGTGCTCGCCGAAGTTGTCTTCCGCCGGTGGTGAGGGCAGCAGCCACTCCAGGCCGATGGCGTTCCAGGGGTTGTGCGGCGCCTTTGGACCGCGGGCCCAGGAGCTGATCATGTTGAGCAGGAAGGGGATGATCGACACCCCCAGCAGGAAGCCCCCGAGGCTGGCCAGCACGTTCCAGAAGGCGAACTCAGGGTCGTAGGAGGACACCCGCCGGGGCATGCCCATCAGGCCGAGGGGGTGCATGGGCAGGAAGCTGAGATTGGCGCCAATGAAGGTGAGCAGAAAATGCAGCTTGCCGAGGCCCTCGTAGGGCATGCGGCCCGTGAACTTGGGGAACCAGTGGTAGATGGCGGCGAACACACCCATGACGGCGGCGCCATAGATCACGTAGTGGAAGTGGCCCACCACGAAGTAGGTGTTACTGACGTGGATGTCAATCGGTACGGTGGCCAGCATGATGCCGGTGATGCCGGCAAAGACGAAGTTGAACAGGCCGCCGAGGCAGAACAGCATCGGGGTGGTGAGCCGGATCTTGCCTCCCCACATCGTTCCCAGCCAGGCGAACACCTTCACCCCGGTGGGTACGGCGATCAGCATCGTGGTGACCATGAACAGGTTGCGCATCCACTGGGTGACGCCGCTGGGGAACATGTGGTGCACCCAGACGATCAGTCCCAGGCCAACGATGATGAAGGAGGCGAGACACACATAGACGTAGCCGAACAGGGGCTTGCGCGAATAGACGGGGAACAGCTCCGAGAAGATGCCGAACACCGGCAGGATGATCACATACACCGCCGGGTGGGAATAGAACCAGAAGAAGTGCTGATAGAGCACCGGATCGCCGCCCCCTTCGGGCCTGTAGAACGACGTGCCGACGCTCAGATCCAGCAGCAGCATCACGGCGCCGCCGGTGAGGGCGGGCAGGCCGATCAGCTGCAGGGTCTGGGCGGCCAGGGCGGTCCAGCAGAAGACGGGCATGCGGAACAAGCCCATGCCCGGAGCCCGCATGCGCAGGATCGTGGTGACGAAGTTCACCGCTCCCATGATCGAGGAAACGCCGGACAGGGCCACGGCCAGCACCCAGAGGAACTCGCCGTTGATCAGGTGGCCGAGCGGGTTCTGCAGGCTCACCGGGGGATAGGACCACCAGCCGGAGGTGGCCGGGCCGCTGGGCACGAAGAAGCTGGCGATCAGCAGGATGCCGAACACGGGCACCAGCCAGAAGGCGGCGGTGTTGAGCCGCGGAAACGCCATGTCGGGGGCACCGATCATGGTGGGAATCAGCAGGTTGTTCAGCCCATTGAGCACCGGAAAGATGAACAGGAACAACATGATCGTTCCGTGCATCGTGTAGAGGCCGTTGTACACGGTGCGATCCACCAAGTCGGAAGCAGGTGTGATCAGCTCCCCTCGGATGATCATGGCCAGCAGGCCACCCACCAGGAAGAAGAAGAAGGCCACCACGATGTACTGGATACCGATCACCTTGGCGTCGGTACTGAAGCCGAAGTAACGCCGCCAGGAGGCGGGGGGTTCGGGGGAGAGGGTGGTGCTGGTCATGGCCTCAGGCGTCGTGGGGAAGGGTGCTGGAACCGGGAACGTTGACCTGGGGCGGGGGAGCCGGCACCACCGTGGGCCAGCCGCCGCGGGGATTGGTCTGTTGCTCGGTGTATTCGGCAGCGGCGACGCTGAGGCCGCTCTGCAGGGGGGCGGCGGCAGCCTGCTTCAGCCAGAGGGCATGATCATCGGCGGTCTCGACCACCACATCGGCCTGGTTGGCGGCGAACCAGGTGCCGCTGAACTGGGAGTCGCGCAGGCGGTAGCGGCCCAGGCGGGTGGGGGTGAGGCTGAAATCGATCGCCCGGCCAGGGATCACATCCTGCTTGAGCCGAAAGGCCGGGATGAAGAAGCCGTGCAGCACGTCTTCGGAGACCAGCCGGAACGTGATCGGCCGGTTCAGCTCCAGGTGCAGCTCCGTGCTGGAGACGTGCTGGCCGGGGTAGCGAAACTCCCACGACCATTGCCTGGCGATCACCTCCACCTGCTCGACCGGCAGCCGGCCGCCGGGGTACCCCCCCTGCTGCTCCTGGGGATTGCGCAGATGGATGTGCTCCATCGGACCCAGTACCCCCAACTCCGTGTTGATCTGAATGGCGTACCAGGCGATGGCCATCACCAGCACGAAGGGGATGGCGGTCCAGATCACCTCCAGCTTGGTGTTGCCCTCGATCGGTTCGGCATCGCTTTCGTCGTACTTCTCGGCGCGGTGCACGAGCATCACCCAGCCCATCACCGAGACCACCCCCAGAAACACGAAGGTGCCGACGCCGGTTTCGAAGCTGAACAGGCCATCCACCAGTGGGGCGGCATTGGAGGCCTGCACCGGCAGCCAGCGATAGGACTCGCCGGCCATCCAATAACTGATCAAGGCCAACAGGCCGATCCAGATGGCAAGGGCCGCCAGGGCGATGGGGCCAGGGCGGCGTGGGGTGGAGGAGGTCATGGGGAGGGGGCCCTTAGGGAAGGGCGGTGCGGAGATTGGCTCCGCTGGCCAGGAGCTGGTCGGCGGTGATGTGGACGCCGAATTCGGCCGCCAGCTCGGCACCGAGGGTGCCGTGCAGGCCGATCACCAGGAACAGGGCCAGTCCCACCAGCAGGTAGAGCCACTGCACCTGCCGGCCCATGTCCCGGCGCCACAGAAAGCGCTGGTAGCCGCGCCAGACCGTCATGGCGATGATCGCCACCAGGATCGCCACCCCGCCGACGCCATGCCAGAGCATGGTTTCCATGCTCTGGAGCCCGATGCTGCTGGTGACGCCCGGCAACGGCACCGCCAGCAGCATCTCGAAGAAGCCCGCCGCCACGGTGAAGAAACTGACGATGGCGCAGGCCAGCAGGTTGTACCAGCCCACGTCGTGGAAGCCGGCCCGGGTGATCGGCAGGGCCAGGAAGCGGAACACCCGCTTTTCGATCGGATAGAGGGCGCCGACGATGTCGAAGGCGATGGCGATCACGAACAGGCCGATCGTGAAGTGGACCAGATTCGGATGGATCGGCAGGCTGTAGGGCAGGTCGTTGGGGCCCAGCCAATCACCCAGCTGCTGGATCGGGGCCTCGGTCTGGAGCAGGGAGACGGCCATCAGATCAGTCCGGCACGGCCGGCGGCCACCACCGGCACCGTATGCAGGCCATACACCCAGATCAACTGGTTGCCCAGGGTGACCTGCACCACCACCAGCGCGGCCAGCACCCCACCGGCGGCCAGGAAGGGCAGCGGCAGGGTCTCGGGGTCACGGTTGCGCAGCACGTAGCGCCAGCCGGTGAGCACCGACAGGATGCCGGCCAACGACCAGCCCAGGGTGCTGTGCAGGTTGAGGATCGAGCGTGAGGCCCCATAGGGATCGGCCAGGCCCGCTTCCACCTGGCCGAAGATGATCGCCACGAAGATGGCCCCTGTGGCGAAGAGCAGATTCCAGAAGCTGACTTCAAACAGATTCGGCCGGCGCATCACGACGCCGATCAGATCGAAGACCACGCTGATCACCGCCATGGCGATGACGAAGTGGACCACGATCGGATGGAGGGTGTCCATCCAGGGCAGGTTGTGATCGTTGAGGGCTGGCAGCAGTTGCTGCATCGGGCACCGGCCACGGTGGGCACCTTCACCTTGGCCAGACCCGGGCGACTGGCCTGGCTCTGTGATCTTTTGCTACAGCTTTGTGGCGGTACCCCGACCTGGCCGGACAACCGTTCTCAGTCCTGGTCGCTGGCGCCGAAGGCCTCCATCAGGGCGTCGCCCCAGCTGTTGATCGCTTCCAGTCTGTGGTCCGGGGCGCTGCTGATGGCGGCGGCATGGGCCTTGAGCAGGGTGGCCTTGCTGAACGCGTGGCCGTGGCTGCTGGCCAGAGCAACGATGTCATCGACCCCAGCGGCGGCCTGGAGTTTCTGCCGCAACTGACCATCGGCGGCGGCGCTGCTGAGGAAGGCCTGCAGGGCGGAGTGCGACACGGGCAGCCAGCGGGTGAGGGACTCTGCATCCTGGCAGGACAGCGCTCCCAGACCCGGAGATTGCCCCTACCTTTCAGACATCCAGAGCGGCGCATCGATGCCAAAGGAACGCTTCTTCCTTGAGCTTGAGCCGAGCGACGCCGTGATGAAGAGCTGGCCCCACGTGGTGATCGTGGGTGGAGGCTTTGCCGGTCTGAAAGCGGCCCACCGGCTGGCGGGCCAGCCGGTGCGGGTCACGCTGGTGGATAAGCGGAACTTCAACCTTTTTCAGCCCCTGCTCTATCAGGTGGCCTCCGGTCTGGTTTCCGAGGGCGACGTGGCGACGCCCCTGCGGCTGTTGCTCGCCAAGGCGGCCAATGTGCAGGTGCTGCTCGGCGAGGTGGTCGATCTCGATGCCGCCTCCCGGGAGGTGGTCTTCAACGATCGCCGCCTGCGCTACGACAGCCTGATCCTGGCCACCGGCTCCGGCAGCACCTACTTCGGCCATGAGGACTGGCGCGAACTGGCGCCGCCGATGAAGATCCTCGAGCACGCCGATGAGATCCGGCGGCGGGTGCTGTCGGCCCTGGAGGAGGCCGAGCAGACGCCGGATCCCGAACGCTGTCGCTTTCTGCAGTCGGTGGTGGTGGTCGGCGGCGGCCCGTCCGGCTGCGAACTGGCCGGATCGATCAACGAGCTGATGCGCCACGCGGCGCGGCGCGACTTCCGCCAGCTGGATCCCGCGCTCTGCCGCGTGATGCTCGTGGACCCCGGCGATCGGCTGCTGCGGGCCATGGATCCGTCGCTGTCCAAAGCGGCGGGCGATTACCTCGTCTCCCGCGGTGTCGAGCTGGTGCTGGGCGGCCGGGTGCAGAGCATCGAGGCCGGCCGCCTCACCGTGGCCTTCAAGGCACCGGCACCGGGAACCCCCGGCGAGCGGGTGCTGGAGGCGGCCACCATCTGCTGGAGTGCCGGGGTGCGGGCCTCCCACCTCGGCAAACTGCTGGCGGAGCGCACCGGTTGCGCGGTCGATCGCGGCGGGCGGGTGGTGGTCGAGCCCGATTTCTCGATTGCCGGCCATCCCGAGATCCGGGTGGTGGGCGATCTGTGCTCCTATTCCCACACGGCCGATGGCAAGCCCCTGCCGGGCATGGCCGGACCGGCGGTGCAGATGGGGGGCTGGGTCGCCCAAGACCTGCTGGCCCAGCTGGGCGGTCAGCGGCAGGCCCCCTTCCGCTGGTTCGACTTCGGCAGCATGGCGGTGATCGGTCCCCTCTGCGCTGTCGCCGATCTGCGGGGTCTCAAATTCACCGGGCCTGTGGGTTGGCTGCTCTGGGGTCTGGCCCACCTCGCCTTCATGCCCGCCAACGAGAACCGCCTCACCCTGCTGACCAAGTGGCTGTGGGTGATCGCCACCCAGCAGCGCGCCAGCCTGCTGATCACCGGCCGGACCGATCAGCACATGGGTGTGGAGGTGGGCCTGGAGCGGGCCGAACGGGCGGAGGATCCCCCTGCGGCCTCGGCGGAGCAGCCGGCGGCGGCCTGAAGGCTCAGAGGCCCGGGCTGCTGTGCATCAGGCCACCATCGGCGAAAATCGTGGTGGCGGTGATGTAGCTGGCGGCGTCGCTGGCCAGGAAGCCCACCACCTTGGCGATCTCCTCCGGCTGGGCCATGCGGCCCATGGGGATGGCGGCGTTGAGCTTGGCCAGCAGTTCGGGATTGTTCATGGTGGAGTCGTTGATCGGCGTGGCCACGGCGCCGGGGCCCACATTGACGATCGTGATGCCGTGGGGCGCCAGTTCCAGGGCCGCGGTGCGGGTGAGCATGCGCACGCCCCCCTTGGCGCAGCAGTAGGGGGTGTTGTCGGGCATCGGCCAGTCCTCGTGCACCGAGGAGATGTTGATGATGCGGCCACCGCCACCCTGGGCGATCATCTGCTTGGCGGCGAACTGGGTGGCGAAGAAGACGCCGCGCAGGTTGACATCCAGCACCTTGTCGAAGTTGTCAGGGGTGGTGGTGAGGATCGAGGTGCGGGTTTCGATGCCGGCGTTGTTGATCATCACATCAAGTCGACCGTATTTCGCCACGGTGGCGTCCACCAGCCGTTGCAGGTCATCGAGCTTGCCCACATCGGCTTGAACCCCGAAGCTGCTGCCGCCATAGGCGCCGATTTCACGCTCCAGCTCTTCGGTGGCTTCGGGATGGGAGCGGTAATCGATCACCACCTTGGCGCCAAGTTCGGCCAGGTATTCGACGATCGATTTGCCGATGCCGCTGTTACCACCGGTGACGATGGCGACCTTGCCTTGCAGCAGGGTGGAGAGGGCCTTGCCGGCCAGGGGGTTGGAGCTCGTCATCGGGTGGGGCCAGCAAAAGAATGTGGTGGGACATCCACGGGCCCATCCTAGGGACGACCACCGATCAGGCCCAGTGAATGGATGGTGTCAGCATCGGAAACTCACCATCAAAAAGCAGGGGCCATGGCATCACGGCTCATGGCCCCTAGCCTGTTGCGGAACCGAGTGGAACCAGCCCGATGGACGGTGATGCGTGGCGGGGGCCGGACAGGAATGGGAACCGGAATGGGCAGGCCGCCGCTTCGGTGACGAAGGGCGCGGCGCTCCTGGTGGCAGCGTTCCTGGCCAACACACTCCAGAGTGCGTTCGCGCGGGCGGTGGGTGCCGACATGGACGCCTTGACGTTCACCTGGCTCACCTTCGTTCTGGCCTTGGTCCTGCTGATTCCGGTGCTGGTTGTGCGCGGCGGTCGCGATCTGTCCACCGCTGTGTTGCCCCTGCATCTGCTCCGTGGTGGCATGGGAATGGGGGGCTTCCTGCTGTTCATGGCCGCCGCCAAGCTGGTGAATCTGGTCAATGCCAATGTCCTGCTGAATACGACACCAATGTTCATCCCATTGCTGGCCTGGCTGGTCCTCAAGCAACGGATTCCTGCCAATCTCTGGAAGGCGTTGGCGGTGGGATTTGCCGGCATGGTGATTGTCGTGCAGCCCAATGCGAGCCTCCTTGACAAGCCCGGCGATCTCCTTGGCCTGGCTGCAGGCTTTGTCTGCGCCATTGAGTTTCTGGCTGTGAAATCTCTGGGAAAGAGCGAGTCTTCTTTCACCCAGCTTGCCTATTTTCTGACGATCGGCAGTCTGACATCCAGTCTGATGATGTTGGGGCGATTTCAGAGCATCACGTGGCATCAACTCCTGTTGGTGCTGGCCTCGGCCGTCTGCTTGCTCAGCTTCCAGTTGCTGTTGATCCGCGCCTACAGTTTTGCCGATCCAAGCGCCATTGGAGCCTTTCAGTATTCGTCCGTGATCTTCGCTGGCTTGATCGGTTGGATCTGGTTTGAGCAGATCCCGAATCTCGGCGTGGTGGTCGGTACCGTGCTGATCTGCATCGGTGGCGTGCTCAGCCTGGTCTGGCAGAACCCGCCGCGACCGACCCCTGATTGGAGCGCCTGACGTCGCCATGGCCGGCGCTCTCCCTTTGACTGGCCCCATCCCTCTGGTGACCTGCCGACGATGCTGCTGCCCCACATCGAGAGCATCGGCTTCACCAGTGCCGATGCCGAAGCCAGCGCCGCGTTCTTCGAGACCTACCTGGGCTTCCGGCGCCTGGGGGAGGCTCGATTGCTGGAGGGGGGCGCCTATGCGGCGCTGGTGGGCCTGCCCGGAGCCCGCCTCAAGGTGCTGCGGCTGGCGATCGGTGCGGAGGTGCTGGAGCTCACTGAGGTGCTCGAGCGTCCCGGCGGCACCCGGCCGGGACGGCCGGTCCCGGCTGATTCGCGCAGCAACGACCGCTGGTTCCAGCACGGCTGCCTGGTGGTGAACGACATGGCGGCGGCCCTGGCCCTGCTGCAGCCCGCCTTCGCGGCCGGGCGGATCACGCCGATCTCGACGGCGCCCCAGCGGCTGCCGGATTGGAACACGGCCGCCGCCGGCATCTTGGCCTACAAGTTCCGCGATCCGGAAGGCCATCCGCTGGAGCTGCTGCAGTTCCCGCCCGATAAGGGGGAGCCCCGCTGGCACGTTGGCGCGCCCGGGCCGCTGCTGGGCCTCGACCACAGCGCTATCGGCATCGCCGACACCGCCGCCAGCGGCCGTTTCTACCGCGAGCTCCTGGGCCTGGCTGCCGGCGGGGATGGCGTCAACAGCGGCCCGGAACAGGATGGGCTCGATGGTCTGGTGGGAACCCGGGTGCACATCACCGGCCACCGCTGCCCCACCGGCGCCGGCGTCGAGTGCCTCGACTACCGCGAACCCGGCGGTGGCCGGCCGATGCCCGCCGATCACGGTCCCCAGGACCTGGCCCACTGGCAACTGCGCCTGCGGGTGGCCGATCTGGAGCCGATCGCCGCTCGGGCCGAGGTCCTCGGCGGCCGTCTGATCTCCGGCGGCATCATCGCGCTGGGGGATCAGGCTGAGTCGATGGGGGCTCAGAGGGCCCTGCAGCTGGCCGATCCGGATGGCCATCGGCTCCAGCTGCTGCAGGGCTGAGCTCCACGGTCAGCACCACGACCGAGCGTGGTGCCAGCGTGTAGGTGTCCCCCACCAGGGCCGGCGCGCTGTCCCGGGGCACCACGTCCTCCGGGCTGGGCCGGGAGGTGTCGATCCAACGCTGCCAGGCGTGCGGGCCGGCTTCGGCGGCGGGCAGGCGGAACGTCAGCGGTTCCCACCAGGCGTTGACCATGGCGTGCCAACGGAACCGATGGCCGATGCTGGTGATCGTCACGGCGAAGGCATGGGAGCTGTCGCTCCAGTCGGGCTGGTTCGGTTCGACCCCATGCCAGCTCACCTGATGGCGTTGCACCAGTTCGCCAAGGCTGAGGCTGCGGGCGTTGACCACCACATCCCGTTGCTGGCGGTAGCTCAGCAGCTCCCGCACGAAGCGATGCAGGTCGGCCTGGCGCTCCAGCAACGACCAATCGAGCCAGCTGATCGCGTTGTCCTGGGCGTAGGCGTTGTTGTTGCCCTGCTGGCTGCGGCCCATCTCGTCCCCCATGGCCAGCATCGGCGTGCCGGTGGCCAGCAGCAGCAGGGTCAGCAGGTTGCGACGTTGCCGTGAGCGCAGGGCCAGGACATCAGCGTCCTGCGTGGGCCCCTCGATGCCGCAGTTCCAGCTGGCGTTGTCGTCGCTGCCGTCGCGGTTGTCTTCGCCGTTGGCTTCGTTGTGCTTGCCGTTGTAGCTGACCAGGTCGGCCAGGGTGAAGCCGTCGTGGCAGGTGATGAAATTGACGCTGGCTTCGGCTTCACGCTGCTTGTGGCCGTAGATGTCGGGGCTGCCGATCAGGCGCTGGCCGACGCTGGCCGCCAGGCCCCGGTCCCCCTTGATGAAGCGGCGCACATCGTCGCGGAAGCGCCCGTTCCACTCCTGCCAGTTGTCGCCGATGAAGCTGCCCACCTGGTAGAGGCCGGCGGCATCCCAGGCCTCAGCGATCAGCTTGGTGCCCGCCAGCACCGGGTCGGTGTCGATGTCCCAGAGGATCGGTGACAGGGGGGTGGGCTGGCCGGTCTGGTCCCGGTCCAGCACCGAGGCCAGATCGAAACGGAAGCCATCCACATGCAGGTGCTGCACCCAGTGGCGCAGGCTGTGGTGGATCAGGCGCCGCACCACCGGGTGGTTGGTGTTGAAGGTGTTGCCGCAGCCGGTGACATCGATGTAGGTGCCATCGCCGTTCTGGAGGTAGTAGTCGCCGTCGGCCAGCCCCCGGAAGCAGAAGGCCGGTCCCTCGGCGTCTCCTTCAGCGGTGTGGTTGAACACCACATCGAGGATCACCTCGATGCCGGCACGGTGCAGCGCCTTGACCAGGTCGCGGAACTCATCGATCACCGCCAGGGGATCGCTGCTGCAGCCGTAGCCGGGGTGGGGCGCGAAGAAGGAAACCGGCTGGTAACCCCAGTAGTTGCGGTGGCCGCTGGGGGCTGCCAGGGGATCAAAGGCGAAGACCGGCAGCAGTTCCACCGCCGTGATGCCCAGGTCCTGCAGGTAGGGGATCTTGCTGATCAGGCCCCGGTAGGTGCCCGCCTGCTCCGGCGGCAGACCGGCGCTGGGGTGGGCGGTGAAGCCGCGCACGTGAAGCTCGTAGATCACCGTCTCACGCGAGGGCCGGTGCAGGGGCCGATCCCCCTGCCAGTCGTAGGCGAGCGGATCGGCCACCACGCTCTTCATGGCGCTGCCCCAGTCGCCGGCGCTGCTGCGGCCTGGGGCGCGGCCGTAGCCCGGCGGCACCGCCAGGGCCAGACCATGGGGATCGAGCAGCAGGTTGGCCGGATCGAACCGCAACCCCAGCGCAGGCTGCCAGGCCCCCTCCACCCGCCAGCCATAAAGCTGGCCCGCCCCGATCCCCTCGACCCGGACATGCCAGTAATCGCCGGTGCGGTGCCGGGCGGGATCGAGGGCGAGGCGATGGCTGGGCTCGGCGTCCTCGACGCGGTCGAACAGGCACAGCTCCACCGCCGTCGCCCGGCGGGCGTAGAGGCTGAAGTTGACGCCGCCATCGCTCAGGGAGGCGCCCAGGGGGGCACTGCTTCCCGGGGACGGCAGGGCCGCCGTGGATGGGGTCATGGCGTTGGCAGGGGGGAGGTGGCAGGGGCTCCTGCTTCGCATGATGGCCAGGGGCGGAGGTTTCGCCCTGCTGCGGCGCCGATGGCCCACCCGGCTTACGTTGTGCCGGCAGGCCGTTCCGCTGCGTCGCGCGTCCATGGATCTCGAGATCGTCACGTTGCTCGTGCCCAGCGGCCCTTCCCTGGCGGCGGGCGTCGGCCTTCTGGTGCTTCGCCTGTTCGTGGGGCTGGCCTTCATTCGCCACGGCTGGCCGAAGCTGCGCAACCTCAAGACGTGGTCCACGGCGATGAAGACGCCGGAATGGCTTTGTTTCCTCTCGGCGGCCTCGATGTGGGGCGCCGGGATCGCCCTGATCCCGGGGCTGCTCACCCCCCTGGCGGCGCTGGCGATTCTGGTGTCAATGGCCTATGCCATGGTGCTGGAACTGGTCTCCGGTACCCCGTTCATCGCTCCCGATCCCTACCAGATCCCCGAGGGGGACTACGCCGGGCCGATGGGCGTCGGTGAACCGCCCAGCTGGGAGAAGGCGGCGATGTACGTGGTGATGTGCCTGGTGCTGATCACCTCCGGTGGCGGCCTTTTGTCCCTCGACAACCTGCTGATCGCCGACCTGCTGCGCGCGATCGTCTGAGCTTTCCACAGCAGGACGGCTCAGGCGGGTGGATCAAGACAAGACGGGCAGGCGCGGACAGGCCTCCACCAGGGTGCGGGTGATGGCGGCCTGGGGATGACTCAGCAGCTCGGCACCGGCGCCCTCCTCCACGACCCGGCCGCCGTCGAGCACGAGCACCCGGTGGCAGAAGCCGCCGGCCACCGAGAGGTCGTGGGTGATGAACAGCAGGCCGAGGCCGAGCCGCTCCTGCAGGCGGCGCAGCAGGGCCAGCACGTCGGCCTGCACCTCGGCGTCCAGCATGCTGACGCTCTCATCGCAGAGCAGCACCTGGGGTTCGAGGATCAGGGCGCGGGCGATCGCCACCCGCTGCTGCTGACCGCCCGAGAGCTGGCGGGGCAGACGGTTTTCGAAGGACTCGGGTGGATCCAGCCCCACCAGGGCCAGCTGCTCCCGGGCGCGACGGCGGGCCTCCGGGCGGCTGGCCAACCCATGGATCAGCAGGGGGTCGGCCACCGCCTCCCCCACCGTCATCTGGGGGTTGAGGCAGGCCAGGGGGTCCTGGAACACCATCTGCAGGCGGCGCCGTGCCCGCCGCAGGCAGCGGCCCCGCAGCTGGCGCAGGTCGACCCCCTGGAGCCGCACCGCCCCGCCCCGCACCGGCGCCAGTCCCATCAGGGCGCGGCAGAGGCTGCTCTTGCCGCAGCCCGAGGCCCCCACCACGCCGATGGTTTCGCCCTCGTGCAGCGTCAGGCTGACCCCATCCACCGCCTTGATCCAGCGCGGCTGCCAGGGCAGGGAGGGCAGGGGGTGCCAGCTGCGCAGTTCCTCCACCTCCAGCAGCACCGGTGCGGCGGCGGGGGCCTCGCTGTGGCCGCCCTCCCGCCGCCGGGCGGCCCCCACCAGCCGTTGGGCCAAGGGGGAGGCGGGCGCTGTGAGCAGCTGGCGGCTGGGGGCCTCCTCCACCAGACGCCCCTGGTCGAGCACGGCGATGCGGTCGCACCAGCGGCCGGCCATGGCCAGGTCGTGGCTGATCAGCAGCAGGGCGCTGCCGGTTTCGGTGCAGAGATCGCTCAGCTGGGCCATCACCTGTCCGGCCACGGCCACATCCAGGCTGGTGGTGGGTTCATCGGCGATCACCAGGGGCGGCTGCAGGGCCAGGGCCAGGGCGATGGCCAGGCGCTGGCGCATGCCGCCGCTGAACTCGTGGGGGAAGCTGCCGTAGCGCTCAGGGTCGATGCCCACCCGGGCCAGCAGCTCCCGGGCCCGCTGGCGACCCCCGCCGCGGTGGGCGGCCAGGGTGTCCCGCAGGTGCTCACCGATGGTGAGCAACGGATTGAGCCGGGTCATCGGGTCCTGGAACACCAGGCCCACCGCCTCGCCCCGCAGCCGGCGCAGGGCGGCGCGCCGGAGCTGGCGAGGGTCCTGGCCGGTCAGCAGCAGCTCCCCCTCGCAGACGCTGCCGGGGGGCAGCAACTGCAGCACGGCCCGGGCGACGGTGCTCTTGCCGCAGCCAGAGGGGCCCACCAGGGCGAGGCGCTCGCCTGCGGTCAGGGTGAGATCGAGCCCATCGAGGGTGGGTTGTTCACTGCCGGGATAGCGCACCAGCAGATGGCCGATCCGCAGTACCGGCGCCGCTGGGATGGTCGGAACGGGCAGGGCCATGGACGACGCCGGCGGCGAGCAGTCTGGATGGCCGAATGCGCAAATCCCCTGGTTCGTGACGATTGCCCCATACCATGGGGGGACCCTGAAGGGTGTGATGCTGAGAGTGGCGCCGGATCCAGGTTCCTCTCCGGTGGCCTACGCCTCGGTCCCAGCTTCTGGTGGAGATGGGATCCAGGAGGGCGTCGTGCCGCCCCCTGTGGTCTCCGCCTGCGCCGAATCCTCTGAGCGCACCTACGCCGTCCCTCTGCCGGCCTGGCTGCGCCAGAGCCTGCAGCAACGCCAGCCCGCCGGCGAGGAGTCCCACCCCGTCGATCCGGAGGCTTTGGTGGCCACCGCCTTCGACTTCGCCTACCAGCTCCACGACGGCCAGTTCCGGGCCAGTGGGGAGCCCTACATCGTCCATCCGATCGCCGTCGCCGGTCTGTTGCGCGACATCGGCGCCAGCGCGGCGGTGATCGCCGCCGGCTTCCTCCACGACGTGGTGGAGGACACCCAGGTCACCCCCGAGGAGATCGAGGCCCGTTTCGGCGAGGAGGTGCGCGCCCTGGTGGAGGGGGTCACCAAGCTGGGCGGCATCCATTTCACCAACCGCACCGAAGCCCAGGCGGAAAACCTGCGGCGCATGTTCCTGGCCATGGCCAGTGACATCCGGGTGGTGCTGGTCAAGCTGGCCGACCGGCTGCACAACATGCGCACCCTCGCGGCCCTCAAGCCCGAGAAGCAACAGCGCATCGCCAGGGAAACCCGCGACATCTACGCCCCCCTGGCCAACCGGCTGGGCATCGGCCGCTTCAAGTGGGAACTGGAGGATCTGGCCTTCAAGGTGCTGGAGCCCGAGTCCTATCGGGATGTGCAGCAGCAGGTCGCCACCAAGCGCAGCGAACGGGAGGAACGGCTGGGGGCCACGGTGCAGCTGCTGCGGGATCGGCTCGCCGCTGCAGGTCTGCAGGACTGCGAGGTGAGCGGCCGGCCCAAACACCTGTACGGCATCTGGAGCAAGATGCAGCGCCAGCAGAAGGCCTTCCACGAGATCTACGACGTGGCGGCGCTGCGCATCCTCTGCCCGGGCGTGGAGAGCTGCTACCGGGCCCTGGCGGTGGTGCACGACATCTTCCGGCCGATCCCCGGCCGCTTCAAGGATTACATCGGCCTGCCCAAGCCGAATGGGTACCAGTCGCTGCACACCGCCGTGATCGGCCGCCACCGCCCGATCGAGGTGCAGATCCGCACCACCGACATGCACCAGGTGGCGGAGTACGGCATCGCCGCCCACTGGAAGTACAAGGAGGGGGGGTCACCGGCGGCCGGTGATACCGAGCGATTCAACTGGCTGCGGCAACTGGTCGACTGGCAGAAGGACGACGGTGGCGAGGACAGCAGCGACTTCCTGGCCTCGATCAAGGAGGACCTCTTCGATGAGGAGGTGTTCGTGTTCACCCCCAAGGGGGACGTGGTGGGGCTGCGCAAGGGATCCACCGCCGTCGACTTCGCCTTCCGCATCCACTCGGAGGTGGGCAACCATTGCCAGGGCGTGCGCATCAACGACCGCCTCTGTCCCCTGGCCACTCCGCTCCAGAACGGCGACTTCGTGCAGGTGATCACCGCCAAGAACGCCCACCCGAGCCTCGACTGGCTCAACTTCGTGGCCACCCCCACGGCCCGCAATCGCATCCGGGGTTGGTACAAGCGCAGCCACCGCGACGACAACATCCAGAGGGGCACCGAGATGCTCGAGCGGGAGCTGGGCCGTGACGGCTTCGACGCCCTGCTCAACGGAGAAGCGATCGCTCGGGTGGCGAAACGCTGCAACCTGGTGGGCACGGAGGATCTGCTGGCAGCCCTGGGCTTCGGCGGCGTCACCCTGCAGCAGGTGCTGAACCGCCTGCGGGAGGAGGTGCGCCTGAGCACCGCCGCCGCCGCCCCCGCGCCCACCAATGAAGAGGTGGCGGCCGGGGTGGCGGCGGCCCAGCCGCGCCATGCCCCCCACGCTCACCCCTCGAACAGCCCGATCCTGGGGCTGGAGGGCCTGGAGTACCGACTGGGTGGCTGCTGCAGCCCCCTGCCCGGTGAGGGGATCGTCGGCACCGTGGCCCTGGGCAACCACGGCATCACCATCCACCGCCAGGATTGCGCCAACGTGCCCCAGGTGCCGGTGGAACGGCGGCTGCCGGTGCGCTGGAACCCTCTCGGGGAGGCGCAGCAGCGGCGCTACCCGGTGCGGCTGAGGATCGAGGTGCTTGATCGGGTGGGGGTGCTGAAGGACATCCTGATGCGCCTTTCCGACCACCGCATCAACGTCAGCGACGCCCGGGTGCGCACCAGTTCCGGCAAACCGGCCCGCATCGACCTGCGGGTCGAGCTGCTCAGCGCCGCCCAGCTGCGCACCACCATGGACCAGATCCGTTCGATGGCCGACGTGCTGGATCTCTGCCGCACCGGCATCGGCTGAACCGGCCCGCGGTTCGGGATCGTGGGCCTACGTGGAGGCGCCCTTGGCGCCGATGAGCACCTCCAGGACGCTGCCCCGGGCGTGGATGGAAAGAACCAGCAGATAGGGGGCGAGAAACAGAAGGCCGCCGACACTGGCCAGCAGGCCGAGGCCGAGGCCCTTGGCGGAGAAGTCGTGTCGCCACGCCACCCAGAAGCCGCAGATCAGCAGGAAACACAGGAAGTCCAGATGGAACTGGCCGGGCCAGCCAAGCGCTCGGACGTCCCTGAGGAACACCGACAACAGATCGATGCCGTGCTCGGCGATCACGACCAGCGTGTAGCCGGCCACGGCCAGCCACATCAGAACCAGGCAGACACGAAAGGCAGTCATGACGGCAGCTTGGCGATGGGGAGGGACGAGAGGATGGTTCTCAGGGACTCTGGCGGACATGGGGCATCAGGAAGGCCATGAAGTCCGCTTTGCCGAGAGGCACTCCCAGCCGACGAAGAATGGCATAGGTTGTGGTGATGTGAAAGTAGAAATTGGGGATCCAGAAGTCACTCACAAACAGCCGCGCAGACGTCTGGGTGAAGAGTCCGTTCCCCAGTTGCGTGTGCTTGGTCTCGTCCAGCCTGGAATCGTCGGCATCAATGCTCTCCAGCAGCCCCTTGGTTTCCTCGATATGGGAATAGGCCAACCTGATGGTTAGAACGTCTGGATCAAGGTTGCTGCTGGCTTGGCCGGCGCACCAGTGGGAAAATCCCCGGGGTTGGTTGCAGACGAAGGCGATCTGGGTTCCGAGGGGGAGCATGTCCGGCGCCAGGCGTTCTTGCAGCGCGGCGTCCATGTCCGGAAGGTGGGTTTCGGCCTTGGACAGGAGGCCGCCCAGCGTGTCCAGCCGTGTGGAGAAAATGCGACGGAACTCGGTGATCTCAGCGTTCCCCATGGCCCCTCAGGCACCCTCCACCCCTCTTTATCAGGTCTGGGGAGTTTCGTGGGAGGGAGCGTGGCGATCCAGAGTGCCGTTCACTTCATGATCAGCACATCAACTCCGGGTGAGCGACCGCGCACCATCACACCCACGTCGTAGTCACTGCGGTGGAACTGCAGGTTGATCTCCTCGTCTCCCAGCCGCAGCCCGTTGATGTCCAGCAGGTTGAGCCCCCTCGGCAGGCAGGGATTGTGCAGGCGCACCTGCACCCGGCTGCTGCCGTGCTCCCGCTCGATCGCCATGCCCGTGACCGCCTCCAGCATGCCGAACACGCTGGCACTGGCCCAGGCCTGGGGACTGCAGGCCACCGGGTAGAAGGTGGGACCCTCTTCCTCCCGGCGCGGGAAGCCGCAGAACAGTTCCGGCAACTGGAACATCGGCACCGCACTGGCGGTCTCGAACAGGCCTGTGAGGATCTGCATGGCCTCGGAGCGGTGGCCATACCGGGCCAGACCCATGCCGATCAGGGCGTTGTCATGGGGCCAGACGGAGCCGTTGTGGTAGCTCATCGGGTTGTAGCGGCGCTCCCGTTCGTCCAGGGTGCGCACGCCCCAGCCGTTGAAACTGGTGGGTGCCATCAGCTGCCGGGCGATGGCCGCCGCCGCCTCCGTGGTGGCGATGCCGGTCCAGAGGCAGTGGCCGGCATTGGAGGCCCGCACCTGGCAGGGCTGGCCTTCGCCATCGAGGGCCAGGGCATAGGAATCGATCGAGGGGCTCCAGAAGGCCTGGTGGAAGCGGTGGCGCAGGGCGGCGGCCTCCTCCAGCAGCCCCTCCGCTTCCGTGGGCCTCCCCACGCGGTGCAGGATCGACGCCAGGGCGCGGCGGGCCCCATAGGCGTAGGCCTGCACTTCGCACAGGGCGATCGAGCCTTCGGCCAGGCGGCCGTCGGCGTGGTGGATGGAGTCGTCGGAATCTTTCCAGCCCTGGTTTCTCAGGCCGTTCTCGGCCACCCGCAGGTAGCGCAGGAAGCCATCGAAACTGCTGGCTTCGGCCCTGTGGATCCAGGCCATCGCCGCCTGCAGTTCAGGCAGCAGGCCGGCGACAAAATCCTGATCGTCACTGCGGCAGAGATAGTCGCCCGCCAGCATCAGAAACAGGGGCGTGGAGTCGACGGCGCCGTAATACCTCGAGAACGGCACTTCTCCGAGGGCCGCCATCTCCCCCAGCCGTGATTCATGCAGGATCTTGCCGGGCTCTTCGTCGTGGGCGGGATCGTTGGCAACTGCCTGGCGACTGGCCAGATAGCCGAGCACACCCCGCGCCAGCCGTGGTTCCACCATCAGCATCTGGCGCGCCGTGATCAGGCCGTCCCGGCCGAAGGGACAGCTGAACCAGGGCACCCCGGCATAGGGGTAGAGACCATGCTCCACCTGGCTGGCCAGCAGATGCACGTCGGAGAAGGAGCGCATCAGCCAGCTGTTGAAGGCCGGGTTGTCGCTGATCACCGAGGCGGCGCTGCGCCGGGCCTCCCGGAAGCGCTGGATCGTGGCGGTCATGGCGGCGTTGAAGTGATCTTCCGCGCCCAGCGGCGCTGGACTGGGATGGAAGTCCAAGACCAGGAAGAGTCGCCGGGTCTGCCTGGGTTCCAGGGTCAGCTGCAGGCTGATGTGCTCCTCGCTCACGTCCTCCACGGGATCGCTCAGACGCAGCACCGTCACCCGATCCTCCCCGTCCAGTCCCCGGTAGATCAGCTCCAGGGTGCCATCCACGCCACGGCGCACCGTGCGGCCCCGTTCCGACCTGACATAGCCCCTCACCTCGAAGATGTCACGGAAGTCCGCATCGAGGCGCAGGGTCAGCGGCATCACAACGGGCCGGTCCCCATAGCTGGTGAAGCAGAACTGCTGCAGGCAGGCGGTGGCGGTCAGGACGGTGCTGCGTTCCAGATGGATCGACATGGCCTCAGAGCCATAGGTGGTGCCGTCGTTGTTGCTCAGATGGCTCACGAGTACCCCAACCGCGCCACGTTCGGTGGAACTCAGCACCAGCGGCGCCCGCCCCCACAGCAACAGCTGCAGCCGGCTGACGTGACGGGTGCCGCGGTGAAAGATGCCGACATCCTGCTGGACGTCCGGGCAGATCTCGCCACGGGAATCCAGGATCGCGAAGGTTTCTTCGTTCTTGAGGACGAAGGGATGCAGCGGATCAGGCATGCACCGGTGTTCGGTGGGCAGGGGTGTGGCAGCGACGGGCCTGGATCTGGTGGCGGTAGAGCTGCTCGTAGTCCTCGGCCTGGCGACTGACCGAAAAGCTGACTTCAAAGTGGCTGCGGACCCGGGCACGGTCCAGCTGTTCCAGCGCGCCGACCGCGGCGATGGCCTCCTCCAGCGAGGCCACCAGGAAGCCGTTGATCCCGTGGCGGATGACTTCCGGGGTCGAGCCGTTGCGCCAGGCGATCACCGGTGTGCCGCAGGCATTGGCCTCGATCATCACCAATCCGAACGGTTCGGGCCAATCGATCGGAAACAGCAGGGCAAGGGCATGGCCCAGCAGATCCTGCTTGCCGGCGTCATCCACTTCGCCAATGAATTCCACCAGCGGGTTGTTGTTCAGCAACGGCTCGATGTGATCGTGGAAGTAGGGGGTATCCACCGGATCGATCTTGGCGGCCACTTTCAGCGGCAGGCCCACGGCCGTGGCGATCGCGATGGCGCGATCCAGCCGCTTTTCCGGTGAGATGCGGCCGATGAAGGCCAGATAGGGCCTGGGTGTGGCCTGGTAGCGATAGAGGTCGTTGGGTAATCCGTGGTAGACGTTGCCGAGCCAGTTGGCCCAGGGCACGGGCTGGCGCTGGGTTTCGGAGATCGAGACCAAGGGCACCTGATGGAAGTGGCTGTAGAGCAGCTTCTGCTCGGGTGCATGCAGGGGGCCGTGCAGGGTGTTGAGATGGGGAATGCCCAGCAGGTTGGACAGGGGGAAATGGGAGTGGCCGTTATGGAAATGGAGGATGTCGAAGTTATCGAGCTGCTCGACGACGCGGTCGAGCTGGATCGCATTGTGCACGCTGGCGTCAGACGCCTGCCCGCTCAGTCGCAGGGCCTGAGGGACACAGGCGCAGAGCTTGGCGCTGGTCAGGGAGTCGCCGCTGGCAAACAGAACCACGTCATGGCCCCGTCGCACGAGTTCTTCGGTGAGGTAGTGAACAACCCGTTCCGTTCCTCCATAGCCGACGGGTGGAACCCTCTCATGAAGGGTGGATATCTGCGCGATTCTCATCTCTTCACCTTCCTGCTTCAGATCCGTCGCTCCCTTTAACCCTATGCACAAATCTCCCGATGGATGGTGACACTGCAGATCTGCTGCAGTCCGGTAGTTTGTTGTTCAGGCGGAGGGGATGAGATGAGCTTCAGCGAGAGGCTGGAAAGAAGCACGACGGCCGCCCAGAGATCGGATGCCATGGCGATCGTTTCCTTCTCGTTGCGGTCTCCGCGGAACGTGCGATGGATGCCTGCCAGGGCTGCGGCGGAACTCCACGATGGCAGGGCCAGGCTGGTCAGCTCAAGCAGACCGATCAAAAGATGGGCAAAGCCGAGTCCCCTGACAAGCACCAGAGAATCCTGGGACTTCAGAGCAAGAATCACCTCGGCCGTATAGCGGGTCTGCGGAATCTGCTGCCATCCCGCTATTGCCAGTCGAACGCTCACTACCCAGAAGACGAACCACTTGCCGACCAGGACTCGCGTGAATGCGGCCTGGCTCATCAGCGACTCCACGATGAAACCGGTCGCCGGAAGAACGAGCATGAGGGCGACGACGATGGTCAGGTCCATGCCGGCTCCCCTTTCGACGCGTCCTGACCGTATCCAGACCCGGCCTAGTCGGCGCGCTTCTGATTGAGGATCCTGCCGGTCGCCGCGTCGATGGTGACCTCGATCCGGCCGCCCGGGCCGGCGACATCGGCGTCCCAGACGGTGCGGCCGTTTTCCGTATCCAGATCGATCGCCATCACCCGGCCCCCGGGAACGGCGGCCGCGGCGGTCGTGATCGCCTGCTGGACCGTGACCGCCGGACCGGGGCGCAGGGCTTCACGGGGGAGCGACTCCCGTTCCTGCCTCAGAACCGCCCCTGTGGTGGCGTTGAGGTAGAGCTCGAGGCCGGTGTTGTCGGGTCTGCGGACAAGCACCTCCCACACCGGCTGGCCGTCTTCGATGCCGGGATCGACGTCGACGACGGTCCCTCCGAGGATCCGCTGCAGGGCGATGGCGGCCGCCCTAGCGGCCGTGATTCGGGCGGTGCTGCCGGCTCCGCTGGCCAGCGCCTGTCCCGCACCCAGCCCCACACCCACGGCAAGGGCGAGCGCGGAGATGGACATGGTGATCCGACGAGTCATTGCAACGGTCTGCAAGGGAATCAACGTAACGCTGGCCGTTCCGCTCGGGCCCCGCTCCCTAGGGTCGGCCCGGCCACCGCCCACGCCCATGTCCGCCCGCCCCAACCCCTTGCTGGGGCTGTCCTTTGAGGGCGCCATCGAGGATCTCGGGCCGGAATACTGGGATGTGGTGGAGGCGGCCCAGTTTCCCCTCACCCGCCTGCGCTTCCGCAACGACACGCTGCTGCGTCAGCTCGGCCTGGATCCGGCCGCCATCAGCGACGCCGACCTGGAGGAGGCCTACGGGCGGTTCGAGGGCCGCACGCCCCTGCTGGCCCTCCGTTACCACGGCTATCAGTTCGGCAGCTACAACCCCCTGCTGGGAGACGGCCGCGGCTTCCTCTACGGCCAGCTGCGTGATCGCCACGGCCAGCTGCAGGACCTGGGCACCAAAGGCTCCGGCACCACCCCCTGGAGCCGGGGCGGTGATGGTCGCCTCACCCTCAAGGGGGGCGTGCGGGAGGTGATTGCCGCCGAGGCCCTGCAGCGCCTCGGCGTCAGCACCAGCCGCACCCTGACGCTGATCGAAACCGGCGAGGGTCTCTGGCGCGGCGATGAGCCCTCCCCCACCCGCAGTTCGGTGATGGTGCGGCTGGCCCGCACCCACCTGCGCTTCGGCACCTGCGAGCGGTTGCTGTTTCGGCGCCAGCCCGCCCAGCTGGAACGGCTGCTGCGGCATGTGGTGGCCGTCCATTACCCCCACCTGCAGGCGATCCACAGCGATGGCGAACAACTCCTGGTGGCTTTCTACGGCGAGCTGGTGCAGCGGGTGGCCCGGCTGGCGGCCGAGTGGATGGCGGCGGGCTTCACCCATGGGGTGCTCAACACCGACAACATGTCGCTGGCCGGTGAAAGCTTCGATTACGGCCCCTTCGCTTTCCTGGAAACCTGGGATCCGGGTTTCACCGCCGCCTATTTCGATCACGACGGCCTCTACGCCTACGGCCGCCAGCCCCTGATCTGCCAGCACAACCTGCGCCTGCTGCAGGAGCCCCTGGCGATGCTGTTGCCCCGGGCACCGCTCGAGGCGGCCCTGGAGGCGTTCGGCGCCGCCTACGACGCCCACTACCGCCGCCAGATGCGTCGCCGCCTCGGCTTCGACGCCGTCCTGGTGCCGTCTGAGGCTCTGGCTGACCTCCCTGATCCGGTGCCCCCCACCGTGCGGCTGCTGGCCGGCTGGCCTGTGGCCTATGGCCGTTTCTTCGCCGCCCTGGCCGAGCGCGTCCGGGCGGGCGGGCTGCCGGCCGCGGCCGACGACCTGGCGC
>NZ_JAYGHY010000020.1:0-49829 GCF_034931305.1 Cyanobium gracile UHCC 0281 | reverse complement strand
ACGGAATCCGGTCTTCTGTGGAGATGTACGAGAACAGGGGGCCGGTGCGTTCCTGCTGGCCGCGCATTCGCTCAGTGCCGTTGGGCCATTCTCCCGCTGCTGGACTGGTTTTTCAGCAGCCTCCTAGGGCTGGGGCTTGGGGATCTGGTGGGTGTCCCCCGGCACCAGACCCAGGCGCACCAGCGTTGTGTCGATCCCGGCCAGGGTTTCCCAGGCCCCGTGATCCGGCGCCCAATCCCCCCTCTCGATCCGATCCGCCAGGGCGGTGAGATCCGCCGCTGAGCTGGCCACGGGGGCCTCATGGTGGGCCGGCACCACCCAGCGCAGGTCCTTCAGGCCCGCCAGTTGGCGGATCCAGGCCACCAGGGCGGAGCGCTGGCGCGGGAACACCAGTCGCTCCAGCACTGCCGCCACCTGCAAACGGCTGCGGCCCCCCGGCGTCAGGGCCTCGAAATCGGCCTGCCAGCCGGGCAGCCAGCGGAATGGGTAGAAACCGAAGTGGCTTTTGGCGCCACGGCACCCCGGTGCCAGGCAATGGCGGAGCACTTCGCCCATGGGCAGGATCTCCAGGGGCCGGGGGCGCAGGTAGGTGGCGAACAGCACCATCCGCCACCAGCCCCTGCGGCGCCGCTCGGGATCGTCGAGCAGCGGTTCATTGCCCCGTTCGCGGGCATGGAACAGCAGAGGCGTGGGATCGAGATCGAACACCGCCGGTGGCTCCGGAGGAATTGCCACCAGGGCATCGGTGAGCAGCAGGCTGCCGCTGGCCCGATCGAAGCAGGCGATCTCCAGGAAGGTGCCCAGCCCCAGGTCCAGGGGGCCCAGGGGCAGCCAGTCGAGCTGATCGCCGTGGGGCACCCCATCGCTGAGCAGGACCCGGGTGCGGGCGGCGGGGAACCCCAGCCAGGCGGGCGGCAGCGGCAGGGGGAAACTCCACTGCCGTGGCGTCACCCACACCTGGGCCTCGGGGAAGGCCCGGGCCATCGCCGGCACCGGCAGCTTGTGCTCCAGCCCGGAGGCCGTGGGCAGCACGATGGTGCACACCCGGCCGTGGCGTTCCTCCAGGTCCCGCAGGCGGGCCCGCACCTCGGCGGTGGGCGCCACCGGGGCATAGAGCAGCAGTCCCTCCCGCACCCGCAGCACCAGCATCCGGATCGGCACCGCCACGTACCAGACCCCCTGCACCTGCTCGAAGCTCCACAGCCTGCCGGCGATCAGCTCCCGCACCAGGGTGCGGCGGCGGCCATAGGGATAAAGGGGCAGCAGCGGCCACCAGGGCCAGCGTTGGTCAGCGGACGCGCTCACGCGGACGGAAAGCGGGACGCCCGCGGGGAACGGCGCCGCTGGGCCAGCAGGCCATGGCGCGGCGCCAGCAGGAAGCAGAGCAGGAACAGCAGCGTCTGCACCAGCACGATGCAGCCGGCGGTGGAGGCATCCATCCAGTAGCTCCAGTAAATCCCCACCACGCTGGAGAGCACCGCCGAGAGGATCGAGAGCCAGACCATGCGGTCGAAGCGATCGGTGAGCAGGTAGGCCGTGGCCCCCGGAGTCACCAGCATCGCCACCACCAGGATGATCCCCACGGTCTGCAGACCGGCCACCGCCGCCAGGGACAGCATCGACAGCAGCAGGTAGTGCAGCACGCCGGTGTGGAGGCCGATCGAGCGGGCGTGGGTGGGATCGAAGCAGAACAGGAGCAGGTCCTTGCGCAGCACCACCAGCACGGTCAGCACGAGCAGGCTGATCAGCACGGTCTGGAGGATGTCGGCGGAGCTGATACCCAGCACGTTGCCGAACAGGATGTGCGACAGGTCGATGCTGCTGCGCACCTTGGAGATCAGCGTCAGACCGAGGGCGAAGAAGCCGGTGAACACCAGCCCGATCACGGTGTCCTCCTTGATCCGGGTCATCTGCTTGATGTAGCCGATCAGGGCCACCGAGCCGACGCCGAAGACGAAGGCCCCCACCGCAAAGGGCAGGTTCAGGGCGTAGGCGATCACCACACCGGGCATCACCGCATGCGACACCGCATCGCCCATCAGGGCCCAGCCCTTGAGTGTCATGTAGCAGGAGAGCAGGCCGCAGACACAGGAGACCAGGGTGCTGACCAACAGGGCCCGCACCATGAACTCCTGCTGCAGCGGTTCGACCAACCAGGTGAGCAGGGTGCTCATGGCGCTTGCTGATCGGGATCGGTGGCTGCCGCGGGTGTGGCCTCCAGCCGCAGGCCGCCGAAGGTCAGGGCCAGGTTCTCGCTGGTGAACACCGAGGCGGTTTCGCCATAGGCGAGCACGGTCTTGTTGATCAGCACCACCTGGTCGCAGAAACCGGTGACGTGGGAGAGGTCGTGGGTGGAGATCATCAACGTGCGTCCCTCCCGGCGGAACTGCTCGAACAGCTCGATCATCAGCTTCTCGGTGCGGATGTCGACGCCGTTGAAGGGTTCATCGAGCAACATCACCGAGGCGCCCTGGGCCAGGGCCCGCGCCAGAAAGGCCCGCTTGCGCTGGCCGCCCGAGAGGGCGCCGATCTGGCGGTGGCGTAACGGCCACAGGTCGACCCGATCCAGGGCCTCCTTCACCGCCTCCCGATCGACCGGCCGAGGGATTCGCAGCAGATTCATGGCGCCGTAACGGCCCATCATCACCACCTCATGGACGTTGACCGGAAAGTTCCAGTCGACGCTTTCGGTCTGGGGGACGTAGGCCACCGCCCGGGCCCGGCGGGCCTCTTTCAGGGGTAGCCCGTTGATGGCGATGCTGCCGGCCGACGGGCGCACGAAGCCCATCAGCGCCTTGAACAGGGTGGATTTGCCGGCCCCGTTCATCCCCACCAGGGCGCAGATGCTGCCGGCATCGAGATGCAGGGAGGCCTCATGGACGGCCACCACCCCGTGGTAATCGACGCAGAGGTTGCGGACCGCGATGCGCTCGTTGACGGAATCGTGGGACAGGCGCGAGGGCATCGGTTCAACTCCCCGCCAGACCCGCTTGCAGGGTTCTCACGTTATGACGCTGGAGCTCCAGCAGGTTGGGGGCCGGGCCGTCCGGAAGGGACAGGGAGTCCACGTGGAACACCCCCCCGAAGCGGGCTCCTGACTGCCTGGCCACCTGCTTCTGGGGCTCGGCGCTGACCGTGCTCTCGCAGAACACCGCCGGCACCTGCCGCTCCTTCACCAGGGCGATCAACCGGGCCATGCGCTGGGGGGTGATCTGAGCTTCGGCGTTCACCGGCCAGAGGTAGGCCTCGGTGAGTCCGTAGTCGCGGGCGAGGTAGGAGAAGGCGCCCTCACAGGTGGCGAGCACCCGCTGGCTGGGGGGGATCCGGGCCAGGGACAGCTGCAATTCGTTGTGGAGCGCGTCCAGCTGGGCGTTGTACCGCTCGGCGTTGCGGCGGAAGGTTGTCTCGCCGGCGGGGTCGAGCCGGGTGAGGGCGCGGCGGATGTTCTCCACATAGACCTTCGCCAGCCTCGGGGACATCCAGGCATGGGGGTTGGGCTGCCCCCGGTAGGCGTCGCTGGCGATCGGCAGGGGGGTGATCCCTTCGGTGAGGGTCACGTGGGGGACATCTCGGAGGCTGGCGTAGAAGCGCTCGGCCCAACGCTCCAGCCCAAAGCCGTTCTCCAGCACCATCTGGGCGCCCGAGGCCCGCTTCAGGTCGCTGGGGGAGGGCTCATAGCCGTGGATCTCGGCGCCCAGCTTGGTGATCGATTCCACCCGCACCCGCTCGCCGGCCACCTGGCGGGCCATGTCCGCCAGGATCGTGAAGGTGGTGAGCACCAGGGGCCGCCCATCCGGTGCCCCGCCGGTGCCACTGCGGCCACAGCCCCCGGCCAGCAGCGGCACGACAAGGGCGGCGCCCAGCAGAGCCCGTGTCAGATGTGTTCTGAGGCCGCTATGGGCCTGGCCATCTGTGCGGAGCTGGGGCATGCCGCTGTGGGAAGTGAGAAAGCTTGGTGTGAACAGTTTGGCGGCCGTTTGCCCTGGTCGGTGACCGGGCCAGCCCACAGAAAAGCCCCCTCTGCAGAGGGGGCCAAGGGATGGATCGCCCAGCCGCGGAGGCAGGGCCGATCGCTGGATCAGCCGATCGCCGGGGCGCGCAGGGCGACGGGAATCGACTGCGTGGTGGCCAGATCGAGCGGGAAGTTGTGCGCATTGCGCTCGTGCATCACTTCCATGCCGAGGCCGGCACGGTTGAGCACGTCGGCCCAGGTGTTGATCACCCGGCCCTGACCGTCGAGGATCGACTGGTTGAAGTTGAAGCCGTTCAGGTTGAAGGCCATCGTGCTCACGCCCAGGGCGGTGAACCAGATGCCGACCACCGGCCAGGCGGCCAGGAAGAAGTGCAGGCTGCGGCTGTTGTTGAACGAGGCGTATTGGAAGATCAGGCGACCGAAGTAACCGTGGGCAGCCACGATGTTGTAGGTCTCTTCCTCTTGGCCGAACTTGTAGCCGTAGTTCTGCGACTCGCTCTCGGTGGTTTCACGCACCAGGGAGCTGGTGACCAGCGAACCGTGCATGGCCGAGAACAGAGAGCCACCGAACACACCCGCCACACCCAGCATGTGGAAGGGGTGCATCAGGATGTTGTGCTCGGCCTGGAACACCAGCATGAAGTTGAAGGTGCCGCTGATCCCCAGGGGCATGCCGTCGGAGAAGGACCCCTGGCCGAAGGGATAGATCAGGAACACCGCGAAGGCCGCCGAGAGGGGGGCGGAGTAGGCGACGCAGATCCAGGGGCGCATGCCCAGGCGGTAGGAGAGCTCCCACTGGCGGCCCATGTAGGCCGAGATGCCGATCAGGAAGTGGAAGACCACCAGCTGGTATGGCCCACCGTTGTAAAGCCACTCATCAAGGCTGGCGGCTTCCCAGATGGGGTAGAGGTGCAGACCGATGGCATTGCTCGAAGGAACAACCGCACCGGAGATGATGTTGTTGCCCTGGATAAGGGAGCCGGCGACGGGCTCACGGATGCCGTCGATGTCGACGGAGGGGGCCGCGATGAAGGCGACGATGAAGCAGATGGCGGCAGCCAGCAGGCAGGGGATCATCAGCACACCGAACCAACCGACGTAGATGCGGTTGTTGGTGGAGGTGACCCAGCTACAGAAGCTTTCCCAGCTTCCGGAGCGGCCGCTGCGGAGGGCAGTGGTCATGGAAGTAAGACGGGTGGAAGAGTTCAGAAATACCTCCACAACGGAGGTCGATTCACATTAAGTAACGCCTTTCTGGATCCGGCGATCCCGCAATGATCCTTCAGGCAAATGGGCTCGAGCGCAATGAAAAGTGATGAAGAGACTTCATGAACATTCTTTATGAGCTGGCTGGTAGCGAGCCGCTCTCCGGCGAGGTCAGCTGCTGGCCGAGCCAGTCACGCCCCTGCTGCAGAAATCCCGTCCAGTCGAGCTTTTCGGCCTCGGCCGCCCGCGCCACCAGCAGCGGCGCCTCCCGCTTGATGCGCTCCAGGTCCGGCGCCTCCACGCCAGCCGAGAGGGCCAGCACATCGGCCATGGCATGGCTCACCACCCGGGTGAGGTAGGCCGCGCTCAGGGCCTGGAGCGCCCCGCCCACCAGCCAGGTGGCCCCGTGGAGACGCACCGCCGCCGCCAGGGCCTGGCTGCTCCACTCCACCACCCCCAGCAGCAGCGAGGCCTTGGCCAGCTCGACGGCGGCGGCCTTGAGCTGCTCCACGCTCCAGGGGCAGTCCCAGAGACGGGCCATCTCCTGCAGCATCAGGCCGTTGGCTGCCGCCAGCACCACCAGATCCAGCGAGGGCAGGGGGGCAGCGAACACTCCCGCGGCCACAAGCCACTGGGTGCGTTGCTGCAGCTGGACGAGCCGCTGCCGCCGCAGGCGCTCCAGCTCCGCCTGCCAGTGGCGGTGCAGCTCCTCGCTGCGCCGCAGCGGGGTGCCCCGTCGCAGGGCCGTCGCTTCGCTGTTCAGCCAGTGGCCCAGGGGCTGCAGGCTGTCGGTCAGGGTTTCGGGGTTGCCATCCCAGGGCAGCAGCCGTTCCGGGACGGCTGCCGGCCACTGGGACACCAGTTCGGCCGTCAGGCCCTGCGGGTCGCAGGGAGCCTCGGGTTGCATCAACAGCCAGACGGGCTGACCCGTCGGCACCGCCTCGAGCCAGCGCAGATCGGCCGCCCGCAGCGGGGTCATCAGGTGGAACAGCACCACGTCGGCGGCGGCCAGCCCGTCCGGCCAGCGGCGCTCCGGGCTCACCGCCGGCAGGGCTTCGCCCCAGCGCAGGCTGAGGGCCAGCCGGCCGCGCAGGGCCCGCTGCAGCTGGGGCGCCCAGGCGGCGTCCGGGGCCACGGAGCCCACCAGGGCCAGATGCAGACCGGAGCGGGCCCCTTCCTGGCGCAGGGCGGCAAGAGCCTGGCGGCGGCGTGCCTGGCCCTCACCGGGATCCCCTTCCAGCTGCTCGAACTGGAGCAGCAAGGCGTCGCAGCGCCGCAACCAGGCCTCGAAGCTGCTGGGCAACGTCGGCGCCGCCAGCCGGGATGGCCGCCGCCCCAGCCACCACCAGCCGGCGGCGATCCCCGCCAGCCCCATCAGGCCCCAGCCTTCCCCGGGCAGCGCCCGCAGGATCAACTCGCCCCCCAGCACTCCCCCGGCCAGCAGCAGGGCCTGCCTGCCCCAGCCGGCGGACAGCAGCGCGGACAACGTCGAGGTCAGCGGCGAGGACAGCGGTGAGGATTGTGCGGCTGGGCGCAGGGGATCCTGGGGCGTCACGGGGGGCTGCCGGCGGCGATGCCTCTCTAGCTCAGAAGTGCTGGGGCTCACACCCCCGACCAGCTCCCTTCAGCCGTCGCCCCTGCAGACCTGGGCGGGACGCAGCATGATTTGTGGTGTCGTCCGGGTCCGCACCGTGCCGTCTTCCGATGCCCGTGCCGGCCTGGCAGAGACGGTGGATGGCCTCTTCCTGCTGGAAGACCATCTGCAGCAGCTGCGCCGCGCCCACGAGGAACTGCGCTGCTCAGGCCACTGGCACGGCGGCCTGCCGGTGTTGTTGCTGGAACGGTGCTGGCTGCGCCTGAGCCGGGTCTCGGTGGAGCATCTCGCCCAGCGGCTGCCCCCGGACTGCAGCCAGGAGGCCCCCGAGTTGTGCCGTTACCGGGAGCTGGTGGCGGCCGGCCTTTCGGCGTGGGAGGCCGAACGGGTCTGCTGGGAGGACTTCGGAGCCGACGCCTGCCGGGAAGCCCTGCGCAAGTACTGGACCGCCCAGGAACGGGGGACCCAGGGCTGGACCCTGGAGACTTACCTGGACCTTCTCCAGCAGTACCGCCAGCGCTTCGCCCTGGAGAGCCCACGGCCGGTGCCGCTGCTGGTGCTGGCCCGCCGTGAGGGCTCGGCGCGCCTGGGCAGGCATCGGCTGCTGTGGCTGGGGCCTGAGGCGGCCGGCGGCCGGCCGTCGATGCGCGACACTTGCCCCTGATTGCAGGCTGCGGCCATGGGCGACGACACCAACACTCCTCAACCCGTGGGCACCGGCCGGGGGGACTCCCCCGAGCGCGGCGGCCGTTCCGGGCCGAACCGGGAGCCGGGCGGCTTCCGCATCCGCCTCAGCGATAACGAGCTGCAGGCGGCTCGCGCCCTGCAGGACGCCTTTGGTCTGCGCTCCACCGTGGCGGTGCTGGGCTTTGCCCTGCGCACCCTGGCCGACCAGCTGGAGAAGGGCCAGCTGGAGGCCCTGGTCGCCGAGCACCGGGCTCAGGCGGGCTCCCGTGCCCCCGTCTCCCGCGGAGGTGGTGAGCCCCGCCGCGTCATCGGCGGCGACGGCCAACCCCGCTCCGGCGGCCGTGGGGGCCAGGGCGCCGTTCGCATCGACCCCTTCGCCCGGCCCAGCAAGCCACCGGTCCCCGTCGAGGTGAGTGAGCCCGACGCCCCTGTCGAGGAGCAGGCGGCTGAAGCGACGTCTGAGACCGCCGAGGTGGCTCCGGACGCCGTCAACGAGGCTGCCGACGCTGAGGTCGACGCCACCCCCGACGCGTGAACCAG
This sequence comes from Cyanobium gracile UHCC 0281, assembly GCF_034931305.1. Lineage (GTDB taxonomy): Bacteria > Cyanobacteriota > Cyanobacteriia > PCC-6307 > Cyanobiaceae > Cyanobium > Cyanobium gracile_A. Next base: position 41,829 of record NZ_JAYGHY010000020.1, on the reverse strand, counting down.
ACCAGCACCGCGCCGGCGCGGCCCCGGGTGCTCTCCGGCGTCCAGCCCACCGGCGCCCTGCACCTGGGCAACTGGCTCGGGGCGATCCGTAACTGGGTGGATCTGCAGGACAGCCACGAGACCTTCTTCTGCGTGGTCGACCTGCACGCGATCACGGTGCCCCACGATCCAAAGCGCCTGGCGGAGGACACCCTCAGCACCGCCGCCCTCTACCTGGCCTGCGGCATCGACCCGCAGCGGGCCACGGTATTTGTGCAGAGCCAGGTGAGCGCCCACAGCGAGCTCTGCTGGCTGCTCAACTGTGTGACGCCGCTCAATTGGCTGGAGCGGATGATCCAGTTCAAGGAGAAGGCGCTCAAGCAGGGCGACAACGTCTCCGTCGGGCTGCTGGATTACCCGGTGCTGATGGCCGCCGACATCCTTCTCTATGACGCTGATCGGGTGCCGGTGGGGGAAGACCAGAAGCAGCACCTCGAACTGGCCCGTGACATCGCCCAGCAGCGCATCAACGCCCGCTACGGCCCCAACCCGGAGCACCCGATTCTCAAGGTGCCCGAGCCTCTGATCCTGAAGGAGGGGGCGCGGGTGATGAGCCTGACCGACGGCAGCGCCAAGATGAGCAAGAGCGATCCCAATGAGGGTTCCCGCATCACCCTGCTGGACCCTCCTGAGCTGATCACCCGCAAGATCAAGCGGGCCAAGACCGATCCGGTCATGGGGCTGGAGTTCGGCAACCCCGAGCGGCCGGAGGCCGACAACCTCCTGGGGCTCTACGCCTTGTTGTCCGGCGTCGGCCGCGAGCGGGCGGCGGCGGAATGCGCCTCGATGGGCTGGGGTGGCTTCAAGCCCCTGCTGGCGGAGGCCACGGTCGAAGCCCTTCGGCCCGTCCAGCAGCGTTACGCCGAACTGCGCAGCGATCCGGCCGGCCTGGAGGCCGTTCTGAGGGACGGAAGGGAGCGGGCTGCGTCCGTGGCCGAAGCGACGCTGCAGCGGGTCCGCAGCGCACTGGGATTTCTGGGAAAAAATTGAAGCGTTGCAACGCCCCGACGGCAAGACGCTGTCTCAAAGCGTGAATCATTCGTTATGTATTGATCACCACAACTGATCGTTCAGTGAGGTTGTACGGCGTCATGGCTGGTGCCGGGTCGCTGCAGGCGGCGGCCAGGCTGGGGACAGCCATCGCCCGCTCCGAACTGAAGTTTTCCTGAGAGACCGTCTTCCGCCAGGGCGGCCCATGCACGTTGGGTCCCGTTCTGTCCAGTACGGGCGCAGGGGTCTCGCCTTCAGGGGCTGGGCCTGACCAAGGTCAGGGTCCCCTGACGACCGCGTGCCCTTGCGTCGCCTTTTCCAGTCACCACCCAAGCCGCACCAGCACGGCCCGCTCGCCCTGGTGCTGTTGCTGCTGCTGCCGATCGTGCAGCGGCCGGCCGCACCGGTGCCCCCGGCGGCGGCGCCGGACGTGGTGCAGGCCGCCGCCCGACCGACGCAGGCAGCAGGGCGGCGACCAGGGGACGGCCCCTACGGCATCAGCCCCGAACGGCGGGCCCTGCTCAACACGATCCGCTTCGCTGAAGGCACCTGGATCGGTGGCAGCCAGGAGGGCTACCAGGTTCTCTACGGCGGTGATCGCTTCGACGATCTCAGCCGCCATCCGGACATCGTCGTGCGGCGCCGTTACGCCAGCGCCGCCGCCGGTGCCTATCAGTTCCTCCCCACCACCTGGGACCAGGCCGCCTCGGAGCTCAAGCTCCGGGATTTCCGTCCCGCCAGTCAGGATCAGGCAGCGCTGCATCTGGTGCACGAGCGGGGGGCGCTGCAGCGCTTTGATCGCCACGGCCTCACAGCTGAAGTGTTGGCGCGGCTGGCGCCGGAGTGGGCCTCCCTGCCGACGCTTGCTGGTGTCAGCCATTACGGCCAACCGGTGAAGGACCGCAGCGAGCTGCAGCGCTTCTACCAGCGGGAACTGGAACGGCTGCGCCGGCTGGCCAGCGCCTGAGCCGGCTCAGGGTTCCCGGTAGACCACACGTCCCCGTTCGTCATTGCCCACATCGAGCAGGTCGCTGATCAACAGCTTCTCGATCTCGGCACTGACCACGCTGCTGTTGGCCTGGGGGGGCAGGTGGAGTTCCAGCAGCGCATCGTTGAGGGTGAAGCCGGCCTTGCCGGCCCGTCGGGCCAGCTGCAGCAACTGCCGTTCGATCGGTGGATAGGCCGCCGTGTCGCTCCCGGCCAGGGCTTCCTCCAGCAGCAGGGACTGGTTGGCCTGCCGCACCATGTCAGGCACCAGCACCAGATCCAGCAGCTGGCCGATGCCGCACAGCCCGAAGGTGAGCAGCCAGAGGGTGCCGCTGAGGGGTTTTCGGTTGTAGAAGCGCGGCAGGCCGCACAGCCCCACCAGGCAGGTGCACCACAGCAGGTAGCTGAGGGCCACGCTGCGCCTCTCGGCGGAGCGGTTCAGTGCCAATCCCGCGGGGCGGCTGGGGGCTGGCCGCTGCTCCGGGCTCTGGACGGGTCCTGGCGTGGGTCGGGCAGCCATCAGGGTGTTCAGCTCCTCCAACTTAGGACCGCTGCTGGGCGTCCAAGGTCCCCGGTGGCGGCGTGGGGGAGGGGCTCACCGATGGGCCTCGATACCATGCCTTCAACAGGTGCCCTTTATGACGTCCGCGCCCCCTTCACCGGTGCCACCGGCCTCCAGCCCCGCCGCCGGCGCCACCATCGCGCTGCCGAAAACCAGCGAAAGCCCCCAGTTGCTGCGGATCCGCCACTCGATGAGCCATGTGCTGGCCATGGCGGTGCAGAAGCTCTTTCCAAAGGCCCAGGTCACCATCGGTCCCTGGACCGAGAGCGGCTTCTATTACGACTTCGACAACCCGGATCCCTTCACCGAGGCCGACCTGAAGGCGATCCAGAAGGAGATGGGCAAGATCATCGCCCGCAAGCTGCCTCTGGAGCGCATCGAGGTGAGCAGGGAGGAAGCCGAGCGACGGATCCGGGCCCAGAACGAGCCCTACAAGCTGGAGATCCTGGCCGGACTGACCGAACCGATCACCCTCTACACCCTGGGAGATCAATGGTGGGACCTCTGCGCCGGTCCCCACGTGGCCAACACCGGCGAGCTCCACCCCAAGGCTTTTGCCCTCGAGAGCGTGGCCGGGGCCTACTGGCGCGGCGACGAGAAACGCGCCCAGCTGCAGCGCATCTATGGCACCGCCTGGGAGACCCCGGAGCAGCTGGCGGAGCACAAGCGGCGCAAGGAGGAGGCCCTGCGCCGTGACCACCGGCGCCTCGGCACCGACCTCGACCTCTTCTCGATCGAGGAGGAGGCCGGCGCTGGCCTGGTGTTCTGGCATCCCCGCGGCGCCCGCATGCGGTTGCTGATCGAGGACTTCTGGCGTGCGGCCCACTTTGAGGACGGCTACGAGCTGCTGTACACCCCCCACGTGGCGGACCTCAGCCTCTGGAAGACCTCGGGCCACCTCGATTTCTACAGCGAGAGCATGTTCGGGCCGATGGCGGTGGATGAGCGCCAGTACCAGCTCAAGCCGATGAACTGCCCCTTCCATGTGCTCACCTATGCCAGCCGGTTGCGCTCCTACCGGGAGCTGCCGATTCGCTGGGCCGAGCTCGGCACGGTGTACCGCTACGAACGGCCCGGGGTGATGCATGGATTGATGCGGGTGCGCGGCTTCACCCAGGACGACGCCCACGTGTTCTGTCTGCCGGAGCAGATCTCCGATGAGATCCTGCGGGTGCTGAACCTCACCGAGCGCATCCTCTCCACGTTCGACTTCCGCAGCTACGAGATCCACCTCTCCACCCGACCGGAGAAGTCGATCGGCGAGGACGCCGTCTGGGAACTGGCCACCGCCGGCCTGGTGGAGGCCCTGGAGCGCAAGGGCTGGGCCTACAAGGTGGACGAGGGGGGCGGGGCCTTCTACGGCCCCAAGATCGACCTCAAGATCGAGGACGCCATCGGCCGGATGTGGCAGTGCTCCACCATCCAGCTCGACTTCAACCTGCCGGAGCGCTTCGATCTCCAGTACGTGGCGGCCGATGGCAGCCGCTCGCGGCCGATCATGATCCACCGCGCCATCTTCGGCTCCCTGGAGCGCTTCTTCGGCGTGATGGTGGAGAACTACGCCGGCGATTTCCCCTTCTGGCTCGCCCCCGAGCAGGTGCGGCTGCTGCCCGTCACCGATGAGGCCCTTCCCTGGGCCGAAGAGCTCAAGGGCCAGCTGGCGGCCGCCGGCATCCGCGCCGGCATCGACCACAGCGGCGATCGGCTGGGCAAGTTGATCCGCAACGGCGAGCAGATGAAAATCCCCGTCCTGGGGGTGATCGGTGCCCGGGAGGCCGAGACCCGCAGCGTCAGCCTGCGCAGTCGCCGTCAGGGTGATCTGGGCAGCGTCGAGGCTGACGCCCTGGTGTCCGCCGCCTCGGCCGCCAATGCCGGCCGGTTGGCCACCCTGGCCCTGGCATGACCCTCCTGCTGGCGGGCGACATCGGTGGCACCAAGACCCTGCTGAGCCTCTGGCGCTCGGGCGTGGATCGGCTTGAGCTTCTGCTGGAGGAGCGGTTCGTCTCGGCGGCCTGGGACGACCTGGCCCCGATGGTGCGCCACTTCCTGGCCACCGCCGCTGCCGCCGGCGGGACTACCCCCGCTGCCGCCTGTTTCGCCGTGGCCGGACCGGTGGAAGGGGGGCAGGCCCAGCTGACCAACCTCCCGTGGCGCCTCGACACGGACGGCCTGGCCCGCAGCTGCGGCCTGCCGAATCTGGAGCTGGTCAACGACTTTGCCGTGCTCATCTACGGCCTTCCCCATCTCGGGGCCGCCCAGGTGGCGCCCGTGCGGGAGGGTCGCCGCGACCCGCAGGCGCCGCTGCTGGTGCTGGGGGCCGGCACCGGCCTCGGGGTGGCCATGGGCCTGCCCACCGCCGCTGGCCTGCGGGCCATCCCCAGTGAAGCGGCCCATGGGGAATTCGCCCCCCGGTGCCGGCAGGAGTGGGAGCTGAAACAGTGGCTCAAGGCCGATCTGGCCCTCGATCGGGTGTCGATCGAGCGGGTGGTGAGCGGCACGGGCCTGGGCCATGTGGCCCGTTGGCTCCTCTCCTGCCGCCACCCCGACGGAGACCATCCCCTCAGCCCCAGCGCCCGGCTCTGGAACGACGCCGGCGATGGGCCCGCCCAGGTCGACCTGCCCGCCGAGGTGGCGATGGCCGCCGCCGCCGGCGAGAGCCTGGCCGCCGACGCCCTGGACCTGTGGCTGGGTGCGTACGGCAGCGTCTGCGGCGATCTGGCCCTGGCCTCCCTCAGCCGCGGCGGGCTCTGGCTGGCGGGGGGCACGGCCGCCAAGCTGCTCGACAGCCTGCGCACACCTTCCTTCCTGGAGCCCTTCCTGAACAAGGGGCGGTTGCGCTCCACCCTGGAGCCCATGCCGATCACAGCCGTGCTGGATCCGGGGGTGGGCAGCTTCAGCGCCGCCTGCCGGGCCCGGATGCTGCTGGGCTGAGGCCAGCACAGCCAAGGGTCGGCTGCAACACTGAGCCCAACGACAGGTCACTTATGGTCCGGCCCCAGATCGGCCAGGGGGTGGTGGTGGAGGTTCCGGCCACCACCGCCAACATCGGCCCGGGATTCGACTGCCTCGGCGCAGCCCTGGCGCTCGGCAACCGCTTCGAGCTGCACGTGATCGAGGGGGGCGGTGAGCGCTTCGAGCTGATCATCGAAGGCCCCGAGGGGGCCCACCTGCGCGGTGGCCCTGACAACCTCGTCTACCGCTCCGCCCAGCGGGTCTGGCGAGAGGTGGGGCTGGAGGCCGTGGCCCTGGAGGCGCGGGTGCAGCTGGCCGTGCCCCCCGCCCGGGGTCTGGGCAGCAGCGCCACCGCCATCGTGGCGGGCCTGATCGGCGCCAATGCGCTGGTGGGGGAACCACTCAGCCGGGAAAAGCTGCTGGAGCTCGCCATCGACATCGAGGGCCATCCGGACAATGTCGTCCCTTCCCTGCTGGGGGGCCTGTGCCTGACGGCGCGGGCCGCTTCCCATCGCTGGCGGGTCGTGCGCTGCGAGTGGAACCCGCTGGTGATGGCGGTGGTGGCGATTCCCACGATCCGTCTGAGCACCAGCGAGGCCCGTCGCGCCATGCCCCGCAGCATTCCGATCAGCGATGCGGTGATGAATCTGGGGGCCCTCACCCTGCTGCTGCAGGGGCTGCGCACCGGCAACGGCGATCTGATTGCCGATGGCATGCACGACCGCATCCACGAGCCCTACCGCTGGGGGCTGATCCAGGGGGGGCGGGCCGTACGGGAGGCGGCCCTGGAGGCCGGCGCCTGGGGCTGTGTGATCAGCGGCGCCGGACCCAGCCTGCTGGCCCTGGCCTCCGCCGACTGTGCCGAGGCGGTGGGGGAGGCCATGACAAGCGCCTGGCAGGGGGAGGGGGTGAGCAGCCACAGCGCCGTGCTCGGAGTCCAGGATGGCGGCAGCAGCTGGGCTCCCCTGGCTGAGGGGAGTCGCCCACAGGCCATCGCGGGCGACTAGAACAGCTCCGCTGAGTAGATCTACTCAGCTGATAGGCTCTGCCGCTTCGGGCCAACCTCCCTCGGGGCCGCCTCGACCGCCATACTTCCTGCCTGGAGCACCCCTCAGTGATGGACGCCAGCCTGCCTCTTTCGCTCGCGTCCTCTTCGCTTCCCGCCGTGCTCCCTGAGGGTTCAGCTTTCCCCTGGCTCAGCTTGATCGTGCTGCTGCCGGCCACCGCGGCGCTGGTGATGCCGCTGCTTCCTGGTGACGGCAGCGACCCCCGCCTGCCGCGCACGCTTGCCCTGGGGGTGCTCGGGGTGGATTTCGCCCTGATCCTGTGGGTGTTCGCCCGCCATTTCGATGGCGGCCTGTCGGAACTGCAGCTGGTGGAACGGGTGTCCTGGGTGCCGGCCCTCGGCCTGGAGTGGTCCCTGGCGGCCGATGGTCTCTCGGCCCCGCTGGTGGTGCTCAGTGGGCTTGTCACCCTGTTGTCGGTGGCGGCCAGCTGGAACATCCGCCTCAAGACGCGCCTCTATTTCGGACTGCTCCTGGTCCAGGCCACCGCCCAGAGCCTGGTGTTCCTGTCCCAGGATTTCCTGCTGTTCTTCCTGGCCTGGGAGCTGGAGCTGGTGCCTGTGTACCTGCTGATTGCCATCTGGGGCGGCAAGCAGCGCCAGTACGCCGCCACCAAGTTCATCCTTTACACCGCCACCGCCTCCCTGCTGATCCTGATCAGCGGCCTGGCCCTGGCCCTCTCCGGCGACAGCTTCACCCTCAACCTCAGCGAACTGGCAGCCCGTTCCCCCGGCGGCACCTTCGGCCTGCTCTGTTACCTGGGCTTCCTGGTGGGCTTCGGGGTGAAGTTGCCGATGTTCCCGCTGCACACCTGGTTGCCCGATGCCCACGGCGAGGCCAACGCGCCGGTGTCGATGCTGCTGGCGGGGGTGCTGCTCAAGATGGGGGGCTATGCCCTGCTGCGCTTCAACGTGCAGATGCTCCCTGACGTGCACCTGCGCCTGGCCCCGGCCCTGATCGTGCTCGGCATCATCAACATCGTCTATGGGGCGCTGAACGCCTTTGCCCAGGACAACGTCAAGCGCCGGATCGCCTGCAGTTCGGTGAGTCACATGGGCTTCGTGCTCCTGGGCATCGGTGCCATCGATGCCCTCGGAATGAGCGGCGCCATGCTGCAGATGATCAGCCATGGCCTGATCGCTGCGGCGATGTTCTTCATCACCGGCGTCTTTTACGAGCGCACCGAAACCCTCTCGATTCCCAACATGGGCGGTCTGGCCAAGGTGCTGCCGATCACCTTCGCCTTCTTCCTGGCCAGCTCCCTGGCTTCCCTGGCCCTGCCGGGGATGAGCGGCTTCATCAGCGAGATCACCGTCTTCCTCGGTGTCACCTCCTACGAGGGCTTCACGATCGGCTTCCGTGTCATCGCCATCGTCCTGGCCGCCATCGGTCTGGTGCTCACCCCCGTCTATCTGCTCTCCCTGTGCCGGCGGGTCTTCTTCGGTCCACGCATCCCGGCACTGGCGGTGGTGGGCGACATGAAGCCCCGCGAGCTTGTCATCGGACTCACCCTGCTGGTCCCCACCCTGGTGATCGGCTTCTGGCCGCGGGTGGCCATCAACCTGTATGAGGCCAGCACCAACGGCCTGGCGTCTGAACTGGCCAGCCATGGGGCCGTGGCCATGGGACGGTTGGCCGCCCTCGGCTGACCCGCAACCTGGCACCGGGGTGGGCTGAAATGGGGTCTTCCATCGAAGCGGCCCCCCGGCGATGACCAGCACCCTCCAGAGTCCCCCTGCCCTGCTGGCCGGAGAGGGTCTGCCCCGCTTCGAGGCCATCACCCCCGACCAGGTGCGGGCCCACATCCCTGAACTGCTGAGCGGCCTGCAGGCGGAGCTCGACCGGGTGGAGACCGACCTGGCGGCGGCCGCCGCGGCGGAGCGGCCCCTGAGCTGGGCCGAAGTGATGGATCCCCTGCAGCGCCTGGGCGAACGGCTGCGCTGGAGCTGGGGGGTGGTGAGCCACCTCAACGGCGTCTGCAACAGTCCCGAACTGCGGGAGGCCCACGCCAGCCAGCAGGCGGCAGTGGTGGCCTTCGGCAACCGTGCCGGCCAGAGCCGGGTGCTGTTCGAGGCGTTGCGGACCCTGCAGAGCCAGGGGGGGCTGGATGCCACCCAGGAGAGGATCCTCACGGCGGAACTGCGGGACATGGAGCTGCGCGGCGTGGGCCTGGAGGGCGCCGCTCAGGAGACCTTCAACGCCGCCAGCCAGGAGCTGGCAGAGCTGGCCACCGGCTTCGGCAACCGGGTGCTGGATGCCACCAACGGCTGGACCCTGAAGCTCACTGACCCGGCTGAGGTGGAGGGGTTGCCCGAGAGTCTCAGGGAGCAGCTGGCCCAGGCCGCCCGTGATGCCGGCGATGGCCAGGCCACGGCCGCTGCGGGGCCCTGGCTGCTGGGGCTCGACATGCCCCGCTTCGGCCCGTTCCTGAAGTACAGCCGCCGCCGCGACCTGCGTGAAATCGCCTACAAGGCCCACGTGAGTCGAGCTTCGGGCGAAACCGATGGCAACTGGCCGGCGATCGAGCGGATTCTCACCCTGCGGCGGCAGCAGGCCCACCAGCTCGGCTATGGCTCCTGGGCCGAGGTGAGCCTGGCGTCGAAGATGGCCGGCTCGGTGGCTGAGGTGGAAGCCCTGCTGGAGGACCTGCGCACCGCCGCCTACCCGGTGGCCCTGCTGGAACTGGAGGCCTTGCGCGCCTGCGCGGCCCGGGAGGGGGCGGCCGAGGCGGTGGATCTCCAACCATGGGACGTCAGCTTCTGGGCGGAAGTGCGGCGCCAGGAGGCCTTCGATCTCGACAGCGAAGCCCTGCGGCCCTGGTTCCCCCTGCCCCGGGTGCTCGATGGCCTGTTCGGCCTCTGCGATCGCCTGTTCGGCCTCCGCATCCGGCCTGCCGATGGTGAGGCGCCTGTCTGGCATCCGGACGTGCGTTTCTTCCGCGTCGATGACGCCGCCAGCGGCCAGCCCCTGGCCGCCTTCTATCTGGATCCCTACAGCCGCCCTGGCAGCAAGCGCGGTGGCGCCTGGATGGATGAGTGTCTGGTGCGTTCGCTGGACGGGGCTGGCGCGCCCGTGCTGCCCGTGGCCTACCTGATCTGCAACCAGAGCCCGCCGGTGGGTGACACCCCCAGCCTGATGACCTTCGAGGAGGTGGAGACCCTGTTCCACGAATTCGGCCACGGGCTCCAGCACATGCTCACCACCGTGGAGCGCCCCCAGGCGGCCGGCATCAACAATGTGGAGTGGGATGCGGTGGAGCTGCCCAGCCAGTTCATGGAGAACTGGTGCTACGACCACGCCACCTTGATGGGCATGGCCCGCCACTGGCAGAGCGGCGAACCGCTGCCGGAGCCGGAGTTCGCCAAGCTCCGGGCCGCCCGCACCTTCATGGGCGGGGCCGCCACGCTGCGGCAGGTGCACCTCGCTCTCACCGACCTGCGGCTGCATAGCCAATGGACGCCGGAGTGCGGCAAGACACCGGAACAGCTTCGCCGGGAGATCGCCACCACCACCACCGTGCTGGAGCCGATCGAGGAGGATGCCTTCCTCTGCTCCTTCGGCCACATCTTTGCCGGTGGGTACTCCGCTGGCTACTACTCCTACAAATGGGCCGAGGTGCTCAGCGCCGATGCCTTCAGCGCCTTTGAGGAGGTGGGCCTGGAGAACGAGGAGGCGATTCAGGCCACCGGCCGCCGCTTCCGCGAGACAGTGCTCAGCCTCGGCGGCAGCCGCCACCCCGGCGAGGTGTTCGAGACCTTCCGGGGCCGGGCCCCCAGCCCGGAGGCCCTGATCCGGCACTCGGGGCTGGTGGCGGCAGGGGGCTGAGGGCGGTGACCTCGATAGTCTGAACCGGGACTGATCCGTACCCGGTGATGCCCCCTCCCCTGGCCGGAGACACGTGATGGGAGCCCAGCGAATCCTGGTGCTGGGCGGTGGCTTTGCCGGGCTCTGGAGCGCCCTTGCGGCCGCCCGCCAGCTCGACCAGCTGGGGATCAGCCCGGACAGCATCGAGGTGCTGCTGGTCAACCGTGACGCCTTCCATGGCATCCGCGTGCGCAATTACGAAGCCGACCTCTCGCCGCTGAGGGTTCCCCTGGAGGCCGTGCTGGCTCCCGCCGGTGTGCGCTGGCTGGTGGGGGAGGTGGGCTCCCTGGACACGGCCGCCCACACCGTCAGCGTGCTGAGCGCGGCGGGCCCCCAAGTCCTTGGCTACGACCGGCTGGTCTTCGCCCTCGGCAGCCAGCTGCTGCGGCCTCCGGTCCCTGGCTTGGCCGCCCATGGCTTCGATGTCGACACCTATGGCGGTGCCTCCCGGCTTGCGCAGCACCTGGAGGCCTTGGCGGAGCGTCCCGAGGGTCCGGGCCGCTTCACAGCCGTGGTGGTGGGGGCCGGCCTGACCGGGATCGAGGCCGTCTGTGAACTGCCGGCACGGCTGCGGGCCGTGCAGGAGCGCGCCGGTCTGGCCGGGCCGGTGCGCGTCGTGCTGGTGGACCACAACCCCCAGCTGGGCTCGGACATGGGGGACTCGGCCCGGCCCGTGATCGAAGAGGCCCTGGCCGCCCTGGGCGTGGAGCTGCGGCTCGGGGTTCGGGTGGACGGCGTCGATGGGGCGTCGATCCGCTTCGATTCCGGCGAGGTCCTGGTCGCAGACACGGTGGTCTGGTGCGCCGGCCTGCGGGCCAGCCCACTCACCGCCGGCTGCGGGGTGGCCACCGATGCCCTCGGCCGGTTGCCGGTCGACGCCGCTCTGCGGGTCGAGGGGCTGAGCGTTGTGTTCGCCGCCGGCGACAGTGCCCGTCTGGCCCTGGAGGACGGCCACAGCACGGTCATGTCCTGTCAGCACGGCCGGCCCATGGGCCGGTTTGCCGGGCACAACGCCGTCTGCGATCTGCTGGGTCTGCCGCTGTTGCCGCTGCGGATCGACTGGTACACCACCATCCTGGATCTGGGTCCCTGGGGGGCCCTCTACACCGAAGGCTGGGACCGTCAGGTTGTCGCCACCGGGGAGACGGCCAAACGCACCAAGCGGCTGATCAACGGCCAGCGCATCTATCCCCCCCTGAGCGGCGACCGGGCCGAGATCCTCGCCGCCGCCGCTCCGGTGGTCCAGCGCCCACCACGGCTCCAGCCCCAGGGGGGGCAGCCATGAGCTCACCAGCCCAGGAGAATCCCCCCGGCGCACCCGTGCGGCGCCTGCTGGCGATCGCCCTTGTGCTGACCGGGGTGATTCTGTTGTTCAGCCAGGGCTGGTATCGCCAGCTGGATCTCGCCGCCCTGCAGGCTTCCCGCGCCCAGCTGCTGGCCTGGCGGCAGGCGGCTCCGCTGGCCAGCGCCGCCGCCTTCGTGGCCGTCTACGTGCTGGTGACGGGGCTGTCCCTGCCCGGCGCCACCGTGCTCACCCTGGCGGGCGGTGCCGTCTTCGGCCTGCTGCAGGGCACGCTACTGGTGTCGCTGGGCTCCACCCTCGGCGCCACGGCGGCCTGCCTGCTGGCCCGCACCCTGTTGCGGGAACCGGTGCGGCGCCGCTTCGGCCATCGCCTGGGTCCGATCGAGGCGGGCGTCCGCCGCGACGGCACCGCCTATCTGCTCAGTCTGCGGCTGGTGCCGGTGGTGCCGTTTGTGCTGGTGAACCTGTTGATGGGGCTCACTCCCATGCCCCTGCGCTCGTTTGCCGTCGTGTCCCAGCTGGGCATGCTGCCGGCCACCCTCGTCTACGTGAACGCCGGCACCCAGCTGGCCCAGCTCACCAGCCTGAGAAGCCTGCTCTCGCCGGCCCTGCTCGGTTCCTTCGCCCTGCTGGGCCTTCTGCCCTGGATCGTGAAGCTGCTGCTGAGCCGCTGGCGGCTCTGGCGGCTCTACCGCCCCTGGAGCCGGCCGCGTGTGTTTGATCGCAACCTGATTGTCATCGGCGCCGGGGCGGCGGGCCTGGTCACCGCCTACATAGCCGCCACCGTGCGGGCCAAGGTGACGCTGGTGGAGCGGCAGCGCATGGGCGGCGACTGCCTGAACACCGGCTGCGTGCCCAGCAAGGCCCTGATCAGCAGCGCCCGCCTCGCCGCCCGCCTGCGCCATGCCGACCGCTACGGCCTCACCCCGCAGGAGCCCCAGGTGGATCTGCGCCGGGTGCTGGAGCGGGTGCGGGCGAAGGTGGCGGCCGTTGCCCCCCACGACAGCGTCGAGCGCTACACCGCCCTAGGGGTGGACGTGCGGCTCGGCCAGGCCCGCCTGATCAGCCCCTGGGAGGTGGCGATCACCGCCGCCGATGGCAGCGAGACCGTGCTGTCGGCCCGCGCCATCGTGCTGGCCACCGGCGCCGCGCCGGTGATCCCGGCGGTTCCCGGCATCGCTTCGGTGCGGGTGCTCACCAGCGAAACGCTCTGGGACGCCCTGGCCGAGCACCCGTCCCCGCGGCCCAGCCTGGTGGTGCTGGGCGGCGGCCCGATCGGCTGCGAGCTGGCCCAGGCCCTGGCCCAGCTGGGCCTGACCGTGACCCTGCTGCAACGCAACGCCCGGCTCCTGCCCCGGGAAGACCCCGAGGTGGGGGCGCTGGTGCGCGAGGTGCTGGAGCGCGATGGCGTGCGGGTGCACACCGGTTGCCGGGTGGAGCGCGTTGAGCCTGGGCCGGCCGGGGGCGTGCGCGTGCTGGCCGCGGTGGACGGCCCTACCGTCTGCCTTGAGGCCGACGAGCTGCTCTGCGCCGTGGGCCGCCAGGCCCGTCTGGAGGGCCACGGCCTCGAGGCCCTGGGCATCCCCACCGGCCGCACCATCACCACCAGCCCCCACCTGCAGACCCTCTTCCCCAACATCTATGCCGCCGGCGATGCGGCCGGCCCCTGGCAGTTCACCCACACGGCGGCCCATCAGGCCTGGTATGCGGCTGTGAACGGGCTGTTTGATCCGGTGCGCTTCGCCGTCGATGGCCGCGTCATTCCCCGCACCACCTTCACCGACCCGGAGGTGGCCCGGGTGGGGCTCAGCGAATCCGAGGCGGTGGCGCAGGGGGTGGCTTTCGAGGTCACCCGCTTCGAGATGGCCGAGCTGGATCGGGCCATCGTCGAATCCGCCGAGACAGGCTTCGTGAAGGTGCTCACCGTGCCCGGCAAGGACAGGATCCTGGGGGTCACGATCGTGGCGGAGCAGGCCGGGGAGCTGCTGGCTGAATTCGTGCTGGCGATGAAATGGAACCTGGGCCTGGGCAAGGTGATGGGGGCGATCCACGCCTATCCCACCCTGGCGGAAGCCAACAAGTACGCCGCCGGAGCCTGGAAGAAAGCCCATGCGCCCCAGCGCACCCTGGCCCTACTGGAACGGTTTCACACCTGGCGCCGGGGCGGCTGAAAGGAACGGATCGACGTTGTGCAGGGCCACGCTCACCGCCACGGCACTGGCCAGCAGCAGCCACAGCAATCGAAGTCCGATCAGTCCGGCGGCGGGCCGATCCAGCCCGGCCGCCGCCACCACGCTCACGGCGGCCACCCCCAGCCCCGCCACCGTATCCACCGCTGCCAGCACCGGGCTGTGCAGCCAGAAGAAGAAGGTGGTGAACACGGCGAACAGCAGCCAGCCCACCGCTTCCGAGACCAGCACCAGCCCCCGGCGCCGTGCGGCGCCGTCTGGCCCATCCAGGTTGGCCACCCGCCCGAGTGCCACCAGGGAGGTGATGTTCAGCACCAGCCACAGGGGGGCGAACAGCCAGTCCGGCGGGGCGTAGGGGGGCAGGCAGAAGCTGGTGTAGAACGCGGCATCTCCCAGCACCCCCGCCGGCCAGAAGCTGATGGCATTGGCGGCCACGAGGATGGCAGCGCCATGCCACCAGCGGAAGCGGGCGGCAGGGACCGATGACGTCACGCCTGGGAGTGGAGCCCGATCGTGTTGCCCTCGGTGTCGAGCACCAGGCTCATGAAGCCATAGGCACCGATCGACATCTTCGGTTTGAGCACCGTGCCGCCGGCGCCCGCCACCCGGCTCTCCTCCACGGCGCAGTCGTCACAGTGGAAATAGATCAGGGTGCCGCCACCGCCCGGGGCCATGCCCTCCATCTTGGCCAGGGCGCCTCCGGCCCCCACCTGATCGTTCTGCATCGGGAAGGCGAAATACTCCATCCCCGCGTCGCCCATCGATTCCAGGGCCACTTCGAACACGGCCTCGTAGAAGGCCCGGGCCCGGGCCATGTCGTTGACGTAGAGCTCGAACCAGATGACAGGGTTGACAGCCATGGGTCCAGCGTGATCACAGACTGAGACTAGGCCAGAAATCCGGGATTCAGCCCGCCACCCCCTGCTGCTGGCGGGGGTTGGCGACGCCCCAGTTCTCCTTCACCAGCTGGCGGGCCCGGCCCAGGGCCAGGGCCCCGGCGGGCACGTCCTTGGTGAGGGTGGAGCCGGCCGCCACCGTCACACCGGCACCGAGGGTGATCGGCGCCACCAGCACCGAATTGGCGCCGGTCTTGCTGCCAGCGCCGATCACGGTGCGGTGCTTGTGCACCCCGTCGAAGTTGGCGGTGATCGTGCCCGCCCCCACGTTCACATCGGCGCCCAGGTCGGCGTCGCCCAGGTAGCTGAGGTGGTTGGCCTTGCAGCCCTCCCCCAGCTGGCTGTTCTTCACCTCCACGAAATTGCCGATGCGGCAGCCGGCGCCCAGGTGGGTGCCGGCCCGCAGCTGGGCAAACGGCCCGATGACGCAGCCGCGCTGCACGTGGCTGTCCCGAAGTACCGAATGCACCACCTCCACCTCGGCGGCCAGGTGGCTGTTCTCGATCAGACAGCCCGGGCCGATGCGGCAGCCCTCGCCGATGCTGGTGACGCCGCGAAAATGGCACTGGGGCTCCACCAGCACGTCGCGGCCGAAGCGGGTGTGTTCGCTGAGGGTGCAGCTGGCAGGATCGGTGAAGCTCACCCCCTCCGCCATCCAGTGGCGCCGTAGCCGGTCCTGCAGCACCGCCTCACAGTGGGCCAGCTGCTCCCGGTCGTTGATGCCGGCCACCTCATCCGGGTCGTCCACCGCCAGATGCATGGCCGGGCGCAACAGGGCCACGGTGTCGGTGAGGTAAAGCTCGCCCTGGTCGTTGTCGCTGCTCAGCTGGGGCAGCACCGCCGCCAGCCGTGCCCAGTCGAAGCAGTAGATGCCGGCGTTGGTGAGGGTGTTGCCGAGCTGCTCGGCATTGCAGTCGCGGTGCTCCACGATGCCGCTCACCTGGCCCGCCCCATCGGCGAAGACGCGGCCGTAGCCGCTGGGGTCGCTCAGGCGGGCGGTGAGCAGGGTCACCGCTGCGCCACTGGCACGATGGCTGGCCAGCAGCTGCTCCAGGGTTTCCGGCCGCAGCAGCGGCACATCGCCGTTGAGCACCAGCAGCTCCCCTTCGAAGCCGGCCAGGGGCTGGAGCAGTTGCTGCACCGCGTGACCAGTGCCGTTCTGGGGCTGTTGCAGCACGAACTCCAGGCCTTCCACGCCAGCCAGGGTGCGCTCCACCCGTTCGGCCTGGTGCCCCACCACCAGCACCTGGCGGTCGGGGGCGAGCAGATGGCAGCTGGCCAGCACCCGTTCCACCAGGGTCGCGCCGGCCAGGGGCTGGAGCACCTTCGGCAGGGCACTCTTCATGCGGGTCCCTTTCCCGGCGGCCAGGACGGCAACGGCGAGCATCGGCGGCGGCGGGGCGTCTGCGCCGGAATCTACCGGTGTCCTTCGGAGTGGCCCAGTCCGCTGGGCTCTGTCGGCGGCCGCAGCCGCCCCGGTGGGGCGGGGCTGCGCTCCTGCTCCCGGCGCCGACGCTTCAGGATCTCGGCGGCGCTGGCGTTGCCGCTGGGGTCCCGGTAGGGAAGGCCGGCGCGGCTGGCGAGGTGCTCCCGTTCGAAGGGCTCCAGGGGCCGCAGGGCTGGATGGGGGGCCAGGAGGGAGAGGCTGGCGACCGTTCCAGCGCTCCAGCGCCTGGATCCGCCCCCGAACGGCCGGATCGCCTGGACGTCCACACCCAGATCCAGCAGGCAGCGGCGCACCGCCGCCGCAGAGCTGTAGGTGAGCAGGCGGCCATCGGGCCGCAGCAGCCGCACCAGCCGCTCCAGAAACTCCCGGCTCCACAGCTGGGGGCAGCGGCTTGGGGAAAAGGCATCCAGCAGCACCAGGTCGCAGCAACCCGCCTGGGTGGCCAGCAGCTCCGGCAGCCGGCGGCGCGCATCGCCGAGCCGCAGGCGCGGGCCGTTGCTGAGCTGTTCCAGACGGCGGATCACCCCGGCCGGCCACTGGGCCCGGAAGCCGGCATCCGCCAGCGCCAGGGCCAAAGGCCGCCGGTCCAGTTCCAGGCCCCACCAGTCCAGCTCCAGGCCTGCGGCCGCCGTCGCCGCGAGCAGAGCGGCGGTGTTGGTGCCGGTGCCGACGGCCACCTCCGCCACCCGCAGCTGCCGGCCCGGGGCGAAGCGTTCCAGCGCCGCCGGCAGCACGAACTTCTCCTGGGCCTCGCGCAGGGCGCCGGCGGCACTGTGGAAGCCTTCCCCGACGCCGCGGCTGTAGAGGCTGAAGCTGCCATCGCGACCCAGCCGGGGCAGCAGCTCGGGCCCAGGGCCGGTCTCTGCCGGCTCAGTGGCGCAGGCGGGCCAGGTCATCCCAGAAGCCGGGGTAGGAGACGGCGGCCGCCTCCGGCCGCCCCAGGCGGGTGTCGCCGCGGGCCACCAGGGAGGCCACCGCCAGGCTCATCGCCACGCGGTGATCGGTTTCGCTGTCCACCTCGGCCCCGTGCAACGGGGTGGGCCCTTCGATGCTGAGGCCATCGGCGTGCTCTTCGAGCCTGGCTCCCATCAACGTCAGCTGGCGGGCCATTACCGCCAGGCGGTCGGTCTCCTTGACCCGCAACTCGGCGGCGCCGCTGATGCGGCTGACCCCCTCGGCGCAGCAGGCCGCCACCGCCAGCACCGGGATCTCGTCCACCAGGCGGGGGATCATCGCTTCCTTGATGCGGAACGCCCGCAGGGGGCCGTGCTGCACCCGCAGATCCCCCACCGGTTCGCCGGCCACATCACGGGCATGGAGAACGCTGAGGCGGGCGCCCATGGCCGCCAGGACATCGAGGATGCCGGTGCGGCTGGGGTTGAGGCCCACGTTTTCAACCGTGAGATCGGCCCCCGGGGTGATCGCCGCCGCCACCAGCCAGAAAGCGGCCGAACTGATGTCGCCGGGCACCACCACCGTCTGACCCCGCAGGGCGGGGCCGGGCCGGACGGTGATGAAGCGTCCCAGGTCCCCCCCCACCTCCAGGTCGGCGCCGAAGGCCCGCAGCATGCGCTCGCTGTGGTCGCGGGTGGGGGCCGGCTCGATCACGGTGGTGGGCCCCTCGGCGGTGAGGGCCGCCAGCAGCAGGGCACTTTTCACCTGGGCCGAGGCCACCGGCGTGCCGATCACGCTGCCGTGAAGGGGCTGCCCCTGCACGGCCAGGGGAGCCAGGTTGCCGCCCTGCCGGCCGTGGATCACCGCCCCCATCTGGGCCAGGGGGTCCCCCACCCGCCCCATCGGCCGGGAGCGCAGGGAGGCATCGCCGTTGAGCACGAAGTGGCGTCCTTCGCGGCCAGCCAACAACCCCAGCATCAACCGCATGGTGGTGCCGGAATTGCCGCAGTCGAGCACGTCGGCGGGCTCCCGCAGCCCATCGAGGCCCACGCCCTCCACGGTCACCGGCTGGCCGGCGCTGATCGCCGACACCGCCACACCCATGGCCCGCAGGCAGGCGGCCGTGCTGAGGGGGTCCTCGGCGGGCAGCAGCCCCTCAATGTGGGTGGTGCCCTCGGCGATCGCCCCGAACAGGAGCGAGCGGTGGGAGATCGATTTGTCTCCGGGCACCGTCACGCGGCCCCGCAGGCTGCCGCCGGCCGGCAACACCAGGGGGGCCGGTCGGGCGGCCACGCTCGTATCGACACCCGCGGAGGAGGACAAGAGCTGTTGCGCCAACTGGTGAGATCCTATGGAGCGGCCGGTTCCGGCCCCCCCGGTCAGGGTCGAATGCCGATCGCCCGCAACTTGGCCGACAGGCTCCAGACCTCCACCACCAGCCGGTGCCAGGGGGTGATCGTCTCCATGGACAGGCCCATGGGCTTGGGAGCGGCGGCCCGCAGGGACCGCGCCGCCGTCAGGGAACGGCGCGCTTCATCGAGCCGCCCGCGCAGGTCGGCCTGCTCGCCGGCGGCCATCACCGTCTCCGGGCAATGCTCCAGCAGCAGCAGACCGCGATCGAAGGACTCGGCGTAGTCCTGCAACAGAGGCACCAGGATCTCCTCCAGAAGCGGGCCGGTGGGATCAGGCAGGGAGGGGGCGGGAACCATGGCTCCAGCGTAGGAATCGTTGCCGTGGCGGCCCCGGTACGGATCACCAGTCCGCGGCAGGGGCATGGAACGATGGGTCTGGAAGGGTTGTTCCATGACTGATGTCGCCGCCTGGGATGGCCTGCTCCGCCGCCACGTGGACGACCGCGGTCGGGTGGACTACGCCACCTGGCAGCGCCAGGGTGCGGCGGAACTGGAGGACTGGCTGGCGGCCCAGCGGCCCTTTGATCCTGAGCCTGGCTCCAGGGCCGAGGCCATGGCCCTGTGGATCAACCTCTACAACGCCCTGGTGATCCGCCAGGTGCTGGCCCGCTTCCCGTTGGCCTCGATTCGCCCCACCATCGCGGGGGTGCCCAACTGGCCGGCGTTCCTGGTCTTCTTCTCCCGGCCGGTGATCAGCCTGCAGGGCCAGCCCCTCAGCCTCAACCGCATCGAGCACGAGATTCTTCGGCCTCGCTTCGGCGACCCCCGTCTCCATTTCGCCCTGGTCTGCGCCGCTGTCGGCTGCCCTCTGCTGCGGCCGGAGGCCTACCGGGCCGAGCGGCTCGAGGCCCAGCTGGAGGAGGACGCCCTGCGCTTCCTGCAGCATCCGCACAAACTGCGCTTCGATCCGGCCAGTGGTCGCCTGTCCGTCAGCCGGATCTTCCAGTGGTACCGCCGCGACTTTCTGGCGGTGGCGCCCTCGATCCCCGCCTATGTGGGCTGCTACCGCCCGGAGCTGGCGATGCCGGCGGGCGCCAGGCTCAGCTACCTCCCCTACGACTGGGCCCTCAATGGTTGAGGCTCAGTCGCGGATCTCGCCATAGAAGCGCTTCAGCCGCGCGGCCGGCACGCCCAGGCCCCACAGCAGTCCGATCATCAGGTAGATCCCTGTGGCCTTCCAGGACCCGCAGCGCGCCACCCTGCGGTCGGAGGATTCCACCACCCGGTTGAGTTGACGGATGCGGCCCAGCCGGCCCAGCCGCTCGCAGAGATCGGCGTCCTCCATGATCGGCAGGGTGTCGTCGAAGCCCCCGCAGCGCTCGAAGTCGCGCCGCCGGCAGAACATCACCTGGTCACCGAACAGCACCCGGAATCCCTTCAGGACGTAGCGGTGGGGCCGGAACAGCAGCGCCGCGTAGTGGGTCTTGAGGGCGTTGTGCAGGCTCACGCCCCAGCGGGTGCTCCAGGTGCCCCGCATCAGTGAAATGAAGCCCCCGCAGCTGGTGGCCGGGTCGGCCAGGGTGGCGGTCACCAGCTGCACCAGATCCGACGGCACCAGGGTGTCGGCGTGAACGAAGCAGAGGATCTCGCCGCGGGCCTCAGCCGCCCCCCGGTTCATCTGCACCGCCCGCCCCACTGGCTGGCAGCGGATCACCCGGCAGCCGTGAACATGGGCCCTGGCCAGGGTGGCATCGGTGCTGCCGCCATCCACCACGATCACCTCATCGGCCGCCGGATCGAGGATCTCCAGCTGGTTGAGCGTGCGTCCCAGGTGACCGGCTTCATTGAGGGTCGGGATAATGATCGAAACCGACGGCGCCGTCACCTTGTTGCGCAACAATCTTTCATTCTACGATCAACAGGCGGCCGTCTGGTGGGAGGAGAGCGCCACCATCTTTCCGCTCCATCAACTGAATCCACTGCGCTTTGTTTACTTCGACCAGTTCGTTCCCCGCTGGCGCCATCTTCGCGTGCTGGATGTGGGTTGCGGCGGCGGCTACTCCTGTGAATTCCTGGCGCACCGGGGCGCCCGTCTTAGCGGAGTGGACCGTTCCGGCCCCTGCATTGAAGCGGCCCGGAGCCATGCAGCCGCGTCGGGTCTGGAGATCGATTACCGGGTGGGACTGGCGGAACAACTTCCGTTCGCCACCGGATGTTTCGATGTGGTGATCTGCGTCGATGTGCTGGAGCATGTCGATCGACCGGACGCCGTGATCGCGGAGATCGCCAGGGTTCTGGCCCCCGGTGGAACGTTCTGCTTCGACACCATCAATCGCACTTTCCGCTCCCGGATCACCATGATCTGGCTGCTGGAGACACTGTTGCGGCTGATTCCGGCCGGCGTTCATGACTGGGAGAAGTTCGTGACACCGGAGGCCCTTGAGGATTGGCTGCTGGCCACTGGATTCAGCGCCATCAGGATGCAGGGCATGGATCTCTTCGGCCGTGGTCCGCTGCGCACCCTGGGCCGGCTGCTCCACTACCTGCGCACCGGCGGCTTCCAGGTGGCCTTCGACCAGGATCTGGCCGTCATGTTCATCGGTGCGGCCCGCCTCAGCCCAGCAGCAGCCCCCCGGTTTCGCTGAAGGCCGCCCGGGCGCTGCGCAGATCAAAGAGCAGGTCCTCCAGGGTCAGTCGGTCCAGTTCCCGCTCCAGGGCCTGCAGCAGGCGTCGGTTGAGCACCCGGGTCACCCGGTCGCTGGGCTGGGGGTCTTCCTCCGGTTCCGTGGCGGCCATCAGGCTGGCGGCCGGGGCGTCCACCGCCGCCAGAATCGTGGCCAGGGGCAGGTCGGCGGGCAGGCGCCGCAGCCGGTAGCCCCCCTGCCGGCCCCGCCGCGACTCCACCAGGGCAGCCCGGCGCAACTTGAGCATCAGCTGCTCCAGCATCGGGGCGGGCAGGTCCTGGGCCTGGGCGAGGGCGTTGACCGACTGCCAGCGCGGTGGATCCAGGGCCAGTTCCAGCAGGGCCTTGAGGGCGTAGATGCCGCTGCGGCGCAGCATCAGCGGCCAGCGGCGAGGCGCTCCAGCACGTGCTCCAGGGTGTAGCCGAACAGGGCGGGATCCGGCTCGCCCTGGCCCAGATCGTCGAGGCCCAGTTCGCTCCAGCGGCCATCCACCCGCGCCTCCAGGGCAGCATCCCGGCCCAGGGCCTGGCCCCAGTCGTGGCGCTTCTCCGGGCCGATCTTGGTGGTGGCATCGATCGCCAGGCGTCCCCCGAGCCCCAGTCGTTCGCTGGCGAAATCGAGCGAGTCGAAGGGGGTGTCCTCCAGCACGAACAGGTCGCGCTGCGGATCCACCTGGGCGCTGATCGCCCAGATCACCTGGCGCGGGTCGCGGATCGCGATCGACTTGTCGACCACCACCACGAACTTGGTGTAAGTGAACTGGGGCAGGGCGCTCCAGAAGGCCATGGCCGCCCGCTTGGCCTGGCCCGGGTAGGCCTTGTCGATGGCGATCACCGCCAGCTTGTAGCTGAGGCCCTCCATCGGCAGGAAGAAGTCGACGATCTCTGGAATCTGCTGGCGCAGGATCGGCGTGTAGATGCGGTTCAGGGCGATCGCCAGCATCGCCTCTTCCTTCGGTGGACGGCCGCTGAAGGTGGTCAGGAAGATCGGCTCCCGGCGCTGGGTGACGCAGTGGAAGCGCACCAGGGGCGAGTCCTCCTCACCGCCGTAGAAGCCCATGTGGTCGCCGCAGGGGCCATCGGGGAGAACCTCGCCTGGGGTGATCGTGCCCTCCAGCACCACTTCGCTATGGGAGGGCACCTCCAGATCGAGGGTTTTGCAGCGGGCCAGTCGCACGCCCTCCCCCGCGTAGAGGCCGGCGAACAGCCATTCGCTCAGCTGCACCGGAATCGGCGTCGCCGCCGCCATCACCAGCAGCGGGTGAACACCGATGGCCACCGCCACTTCGAGCTTGCGGCCCATGGCCGCCGCCTTGCGCAGGTGCCGGGCGCCGCCCCGCACGCTCAGCCAGTGCACGGTGGCGCTGTTGATCGACTGGCGCTGCAGCCGGTACACGCCGACGTTGGGGACGCCGGTTTCGGGGTCCTTGGTGATCACCAGCCCGAGGGTGATCACCCCGCCCGCATCCCCCGGCCAGGGGCGCAGCAGGGGCAGCTGCTCAAGGTTCACCTGGTCGTCCCGGAACACCTGCTGGTGGCAGGGGGGGGTGAGGTCGAGGTCGGGCCGGGCCCGCACCAGATCCCAGAACACCCCCCCGAACTTCATCACCTCCTTGAGGCCCTTCGGCGGCCGGGGCTGCTGCAGCAGGGCCAGGCGCTCCCCCAGGGCTTCGAGCTCCTCGGGCCGTTCCATGCCCATGCTCCACAGCACCCGTTCCACCGTGCCCATCAGGTTCACCGCCACCGGCATGGGGGAGCCGATCACGTTCTCGAACAGCAGGGCCGGGCCGCCCAGGGCCAGCACCCGATCGGCGATGGCCGCCAGTTCCAGATCCGGATCCACCGGCGCCGTGATGCGCCGCAGCTGGCCACGCTTCTCCAGCAACGCCAGGAAATCGCGCAGATTGCGCTGCCGCCCGAGCGCCTTGCCGCTCCCGATTCCCTCGGCCACCACCCTCGCCACCGTCGTCCTGCGCCGTCGAGCTGCTGCCTACTGTGACGCACCCCCGTAGCGATCGCGTCCCGTGCTGCTCTCCTACTTCCACACCTCCGAAGCAGTTCCCCCCCTGCGTTCTCTCGAGGAGGACGGCCCGGATGCGGCCGTGGTCATCGACGTGCTGCGGGCCACGACCACCATCGCCTGGGCGCTGCAGAACGGGGCCGAGGCGATCCAGGCCTTTGCTGATCTGGGTGCCCTCGAAGCGGCCGCCGCCGACTGGCCGGCCGCCCGTCGACTGCGGGCCGGCGAGCGCGGTGGCAAGCGGGTGGACGGCTACGACCTGGGCAACTCCCCCCTGGCGGTCACCCCCGAGCGGGTGGAGAGCAAACGCCTCTTCCTGAGCACCACCAACGGCACCCGCTCCCTCGACCGGGTCCAGGCGGTGCCCCTGCTGCTCACCGCCTGCCTGCCCAATCGCACCGCCGTGGCCCGGCGACTGATCGAGCGCCAGGCCCTGCGGGTGTGGATCGTGGGCAGCGGCTGGGAGGGGGATTACTCCCTTGAGGACAGCCTGGCGGCGGGAGCGGTGGCTTCGGCCGCGATCGAGCTGGCGGTGGCCCCCCACATGGGGGTCCGCTGCGCCAACGACGAAATGCTGGCGGCCCTGGCCCTCTGGCAGCAGTGGCGCCACGACACCGAGACCTGCCTGCGCAGCGCCAGCCACGGCCAGCGCCTGATCAGCCTGGGCAACCACGACGCCGATTTCGCCTGCTGCGCCGCCGTCGACAGTCTGGAGATCGTGCCGATCCAGGCCGAACCCGGGGTGCTGCGCGCCAGTTGAGGCGCGCCTTGCCCCCCTTGGCGGCTCCCTTACGATTCGCCGGTCTTGGAGCGGTCCGGCGGTGAGCAGTTTTCTGGCAGCGGCGCTGCAACTCACCAGCACGCCGGACCCTGACGCCAACTTCTCGGCGGCCGAGGAGCTGATCGAGCTGGCGGCCCGCCGCGGCGCCGACCTGGTCGGTCTGCCCGAGAACTTCGCCTTCATGGGCGACGACGCCCGCCGGCTGGAGCTGGCGCCGGTGCTGGCCGAGCGCTGCAGTCGCTTCCTGGTGACCATGGCTCGCCGCTACCAGGTGACCCTGCTGGGAGGGGGGTTCCCGGTGCCGGCCGGGGAAGGCCAGACCTTCAACCGCGCTGAGCTGGTGGGCCGTGAGGGCCAGCTCCTGGCCCGCTACGACAAGATCCACCTCTTCGACGTGGACCTGCCCGACGGCATCACCTACCGGGAGTCCGCCACGGTGCAACCCGGCCACGAGCTGCCGCCCGTGGTCGATGTGCCTGGCCTCTGCCGCGTCGGCCTGTCGATCTGTTACGACGTCCGCTTCCCCGAGCTCTACCGCCAGCTGGCCGGCGCCGGTGCCCAGCTGTTGATGATCCCGGCCGCCTTCACCGCCTACACCGGCAAGGACCACTGGCAGGTGCTGCTCCAGGCCCGGGCGATCGAGAACACCGCCTACGTGCTGGCGCCCGCCCAGACGGGACTCCACTACGGCCGCCGCCAGACCCATGGCCATGCCCTGGTGATCGACCCCTGGGGCACCGTGATGGCCGATGCCGGGGTGGAGCCGGGTCTGGCGATGGCCCCGGTCGACATGGCCCATGAGGCCAGGGTCCGTGCCCAGATGCCGAGCCTGCAGCACCGTCACCCGGCCCTTTTCTGAGTGGTCATGGGAGTGCGTGCGTCGCGATTCGCCTGGTTGCTGAGCCTGCCCCTGCTGCTCGGGGCCCTGCCTGCCCAGGCGGCGAGCGCCCTTTCCGCCTGGCGCCTCAGCCGGGAGGGGGTGCTGGAGCTGCGCACCTCCCCCGGGGTGCGGCTGCAGGCCTTCTACGAGGAGGGGTCCGGCCCCACCGGCCCCCGGGTGTGGGTGGACCTGCCCGGTGCCCCCCAGCGCAGCCGTTCGGTGCCCGTCGGCGGCCTGGTGCGGGAAGTGCGCATCGGCCGGCCTGATCCCGGCACCACCCGGCTGGTGCTCGAATTCAGGCCCGGCACCCGCCTCGATCCGCGCCAGCTGCGACTCGTGGGCACGTCCCGGGATCGCTGGCGCCTCACCCTCACCGGTCTGCCCCTGAGTGGCTTCACACGCAATGTCGGCGAGGGCGACATGGACGCCACCCCTTCGAGCTGGACCGCCTCCCGCCCCAGTGGCTTCAGCAACAGGGGAAGGACCACCTCGGGACGGCCTCTCTCCACCGACGGTTTGCCGGCGGTGCCCCGGGGGCGCTTCCGGGTGGTGATCGACCCCGGCCACGGCGGCCCCGATCCCGGGGCCGTGGGCATCGGTGGTCTGCGGGAGACGGACATCGTTCTGGATGTGAGCCTGCAGGTGGCCCAGCTGCTCCAGGCCCGGGGGGTGCAGGTGCTGATGACGCGCACCTCAGACGTGGACGTTGACCTGCCGCCGCGGGTGTCGCTGGCCAACAGCAGCAACGCTGATGTCTTCGTGAGCATCCACGCCAATGCCCTGAGCATGGCCCGCCCGGATGTGAACGGCGTGGAGACGTTCTATTTCCAGTCGGGCAACTCCCTGCGGCTGGCCCAGGCGATCCAGTCCCAGATCATGGCGATCTCGCCAGGGACGCCCGATCGCGGCGCCCGGCCGGGCCGGTTCTTCGTGATTCGCCGCACGGTGATGCCGGCGGTGCTCACCGAGATGGGCTTCGTCACCGGCCGGCTGGACGCGCCCCGCCTGGCCGATCCCAACTTCCGGCGCCGCCTGGCGCTGGCCATCTCGGCGGGCATCCTCAACTACCTCCAGGGGGCCTCTTGAGCCTCCTGGTAGGCCTGTTCGACAGCGGCCTCGGCGGTCTCACCGTGCTGCGCCAGGTCCATGCCCTCTATCCCCACTCCCCCTGCCTCTATCTCGGGGACACGGCCCGGGTTCCCTATGGGCAGCGCTCGAAGGAGGAGATTCGGGCGATCGCCTCGGAGGTGGTGCACTGGCTGCGCTTGCAGGGGGTGGGGGTGCTGGTGATGGCCTGCAACACCTCCAACGCCCTGGCCCTCGACGTGGCCGTGGGCGAGGCGGGCGTGCCCGTGGTGGGGCTGATCGACAGCCTGGCCAGCGATCTCACCAGCGACCGCGTCGGGGTGCTGGCCACCCCGGCCACCGCCGCCAGTGGCGCCTACCGGCGCTCGATCCAGGCCTGTCGCCCCTCGGCCAGGGTGCTGGAGATGGGCTGCCCGGCCTTCGTGCCCATGATCGAGGCGGGCGATCTGCAGGCTCCCGAGCTGCGCGCTGCCGCCGCCCGCTACCTGGCCCCGTTGCTGGAGGCGGAGGTGGACACCATCGTGCTGGGCTGCACCCACTACCCGCTGCTGCGGGCGCTGCTGGCCGAGCTGCTCCCCCCGGATGTGCAGCTGGTGGACCCTGCCCTGGCGGCCGCCCAGCGCCTCGGACCCTTGCTGGCCAGCCTGGGCGATTCCCCCGAGGTCGACCAGGCGGTGGAGTCGGTGCGGCCGCCCCTGGAGCGCACCCGTTTCTGTGTCACCGGGCCCGCCGAGGCCTTCGCCACCGCGGCAGCGGCCTGGCTGGGAAGCCGGCCGGCGGTGCGCAGCGTCAGCCTGCAGTCGCCCACCCGCGCCTATTGAGGCACGGCCCCTAGGATCCTTTCATCGTGGAGGTGACGTGGCGACGGTTGCAGAGTTGCTCCAGCCGGTGGAGTCCGACCTCGATGCCCTGCTGGCCGACCTGCGCAGCCTGATCGGCGCCGGCCATCCGATTCTTCAGGCCGCTGCCGAGCACCTGTTCGCGGCCGGTGGTAAGCGGTTGCGGCCGGGCATTGTGCTGTTGCTGTCCCGGGCCATCGCCCCCGATGGGGGCCTCAGCCCCCGGCACCGGCGGCTGGCGGAGATCACCGAGATGATCCACACCGCTTCCCTCGTCCACGACGACGTGGTGGATGAGGCGGCCACCCGCCGGGGCGTGGCCACCGTGCACAGCCGCTTCAACCATCGCGTTGCGGTGCTGGCCGGCGATTTTCTCTTCGCCCAGGCCAGCTGGCACCTCGCCAACCTCGATGATCTCGAGGTGGTGAAACTGCTCTCCCGCGTGATCATGGACCTGGCCGATGGCGAGGTGCGCCAGGGTCTGTTCCGCTACGACACCGGCCAGAGCTTCGAGACTTACCTCGAGAAGAGCTACTGCAAAACCGCCTCGCTGATCGCCAACAGTGCCCGCGCCGCCGGGGTGCTCACCGGTCTGCCCGAGCCGCGCCTGGATGCCCTCTACCGCTTTGGTCGCCAACTTGGCCTGGCCTTCCAGGTGGTGGATGACATCCTCGATTTCACCGCCAGCGATCAGCAGCTCGGCAAGCCCGCCGCCAGCGACCTGGCTTCGGGCTACCTCACTGCTCCAGTGCTCTATGCCCTTGAGGAGCGGCCGGCCCTGGCCGGGCTGATCGAGCGGGAGTTCTGCGAGGCCGGTGACCTCGACCAGGCCCTGGCCATGGTGCGTGGCTGTGAGGCCATCGGCCGGGCCCGCGCCCTGGCTGAGGGCTTTGCCCGCGAGGCCCATGAGGCGATCGAGTGGTTGCCCCCCTCCGAGCCCCGCAGCGCCCTGCGTGCCCTGCCGGAGTTCGTCCTCAGCCGTCTTTACTGATCCAGCTCCACCTCTTCCAAAGAGTTGAGACAGATCACCCCCTCGGGGTAGGCCTGGCAGTCCAGCCCCGGAGGCAGCAGCACGTGCACCCGGCAGCCGGCGCCCAGGGCGGCGGCCACACCGGCGCTGGAGTCTTCGAACGCCCAGCACGCCGATGCGGCTACCCCCAGGCGCCGGGCCGCCAGCAGGAAGGGGTCGGGGGCGGGTTTGCCGCCGCCGAGGTCTGGGTCATCGCCATGGACCCGTTCGCGGATCAGGGCCATCCAGGGGTGGGGGGCCACTTTCACCGCCACGGCCTGGCGTGCGCTGCTGGTGGCCAGGGCCATGGGGATCCCCAGGGCAGCACAACGGCGCACCAGGGCCTCGGCGCCGGGCATGGCCGGGGCCGAAGCCAGCAGGGCCTCGGCGATCGGCTGACGCACGGCCAGCAACTCCTGGACCCTGACTGGGGCCCCGCCTGCGGCAACGATCCACTGCTGCACCTGGATGGCGCAGTCGAGGCGCCGCCGGCCCCGCAGGCTGAGCAGTTCGGCCCCAGAGAGGGGGCGGCCGAAGCGGCTGGACGCCTCCTGCCAGGCCTTGGCATGGGCCGGTTCGGTGTCCAGCAGCAGACCGTCGAGATCGAACAGGCAGGCGGCGGGTCGCTGGGGCATGCCCCCAGCCTGCATCAGGACGGATCGTTCTCGGGGTAACGGTCCTCCAGGGCGGTTTCCAGGGTGGTGAGCAGCAGCACCAGGGCGGCCCGCTCATCGAGCTCGCTGCCGCCCACCTCATGGATCCAGCGGTGGCAGAGGGCCTCGATCTGCTGAAACAGCCCGGTGCCGCCCCGCAGCAGGGTCATCACCTTCTCGACGTTGTCTTCATCGATGTCCGGCGGCAGACCCACCACGTAGCGGCGACCGTCGTCCCCCACATAGGTGAGGTTGCCATCGGCGTCACGTGTCGGGCCGGCATGGGGCGTGATCGGCTGCTCCTCCATGGCCTTCCGCTCCATTCCCGTGGGTTCGCCCCCTGGCTAACGCCGCCGGGCGAACTTGCCAAGCAGCGATGAGCAGCCCTGATCGGCCCGATCGGTGCTTCAGGGCCTGGCGGCCTCAGCGGTTCAGCTTCTGCATCCGCCAGGTCACGACGGTGCCGATCGGGCTCCAGAGCAGGAAGGGCGCCAGCAGCAGGCTGGCGGGCCGTGACACGCTCAGCAGCGCCAGTGCCAGGCCCAGGCCCCAGAGCCAGCCGGCCAGGCCCGCCGCCGTTCCCCAGGCGAGCCGCCGGGTGCGGCAGATCAGCAGCGTGTAGCTCTGCACCAGAACGAGCAGCACCAGGTAGCCCACCATGGCCAGGGGCGCTGTCACCCCACCGGCCCACCAGCGGATCAGGGCCGAGGCGTAGAAGCACAGGTAGATGACCGACCAGATCACCGGGATCCAGCGCTCGAAGGTGAGCCAGCGGGGGCGCCTGAGCCGCAGGAACCAGGCGAACTGCTGGCGGCTCGGGGTCAGGACGGCGATCACCAGGCCCATCACCAGCAGGATCGTCAGCCAGGCAGGCATGGGATGGGAGCCGTGTCCTTCCAGCGTGGCCTGTCTGCGGTTGAATGCACCATGCCCCAGAGCGCTCGGCAGGCTTTGCCATGACCCAGGACTCCTCGCCCACGATCGAGTCGGTGCTCCAGGAACAGCGGCAGTTCGATCCGCCGCCGGAGCTGGCCGCCGCGGCCCGCATCGGTTCGATGGCCGCCTACGACGCGCTGATGGCGCAGGCCCAGGCCGATCCCGATGGCTTCTGGGGTGAGGCGGCCCGGCGGGAACTGGACTGGTTCGAGCCCTTCGACACGGTGCTCGACTGGAGCAACCCGCCCTTCGCCCGCTGGTTCGAGGGGGGCACCACCAACCTCTCCTACAACTGCCTCGATCGCCATCTGGAGGGCCCCCGCGCCGACAAGACGGCCCTGATCTGGGAAGGCGAACCGGGCGACGTCCGCCGCTTCACCTACCGCGAGCTGCACGCCGAGGTCTGCCGTGCGGCCAACGCCCTCAAGGCCCTCGGTGTGGGCAAAGGGGATCTGGTGGCCCTGTACATGCCGATGGTGCCGGAGGCGGCCATCGCCATGCTGGCCTGCGCCCGCATCGGGGCTCCACACTCGGTGGTGTTCGGCGGCTTCTCCGCCGAGGCCCTGCGCGACCGCCTCAACGACGGGCAGGTGAAGCTGGTGATCACCGCCGACGGCGGATTCCGCAAGGACAAGGCCGTGTCCCTCAAGCCGGCGGTGGATCAGGCCCTGTCAGAGGGTTGCCCGAGCGTCGAGCATGTGCTGGTGGTGCGCCGCACCGGCGAGGCCACCGGCTTCGAGGCCGGCCGCGACCTCTGGTGGCATGAGCTGGTGGACGGCCAGAGCGCCGACTGCCCAGCCGTGCCCATGGCCAGCGAAGACCGCCTCTTCGTGCTCTACACCTCCGGCTCCACCGGCAAACCCAAGGGGGTGGTGCACACCACCGCCGGCTACAACCTCTGGGCCCATCTCACCTTCCAGTGGATCTTCGACATCCGCGAGGACGACATCCACTGGTGCACCGCCGATGTGGGCTGGATCACCGGCCACAGCTACATCGTCTACGGGCCCCTCTCCAACGGCGCCACCACGCTCATGTACGAGGGAGCACCACGGCCCGCCAAGCCCGGGGCCTTCTGGGAGGTGATCGAGAAGCACCGGGTGACGATCTTCTACACCGCCCCCACGGCCATCCGCGCCTTCATGAAGAGCGGCCGCGAGGTGCCCGACCGCTACGACATGTCCAGCCTGCGCATCCTCGGCACAGTCGGCGAGCCGATCAATCCCGAAGCCTGGATGTGGTACCGCGACGTGATCGGTGGCGACCGCTGCCCCGTGGTGGACACCTGGTGGCAGACCGAGACCGGTGGGGTGATGATCAGCCCCCTGCCCGGAGCCACCCCCACCAAGCCCGGCTCGGCCACCCTGCCCCTGCCGGGCATCGTCGCCGACGTGGTGGATCTGGAGGGCAACAGTGTGCCGACGGGGCAGGGGGGCTATCTGGCGGTGCGGCGGCCCTGGCCGGGGATGATGCGCACCGTGCACGGTGATCCCGACCGCTTCCGCCGCAGCTATTGGGAGCACATCCGGCCCGCTGACGGCAGCTACCTCTATTTCGCCGGCGACGGCGCCCGCCGCGACGCCGACGGCTACTTCTGGGTCATGGGACGGGTCGATGACGTCATCAACGTCTCCGGCCACCGGCTGGGCACGATGGAGATCGAATCGGCCCTGGTGAGCCACCCGTCCGTGGCGGAAGCCGCGGTGGTGGGCCGGCCCGATGATCTCAAGGGGGAAGGAATCGTGGCCTTCGTCACCCTGGATGTGGGGGTGGACGGCGATGCGGCCCTGGAGGCGGAGTTGCGCCGCCATGTGGGCCTGGAGATCGGACCGATCGCCCGGCCCGACATCATCCGCTTCACCGACTCCCTGCCCAAGACCCGCAGCGGCAAGATCATGCGCCGGATCCTGCGCTCCCTGGCGGCCGGGCAGGAGGTGAGCGGTGACACCTCCACCCTCGAGGACCGTTCGGTGCTCGACCAGCTGCGGGTGTGAGGCCGCCTCAGGCAGCCCCGCTCCAGGTGCTGATCTGCTCCGCCAGTCGCTCCATGCCCCGCTGGCGGGCCGGATCATCGGCCCAGTCGCCAAGGAACTGCTTGCGCAGGCCGCCGCTGGCCGGGGAGAGGTGATCCCCGGGCAATTCCACCAGGCTGGAGGCATCACCGACCCTGGCCTGCAGCACGTCGATCAGCCGGGCGCTCTGGTCGATCGTGTCGCGGCTGAAGCGCACCAGCAGGTTGCGGGGCTGGCGGTAGCTGCTGCCGATCTGGAGCAGGGTGGCCTCGGGGGAGGGGCTGAACTCGCTGCGGAAACGGAACTGCTGGCCCAGCTCGGCCAGGAAGGGGATCGAGCGCTCGGCCGAGAAGTTGTTGAAGCTGAGGGCCACCAGGCCATCACAGCGGCGGCCGCCATCGGGGGCGAGCAGGTGCAGCTTGCAGCCCAGGCTGTGGCCCAGCCGCAGCAGGGCAGCCTCGGCGGGCCCGGCCTGCTGTTCCCGCAGCTGGCGGAACAGGCGCCAGGCGGCGTTGGCCTGGGCCTGGTGGTCGAAGCCGGGCACGTAGCTCCAGGCATGGATCCGCCAGCCCCTGGCGGCCAGGGCCTCAAGAAAGCGCCGATAGCTCAGCTGGGGGGTGGCGGCCAGGTAGCTGCCACCGATGAACTCGATCAGCCCGCGGGGCCGGCCCGTGGGCTCGAGCGTCCAGAGCTCCCCCTGCTGTCGCCACGGCGTCATCGTTCAAACCCTCCCCGAGTGATCGCGGTGCCCTTCAGGAGCCCTGGAGGCCCCGTAGGGCGTCGAGGGCCTCGCGCCGGTGGGCCGGGCCGTCGAGCAGGTTGTTGAAGACATGGCGGACCACCCCCTGTCCATCGATGACGTAGGTGACCCTGCCGGGCAGCAGGCCCAGCACGCTGGGCACACCGAAGGCCTTGCGCAGCCGGTTGCCGGCATCCACCAGCAAGGGGAACGGCAGACGGTGGCGGTTGGCGAAACGCCGATGGCTGGCGGCATCGTCGCCGCTGACGCCCCACACCGCGGCCCCGAGCCCCTGCAGGTCGGCGTAGCTGTCGCGGAAGGCGCAGGCCTCCATGGTGCAGCCAGGGGTGTCGTCCTTGGGGTAGAAGAACAGCACCAGGGCCTTGCCGTCCAGCTGGTCACTGCGCCGTACCGTGCCGGCCTGGTCGGGGAGGGCGATCAGGGGGACGGTGTCGCCGGGGGCGAGGGCTGGAGCCACGGAACGCGGGGAGGCAACGGGATCGAACCAGCCTAGGAAGCACGGCCCCGGCGGGGCCTTGCCCGGGTTGCGACGATGGGGGTGCGTGCGGACGACGCCCGATGCAGGAGCAACCCGGTCTCTGGCAACAGGATGATCTGCTGGCCATGGCCGCGCCGGGGCCGGCCGCCCCGGCTCCGGCACGGGTGTCAGCTCCGGATCCGGCCCCCACCGAGCCGTCCCCCGCCTCCGCGACCCGGCCGGCCCCCCTGTCCCTGCCCTCCTGCGCCGGCCGCCCAGCGCGGGCCCTGCCCCGCGTTCCTGAGACCCTGCTGATCCTTGACACGGAGACCACCGGGCTCTCCACCCTGCAGGGACAGTGCATCGAGGTGGGGGCGATCCTCTTCCATGTGCCCCACAGGGCCGTGCTCAGCCAGGTGTCCTTCCTGATGCCCTGCGCCGGTAACGCCGCCGAGGGCATCAACGGCATCCCCGCCGCCGTGACGCGCCTGGAGCAGCCCTGGCAGGAGGCCCTGGCCTGCTTCCGGGCCATGGTGGGGGCCTGTGAGGCCCTGGTGGCCCACAACGTCGCCTTCGACCGTCAGTGGTTCGGCCTGGGGCCGCTGCCGGTGCTGGATCGCCCCTGGATCTGCTCGATGGAGGACATCCGCTGGCCGACGGAGCGCCAGCTGCGCAACACTCCCTCGGTCCGTGACCTGGCCCTGGCCTACGGCGTGCCGGTGTGGGCGGCCCACCGGGCCCTGACCGACTGCATCTACCTGGCCCAGGTCTTCGAGCGCTGCACCGACCTGGAGGCTCTGCTGCAGGCCGCCCTGGAGCCCCGCAGCCTCTACCGGGCGGACCTTCCCTATGCCGAGCGTCACCGCGCCCGGGAAGCCGGCTTCCGCTGGAACGAAGCGGTGCCAAGGGCCTGGAGCCGCCGGCTGAGCCGGCGGGAGGCAGAGGCCCTGGCCTTTCCGGTCCAGGTGGTGCCGGATCCCTCCGCGGCCGAAGTCCTGGCCAGGAGTGCCTGAGGTCGGCAGCGGATCTTCCGTTTTTGTTTCGATGGTTGAAGCAGATCCGATGATCCGGGGCGCTTCGCCGCCGCCTCCCCACCCTTGGAGTGTTGTTTCGGCGCCGCCGTCATGGTCACCCGGCTGCCAACCAGCTCCGGTGAGGGCGCCGAACCCGCGCAGCACCGCGTGCGCCGCTGGCAGACGGCCCGCACCTGGGCACGGCTGATCCGGGAGGCGGAGGCCCTCTGGAGGGTCGATGTCCGCGCCCTGCGCCGCCTGGCCTCCCAGGAGCTGTTCCAGCTGGTGCAGGAGGTGCCTCCCCGGCTGCGTCGGCGCGTCAACCTCTGGCTGGTGCGCTTCAACGTCGCCACCAGGCTGCACTGACCGCTGAACGGCCAAAAAAAATCAGCTGATCTGATCAGCTGACAGTACGAACAACGACCGACGAACCCATGGGCGGAACGTTCGGTGGACCGGCTGAATCGGAGCGGCGGGATTCGAACCCACGACCCCCACTACCCCAAAGTGGTGCGCTACCAAGCTGCGCTACGCCCCGGCGGAATGAAGCTATCACAGCGTCCTGGGGGTGCCGCGGCGCCTGGACAGGCGCCGCATCAGGCGATTGGTGAGCCGCTGGCGCCCCATCACCGTGTAGCCACAGAGGCGCTCGCGCCGGGCCATCAGCCGCAGCTCCGCCAGCCCCATCGTGGCCAGCTGCAGTTCCGGCAGCCGCTGCCAGGCCATCGACGGCAGGGGCAGCTCGGAGCCTTCCCGACCCTCCCTGAAGCCCTTCAGGGCGCCGCCGGCCATCCATTCCGGCACCAGCACGAACAACACCGCCAGCAGGCCGTAGAGCTCGACCAGTCCCTTTGGCAGCGGATGCAGCTGGCGTCTGGGCTGGTCCCGGTCCTCGGCGGGGTCTCTCACGAAAGGAAGGTCGGCGCCAGGGCGCTGGGCCCCTGGCGCCACTGCAACGGCGGTTCGCCGGAGGGATGCAGCCGCACGGTCCAGAAGGCCAGGGCGAAGCAGATCCCGACGGCGGCGATCAGGGCCACGATCACCACCCGATCGGAGAGGGGCTTCATACCTGTTCGCTGCGCACGCAGATCCGGCGACTGGGCAGCTGTTCGAGGGTCAGTTCATCGCCGCGCAGGATCACCCGCAGGCTTTCGTTCTGGTAGCGAAGGCCCGGAGCGTCCGATTCCTCCCGGAACAGGGTCGACCGGGTGCGGCCGGCGATCAGGGAGGCCTGGGAGGCATTGCGCTCCAGCACCACCGAGACGCGGCCACCGCAGAGGAACCGCTCCCTGATGTCGTAGTTCTCCCACCAGGGAGACTGCATCGTCAGCAGGGGCAGGAGTCCGAGCGCGAGCAGCGGGGGGGCGGCCATGGAGGAGGCGGTCAGACGAGGGCGATCGGCGCATTGTCGCCGCGAAGGACGCAATGGGGGATGGCCCAGTCATAGCTTTCCCACACACTGGCGGGAAGGAGATAGGTGGCGTCGGGGAAGGGGCCGAGGCGGACTCCCGTGGGCTGGGCGGAGCAGTAGGGGCGGCTTCCGGGCTTGGCCAGGTACTGCTGGTGGTAGGGCTCGGCAAAGTGAAAGCGTCTGCCGGCGCCGATCTCGGTGGTGATGGTTCCAGCCCCAGCGGCATCGAGAGCCGCCTGGTAGGCCTGACGGCTGGCCTCGGCCAGGGCCAGAAGAGCGGGGTCGTCCACGAAGAGGGCTGATCGGTACTGGCTGCCCCGGTCATTGCCCTGGCGGTTGCCCTGGGTGGGGTCGTGGCACTCCCAGAACAGCTTGAGCAGATCGGCGAAGGAAACGCGCGCCGTGTCCCACACCACCCGCACCACCTCGGCATGGCCGCTGCGGCCGCTGCAGACCTGCTCGTAACTGGGGGAGGCGAGCTGGCCGCCGGCATAGCCCACCGCAGTGGTGACCACCCCGGGCAGCCGCCAGAAGCCCTTCTCCGCCCCCCAGAAGCAGCCGCAGCCGAACTTGGCCTCCGCCTGGCCATCCATCGGTGGCGCCGCCAGTGGGGTACCGAGCACGGCGTGGAGGCCTGCGGCCACCTTGCCTGCTTTTTCGGAGGCCGGGTTGCTGCTGCTGCTCGAGGGGCTGTTGAAGAGGCCGAACAAGGCGTTTTGCCGTCAGGACCCCAACCCTAGGAAGCGCCCTGTTGGTCCTGTTGCGGCACCAGGGCGATGTGGTTCAGCAGGGTGGTGATGAAGGCGAACAGCAGAAAGGGCAGCGACAGCACCAGGATCAGGCCCACCCCCACCAGGGCGAACAGGGGCCGGCTCGCCCCCATCAGGGCCAGACCCGCCGCCAGGCTCACGAAGATCACGGCCATCCAGATCAGGACCTGGCCGTAGATGTCCCCGAAGGTCAGGGTGCAACGAACGTTGTAGAGGTGGCTGAGGGGCGACGGGGTGGGGGCCATGGGGACGGCGTGGCAGGCGGTGTGGGAACCACGGCCCATCCAGGTAAGCCCAGCCACCGTCCTTGGGAGGGGCAACTCAACATCTGTTTGAAACCTGGCGCCGAAAGCTGCTGGTGCAGCCCCGGCTGGCTCAGGCGGCCTGGAGCTGGCGCACCGCCTCTTCCCGGTCCCAGAGCCGGCGGTAAGTGCCCTCCTGCTGCAGCAGGTCGGTGTGGTGCCCCTCCTGGACGAGATGACCCGCTTCGAGCACCAGGACCCGGTCGCAGGCCGCCGCTGCCGAGAGCTGGTGGCTGATCATCACCACCGTGCGCTGCTGCTCCTCGCGCACCGACCGCAGAATGCCTGCCGCGGTGGTGTTGTCGACACTGGCCAGGGCGTCATCGAGCACCAGCAGGGGGGCCTCCACCAGCAGCGCCCGCCCCAGGGCGGTGCGCTGGCGCTGGCCGCCGCTCAGGGTGATGCCCCGCTCCCCCACCAGGGTGCGGTAGCCATCGGGGAAGCCCTTGATGTCCCCCTCAAGGCGTGCCTGGCGGGCGGCCTCCTCCACCCGCTCCATGCCGGCCTCTGGATCGCCGTAGCGCAGGTTGTCGGCCAGGCTGGCGGTGAACAGGTACCCCTCCTGGGGCACCAGGGCGACCTGGCGTCGCAGATCGCTCAGCCGCAGCCGCGTGACATCGA
This sequence comes from Cyanobium gracile UHCC 0281, assembly GCF_034931305.1. Classification (GTDB taxonomy): domain Bacteria; phylum Cyanobacteriota; class Cyanobacteriia; order PCC-6307; family Cyanobiaceae; genus Cyanobium; species Cyanobium gracile_A. The sequence goes on along the minus strand of NZ_JAYGHY010000020.1, from coordinate 5,057 downwards.
CCCCATCGAGGAACAGCTGGCCGGCGGGCACCTCCACCATCCGGCCCAGGGCCCGGGCCAGGGTGGTCTTGCCGCAACCCACCGGTCCCACCACCGCCACCAGCTCACCGGGGTGGATCGCGAAGCTGAGGTCCTCCAGCGCCGGCCGCTCCGCCCCCGGGTACCGGACTGTGAGTCCCCTGGCCACGACGGTGCCGAGGGCCGGGCGACCGGGGGGCAGCGGATCGGCGGGCGACACGATGGCAGGGGGGTGGCTGAGCAGGGCTTCCACCCGCTCCAGGCTCACCTGGCCGGTCTGGAAGGTGTTGAGGGTGAAGCCCAGCAGGGCGGTCGGGAAGACCAGACGCTCCACAAACAGGATCAGGGCCACCAGATCGCCGATGCTGAGCCGGCCGCTTTCCAGCTGGCCGCTGCCCAGGGCCAGCAGCAGCAGCAGGCTGAGGGAGGCGATTCCCTCCAGCAGGGGAAACAGGGTGCTGCGGGTGCGGGCCAGGGAGAGCTGGGCGTCCAGGTACACCTTGTTGAGGTCGGCGAAGGCCTTCTCCTCGGTGGCCTCCTGGCCGTAGATCTTGATGGCGCCGATGCCGCTGAGGTCCTCCTGGACCAGGTCGCTGAGGTTGGCGAGCACCTCCTGCTGGCGGCGCTGCTGTTTCATCATGCGGCCGCCGAACAGGCGCACCACCATCAGCATGCCGGGGTAGAGGGACACCGCCGCCAGGCTCAGCAGCGGGTCGATCGCCAGCATCGCCGGCAGGGTGAGGGCATAGGCCAGCACCGTATTGGTGAGGCTCAGCAGGGCGAAGCCCAGCAGCCGCCGGATGTTCTCCACATCACTGGTGGCCCGGCTGATCACCTCGCCGCTGCCGGTGGTCTGCACCCAGCCGGGGTCCTGGGTGAGCACGTGGTCGAAGATCCGCTCCTTCAGGCTCGCTTCCACCTGCCGGCCGACCCCGAACACCAGCATCCGGGAATAGAGGCGGGTGGCGCCCATCACCGTGGCCATCACGACGATCAGCCCCGCCACGCCCAGCACGTCCGCCATCACGAAGCCGGGCTTGAGCGCGTTGATCGTCTGGCGCACCACCAGGGGGATGGCCACCCCCAGCAGGTTGACCACCACCAGGGCACCGGCCCCCACCAGCACCGTGCGCCTGTGCGGACGGAGGTAGCGCCCGATCAGATCCAGCCGCAGGGCGCTCATGCAGGGAGATGGGACATCGGGGGCCCCTAACCTAGGCATCGCTCCCTAGGGCCCAAGGGCTGCCGGGCCATGGACGACCAGAACCATCCCCTCCATGCCAGTGACCGGGAGACGGTGGATCGGTTGTTGGCGGTGGAGCGTCCCCAGGACGAGCATCTGGTGGATGCGGCCCGGCTGCAGATGCGTTACCGGGGCTTCCCCGGGGCCGCCGACATCCGCGACGACCTGGAAAAGATCCTGCGGCTCTGGGGGCTGGATGGCGAGGCGCTCCATGGCCGCACCCGCGCCATCTGGGCGGCCGGGTTCCGGCCGGGCGCCGCTCCAGTGGCTGAGGCCGTGGGCTCCGGTTTCGATACCGCCTCCGACGACGCCGGCTGAGCCAGAAGGCGCCGTTTATCGGCCTGTTGGTCAGAATGGAGCTCCTCGGGCGATAGTGGGAGCGTCCCCATCACCCGGCCCGGCGTGCTCTGCACCCGGGCTATTTTTTTGGGGACCCTGCTTTTCGTGGCCTGAGGGGCGCAAGGGCTGGGACTGGTTCGCTTTAAGTTGCCGCTGACGGTTCAGCGTTCGGTGATGCCTGCCTCCCCCGCCTGGCCCCAGCTGCTGGAGCAGCTTTTGTGCGGCCAGGACCTCCAGGCCGACCAGGCGGAGGCCCTGATGCGGGGCTGGCTGGCCGGCGCCATCGATCCCGTCCTGACCGGTGCTTTGCTGGCGGCCCTGCGGGCCAAGGGCACTAGCGGTGAGGAGCTGGCGGCGATGGCCGCCGTGCTGCGGGAGGCCTGCCCCCTGCCTGGGGAACGGCCGCCGATGGAGCTGATCGACACCTGTGGCACCGGAGGCGCCGGCGCCGACAGCTTCAACATCTCCACGGCCGTGGCCTTCACGGCCGCCGCCTGCGGGGCCCATGTGGCCAAGCACGGTAACCGCAGTGCCAGTGGCCGGGTCGGATCGGCCGACGTGCTCGAGGCCCTGGGCCTGCAGCTGGGGGCCCCCCTGGCGACGGTGGTGGAGGCCCTGCCGCGCACCGGCGTGACCTTCCTGTTCGCCCCGGGCTGGCACCCCGCCCTGGTGGGGATGGCCCCCTTGCGCCGCAGCCTTGGCGTGCGCACCGTCTTCAACCTGCTCGGACCGCTCGTCAATCCCCTCACCCCCGAGGCCCAGGTGCTGGGGGTGGCCCGGCCCGACCTGCTCGATCCGATGGCCGACGCCCTGCGCCGCCTCGGCCAGCGGCGCGCCATCGTCGTCCATGGCCATGGCGGCCTGGATGAGGCCACCCTCTCGGGTCCCAGTGAGCTGCGCCTCCTGGAGGACGGGGTGGTGCGCAGCGAATGGCTCGATCCTGCGGCCCTGGGGCTGGCGCCAGCCGATCTGGAGGCGCTCAGGGGTGGGGATGTGGCGGCCAATCGGCTGATTCTGGAGGCGGTCCTGCAGGGACGGGGCACCCAGGCCCAGGCGGATGTGGTGGCCCTCAACGCTGCCCTGGTGCTTAAGGCGGCCGGCCTGGAGCCGTCCATCGCCGCGGCCCTGGTCCGGGCCCGCCAGGCCCTGGCTGACGGCAGCGCCTGGGCCAGGTTGGAAGCGCTGCGGGCCGCGCTGTCGGGTTCTGAAGGATGATCACTGTTCCCGCCAACGCCACCCTGGACACCCCACAGGAGGCCCCTGCCGAGCCCAGTACCGCCCTGGACGAGGCTCCCGCCGTGCTTGTCCTGGCCGACGGCACCGTGCTGCGGGGCGTGGCCTGCGGGGCCCGTGGTCGTGTCTGCGGCGAGGTGGTCTTCAACACCGGCATGACCGGCTACCAGGAGGTGCTCACCGATCCGAGCTACGCCGGCCAGCTGATCACCTTCACCTATCCGGAGCTCGGCAACACCGGTGTCAACGGTGAGGATCTGGAGGCGGACCAGGCCCATGCCCGCGGCTGCATCGTCCGTCAGCTCGCCCCCCGACCCAGCAGCTGGCGCTGTGAGGAGACCCTCGACCACTGGCTGAGCCGCCAGGGGGTGGTGGGAATCCGCGGCGTCGATACCCGTGCCCTGGTGCGCCACCTGCGCGAGGGTGGTTCCATCAACGGCGCCATCGCCAGCGACGGCACCGATCCGGCCACCCTGCTGCGGGAGGTGCTGGCCACCCCGTCCATGGATGGCCTCAACCTGGCCGCCCGGGTCAGCACCCGGGAGCCCTACACGTGGAACCGCACCTGCACGGCCCCCTTCGACTCCAGGCTCCAGCCCGGTCCAGTCAGCCCTTACCGGGTGGTGGCGATCGATTTCGGCATCAAGCGGGCCATCCTCGAGCGCCTGGTGGCCCACGGCTGTGCGGTCACCGTGCTGCCGGCCGATGCCAGCCTGGAGCAGGTGCTGGCGCTGGAGCCGGAGGGGGTGTTCCTTTCCAACGGCCCGGGGGATCCAGCCGCGGTGCGCGAAGGAATCACCTTGGCCCGCGACCTGCTGGAGCAACCGCAGCTGCCCGTCTTCGGCATCTGCCTGGGTCATCAGATCCTTGGCCTGGCTCTGGGGGGCCGCAGCTTCAAGCTCGGCTACGGCCATCGCGGCCTCAACCACCCCTGTGGCTCCCCCGGTTCGGTGGAGATCACGAGCCAGAACCACGGCTTCGCCCTCAATCCAGATTCTCTGCCGGCCGAGCGGGTGCGGATCACCCACCGCAACCTCAATGACCACACGGTGGCGGCCCTGGAACTGCGCCACCAGCCGGTGTTCGGCATCCAGTACCACCCCGAGGCCAGTCCCGGCCCCCACGATGCCGACCACCATTTCGCCCGGTTCGCGGCGCTGATGGCGGAACGGCGCTGAATCGGCACGTTTCGTTGCGGTTCCCGCATTCGGGATAGGGGTCTCTACAGTTCGGCGCGTTCAACACCTTGAGGATTGGGGCCATCACCGACCTGCAGCGACTGACCGTCTCCCTGAGAGGGGGCAGCGAACGGCGGGAAGAGTGCCTGCTGTTCAGTTTCACGGGCCAACTGGACGCCTATTCCGACAAGCAGTTCACCGAGTTCATCAGCGACCGGCACAAGGGGGACATCCTCCCGGTCGTCATTGACCTCAGCCGCATCGATTTCATCGACTCCTCCGGACTCGGTGCCCTGGTGCAGCTCGCCAAGCTGTTCAACGAGAGCTCCCGCCAGTTCCTCGTGGTCGGCAACGCCCGTGTCGTCCAGACCGTCAAGCTGGTGCGCCTGGAGGCCTTCTTGCACCTGCAACCTGATCTGGACTCCGCCCTTGGCAGCCTCGCCCCCGCCTGAGGGGCCTGGCCACTGGCTGGCCTCCGTACCGGCCCAGGTTCCCGCCACACCCCTGCCCACGGCCCAGCTGGCCTGGTTGGGGGATGCGGTCTGGGAACTGCACCAGCGGCTGCGGCACTGCCGGCTACCGGCCCGGGCGGCCGACCTTCACCTCGCCGTGGTGGCGGAGGTCCAGGCCGAAGCTCAGGCGGAAGCCCTGCGGCGTCTGGATCCCCTGCTGAGCGAGGCGGAACGCCGCCTGGTGCTGCGCGGCCGAAACCAGGCGGGACGGGGTCCCCGCCGCGGCGCCCCCCGGGCCTATGGGCAGGCCACGGGATTTGAGACGATGCTGGGATGGCTTTTTCTGCAGGACCCCAGACGGCTGGCTGAGCTGCTGGACCATCTCGAGAAGACCGAACCCTGTCCCCCCTCCGCCAGCCCATGAGTCCCTCCCCTGACCGTCGCGGCGATCGCCGCCCCGACCGGCGGCCTGACCGCCGCCCCGATTCCGGTGCTGATCGCACCCCACGCCGTCTTGGCTCCGGCGCCGGTGGCCGCCCCATCAGCCGCGGTTCCGGCTCCGCCCGCCCCCGCCGCCCCGGCGAGGCCTACGGC
>NZ_JAYGHY010000019.1:0-50699 GCF_034931305.1 Cyanobium gracile UHCC 0281 | reverse complement strand
GGGTCTGACGGCGGGGCGGCCGCGGCGGCAGGTTCTGGAGGCTGAGGCCGTCGATCTCCGGCACCACCGCCGAGCCGCCTTCCGGCAGCAGCCGTACGGCGCCGCTGGCCTGCAGCGGCAGGTCCTGCGGGCCGCCCCTGGACGGCCAGAACTGGAGGCTCACCTGGTCGGGCTGCTCCCCGCCCGCCTGCACCAGCAGCTCGCCGCGGCGGTTGGCACTGATGTGGGCGAAGACCATGTCAGCGGGGCCGAGGGGCACCGGACTGCCGGCCTGCACAGGGCTGGGCGCCGCGTTGCCGTGGCGGCCCAGGGGGCGCAGGGGCTGCTGGCGCAGGGGCACCCGCCAGACCCGGAAGCGGCCGGCTTCGGAGCGGGCCACCACCGCCACGGCCTCGCCGTTGCCGAGCGGTTCGAGCATGGTGATCCGCGGCCAGACCGGCGTGATCGGGTGCCAGCGGCCGTCGTGCTCGCGCAGCTGCACCTGCTCGCCGGCGCCCACCGGCACCACCGCCAGCAGCCGGGGGCGCGGATCCCATTGCCAGCGCTGGGGGGGCAGGGCCAGGCCGCGGCGATCGCGGCCGGCGAGCTGGAGGATCAAGGGGGAGCTGATCCGCTGGTCGGGGGAGAGGTTGAGCAGCAGGGTGTCGCCGTCGCCGAGCCAGCGGTGGGCCAGGGCCGGCGAGAGGCTGCTGCTTGCGGCCAGGCTGGCAGGATCCATCGGCCGGCTGAAGCGGGCCTGCAGGGCGGCGGGTCCGGAGCTGGCGGCCACCGGGGTGAGCCGCTCGAGCCGGGGCGGGTGGTTCAGCAGCAGCTGCTGCTGGACGAGGGCCAGCAACCCGGCCAGGCCCAGGCTGAGCGGCAGGGGCCGGGCCCAGGGGAGACGGGAGAGCGGGCTCATGGTTCCAGGGGCCGGGCCGGCCGGGGGATCGGCCGGATGCGGCTGGGGACCACCTCCAGCCGTTCGCCGCCGCCGGGGGCGGGCTTGAGGCCCATCACCCCGTCGATGGCCAGCCACTGGTCGGCGGCGAAGGGGGCCGCTCCCGCCGGCCAGTGGACGGGCAGCCCCACCGGGGAGGCGTCGGCGAGGCAGCAGCGCACCAGCAGCCGGGCCAGCTGGGGAGGTTCCCCTTCCATCGGCAGCACGAAGCCGCTGATGCGCACCGGATCGCCGGCGAACAGCTTGGGATCGGGCTGGCTGCGCAGCAGCCGCACCCAGTCGGTGAGGCTGCGCTGGGCCGGCGGCAGCACGAAGCTGAGCTCGCTTTCGGCGGTCTCGTCGCGGGGGCGCTGGCCGGCCAGATCAGCGAAGGAGGGGGCCGGTGGCAGCAGCAGCACCAGCAGGGCAATGGCGGCGGTGAGCAGCAGGGTGCGGGCCTGGCGCCGGTCGCCCCGCTCCTGCCGGCCGGGCCCGAAGGCCAGGCGCAGCTGCAGCAGGGCCACGGCCAGCAGCAGCAGGCCGGCCAGGGCCACCAGGGGGTGGAAGACGGCCCGCAGGAGGAGATCGAGGCGGCCGTCGACGCTGCTGACCAGCAGCACCAGGGCCCAGAGGCCGAGGCTGGCGGCGCGCCAGAGGGCGGCCCGTTGAAGCAGGAGGGGAGTCACAGGCGCCACAGGTTCACCCACTGGCCGATCAGCAGCACCATCAGGGCGGCCCCGGCGGTGGTGAGCACCAGGCCGCGGGGTCGGAACAGCAGCCCGAGCAGGCTCACCAGCTTGAGGTCGATCACCGGTCCCAGGAGCAGGAAGGCGAGCAGGGCCCCGGGGGTGACCTGGGCGGCGAAGCTGAGGGCCAGGAACGCATCCACGCTCGAGCACACCGACACCACCAGGGCCAGCAGCATCAGGGCCAGGATCGAGAGGGTGGGGGCGCCGCCCACCGCCAGCAGCCAGCTGCGGGGCACGAAGGATTGCACCAGAGCGGCGATGACGCAGCCCATCACAAGCAAAAGGGCCAGCTGCAGGAATTCCTGGCTGGCATGCTTCATCAGCTCCGCCAGGGGCGGCCGGGGCGGGGCGGCCTCAGCGCTGAGGGCCGATGCTGGCGGCGCCCCCACCAGGCCGCTGGAGCGCTCCAGCAGCCCCACCGCCGCCAGGGGCTGGTGCAGGCGCCGTTCGGCCAGTAGGTCGGCCTGCAGCAGCAGCGGCTCGGGCACCAGGCCCAGCAGCAGGGCCAGGGCCACGGCCACCAGCACGGCGCCGAAGGGGCGGGCCAGCAGCAGCCAGGGCTGGTCGGGGAAGGCGGCCCAGGTGCTGGCGATCACGATCGGGTTGAGCACGGGGGCGGCGAACAGGAAGCCCAGGCCGGCGCCGAGGGGCGCGCCACCGCTGAGCATGCGGCGGGCCACCGGCACGTTGCCGCATTCGCAGGCGGGCAGGGCGAAACCGAGGGCGGCGCCGGTGAGCGGACCCAGCAGGGGATGGGACGGCAGCCGCCGCAGCCAGCGGCCGCCGGGGGCGAACCAGCGGGCGCCGGCGGAGATCAGCACGCCGATCAGCAGGAAGGGCAGCGCCTCGATCAGCAGCCCCTGGAACAGGGCCCAGGCGGTGGCCAGACGGGTGAGGATCACGGCGCCGGCCAGGGCTCCTGAGGCGTGGCGGCAGCGTCGAACCAGGCGGGCACGGCGGTGAAGCGGGCGGCATTGGCCTCGTTCTCGCGGGCCTCGACGCGCCAGCAGCAGCTGCGGCCCCCATCCCGCTGGTGCAGCAACGCGTTGGCCCAGCCCCACACCAGTTCGGCGCTGGCCTCCATGCCCACGTTGGCCATCACGCGCAGGTCGAGGGCGCCCTGGTCATGCAGGGCCTGCCACTGGGCGAGGAGGGGGTCGTCGTGGTTGACCAGGAAGGTGTGGTCGAACTGCTCTTCCAGCCGCTCGCGCAGGGGCTGGAGGCTGGAGAAGTCGACCACGAAGCCGTGGACGTCGAGGTGGTGGGCGGCGAACCAGAAGGTGAAGCTGCGGCTGTAGCCGTGCACGAAACGACAGTGGCCCGGGTGGCGCCACTGGCGGTGGCAGCAGGGGAAGCCGCCGTAGCTCTTGCTGCAGGTGTGGGCGGCGGGGATGGGCATGGGGGAGGATCACTGCAGCTGACGTCGCGTCCCGTGGGGGCTCCCTCCGCCGCTTCCCCTGGATCCTGTCATCCGCCCAGCCCCGGTGGGGGGGCGGCGCTGCCCGGCCCGGAGCTGATCGCCACGTTGCGCTTCGATGGGGCGGGGCTGATCCCGGCGATTGCCCAGGACTGGCTGGATGGGGCGGTGCTGATGGTGGCCTGGATGAACCGGGAGGCGATCGAGCACACGCTGGCCACGGGCGAGGTGCACTACTGGAGCCGCTCGCGGCAGGAGCTGTGGCACAAGGGGGCCAGCAGCGGCCATTTCCAACACGTGAGGGGGCTCCGCTACGACTGCGATGCCGATGTGCTGCTGCTGACGATCGAGCAGACCGGCGCGGTGGCCTGCCACACCGGCGCCCGCAGCTGCTTCTACGAGGAAGGTGCGGAGGCCACCGCGGGCGGCCCGGACGCCCTGCCGCCGCCGGCGGATGTGTGCACCGAGCTGGCGCGGGTGATCAACGGGCGCCGCGAGCGCCCGGAGCCCGGCAGCTACACGAACAAATTGCTGGAGGGGGGCGACAACCGCATCCTCAAGAAAATCGGCGAGGAGAGCGCCGAATTCGTGATGGCCTGTAAGGACGACGACCCGGACGCGATCGCCGGTGAGGCGGCCGATCTGATTTTTCATCTGCAGGTGGCCCTGGCCCACCACGGCGTCGACTGGCGCCGGGTGCAGGAAGTGCTGGCCGAGCGGCGCGGCGCGCCACGGCGCGAATGAGCCGGTTGCAGCGGGAACTGGCCTGCCGCCGGCGGCTCACCGATGGATCGGGCGAACGCTGGCTATGGGCCCTGGGCTCGAGCCTGCCCTGGGTGGGGCCGGCGGTGCTGCTGCTGCACGCCCTGACGCGCCGCACGATCACACCGTTTCTCTATGGCCTGACGGCCCTGGGGGCGGTGGGCTTCCTGGTGCTGACGCTGGGGGGCCTGCCGGACGACCTGGCCAACCGCAACCGGCTGCCGTCGGGCACGGTGCCGGCGGCGATCACGTTGATCTGTGTGGCGGCGTTTGCCTTCGGGCACCGGCAGGGGCAGGAGAAGGCGGCGGTGGAGGCGCGGAAGTGGTTGGAGTTGGATCGGTGAGAAATATGATCTGATGTGAATAATACCCTTATGAACAGACCATCTTGCTTGCTCAAATTGCTTTACTTATTCTGAAAAGCTGTGCTAAACCTGAAGCGATGAGAAGCTGATGTAAAAGCGGTAAAATCATTTTCTGTGACTTATTAATCCGAAATGGCTCAACCAAAGCACAGAAGGAATTCCATCACAGACATGGTATGGAATTCAGGGGATCTCGAAAGATCCTAGCCCTATCAGACAATATAGAAAGAGTCTCATTGCATCGCCTGGATTGCTCCTCCTCGGGAGGGCATTATTGCCAATCATTCGAGGCTCCATTAAGCACCTAATGATAAGAAGTTAAAGCAAGAACTGAAAGGCAAGCCTCTTCTAGACGTAAACTCTATCAAGGCTGAATTCAGATAAGACCTTCTCTCATACTCCACTTTATGTGCGAAGTCATGCAGGTATCATTAGGATAGAATGGCTCAATAGAAAAACATGAAAAAGGAACATCGTGTAAAGGATTAGAGAGCAAAGGCTATCCGCTAATCACTGTGAAATCGCAGTTGAAAGCCAGCGATGTAGGCAATATGCAGAAAAATTGTTTCGAGATTATCAGTTTCTAAGGCCACCAGCACCTACAGCTGTTCGGGTGTGCCGCCGTGCAGTTCATAGCTTTCTCCAATGCTTTGTAGCAAGGCTGCATATTGATCTTGATCCTTCTCTTGAATCTTCCGAAGGATCAATCTTGCAACCGATCTCATTTCAGGTACGTCTATCGGCTGGATGCTTCGCTCAAACATGCCAGCCAAGTGCGAGTACTCATTGTTAATTCTTTCTGTAAGTGATGTGGCTAGTGCGTCGTCTCCAAAAAATCGAGCAAGCTTAGTGTCTTTCTCCTCTACAGCATTCGGGAATTTATAATATAAGAATGCTTCAAGAAACTTTCTCGCATTATTTCCGAAGTTATAGTAACAGCCATAATCATCTTCGGACAAAACTTGCGCATTGGCGCACTTGAAAATCTGGTGAAACAAGAAGTTGAACTCCGTGACGTAGTCTTTGAGGTAACGTGGCATCAGAGATATGATACTGGCCTTTTCAGTCCGTGCAATTATGAAGTATTGAGACTTTGATTTATTTGATGCTCCGGGAAGTCGCTTCAGATATTTCAAGAAATCTAGATTGTGAGTTGACATGAATAGCTGCTTGAAGCGCTCCCGCTCTGTCGTCTCGCCATCATTAGCGATTAGCTCAGGCGTGACGATCTTTGCATTGATGAGACTATAAACGAAAAAGATATGGTTTGAATCGAGGCTGGAAATAGGATCATCAATCCAGATAATCGGCTGGTTTCCCTTAGTATCGATATCCTCAAGCTTTGCAATGAAGTAGCAAAATGCAATCAGACTGCATTCTCCTTCACTAAGGTGGAAAGCTTTCTTATCGTCGCGAGTCACTTCAAATCGGTATCCCGTTGAGGAATCTCCTGGGGTTGTTTCAACAGCTTTGAGTGAAAGAAACTGGTGTCCGAAGAAATTGTTTAGATAGTCATTCACTCGTTCAGCGCCTTTGCTCTCATCTTTAAGTTGAGCCTTCAGTTCGACGATCTTTGCACGCTTCGAATTAACTGTTATCCTTGCAGAATTCCTAGTTGCCTCTGCCTCGCCTACAATCACAAATAACGAATCAATGGCTTTACATTCATTCTCGTACTTTATAGCACTTTTGAATGTATAAACTTCATTGAGGCGCAGATCAGCGCGAGCCTCCGATTGGATTGCGCTCAGCGAAGCAGTGAGCTGGTTTGATTTGACTCGTATTCCTTCAAGTATAGCTCTAGCAGCATTTAACTCATCAACTGCGGATGGAGGGGCTTCGAACTCGAGTGAATTAAAGATATCTATCTTTCGATCATTGAGTTTCTGTTCTATGGCATCAAGGCCATTCAGATAAATGGCAGATTGAGTTGAATACTGGTTTGCGACAGAATCTAACTCTGTGCTGAACTTTGAATAAAAGTCTGAGATCTTGATTCTAAACTTGTCGGGAAATTGAGCACGCTCATGCTCAATTGATTTAAGAAGGCTATCAATGTCTCCTCGAAGCACTTCAGATTCCTGATTAAAATGATTATCTAGTTTGTCCCATAAATCTGAAGGGAGGCTATTCCCACAAAAAGCGCATACATCCCTTTCTCCTTCGTGATGGCCTCGCCCAGCTCTTACCCATGCCGCTAATGCCGCATCGTTGAGAAGCTCTTGAATTGGGGCAGAAGCTTGAATTTTCTTAGTTACTAACTCATGAGCCTTTATCGCTATCGTCGAGTATTGAAGATTGAATGGAGATAACTCAGGAATTTCTGGTTTGGGATCTTCCCTTAGGATGTTATGGAATTCGCCTATTTGATCATCAGTAAGTGGTGAATAGGAGTCTCTCGAGACTGAAGAGATATCTTCTTTTAGTTTAGGTACATTATATATGGCTACACCAAACAATCTATTGTGCTTGATTCCGGATCCCGGCTTATTAGACTTGTCACGTAGCTTTTCTTCCAACTCTGATACTTTATCGTCATGAGCCTTTCGGGCTGTAGCAAGCTTTTGCTCAGCACCCTGAAGTCCCCCAAGGAGGCCAGACATATCCTCTTCTGACCCAAGCTCGGCTTCAAGCATGGTGATCTCATCCTCAAGCCTTGTGTTGTCTTCTCCCAAGATGGCAAACGAATTGATTGTGTGCTCATCATCAACAATGAAGCGGAGATTTTCTTTTATGAAATCTTCATTGAAAACCCGAATTACTTGGCCGTGACTACCTAAAGAGTCTTCAGTCACGGTGCTGCCACCTTCAAAGGTTACCTGAAACTCAGGTGAGCCATATTTTTCTGAAATTGAATCGGTTTCAAGCGCTCTAAAGATTCTAGACAAAGTTGTCTTGCCTGAATAGTTTCTGCCGTAAAGGATGTTGATCCTCTTGAACTCAGCGATATTATTCCCTCCATCCCTTACGGAAGAAGCCCAATGAAAGTCACGAAACACTGCCATTCCCCGAATCAAATCAATCTTCCGGATCTCGCCAGCCATGGAAAGAATCTGTTGGTGACTAAAGCATATAGCATGACTTCAATGATTGCTATCTCGCAGCCAGCCTCTTTCCAAGGAACCTAGGCAGAGATCCTAAGGGTGTCCGTGATCATGCTGAAGATCGTAGATGAGGCTACCCGTTCAGAGACTCATATAAACGAAAAAGATTTTGCTTTAATCCTGGCGATCTGCCGATAATGAACAATCGCTAGGTAGATGGCATCTCTTAGCATATGTGGCACCATCATAGTTACTAGGGGCTCGCTAATCTCTTGAGAATGCAGAGCCAAGCGCCTCTAAGGCTCACAATTCAAGGGGCCTTGTGGGGTCTTTCATTTAGTGAGGGGAGGCTGTCGACGATCCTATTTGTTTCAAGAGAGACGCGGATAACACGCCTAAGGAGATCGATAATGTAACGGGGGTTGTCATGTTCGTGGCACCAGTCATTTGGATCATTTGTGATGCCACTCTTTTTATCAACGGTGTACTGGTAGCGATCCATGACCCATTCGATCGCAGGTTTTCCATTTACGACATAGTCGTAGGCATTCAAGGGGATGCCTGTGAGAGTGACTTTGCTGTTGTAGATGATGCGGGTCTTGTCCCACTTCAGCCCTTCAGCTTTCTGAGCTTCGTTTGGGCGAGAGAAGGTCATTTTCTTAACCCTGTATAGGTCCCACGGGTCTAGGCATAGCTGGTCACTCTGCTCTTGTGCATCGGGACACGGGTCAATGGTCTCGTAGCAAAGGTGCCAGTGTGCGAGATCTCGGCCTGAATTGGTGAAGGCTTCGTAGTCAGCGCGATCGTTTGTCAGAGGGATGCGAGGCAGCATCTTCTTGAGATCTACGGCAAAGCGCTCTCGATATTCAAGCGAATGAAGTATGCCATATACATAGTAGAAGATGTCCTCCTTGCTCACATCATCACCATAAGCACTGCGGAATTCTGCAAGTATGGCGTCAGTGAGCGCATACTTGCGGTGGTATCCGTAGATGACCTCGCCTTCAATGTAGGCATTGTCGAAATCTAGTTGGGCTAACTCGGCCTCGGGCTTCTCAAATAGATATAGAGGAAAGCATTGTGATCCGGAACTGACATCAGCGAATGAAAGGTTGGGAATTAAATCGGCGATCGTAGTGGAGAAGGCTGAGCGGCTACCTATGCCCGACACGCAGATCGCGATGTTTGCATGGCTTTGAGAGGGAAAAAACTGATTATGCTTGCCTGGTCGATCCACCAAAAACCGATCAAAATAGAGGTGTGATTTGGAGAAAGGGCGATAGGCTGTTAATCGAAAATGACTGCTGTTAAATGCTGCTTCTCTTCTTGCAGCAAACTTATTAAGCAGGGTACTTGACCAGGCGATTCGTGTGGGATCCTTCTTGGAGGGTTCAACAGATTCATCGGTACTAGTGATTGAGGTTAGTTCCTCATTGTAAGCATCAATGGAACCTTGAATTACTTTAGAGAGGTGCGCTTTCCCAAATCCGCAGACCCATGAGTCGCGATTGGTTGAAACACCCAGGCTTCTTGCTGCGAAGAAAGTTTGCTGCTCATCTTCAAACAGAGGTATGAATGAATCGAAGGCAGGATCACGTTGATTGACCCAGTCTGCTTCTGGGTTCGGATGAATCTTGTGCCATTGCTTCCCCCGATGGAGGCCATTCAGACTTGCAAGCTTGGCCACAATGCTGAGCTTTTCTGTGCGGCTTAGATACTCGCCTATGTCATAGTAGAAAATCTCTCCGGGAGGCCCTTTATCTGGATTGCGAACTAGAATCGAGATAGCAACAGGGGTTCTTGAACCCGAACCAAAAATCTTACCTCCTTCGCGCCGAGACTCCTCTCCAGAGGTGCGTTGGTTGCCTCGAAGATTAAACACGTAGATCGACGTGAACTCGTCTACTAAGCAGCTGCGAAGACCATCCATATTGTTTGCATCTACAAAGTACCCGTTAGTTACAAAACCAATAATTCCTTGTACGCCGATTCGGTCTGATGCCCAGCGAATGGCGCGAATATATGAGTCGTATAGGTGCCTCTTGAGCGTTGCTTTTGATCGCCTAGCGTATGTCTCCTCTATTCTGCTGTCTAGGTGAGGATAGCGTAAATTCTGATTATCGTCATTAGCGCTTCCTTGCCCAACAGAATAGGGAGGATTTGCGATAACGACTCGGATGGGGGCCTTTTTCTGCCGAGTTACCCGCTTGTTGTTTACTGGAAACATGACGTCTTCTAAATCTGTCTGACCTGATGCTTCGGCAAGCTGGAAGGTGTCGGTAAGGACGATACCGTCGAATGAGATATACTCGGTCGCCTCGGGTGTATTCGACTCGTCTTCGATCCTGCCTTCGGCGTCCTCTTGCTGAAGGGCGTGGTAGGTTTCCTCAATATTGATTGCTGCGATGTAGTAAGCCAAAAGCACGATCTCGTTGGCGTGGAGTTCATGGGTGTACTTACGGTAGAGGTCTTCCGGCTTGATGATGCCGCTCTGAAGGAGACGGGTGATAAAAGTGCCAGTGCCGGTAAAGGGGTCGATGATGTGGACATCTTTGGCGCTGAGAGAGGTCTGGAATTCGTCTTGGAGCACATCTTCGATGGATTGGATTATGAAATCGACTACTTCGACGGGCGTATAAACGATACCGAGCCGCTCGGCCAATTTCTTGAAGGCAGTAGAGAAGAACTTGTCATAAAGTTCTAGAATTACCTTTTGTTTGCCTTCGGCATTGTCAATCCCAGCCACACGGGTGCGAACCGAGGCGTAAAACTTCTCTAGGCTGGCAATCTCCTTTTCGAGGGCCTGATCGCTCAGGACATCTAGCATCAATTGCATTGCTTGGGAGACCGGGTTGTGGTCTGAGAAGGCGTAATCTGCGAACAAGGCGTCAAAGACGGGCTTAGTGATTAGGTGCTGAGAAAGCATCTCGACAGCTTCACCTCGAGTGATGGCTGGGTTGATATTTGTGTGGAGGCCGGAGAGGAATTGTTCAAACGCTCTGACGTGGCTTGGGTCCCCTTCTTTGAGGAGGAGCTGGATGCGGTCGGTGTGGCGTTGTGCAATCTTGGCTACATCCTCTGCCCATTTGTGCCAGTAGCGCCGCTCTCCGCATTTTTTGACGATACGAGCGTAGAGGGCGTCCTTCCATTCCTGAAGCTGGTGGAAGAAGTCGAAGGCGGTTTGCTCCGCACCCATTGATTTCTTATCTGCGACGTCAGCATCCAGGTTCGAGTCTTTGGCCTCGCCACTCACGTCAGCTTCACCGATCCCGATGATGCCGATTTGTTTTGGAGGCTTCTTGTTCAGTTCGATTTGGTTGATGGTGGCGTTAAATCGATCGTCGTGGGAGCGGAGAGCTTGGAGTACCTGCCAAATGATTGCGTACTTTTTGTTGTCCCTGAGTGCTTCCTCGGGGGTAACGCCGGCTGGGATTCCGATGGGAAGGATGATGTAACCGTATTGCTTGTCAGTTGCCTTGCGCATGACGCGGCCGACGGACTGGACGACATCGACGACAGAATTTCGCGGATTGAGGAATATCACGGCGTCAAGGCTGGGAACATCAACGCCTTCGGACAGGCAGCGGGCGTTTGATAGGATGCGGCAACGCAGGGCGGGGCCTGGTTCCTTAAGCCAGTCAAGCTTGTGGGCGCGGGAAATAGCGTTCATGCCTCCATCGACGTGGTCGGCTTGAACTTCGAGAAGGTTATCCTCTTCAGGGTTGTCAGCTTTGTAGATCTTGACGAGTTCCTCAAAGTAGGTGCAGAATGCTTTGGAGTCCGCGATGGAGCGTGAGAAGGCGACGGCGGTGCGCATTGGGGCGAGGTCACCGTATAGCTCTGCCTCGTCAGCAGTGGTATGGTCGAGTTTTTTGGCGAGACCATTCCAGCATCCTGTGATTCGGACGGCATCGTCGAGTTTTAGGGAGTTGTCGGCATCGGTGATTAGCGCCTGGAAGGCCTTGGCGGCATAGCCTTCGTCTACCGCAAGGACAAGGACTTTGTAGTCCGTTAGGAGGTTCCGTTCAACGGCTTCTCCAAAGCCGAGCCGGTGGAACTCGGGGCCATAGAGGGCCTCATCGTCCATTGAGCAGAGCGTGGCTTCGGCGTCGTCGGCCTTGGATTTCGTCTCATCGCCATAGACTCGTGGAGTTGCTGTCATGTAGAGACGCTTGTCTGCCCGGATATAATCGTTGTTGTGAATTCTGACGAAATGCGACTCGTCTTGCTCTGAGAGTGTGACTCCGGTTGTGCGGTGCGCTTCGTCGCAAATGACAAGATCAAAGACGGGAAGGCCGGCCTTTTGCGCTTCATGGACCGAAGCAATGGAGTGGTAAGTGGAGAAGACGACGGCCGTACCCCGGTTTTCTTTGGACTGCTTACGCTTCTTGATCTTGCGTTGAATGGCGTCCCACTGGCGGATAAGGGCTTTGGTGTTGGTTGTAGCCGGAAAGGCGAGGTCGGTAATGTCTATCTCAGTATTTTCGTCGTCCCTATGCTTACGGCGTCCTATGTTTGCATCTGAACAGACTGCGATAGCGTGTATGGGCTTCATAGAGTATGCTGTCCACTCGCGGAGAGTCTGGGCGAGCAATGCGAGCGAAGGAACGAGGAAAAGAACGTTTCCACCTTTGGCAATCGCTTCTGTGATTGCGAGAGACGTGTAAGTCTTCCCTGTTCCGCAAGCCATGATCAGCTTGCCGCGAACGTTTTCGGTGAAGCCGGCCTCCACATCGGCAATTGCAGCTTGCTGGTGAGGACGAGGATTCCGCTTTTTCAAAAGCCTCAGCTTGTTGATCGAGTTCAGGGAGAAGCTCGACCAGTCCACGGGTGAGGCGTCAAGATCTTGAAAACGAAGCTTTTGGATGGGTTTGCTCTGATCCTTGATTGTGTGCTCTACGTTTGATCCCCATTTATCAGTGGTAGAGACAATTATGCCTGATGCGAACTGCTTCTTCCCGAGGGCAGATAGAAATGAGTCGATATCTGCTTTGGCGAGATGATGATCTGGTAGGTAGAACTTGCACTGGATTCCGACGATGTCGCCAGTTGCTTCTTCTTCGGCAACAATGTCAATTCCGATATCGCCGACCTCGCCCTTGTGCGGCCATTCGTTCCAAAGCCAAACGTTGGAGAATCGTTCGGCATATTGGGGGTCGAGTTCGAGGTAGCGACGGATGAGTCGCTCGAACTTGTCACCGAGGTCACGATTGTTTAGCGCGGCTTCGCGGAATTCAGCGAGGATGGTGAGGATGCTCATCTCTTTATCACAAGCAGTACTTAGGTGGGCCAGGCTTCCGCCAGTCTGCAGTGCCATAATGCCGCATGAACCCCCCATGAGCAATTGTGTTAGCCCCGGGAACACGTACACTTTTCTCTATGATCAAGTGCTTTCTTTGGTGCTGATCTGTAAGGGCACACGGTGAATGGCATATTGCAGAACGCGAGCCAGCCTTATCCACTTGGGGGATCCACATCTGCCGAAGTGATCATTGCCTGCCTGAGCTTATTGGAGCTGGTCAATAGCAGAGTAGTTGATTTGAATTGATACATTGGGGAGCTGATGTGCTTGACCCGATGATGCTTGGCTACGGGTATAGAAATTCACTCATTTGGAGAAGGGCTGCTCATTATTCTCTTTTGTAGCCTCTGCGGCCTGGATGTCCTCGTCTGCTATCGGGCTCGGCGCTTGAGAGCCCTTGCGCCACTTTGACGCCCTTGACCGGCGTTGGGAACCCTGTAGGCAGTCTCACCATGACTATGCCTTTCACTACCGCCGATATTGGCGTACAGCTGCTGATGGACAGCACGATCTGCTTGCAGGAGATTGATTCCCGCATCACTGCGAGGGTCTTCGCGGCGGTGCACCACCCAGATCGCGGCCCTGCAGTGCGACAGGTTTTGGAGCAGCTTTTGGCGGTCCTGGATGCAACCAGTCCGGATGGGGTGATCTGATGCGCTGGTTTTGATCCGTATCATGCTCCCTCGCCTTTGGTGGTGTTCCCAGCGTCGATTAGGCGTGGTGGATTCTGGGCGCTTCAGGTAGCGGGTGAAACACTCCCCACCGCTTTCTCGCGTCGTCTCATGAACTTTGTGCACATTGGAAACTATATGTATCACTGACCTGGCTTGGCCCCACTCCCCTCCCTCCCATCATTCGGCCTGGGCCGATAAATCGCCACCCCGATCACATCCGGCACCCGCCCCGCGTACTTCGCGAAGTTCTCACTGCGGATCACCCCCGCCCCCTCCGCCGCGTGGATCGCATCCACCACCCCATCGCGCTTCTCCAGGAAGCCCACGTGGGTCACATCCAGCCCCGGCACCTTTGTCACCAGCCCGAAGATGTCGCCGCTGCGCAGCGACGGCAGTACCCCCGGCAGCGCCGCCAGCGGGATGTAGGGCTGGTTCAGCACCAGATCCTTCTCCAGCTCCGTGATGCACTGCCTGTTGCGGGCCAGCTGCATCGGCTTGTAGCTCTTGATGTGGTTGCTCATGAAGTTGAGCGCCACCGTGCGGCTGCTCGCCCCCGGCAGGAACGGGGTGAGGTTCACCACGTAGCCGTTGCGCTCCGCCGCTTCGGCCCAGCGGCTGAAGTAATGCTGCCGCCGGCAGTAGTCCACCTCGCCATCCACGTAGCGCAGCCGCCGCACGTGCTGCGTGAAGCGCTCCACCCCTTCGTCCTGGGTGTCCACCTTGCGGCTGTTGCTCAGCGCCAGCAGCTTCTGCTTCGGGCCGCCATGGCGGGAGAGGCCCTGGAACGGCAGGGCCAGGTAGAGGCGCGCCAGGCTCACCAGGGACTGGTTTATCGGCGCCCATGCGGTGGCGTCGATCGCCTCAACCGTCAGCGCCCGCGATTCCCCCACGAATCCTGGTGGCGGGTCACCCAGTGCCACACATCCCGGTAGCGGTGGCGAGACGCTAGTGGCTGGAGCTTGATGGGTGAGGGGGTATCAGCCTGCGCACCCCCCTCTTCCAGCTCAGAAGCTGAGTTTCACGCCACCGCCATAGGCGAACTGACGACCCGTGGAAAAGACTTCATAGGAGGCAGAGATATACAAGGACGCCTTGCTGGCGATGTCGTACTCCAGGCTGCCGCTCAGCGTCAGATCGTTGATGCCGCGATTCTGCCCCGTGCTGCTGAAGCTCACGCCCGCTCCCGGCAGGTTGGCGTTCAGCGAACTGTTGCCATTGCGATCGCCCAGTGCATCCACCTGATAGGCCACGGCGACGCGTGGCTTGAGCAGCTGGCTCCTCTCAGGATTCAGGGGAATCGTGGCCGTCACCTCGGCGCCCAGCGTTCCCACCAGGCTGTGGCTGGTGTGGCCCCCCACGTTCAGGTTCATGGTCGGGTCACCGCTTTCGCTGAAGCCGTCCTGCTGATAGGCCCCATAGGCCACACCCAGTTGCGGTTTGAGCGTGACCGGCACCGTGGCGGTTGGCTTGCTGAGCGGAATCGCATAGTCAGCCTGCAGCCCCGCGGTGTAGCCATGGGCTGTTGTGCCGCCGGTGATCGCGTTGCCATTGCCCACCGCGATCAGGCGCCGGAGGCCATTGATGTTGTAATTGCCGTATCCCAGCAGGCCCTTGATCGTCCAGGCCCTATCGGATGTGTAGACCCCATAGAGCGAGCCACTGTTGATGTTGGAGCTGATGCTGTTGCTGCCGGCCCCCAGGTTGCTCAACCCTGCTGTGCCGTAGCCATAGGCCCCTCCCAGCGTCCACTGCTGGCTGGGTTGAACTTCGATGCCGTAGAAGCCACCGGCGATAGCGGCGTCATACCCCGAGAGCCCATCCCGGCTATCAATCGTGGAGGTGGCATTGCCCCCGGTCGCGAAGACGCACACCGGTGTCCCGTTCTTCCTGTCTGCGGAGGCCGCGTCGTTCCGCCGGGTGGTGCCACCAATCACCCAACCCGTCGTCCGGCAACCGCCGGCCTGGGCCATCAGGGTCTGCCGCTGCTGCCGCAGGACATTGAGCCCCACGCTCTGGAACGCGGCATAGGACTCCGGCGTGATCGAATTCACCGCCTGCTCCAGCCCGGCCCCGGAAGGAATGGCCAGCAGATTGGCCAGGCGGAACACAAGGTCGCTGCTCAGCCCTGCCGCCATGGCCTGGCCTGTGGTGAAACCCGTGCTGCCGATCGCGGCCCCGGTGGCATTGATATTGCCCGCCGCCGCGATGGCCAGGCGGTTGAAGGCCGAATCGAACACCCCCGCGGCAGCGGTGCCATTGCCACCGGCAGCCCCCAAGGCCTGCAGCGCCGAAGCCACCGCACCACTGCCGTTCCTGGGGCGCCACTGCACGTCGAAGGTGCGGGGGTTGCCATCGGCTTCCTGGATCAAGGCCGTGCCGAACTGCAGCAGCGCCGATGGGGTGATCGACGCGGCATCCAGCCCCAGGGCCAAGGGCGTCGAGAAGGGATCACTGGCGGTGAGGAGCGTGTAGCGAAATCCAGGCCAGGCCGTGCCGCCGCCATAGGAACTGAGCGCTGTCGTACCCGAAAAGACGGTGACCGTCCCGGTCACGACGACGCGGTCGCTCTGGGGACCCTGGATCTGGATGGCCTGCGTTCCCCCATTCAGGCTGTAGTTCCCGTTGACGGTCAGTGTGCCGATCGAGTTGCCCGGGGCGATCACACCACCGGAGGCGATCGAGGTGCCAGGGAGTTGGCCGGACCCAGCAATCGTGCCGCCGGATTGCACCGTCAATCCTGAGGATGGGGCGATCGAACCGTTCACGGCCAGGGTTGCTCCCTGCTGCACCGTCGTTGCCCCTGTGTAGGTGCTCAGACCGACCAGACTCGTCTGGCCGCCACTGGCGCTATTGGAGAAGGTCAGGGGGCCGTTGCCGGAAAACGTGCCTGTAAAGGTCGAAATCTTGCCATTGATATCGATGGTTCCACCCAGGCTGCTCAGGAAGTAATTCGTTGGGAACGTGCCTGGCTGGTCAACGATCACCGTGCCGCCCGCCAGCAGGGGGCTGGAGGGAGCGCTGGCCGGGGTGGTGGTGCCTGGGGTGACGCCCAGGAACCTGACATCCAGGAAGATCGCGTTGTAGGGAAATCCGCAGGGGTTCGCGGCTGGTTGTGCCGTGCACCACGTCAGCCCCCCATCCTCACTGATGGCGAAGGAGTTGTAGGTGAACCCATTGAGGCCAGTGGGCTCAGTTCTACCCGCCCCCGTATTGCCGGTGTTGCCCCATTTCGGCTGGTCGTTGATCGCGACATCGACAAGGCCAGACAGCGTCAGCCCGTAGGTGGTGTCTGGATTGAGGGTGAAGGAGCTGAGGCTGCCGAGGCTGCTGGAATCAAACGTGTAGAGCTGTCGCAGCGCGCCGATGGTGGCAGTCAGGCGCTGAGAGGCTGTCAGGGCTGACAAAGGCACCGGGTTTGCGCCGCTACTTGTTGTGGACCAGATCGAGACCCCAAGGCTGGTGGTGAGCGGCAGTGGCGTTGCAACGCTGAAGGGGTTCAGGCCCAGCGTCAGCGTGTTGATCTGGCTTGGAATTCTGCCCGTTGTGAAGATCAGCGATTTTGGTGAGCTGATGAGTCCGGTTCCGTCAATCAGCAACGATCCACCGGTTGTGCCATTGGGCGTGTTGACGATGACGACGTCGGCCTTTCCGTGGCCTGCGCTGATGAGAAATAACCCTGCAATGATCCCGGTTGACAGCCTGATGGCCTTTGAGCGTCGCCTGGTCTGGAGAAGGATCACAGGGCGGTATGGGTGGTTTTCCATCAGGTTGGTCATGTCAACTGCTGAGCAAGCCGCTGCTTGGGGGCGAGGCCACCGAGGGCCATCAGGTTCCTGCGGCCGTTATAGAACCGCAGGTAGGCCGGCAACTTGGCGTTCTTGGCGGATGGGCCGATCAGCGGCCTGTTCGAGGGGGCGGCCGCCGAGGCCACCAAGCCAGGCGCCTACCTCACGGCCAAGACCAGCTCCGTCTTCAATGCCGTACGGGTGGCGGTGCGGCTGGAGAGTGCCGAGCGTTTCGTGGCTGCCACAGGGGCGGTGAGCGGGCCTACTTCAAGCCCTTGGAAGACCACATCCAGCTGCCGCCACCGGACCAGTTGCGCAGTAGCGAGGGCTAATGGGGTGATCTGAAACGCTGGATTCGCATCGCTCTGGTCTCTGGTCCCTGCTGGGTGTTTCCACCGCACAGGGAGCGTGAACGGAATTTGGGCGGTGATGACGGCCCTACAACCATCTTCCATCGTCCTGCCGCTAGTTAGGTGGACCTCATCCCCCCGGCTTAGCCACACTCCCCTTCCCCCCATCATTCGGCCTCGGCCGATAAATCGCCACCCCGATCACGTCCTGCACCCGCCCCGCGTATTTCGCGAAGTTCTCACTGCGGATCACCCCCGCCCCCTCCGCCGCGTGGATCGCATCAATCACCCCGTCGCGCTTCTCCAGGAAGCCCACGTGGGTCACATCCAGCCCCGGCACCTTGGTCACCAGCGCGAAGATGTCACCGCTGCGTAGGGATGGCAGCACCCCCGGCAGGGCCGCCAGCGGGATGTAGGGCTGGTTGACCACCAGATCCTTCTCCAGCTCCGTGATGCACTGCCTGTTGCGGGCCAGCTGCATCGGCTTGTAGCTCTTGATGTGGTTGCTCATGAAGTTGAGCGGCACCGTGCGGCTGCTCGCCCCCGGCAGGAACGGGGTGAGGTTCACCACGTAGCCGTTGCGCTCCGCCGCTTCGGCCCAGCGGCTGAAGTAATGCTGCCGCCGGCAGTAGTCCACCTCGCCATCCACATAGCGCAGCCGCCGCACGTGCTGCGTGAAGCGCTCCACCCCTTCGTCCTGGGTGTCCACCTTGCGGCTGTTGCTCAGCGCCAGCAGCTGCTCCACGAACAGCAAACAGTCGAAGTTGGTGAGATCCAGCACCAGCTGCTCCTTCGGGCCGCCATCAAGGGAGAACCCCTTGAAGGGATAGTCGAGGAAGCGGCGCGCCAGTTGCACCAGCGCCTGGTTCATTGGCGCCCAGGCGGTGGCATCGATCGCCTCCATCGCCAGCACCCGCGTTTCACCCACGAATTTCGGCGACGGCTCCGCCAGGGCCACACCCCCCGGCAGGGGCGGCGGCGCCGCCGCCACGCTGCGGCTGGCTGGTGCGACGTTGCGCAGCAGCAGGTTGGCCGCCGCGAAGCTGGCTCCGGCGGTGATCAGCACCGTGAGGCCCAGCAGGAGAGTGGGTTTTCGCATCCAGCTGCTACCGCCGCGGCGACCCTACAGCCGCCGTCAGGCCGCGCTGCTCGCCAGCCACGCCTCCAGCCCCACCGCCGGCAGCTGGGGGCTGCTGGTGATCTCGATGATGCGGCCGATCGCGGCCGGGCTCTCCACCGCATCCAGGCACACCCGCGCCACCAGCCGCCGCGGGATGCTGTCGCTTTCCTGCTGGTCAGGCCCGCTGAAGCGGATGCCTTCGGCCTCGATCCCCTCCTCGGTTTCCTTCAGCCCCCCCGGGCGCACCACCGTCCAATCGAGGCCGCTGGCGGCCAGCCAGCGCTCCCCCACCCCCTTCCACACCAGGATCAGCCCGAACAGATTCAGGGGGTGCAGCCAGCGGCCGCTGCACAGGGAGCTCACCAGCACCACCCGCTTCACACCGGCGGCTTTGCAGGCGGCGATCTGGGGGCGCATCGCCAGGGCATCCACCTTCAACGGCCCGGCCAGATCCACCGACGGCCGTGCCCCGGTGGCGATCACCAGGGCGTCGCAGCCGGCCAGCGCCGCCGCCAGTGCCTGGCCATCGCCCAGCTCCAGGCGCACCAGCTCGGCGCCGGCCAGCCCGGGCGGCACCGCCGAGCCCGGCCGCAGGATCGCCTTCACGCCCCAGCCCCGGCCCAGGGCCTCTTCCACCACCCGCCAACCCGTCTTGCCTGAGGCTCCCGTCACGGCGATGCACGTCATGAGGTGTTTCGGTTCAAAGCGTTGGGGTCCATTCTCGTGGCCCGCCCGTTGGCATGGCGACAGCCAGGGCGGGGCCGGCTGGGTAGGCTGCCCCCATGGCCGAAATGGTTCTCGAAGTCAGTCACCTCAGCGTGCGGCGTGAGGCCGTCACGGCGGTGGATGACGTCAGCTTCCAGCTGGTGGCCGAATCCGACACCGCCCTGGTGGGTCCGAACGGGGCCGGCAAGAGCACCCTGGTGCAGGCCATCCTCGGCATCCTGCCCCGCCAGGCCGGCGAGGTGCGCTTCCTGGGCTGCAGCCTCGGCAGCCGCGGCCAGTTGCCGCGGGAGCTGCGCGCCAAGCTTGCCTACCTGCCCCAGAGCCTTTCGCCCCGGGGCCGCTTCCCGCTCACGGTGGCCGAATTCGTGGGCCTGGGCTGGGATTCGCCCGGCCTGTCGCTCCCCTGGCTGGGCCGCCAGGAGCGCAGCAGCGCCATCCGCGCCGCCCTGCGCAAGACCCTCTGCGACGACCTGGCCGACCGTCTGCTCTCCGAGCTTTCCGGCGGCCAGCTCAAGCGGGTGCTGCTGGCCTTCTGCGTGGTGCGCCCCCGCCGCCTGCTGGTGCTCGATGAGGCCCAGGCCGGCCTTGATGCCCGCGCCGCCGAGCAGTTCCACACCCTCCTCTATCAGCTGCGCCGCAGCGAAGGCTGGACGATCCTGCAGGTGTCGCACGATCTGGAGATGGTGCGCCGCACCTGCGATGGCGTGCTCTGCCTCAACCGCAGCCTGCGCTGCCACGGCACCCCCGACCACGCCCTCAGCCCCACCCGGCTGGCCCAGATCTACGGCCCGGGCTTCGTCCCCTACCACCACCGCCACCCGCCCCACCGGCCCCCCCATGCCGAGGAAAGCCCGCCGGCCTGAACGGCTCCCTCAGCGGGACGCGGGCGCCGAAAGCACGGGCAAGCCGAAGCGTGTGGGTTGCGCATACAGCCAGCGCAGCGTGGCCAGATCGCGTTGGCTCAGCGCCAGCACCGGCTGGGCCCCGGGAACGGCCGCCATGGCATCGGCGGGGTCGTCGCTGTGGCCCCACAGCCCGAAGGCATGGCCCAGCTCATGTAGGGCGGTGGCTTCGGTGGCCTCCGGCCGCTGGCCCGGGCTGATCAGCACCTGCACCTGCGGCTCCAGGATCCAGCCGGCGCCCCGGTCGGCCTCCACCACCGCCAGCTCGGCGCGGCCGTGGCTGGCCCGGGTGCGGCCGGAGGCTTGCCGCTGCAGGGGCGGCCGCCGCCGCAGGATCCGCACCTGGGCCGCCGCCGGATCCTCCACCCGGGTGATGGTCAGTTCGTTCTGCCACTGGCCCAGGGCCCGCTCCACAGCCCCGAGCCAGAGGGCGTCCCAGCGTTGGCCCGCTCCGCTTGTCGCCGCGGGCTCCACCCACACGCACCAGTGATCCAGCCGCGGCCAGCCGAAGCCCGTGGGCCGCAGCCGTTGGCGGTAGTCCTCACCTGAAGCTCCCGGGGCAATGGCGGCGGGCGGTACCGGCGTTTCCGCGACGCCTCGGGTGGCCACGGCCACGCGGCAATCCGCTTCGGCGGCCTGGAGCGGCGCCGTCAGCAGCAGCAGCGCCGGCAGCAGGCAGGCCACTGGCAGGCGGTGGAGCCGGCCCATCAGCCCGCCAGTCCGACTCCACGGGCCATCAGGGCGGCCATCAGGGGGATGGCGGCAAAGCCGGCCAGCTCAATGTTGAGCACCCAGCGCAGGCGGTTGGCCAGGGCCTCGCTCACCTGGGGCAACTCCCCCTTGCGCAGCGGAATCGCCCAGAGGATGTAAGTGATGGTGGGGTAGAGGGAAAGGGCTCCCACTGCCAGATAGGTGCCCACCTTCCACCAGAACAGGGGGTTCTCGGTGTAAAAGCTGGTGCCCTGGCCGAAATACAGCACCCGCAGGATGCCGCTGAGCAGCACCCCCAGAGCGGCCAGGCCGTAGGTCACGTCCGTGATCACCATCAGGATCGCGTCCTTGCGGTCCGGGTCGGGCCGGATCAGGCGCCGCTCCAGCACCAGGGCGCCGAAGCAGACCATGAAGCTCAGGTAGTGCACGTAGGCCACCCCGGCGCTGGAGAGCACCTCGGAGGGGATGGAGAGAAGCCCGGCCATCGGCTGGTGTCAGGGGATCGCCCCGGACGGTAGCGGCTGGCTCCTGGCCTGCGGGCCCCTGGGCGAGCACGGCCTGGAGGCCAGGTTGAAATCAGCAGAAAATAAGGAATCAGCGGCCTGTATGTGGAAGCCGCAACCAAACACTGAAGGCTTTCTGTTTGTTTCAGGAACATCCAGAAACAACCGTAGGTTCAACACAGCGATTCGGATGCTCTATGGCGAGTTCCCTCAGTGCCTTTCTCGGCGAGATTGGCCGCCATCAACTGCTCACCCCTGAGCAGGAGCTCACCCTCGGGCGAAAAGTTCAGGCGATGGTCAGCCTGCAGGAACGCTGTTCCGAGGCGGGTGGCAGCGGCCCGGCCTGCGACTACGACGATCTCGAAAAGCGCACCATGCGCAACGGCGAGCGAGCAAAACAGCAAATGGTGACCGCCAACCTGCGGCTGGTCGTCAATCTCGCCAAGCGCTATCAGGGCAAGGGCCTGGATTTACTTGATCTGATCCAGGAAGGCACCATCGGTCTGACCCGCGCCGTCGAAAAGTTTGACCCCACCCGTGGTCACCGTTTCAGCACGTATGCCTACTGGTGGATTCGTCAGGGGCTGAACCGGGCCCTCTCCACCCAGAGCCGCACGATCCGCATTCCCGTCAACGTCAACGAGAAGCTCACCCGGCTGCGGGCCGCCAAGGCGCGCCACCTCCAGTCCCACGGCCATTCCCCCACCGCCGGTGAGCTGGCCACAGCCATGGGGCTGCCCGTGGCTGAGGTCGAAGACCTGCTGGGCTGCGAGCTGCGCAGTGTCACGGTCAGCCTGCAGGGGGCCGTGCGCTCCAAGGCCGATCCCTCCGAGCTGGTGGACGTGCTGCCCAGCAACGAGCCGGCGCCGATGGAGCGGGCCGAGCAGGCCGAGCGCACCGAGTCGGTCTGGACCCTGCTGGACAAGTCCAACCTCACCCCCAAGGAGCGCACGGTGGTGTTGCTGCGCTTCGGGCTCGACGGCAGCCACGAGTGGCGCACCCTGGCCGAGGTGGCCCGGCAGCTGGAATGCAGCCGCGAGTACTGCCGCCAGGTGGTGCAGCGGGCCCTGCGCAAGCTGCGCAAAACCGGCATCGAAAGCGGCCTGGTGGAGGAGTGAACGTAGGGGGATCCACCCCTCGTTGATCGGCCTGCGTGGCCCACAGAATGAATGGACGCCCAACCCGTTGGCGTGTCCCTTCCCCCGAGCAGATCGCCATGGCTGTTGCTCCCGCTGAACAGGCGCCCGTCGATGCCGAGGTGCTGGAGAGCGCCGTTCTCGATGAAGCGCTGCTGGTGCGGCTGCTGCGTCGGGCCGGCCGCACCATCGCCCGGCCTGCCTTCGAATGCGTGGAGCTCCTGCTCGATGGCTCCACCCCTCCCCAGGTGCGGCTCACCGTGCTGGCGGCCCTCACCTATCTGCTGCTGCCCCTCGATGTGATCCCCGATTTCATCCCGGCGGCCGGCTTCAGTGACGACATGGTGGCGCTCACGGCCTTGCTGGGGCTCTGCGGCACCCACCGCACGCCGGCGATCCGCGCCCGGGCCCAGAGCCGGCTGGATCGCTGGTTCCCCCTCTTCCGCCAGCAGGGGTAGCGTCTGGCCATGCCAGCGTCCGCCCCCTCCCTCAGCCCGGAGCAGCTCGACGAGCTCCAGAGCCTCCTCAAGGACTGGTTGCGGCTCACCGGCCGTACCCAGTCCGACCTGCGTCGGGCCCTGAGGGCCGGTTCCATCCGCATGCCCGTGCTGCTTGAGGAGCTGCACCGCACCTACAGCCATCAGGGGGCAGCGGGTCTGGCCGAACGCCTCTGTGCCATCGAGGCCCAGTGGCTGGCCGAGGAGCCCGGCGAGGACGGCGATTTTGCCGCCGCCGGCGACCCGATGGCGGATTCGATGGGGCAGCTCGACCTGCTGCTGCAGGAAATCCGCGGCGACAGCGGCAGCTGACGCCCCAGACGCGCCGCGCTGGCGGGCCAGGCGACCAGCCTCCAGAGTGGGGGCTGACCGATCCTGCGGCCCCGCGCCGACGACCACCGCCATGAACGCCACCGCCGTCCTCACCCGCGCTTTCCCCTGCTCCCTGCGGGCCGCCGCTGCCCTGGTGGCCGGTCTGTGCTTCAGCGGCGCCGCCCAGGCCCAGGCCGAATCCTTCATGCTCAAGCGTGGTGGCAATGTGGGTCCGGAAACCCAGATCAAGCCCACCAACTGCGTCACCAGCCCCGATGGCTCGATCACCTGCGACACGGTGATCGAAAACTCCCCCAGTGACACACCGGCCAAGCCCAACTACCAGCCGTTCACGAACTGATGCGACGCCTGCAGCGGATCTTCCAGGACACGATCTTTCTTCGCCTGATCGACCGGGGAGAGCGCCTGGTGGCCAAGTTGCTGGCCGTCATGCTCTTTCTGGTGCTGTTGGTGGCGGCCCTCAAGTTCACCTTCGAGGTCGTCGTTCAGCTGTTCGACCCCAACCGGCGCTGGGTGGGGGAAGGTCTCATCGCCGTGCTCGGCGATCTGCTCAACCTGCTGATCGCCATCGAGGTGCTGCAGAACATCACCTCCTACCTGCGCCGCCACGTGGTGCAGATCGAACTGGTGCTGCTCACCGCCATCACGGCCGTGGCCAGGAAGGTGATCGTGCTGCCCCCGAACGCCGAGAACAAGCCCATGCTCGTGGTGGGCCTCGGGATCGCCGTGCTGTGCCTGGCGGTGGCCTTCTGGTTGGTGCGTCGGGTCCATGACGCGGAACTCGCTAAGCGGGATGGGGCGGCCAGAACAGAGCCAGCCAGATCGTTCCAGGAGGCGGGTCACTCGCCAGCAGCCGGTGCCGCTGGCCCGCACTGATCAGCAGCGCCTCACCGCAGGCCAGGCAGCGGGCTTCGGCCTCACCGGCGAACTGCAACCGGGCACTGCCCTGCAGCAGCAGCACCCATTCGTGCTCCGTCTGGTCGTACCAGAAGCCCTCGGGGCTGGAGGCGCTGCAGGAGTGGATCCGCTCCAGCCGCAGCTGCGGGGTCTGCAGCAGCACGGTGGTGAGTTCCTCACCAGGGGCTGGGCAGGGACCCCGCACCAGGGAGGCACCGGCCCCAGCAGCGGCTGATCCTGCCCCGTCGCCGGCGGCTGGCTCCCCCCAGCGGCGGCCGATCTCGAAGCCGCAGGAGCGGGCCAGGGCCACCACCTGATGGTGATCGTCACAGTCGCGCAGGGCCTGGCGCAGGGAGGGATCGGCCTCGCTCAGGGCCACGAAGGCATTCAGTTGACGCACCTTCTCCAGGAACTGCTGCAGCTGGGCTTCGGCCATCGGGGAGGGGCGCAGGCGTCAGAGCAGATCCTTGCCCATCCGCCAGCGCAGGAAGGAGACGCCGCCCAGGATCACTGTTTCTTCGGCGTCCACCACCCAGCCCCGCCGCTCGAGCAACGGCCGTGACAGCTGGCTGGCCTCGGTGCGCAGGCGCAGCACGCCCTGGGAGCGGGCGTGCGTCTCCAGGGCCTCCAGCAGGGCACCCGCCCGTCCCTGGCGACTGGAGCGACCCCGGCAGTAGAGCAGGGCGAGCCGGTCGACCGGGTCGAGAAGGGCAAACGCTTCGATGATCGTCTCGTCGCCGTTGGCACAACTCACCAACCCGTGGCCGCGTAGCAGTGACGACCGCAAGGCTTCATTACGGCTCGCCTGTTGTGACCAGGCCTCGATCTGTGACGGGCTGTAGAGGTTGCCGGCCTGGCTGATGACCGCCTCGTGATAAACAGCGATCAGCTGTTGGCAATCGTCGGGCCGGAGTGGACGGATCGGCAGCATCGTGGCGGTGAATGTGCATGGATTGTCGCCGCTATCGGCAGAAGGCTGATGGTGCTGGTGTATGTTTTATGTCTCACCACACAGCCGACAACCCGTACATACCATGTTGACAGGATCGGATTTGCTGGCAAAGGTCAAGGAACTCGGCGATGTCGGAAAGTCTGAGATCGTGCGGGCCTGTGGCTATGTTTCCACCAAGAAGGATGGCGCCGAGCGCCTGAACTTCACCGCCTTCTACGAGGCCCTGCTTGAGGCCAAAGGCGTCGAGTTCGGTGCAGCCGGCAAGGTGGGCAAAGGCGGGCGCAAACTCAGCTATGTGGCCACGGTGCAGGGCAACGGCAACCTGCTGATCGGCAAGGCCTACACCGCCATGCTCGATCTCAAGCCCGGCGACGAGTTCGAGATCAAGCTCGGCCGCAAACAGATCCGCCTGATCCCCGCCGGCAGCGCCGACGAAGAGGATTGATCCGCTGGCGCCCGCTGGTCTCGGTGCTGGTGGCCTTGCTGCTGGTGCTGGGCCTGATCCTGCCGCCTCCGGCTCTGGGTGTCGCCGCGGCAGCTTTCGCTGTGGATCCCGGTGATCGCGATCGCGTCAGTCTCGAAGCCGGCGGCCGGCTGTTTGAGGCCCATTGCGCCGGCTGCCATGTCCAGGGTGGCAACATCCTTCGCCGCAACAAGACATTGAAGCTGGCAGCACTGGAGCGCAATGGCGCCGCCAACCCAGAGGTGATTGCCACGATTGCCGCCGCAGGCCTCGGCCAGATGGGCGGTTACGGCGAGGCCCTCGGTGATGGCGGGGCCGAAGCGGTGGCCGCCTGGGTGTGGCAGCAGGCCCAGGCGGGTTGGCCCCGTGGCTGAGGCAGGCCTCAACGCTCCAGGCGTCCGCCCGATTCAGAAGGCCTGGATCCAGGGATAGACCTCCACGGCCGTCCAGATGCCCTGGCGCCAGTAGATGTCCCCTTTGACAAGGTTCTCCACCGTCTCCAGGTCGTCGGCTTCGTAGAGGCCGAAGACGTGGCTGGCGTCGACCGTGGGCCCCAGGGTGAGCAGCACGCCCTCCTCTTTCTGGCGTTGCAGTCCGGCCAGATGCTCGTCGCGATACGGGCTGCGGCGCTCAAGGGCGTCGGCGCAGTAGGTGCCCCAGAGGACGAATTTCATGGGCCGCAGGGTGGGGGGTAGAACGTCCCTCAGCCTTTCATTCTCCGCGCCCTTCGTTGCATTTTTGAAACACCAGCAGGCGGTTGTTGGCCGGCATCGCCGCATCGGCCTGCAGGTGCAGCCCCAGGCGAGCGGCTTCAACCTGAAGCGTCTCGGCATCACGCACCCCCATGGCCGGATCCAGCTGCCGCAGCTGGGCATCGAAGGCCCCATTGCTGGCGGCCGTGTGCTCATCGCCGTAGCGGAACGGGCCGTAGATCAGCAGCAGGCCATCGACCGTCAGCACCCGGGCACTGCCGGCCAGCAGGTGGGGCACGGCGGCCGCCGGCATGATGTGCAGCGTGTTGGCTGTGAACACCGCTTCGAAGGGCCCGGCGGGCCACTGGGCCTCGGTCACATCCAGCACCAGCGGCGGTGCCACCCGGGCCCCCGGGGCCAACCCCGCCTGGCCCTCCAGGGCAAGGCGTCCGGCCAATCCAGCCAGGGATTCGGAGCGCTCACTGGGCTGCCAGCACACCCCCGGCAGATGGCGGGCCATGTGGATGGCGTGCTGGCCACTGCCCGAACCCACCTCCAGCACCCGCGCCGCCGGGGGCATCCAGCGGCGCAGCAGCGTCAGGATGGGGTCCTGGTTGCGCAGGCAGGCGGGGGAGAACGGCAGACTGTCGGGGAGCATCGGCCCATCATGGGGGTTGTCGCTCGATGGCCATGCGAACCCCTGCTCTGCGCCCCATCCCACGGCTCAGCCCGGCGTCACTGTTGGCGGCCCTGGCGCTGCTGCTGTCGTTGAGCGCCTGCGCCCCTGTGCTGTAGCTCGGCTAGAGCGGCTGATCAAGGGCGGCGCGCAGCTCGGCGGCGAAGGCGCCGGCATCGGCGGCCACATCAGCTCCGCTCTGGTGGGCCTGGGCCATGCGCCGCACCAGGGCGCTGCCCACGATGGCGCCGTCGCCACCCCAGCGGCGCACCTGCAGGGCCTGCTCGCCGGTGGCGATGCCGAAGCCCACGGCCACCGGCGTGGGGCCCAGCTCCTTCAGCTGCTGCACCAGTGGCCCCACCCGCGTTTCCAGGCTGGTGCGCACCCCCGTCACCCCGGTGACGCTCACCAGGTAGGTGAAGCCGCGGCTGGCGGTGTGGATGCGGGCCATGCGCTCGGCCGGGGTGTTGGGGGCCACCAGCAGCACCAGATCCAGACCATGGCCGGCCGCGATGGCCGACAGTTTCTGGGCCTCCTCCAAGGGGAGATCGGGCACCACCAGGCCGGCGGCACCGGCGGCGGCGGCTTCGCGGCAGAAGCTGTCCATGCCTCGGTTGAGCAGGGGGTTGCTGTAGGTGAACAGCACCACCGGCAGGGTCAGCTGGCCCCGCAGGGACTCCAGCATCGCCAGCACCCGGCCCGGGGTGGTGCCGGCGGCCAGGGCCCGACTGGCAGCGGCCTGGATCACCGGGCCATCCGCCAGCGGATCGCTGTAGGGGATGCCCAGTTCGATCAGATCGGCGCCGGCGGCCTGCAGGGCCAGCAGGCTGGCGGCGGTGATCGACAGATCGGGGTCCCCGGCCATCAGAAACGGCATCAGGGCACAGCGACCCTCGGCCCGCAGGGCGGCGAAGCGCTGCTGGATCGGCGTGGGGGTGGTGGCAGGGCCGGCGGTGGCGGCAACGCTCATCGGGCCGGGTTCAGGACGGTGCCCCTGAGCCTATGGGGTCGTCTTCACATCTCAGCATCGGCCTGCAGCTGGCCCACCTCGGCCAGGAGTCTGGCCTGCTCCTCGGGGCTCATGGCGTCGAACTTGCGCTGCAGCTCATCGTCGGTGACGGCGTCGTAGGCGGCCCGGTAGCGGCGCCGCTGCTCCATGTAGGTCATCTTGCCGCCCACCACCCGCAGCAGGTAGCTGGCGGTCCACCCCAGCACCACCAGCATCAGCAGGGCCGAGGCGGCGATGCCGGGGGAGAAGCCTTCCAGGCCGCTGGAGCGGAACACCCAGTAACCGCCGCCGCCGATGGCGAAGACCGCCAGTCCGAGCAGGATCGCCTGGGCCCGGGTCATGCCGTTTTGCCCTGGCCGGCCATGCGCAGGTTGAGGAAGGGGGCGAACAGGATCAGCCCAGGGAAGAACAGGAACACCAGGCCGTAGATGGCCGTGCGCTCGATCTTGCCCATCACGGTCCAGCGCTTGTGCATCCACCAGTAGAGGGCCAGGGGCACCACCACCAGGTAGGCGCCGGCCAGGGCCAGATAGGCGCCGATCACCAGCAGGGTGTCGAGCGGCAGGCTGCTCAGGGGTCCGCTCAGGGCCACCGGGGGTGTCGCGAAGTGAGCTGAATCTAGGATCCCCCTGCGGGGGCATGGCGAAATTGGTAGACGCAGCGGACTTAAAATCCGCAGGCCGCAAGGCTGTGGGGGTTCAAGTCCCCCTGCCCCCATCGTTGGTGCTTCTGGGAGTGGGCTCCTGATGCTGGCGCTCCTGCTGGAGCTGGTGGGCCGGCCGCTGCTGCAGGCCATCGCGCGACCCGAGCCCCGCGCCCACCTGGCGCCGCTGCCGTTGCCCCCTCCGGGGCCCTACACCGTGCTGGTGGCGGATTGGGGTCACCACACCTCGATCGTGGTGCAGCAGCCACCAGGCTGGCGACTCGGTCCCCCGGGGGCGGAGGCGGCCCCGTTCGTGGAAGTCGCCTGGGGCGACCGGCGTTACTTCCATGGCGCTGACCGCAGCCCACAGACCCTGATCGCCGCCCTGTTTCTGCCCACCGATTCGGTGCTGCTCCTCGCCGGCCACCCCGATCCACCGCGGCTGGAGGGAACGGTCGCCGCGTGGCAGCGTCGGGTGGAGGCCCCCACCCTGCAGGCCCTGCTCACCGCCCTGGAGCGCTCAGCCCAGCGCACCCCCGCCGGCGGGCGACGCGCCCCCCTGCCATGGCGGCCCGGCCATGGGGGTCGTTTTGTCCTGGCTCACGGCACCTATCTGTGGTCTCGCAACTGCAACTGGTGGACCGTGCAGCGGCTGCGGGAGGCCGGACTCGCCATCGACCCGACAGGGGTGGTGCTCGCCGCCCAGGTGCCTGGGCGTTTGCGGGGCTTTCGGCCCGTGGCCAGGCCAAGAGAGCGGGCTCTTGAGGTGATCGTCCCCCATCCCTGAGGCTGAGAGTCGGGCCGCGATGCAGGGCACGCAGGGCAAAAGTTCATCACTAACTGTGTCTGTGGCTCTCCACACGCAGTCTCTCCATGGGCTTTCTCATGGGCTTCTCCCGGCCTAGACCAGCACCAACGAGGGATTGGAAAATTGGTTCATGTCGCTCCGCTGCTAGCCGCCACCTGTCTGGCGGGTTTTGCCCTGTTGCAGTTGCTGTTCAGCATCGGCACCTGGTGATGATCGGGATAGCCCCTGCCCCTCCCCAGCACCATGAAGGTGATCGTTGATCTTTGTGTGGTGCCGATTGGTGTGGGGGTGAGCCTGGCGTCCTACGTGGCCACCTGCGAGCGGGTGCTGCAGCAGGCCGGGCTGACGATTCGGCTGCACCCCAACGGCACCGCCATCGAGGGCGAGTGGGCGCCGGTGATGGCGGCGATCGAGGCCTGCCATGTCGCCGTGCATGCCATGGGCTGCCCGCGGATCTTCACCACCGTGACGATCAACACCCGCACCGACCGCGACCAGAGCCTCGACGACAAGCTGGCCAGCGTGCAGGCGCTGCTGGGGTGAGCCTCATAGGAGCCATCCCGGCCGCAGCAGCAACGCCAGCCCCAGCGCCAGCATCACCCCGCCACTGATCAGCTTCAGCCAGCGGCCGCCGGCTTCGGTGAGTTTGTTGCTGCTCAGGGCCAGCACGGCGGCGGCCACCATCAGGCTGTCATCGGCGATGTAGCCCAGGATGTAGAGGCCCAGGTAGGCGTAGTGGGTGCTGTCCGGCAGGTTCTGCTGGCTGAGCACTGCCGTGTAGATCGCCGGCAGGCCGGCGGTGCAGAGCAGTTCCACGGCATTCACCACCACGGCCAGGACCGCCACCGCCGCCAGGGCCGGCAGCAGGGAGCGGGACTGGACGACGTTGCGCAGGCGGGCGTAAAGGCCTGGCTTGGCCGACGCCGGGATCGAGAGGCTGAAGCCGCTGCCCTGGCGCCGACTGTCCAGCACGTTGACCACCCCCACCGTGATCGCCAGGCCGGCCAGCACCAGCCGCAGCCCGGTGGACCAGCCCAGCAGCAGAAACACGTTCAGCCAGGCGGCCATGAAGGCGTAATAAACCGCGCCGCTGACCAGCACGAACGTGCCCGCCACCAGGGCCATGCGGCGACGGTTGTGCCAATGCACCAGCAGCGACAGCAGGAACAGCAGCACCCACATCGCGCAGGGGTTGAAGCCGTCCAGCAGCCCCATCGCCAGGGTGAACAGGGGCAGGCCGAGCTCGGCGACGCTGAGGCGGCCCAGGGGGCCGAGGCTGAGCTCTCCGGCACCGGCCGCGCCCTCGCCCGGGTTGGCTGTGCTGGGCGTCGCCACCAGGGCAAGCAGTTCGCTCCCGCGGCCGCCGGCGTCGTCGAAGCCCACCAGCAACCGGCCGGCATACGCAAAGGTGGGCACGCCGGGGGCCTGGATGCCCGCCTGCCGCGACAGGCGCATCAGGTCGTCGCGGGCCTGCGGATCGACCCCCACGTCACGCAGCCGCACCTGCACGGCTGGCCGCTGCCGCTGCAGCTCGGGCAGGAAGGCCTTGGCGGCGGCGCAGTGGGGACAGCCCTCGCGCACGAACACCTGCAGTTCCGCGGCGGCAGCGGCGGCTGCGGGCGGTACCAGGCTCAGCAGGGCCGCCAGGGCCAGGGCCATCAGCGCTTGCCGCCAAAGTCTTTTCGTTGCCGTGGCTGTCCCCATCGCCATCGCTCCTCGGCCTGGTCTTGATCCTCGCTGTGGTTTGGCGGCTGGTGGGAAACTGGGTCGCTTTCCTGTGCCTGCTGGCGGGGCTGACGATGGATCCAGCCGCGTCCACTGGCGCCGGAATCTTCGGCCTCCTGCTGTTCCCAGGGGTGGAGGAACTCGATGCCATCGGACCCTGGGAGATGGCCACCCTGTGGGCGCGCCAGAGCGGTGGACCCGAACAGTGTCTGCTGATTGGCCAGAGCGAGGCTCCGGTGACCTGCGCCAAGGGGCTGGTGCTGCTGCCCCAGGCCAGCTTCGCCACAGCTCCCCCCCTGGAGGTGCTGCTGGTGCCCGGCGGCCTGGGCACCCGCACGCAGGTGAACAATCCCGAGTTGATCAGCTTCATCCGCCAACAGGCCGCCCACTGCCGGGCGGTGCTGTCGGTCTGCACAGGAGCCTTCCTTCTGCATGCCGCGGGCCTGCTCAGCGGCAAGCGGGCCACCACCCACTGGGCCTCCCTGGAGCGGCTGCGGGCCCTCGGCGACGTGGTGGTGGTGGAAGAACGCTTCACCCGCGATGGGGCGATCTGGACGGCGGCGGGCATCTCGTCGGGCATCGATCTTACCCTGCAATTCATTGCTGAAACGGCAGGAGAAGAGGCGGCCGCTCAGGTACAGCTGGAGGCCGAATATTTCCCTTCGACGAAGATCTATGGGTCTGCCGCCAGCAGTGGCAAGGGGGCGGCTTACTTTCAGACATCGTAAGACGAATGGATAGGTGTTTGCACTCATCATGATGACGATTAAATCTGATTAGGATGAGTCAAAAGCAGAGGAAATCCCATGACAACCTGTGAGCGATCCAGTACAACGACCTATCCCCAGCCCAACGCCGCGGAAGCCCTTCATCAGGTGAAGGATCTGGCTCTCCGTGATCCGGTGTTCGCCGAAGCCTTGCAAACGTCCGAAACGCCCCAGGCAGCAGCTGATCTGGCCAGCCAGCACGGCATTGAGGTGAGTCCGGCAGCGCTCTGGCGCCGCCGCGGCACCCTGGAACCCGGAGGCCAGCCCACCTGGCGTGGCTGAAGCTGCCGGGGCTCGAGGCCCGGTCAGGGTTGGCAAGGACCCTTGAGTTCGATGCTGTTCCCCTCCGGATCCTCGAGATAGAGGGCCGGACCGATACCCTCCGCCCCGTAGGTGTGATGGAGGGGGCCGGTCTGGAGACCATGGCGGCGGAAATGGGCCCGCAACGCCTCTTCATCGAAGGGTTCGATCCGTAGGCAAACATGATCGAGGTTGTGGCCTTCCGCCGCCGGCTCCGCACCTCCCCGGCGACCCAGTTCCCCGTTGACGGCCGCCAGATCGATCAGGCTGTTGCCGGCCCTGAGGTGGATCAGGCCGAGTGCTTCGTTGCGTCGTGCCACGGTGCATCCCAGCACGTCGATGTAGAAGCGCTCCATGCGCTCCAGATCCCTGCAGCGCAGGACCACATGGTCAATGCCGATGATCTCCATGGCGGTTGCCTCGCTAGCCATCGTTCACGCTGCCGTGCCGCCTGAGCCGTTCAGAGCGCAGGCTGCCAGCTGGCACTCCGGTCTTTGATCGTGTCGGTCTGGTCGCTGAAGGCCAGCACCTGGTTGCGCCCGGTCTGTTTGGCCCGGTACATGGCGCGGTCGGCCCTGGAGATGATCTCGTCGGAGTCTTCGCCAGGTTCGACCATGGTGACGCCGATGCTCAGGGTGATCGACAGGAAGCCAGCACTGGTGGAGATCGGTTCGGCCACGGCCCGACGCAGCTTGTCGGCGATGGTCACCGCATCGCTCAGATGTCGCACCCCTTGCAGCACCACCATCAATTCGTCGCCACCAATGCGGG
This sequence comes from Cyanobium gracile UHCC 0281, assembly GCF_034931305.1. Taxonomy (GTDB): domain Bacteria; phylum Cyanobacteriota; class Cyanobacteriia; order PCC-6307; family Cyanobiaceae; genus Cyanobium; species Cyanobium gracile_A. The sequence goes on along the minus strand of NZ_JAYGHY010000019.1, from coordinate 17,704 downwards.
CGGCCATGTCGCCGCTGCGCAGGCCCATGCGGATTCTCGTGGCCACGGTCCTGAGCAATTCATCACCAGGCACGTGACCGAAGGTGTCGTTGATCTCCTTGAAGTTATCGAGATCGCAGAACAACACGGCCGTGGCATGGCCTTGGCGCACCACACGGCCGGCGATGGCGGTGATCTGCTCCAATGCCTCGTGGCGGTTCACCAGCCCGGTCAGTTCGTCGGTGCAGGCGCGGCGGGCCAGCTCCCTTTCGGCGGCCACCTCCTGATCCACGGTCCGGAAGGATCCCACGATGCCGTCGAGGTGGCCATCGAGATCTCTGTAGGGACTGGCATGCAGTTCCACCCAGCGTTGGCTGTGATCGTGGGCCAGGGCCTGCAGCCTGCTGACCACCGTTCGACCGGCGGCGAGGGCGTGAAGATCGCGCTCCAGGGCCGGTTGCTCCTCGGCGGGAATGAAGCGGCTCAGGGGATGGCCGATCCAGTCTCCCGGCTGCCATCCCAGCATGCAGGTGAGCGACGGGGAGATCCAGCTGATCAGCTCGTCCTTGATCAGCAGCACCACATCGCTGGAGTTCTCCGCCAGCAGCCGGTAGCGCTCCTCCGAGGTGGCCAGGGCCGCTTCCGCCTGAACCATCTCGGTGACGTCGTTGAACTGGGCGATCACGAAGGCTGTGGTGCCGTCGGTATGGCGCGAGCAGGAGACACTGCAATCCACCCAGATGCAGCGGTCGGGCCGCTGGAGGATGCGCTTGCGCAGTCGGTAGCAGGAGCGTCGACCGCTGAGCAGTTCCTGCATCAGCGGGGCTTCGCTGGCCTGGTCGGCCGCCGGTGAGAACGCCTGCCAGGTGAGGCCCTCCAGGCCAACGTGGTCCTGGTCGAGCAGCCCGCTGCCCGTGGGGTTGATGGAGAGGAAATGCCCCTGGGCGTCGAGCAGGGCGATGCCGGTGGAGGCGTTCTCCATCGTGAGGCGCAGCCGTTCTTCCGAGGCCTCCAGGGCCGCCTTGGTGCGCTCCTCCGCCTGACGTGCCTCCACCTCCCCCTGGATGTCGCGCCAGCTGCCGACCATCCCCAGCACCTCGCCAGCGGCCCCGAGCACCGGCCGCAGGGCCATGGACACCCAGCGGCTGCCCCCATCAGCGGTCCGGAAGCGCAGCTCGCAGACACTGCTGTTTCCCTGCAGGACCAGGCCGATGCTCTGATCCAGCTGCCCGCGGTCCGCCTCCAGCAGCAGTTCGTCGATGGTGCGTCCCTGTAGCTGCCGGGAGTCATGGCCCAGTAACTGGTGCACCGACGGGGAGATCCAGGCGATCCGCCCGTTCAGGTTGCTGCTGAGGACCACATCCGGGGCATTTTCGGCCAGCAACTGGTAGTGCTGCTTGAGCTCCCGGTTGCTGCGGTCCTTGGCCTGCAGTTCCCGGGCCAGATGCAAGGACACCCAGGCCATCCCGATCAGCCCGACCAGCCGCAGCAGCAGTTCCAGCGTTGTGGGCTGGGGAGCCTGAAGGGACCAGACAACCGTCAGCACGATCGCCAGGCTCGTGAACCCACCCACCTGGCGTGGCGTGGCGAAGGAGGCCGCCAGCACCACGGGGATCCAGTAGTAAGGAAACAGAGTGAATCCCAGGCTTCTGGTGAGGGCCAGATCCAGCAGAAAGAGGCCGATCAGGGCAGCAGCCGAGACGACGACTCTTGGATGGTAAGGAGGGCGGAAAGGAATCAAAATATTCTGACTAACGAATGTGACTGCTAATCATTAGCCGTCCATTTCACCGGGTTGGGGTGAAGATAGTTAGTTGTTGATGCTTTCCGAATGGGTGTCGGAACTGTTCTGGTGGCCGTTGATGTGCTTTTCGCAGGCCATGGCCGCTGAACTGAGCAACAGAACAAAACTCAACAAGACGGCTCGGAACGGAGCTTGAAACGCAGGATTCATACGGCAGGGGTGCTCATGGGATGAACTATAAGTAGCCGCTGGCTTCCAGGCTGTAGGCCCGGATGCTGCATTGCTGCCGCGGTCTGCTGACCGTGGCCCTTGCGGTGGCTAGCAAGGGACGGTGGGAGAACAACCGCATGACCAGCTCGGCCCCGGCCAGCACTGACCCGCGCATCACCCAGGTGATCCGCCGCCATGGGGCCCGCGCCGACGCCCTGATCGAAGTGCTGCATCAGGTGCAGGAGCTCCATGGCTACCTGGCACCGGAGTCCCTGCGGGATGTGGCCACCGGGATGCGGTTGCCGTTGAGCCGTGTCCACGGCGTGGCCAGTTTTTACCACCTCTTTCGGCTTGAGCCCCCCACCGCCCACCGCTGTGCCGTGTGCCTCGGCACCGCCTGCTACGTGAAGGGGGGCGCCCAGGTGGCGGCCCGCATTGAGCAGCGGCTGGGGGTGCGCCTCGACGATGCGGCGGGGGACGGCGTCTGGGCCCTGCAGCACGTCAGCTGCCTGGGGGCCTGCGGCCAGGCGCCGGTGCTGGTGGTGGACGGGGAATTGATCACGCGGCTGCCCGTCGACCAGAGCGAGGCGCTGGACGCCCGCCTGGAGGCCGCCGGCCTGCCTCAGCGCACCACCACCTGATGGGCTCCCAGCTCCCTGGACTGGTTCAGGGCCAGTTCCACCCTTGAGAGCAGCTCCTGGCCGCTGGTATCGGTGCCATCCAGCAGACTCACCCCTGCGCTCATGGTCAGCCGTGGGGATGATGGATCGCCAGGTGGAAGTTCGGCCTGGCTGATGACCTGGCGGATCAGCTCGGCGGTGCTGCGGGCCGATTCAAGCGGCTGGCCCCAGAGCAGCAGCAGGAATTCACTGCCTCCGATGCGGAACAATTCGTCGTTGGCACGGAGCAGGGGCTTCACAGCGGTGATCAATTGCGTCAGGACCTCGTCTCCCTTCTGCCGGCCGTGGTACGCATTGATTGACCGCAGTCCTTGCACGGAGAAGGCCAGGCAGGCCACGGGCACGGAGCAGGCCTGGGCCCGTTCGCTGGCTTGCAACAGACTTTGTTCCAACTCACAGCGGTTGGTGGCACCGGTGAGAAGATCAAACGTCCTCGAGCGTCGTTGTCTCTCGGTGCACTGTTTGAGTCTGGAGCTCACATCCGTGAAGTCTTGGCTCAGACGCTGCACTCTCGTGTTTTGTTCCTGGAGGCGATTCGCCAGTTCGTAGACCTCAGCAATGCTGCTGAGGGAGTTAGGGGCAACACGCTCGAGGCTGGCGGCGGGCACAGGCCCCTCGGTGGCGGCCTCAAGGGGTTGGGGCAGGATCTGAAGCTGCCTCTGCACCAGGCTGGCCGCCACTTCGCTGAGCAGCACCCCCAGCAGCATCATCCAGAGGAGGGTGGTCAGCAAGGTGGTGCTCTGGGATTGCAGCTTCATCACCAGCGGTGCCGCGGGTTGCACGACCTGCACCAGATAACGGGTGGAGGGCTGGGTGGTGCTCCAGTACCCCTGGGACCACACCTTGAGGCCAGGACGGTGATCCCTGGGGATCAGGATCTGCAGCCCATTCGCCTTGATCTGCTCCGCTGGGGCGGGTTGGAAACTGTTCTCCAGCCGCAGGAACAGGCCGGGGTTGGAGCTGATCCGGTTGCCATCGGTGTCGATGAGCAGGAAGGCCGCTGAACCGACGCTCGAAGGAAGTGCCCGGGAGGGTGTGCCGTACTGGAGGGGGGTGATCCTGGCGGCGGCTTCGCCGACGGTCTGGAGGTTCTCCAGAACCCCCTCCTGGGTGGCGCTCTGCAGCAGGTTGCCCGAAAGGAGGCTGAGTGCCATCGACGGCAACAGAACCGAAGCCAGCACCACTGAAAACACAACGCCCCGCAGGGGCAACAGTCCCTGGCCCCGGCGGCTGCGCCACACCTGGACCAGCACGAACAGGAAGAAGGCCCCCATCGTGTTGGCGATGCCGTTGACCACTTGCTTGGCGGCCACCACGGCCACATTGGCCGGATCGTTCGCCAGCACGACGTCGTAGAAGAAGAACACCAGCGGTGTTCCCACCAGAAGCCAGAAGGCGATATCCGCCAGGATGATCTTGCCTTTGATGTCGTTCTGCGGTGGGCCGCTGAAGCGATTCACGAACAGCGCCAGCCAGAGGGCTTCGGCGCTGAAGATCACGATGGCCCAGGGTTGGCTCCAGAGCTTCCAGGTGTAGAGGCTCGCCAGGACGGTGATCGGCACGTTCCACCAGCCCCGCAGCAAGAGAAGGGCGAGGGTGGACGCGATCGACCCGAGCAGGATGTGGATGCTGAAGAACAGCGGCACCGCGGTCACGTTGCCCAGCACGGCCAGGCCGGTCAGCAGGCCCAGGAGCAGGCCCTGGCGCGGGGTCAAGCTGCTGCCTGGAAGCTTCATGGCAGATGCACCCTTGCCGGCTGAGTGCCGGCCACCGAGTTGGCGGCCACTCCCCGCCGGAGCAGGGCTTCGAACTCCGTGGCGGCCAGGGGACGGCTGAACAGGAAGCCCTGGTAGGCAGGACAGCCGCAGCGGAGCAGGAAGTCCAGCTCCTCGGGACGCTCCACCCCCTCGGCCAGGGTGCTCACCCCCAGTCCCCGGGCCATGGCCAAGGTGGCGCGCACGATCGCCTGTGAGGTGAGGTTGGTGTCCACACCATCCACAAACGAACGATCGATCTTCAGCTTGCTGACTGGAAAGGTGTGGATCGTGCTCAGGGAAGAGAAACCGGTACCGAAGTCATCGATGGCCAACTCCACACCCAGTTCTTTCAGTTTAAGCAGCTGCTCGCGGGTACCCAGAGCTGGCATCAGGCAACTCTCGGTGATCTCCAGCTCCAGCAAGCCCGTGCTCAGACCCGTGCGGGCCAGGCAGTGCTGCACCAGCTCGGGCACGCTCTGCCTGGGGTCCTGGAACTGTCGGGTGGAAAGGTTGACCGCCACCCGGCCAGGGGCGAGGCCGGCCTGCACCCACCCCTGCCACTGGCGGCAGGCGTCCTCGAGCACCCAGGCGCCGATCCGGTGGATCAGGTCGCTGGTTTCCGCGATCGGCAGAAACTCCAGCGGTGAGACCGGACCGAACTCCGGACTGCGCCAACGCAGCAGGGCCTCGGCGCCGAGGAGATCCCCCTGGCTATCCACCTGGGGCTGGTAGTAGAGCTCCAGCTGGCCCGTTTCCAAGGCCCGCTGCAGGTGGGCTTCGATCGCCAGGCGGTGCCGGCTGCGGATCGTCATCTCGCCCGAGTAGCGCAGGATCGTGCCCACCTCCTGGCGTCGTGCCTGTCCGAGGGCCGTGGCCGCGAACAGGAGCAGGTTTTCCGGCTCCCTGGAATCCTGGGGGAAGCAGCTCACGCCAGCCCAGGCCGCCAGGGCCACCTCCAGCGTTTCCACCGGGCCAATCGGATCGCTGAGCCCAGCCAGAATCCTTCCGGCTATCTGCACGCCTGTGGGATCAGCGGGATCGAGCGAATGCACGATCAAAAACTCACTCCTGCCCACCTGGGCCAAGACATCCGTGGGCCCGACGAAGCGGTTCAGCCGTTCGACGACGACCTTGACAAGCTCATCCCCCTTGGCCGGGCCGAAGCTTTCCTCGATGCGTTTAACACCGTCCAGCTCGACCCAGATCACCACCAGCGGTTGCGTCTGTTGGCACAGCTGGCCCAGCTGCAGCTCGGCCATCTGCAGGTTGGGCAGCTCCGTGAGGGGGTTGTGATAACCCAGGTACTCCAGTTGCCGGTCCTTCTCCCGCAGTCGCGTCTGGTCGGCCAGAGCCGCGACGTAATGGCTGGGGGCGCCGGAGGCGTCACGCACCACCCCCATCTGCATCCAGACGGGGTAGATCTCCCCGTTGGCGCGGCGGTTCCAGATCTCCCCTGCCCAACGGTCGCTGGCGAGCAGCTGTTCCCAGAGCGCCGCATAGAAGGCCTTGTCCTGGTAGCCCGATTTCATCATGCGGGGGTTGCGGCCCACCAGCTCCTCCAGCTCGTAGCCGGTGATGGCGGAATAGGCCTCGTTGCAGGTCAGGATGAATCCCGTGCTGTCGGTGATCACCACGCCGTCCTGGATCAGGGAAAAGGCCTGGCGATACAGGTGAAACCACTCGAGGCTGGCCTCCCAGTTGCGCCGCATCGCGCCCAGGCTCCGCTCCTCCCGCTCAAGCGCCCGGCGGCGTTGCAGGAACTGATCGCTCACCAGGCCGGCCAGCACGCTGCTCGTCAGTCCGAGCAGCAGCACCACTTCCCAGGTGGGCAGCCAGGGGCCGGACACCTGCAGGGGCACCTGCACCAGCAACAGCCAACGCTGGCCACCGGTTTCGAAGGGCCGCGAGAGCGCATGGGGCAGAACTTCGGCCCCTGGACGGTTGCGGGAGTCGTAAAGGAGCTGGCGTGGATCGGCACGGTCGCCGCTGTACAGCTGCAGGTCCACCTCCTCCTTCAGTCGCATCAACGGGTGGTCGAGGGCCGCCACCAGAAAATCGCGCAGCGGCAGGGTGGCGAAGGCCCAGGTTGACGGTGGCGCCGTTCCTCGGCCTGCTGTGCCGTTGCTGCCGCCGATGGGGAGGACCTGCACCAGAAAGGCAGGTCCTCCCGGGCCGGGACGCCCACTGAACAGCCAGCCTTCGTGGGGACTCGCGTCTTGCCGCAGAGCCTGGCCGGAGTTCCGGATCAAGCTGCGCAGATCGCTGCCCAGCAACAGGCGGTTGCCGGGATTGAGCGGCGCGATCAGGCGGATCGGGACCCTGCCGGATGCGGCCGTGGCATAGCCCAAGGTGCCGATGCCTTCGAGTGCCGGGCCACCGGCTCCTACGGCACTGACGAACCGCTGCAGCTCGGCCAGCGTGACCTCCTCAGAGGCCCGATCCAGTCCGGCAAGGCCCCGCACCAAGGATTCCGAGTTGACCAATTTCAGCTGCAGGGCGGCATAGACCAGATCGGCCGTGGCCTTCTCTTGGCTGGCATGCCCCGACTGGAACTGGGTGTAACTGTTCCAGGTCAGCAGGGTGGTGCCGAGGAGCCCCATGGCCACCACGCCAAAGACCAGAGTGCGGCGCTCCTGGTCGAGGCGTTCGTCGGCAGGGGGGCGGGGGAGCAGGGGGAGATGGGGCGACGGGGTCTGGCGGAACGGCAACGTTCGCATCGAACATCCATCATACTTTTTTCACATTTCCGGGTCCACCCATGGGGGCTCACGCCGGCATCGCCTTTCCTCCGGGGAGAAGCCGGCGGGGCTGGCGGCAGCGGTTTGGCTGCTTCGCCGCGCTGGGGTCCTTGCTGCTGGCGGTGGCGTTGGGGTGCCAGCGCCAGCCTCCCCGGATCGTGCTGGCGGTGAACCCATGGCCCGGGTACGCCTACTTCGCCCTGGCCAAGGCGCGCAGCCACTACGACGTCCGCCGGATCAACCTCGATCTGCGCAATTTCGCCGACGCGGCAGGCACGATGGAGGCCTATGTCTCCGGTAAGGCCCAGGCGATCGCCACCACCACGATCGATGCCGTCACCATCTGCGGGGTGGCCCCGGAGCGGTGTCCGGTGATCGTCTACGTGGTCGATGAGTCCCGCGGCGCCGATCAACTGCTGGCCCGTCAGGGGGTGAAGGACCTCAAGGGCCTGGCCGATCAACCGATCGCCCTCGACCGCAGCAGCCTCTCCCGGTACGTTCTGTCGCGCGCGTTCGAGTCCGTGGGACTGCCGCCCCCGGAGCCGTCCCAGCTGCGTTTCCTGCCTGCCACCTCCTGGGAAGCGGCCTTGCGACGGGGGGAGGTGCAGGCGGTGGTGACCTACCCACCCCGGAGCGAGCAGCTGCTTCGCGCCCAGCCGCTGCAAACGCTGTTCACCAGCCGGCAACTCCCCTACGAGATCCTCGATGTGCTCGCCGTTGAACCCGAGCTGCTCGACCAGCATCCCGACGCGGTTCTGGCCCTCGTTCAGGGTTGGCAGGCGATGCGCGAGGAGGAAGGCCGCCGTCCGGCGGAGGTTCGCCAGGCGATGGCCGACCACCTGGGCCTTGATTCCGGTGCGACCGCTGCCCTGTGGGAAGGCATCCGCTACCCCGGCCCCCAGGAGCAGTACGAACTGCTGAACCCGGCCCACAACAACCTGCCCCCGCTGCTGGACAAGATCCGCAAGGTGCTCTACGCCAATGGCGTGATCCCCGCCAACAGCCCCCTGCCGGCCACAGTGGACAGCATCGCCCGGGCGCTGGCCAAAGCCAAGTGAGCGGCGCAGCAGTGATTTCCTGGCTAGCAAGTCGATAGGCGTCCCCGGTCCCCATGCCCGTCCCCCCGCAGCTGCGCTGCTGCGATGCCAGTGGTTGCCGTTCCGCCGGTGGCCAGGCCCTGCGTGCCGCCCTGGAGGGCGCCCGGGACGCCGCCGGCCTCTCGGCTGAAGCGCTGACGATCAAACCGGTGGGTTGCCTGCGCCTCTGTGGCAGCGGTCCCCTGGTGGCCTGCGACGGCCCGGGCCCCACCCAGCTCTTCGGCGGCGTGGCCCCGGAGCACGCCGGGGATCTGATCGCCGCCGGCCTTGCCAGCAGCGGCGATGCCCTGGCCGCCCATCGGCTCGATCTGGAGGCTCCCTTCTTCGCCCTGCAGCGGCCCGTGGTGCTCGAGGGCTGCGGCCAGGTGAATCCCGAATCCATCGACGACGCCATCGCCTTCGGCACCTACGCCCAGCTGCAGCGCGTCCTGGAGGAGCTCACCCCCGAGCAGGTGCGCGACGAGATGCGCCGCAGCGGTCTGCGCGGTCGCGGCGGTGCCGGCTACCCCACCGGCCTGAAGTGGGACACGGTGGCCCTGCAGCCCCCCGGCCCCCGCTACGTGGTCTGCAACGCCGACGAGGGGGACCCGGGCGCCTTCATGGACCGCAGCGTGCTCGAGAGCGATCCGCACCGGTTGATCGAGGGGATGGCGATCGCCGCCTACGCCGTCGGCGCTGAGCGGGGCTTCGTCTACGTGCGGGCGGAGTATCCCCTGGCGATCGAGCGGCTGCGGCTGGCCCTGCAGCAGGCCCGCAGCCGGCACCTGCTGGGCAACCACATCCACGGCACCACCTTCAACCTGCGCCTGGAGGTGCGGGTGGGGGCCGGCGCCTATGTGTGTGGTGAGGAGACGGCCCTGCTGCTCTCGATCCAGGGCCAGCGCGGCATGCCCCAGCCCCGGCCCCCCTTCCCGGCCCAGTCGGGCCTCTGGGGGGCGCCCACCCTGATCAACAACGTCGAGACCTTCACCGCCGTGCCGGCGATCCTGCGCCAGGGCGGCGACTGGTATGCCGCCATGGGCACCGAGCACAGCAAGGGCACCAAGGTCTTCGCCCTCTCCGGTGCGGTGGTCAACACCGGCCTGGTGGAGGTGCCGATGGGCACCCCCCTGCGCACCGTGGTGGAGCTGATCGGTGGCGGGGTGCCCGATGGCTCGCCGATCAAGGCCGTGCAGACGGGCGGCCCCTCGGGCGGCTGCATCCCAGCCGAACGGCTCGACACCCCCGTTGACTACGAAAGCCTGCTGGAGCTGGGTTCGATGATGGGCTCCGGCGGCATGGTGGTGATGGGGCAGAGCACCTCCATGCCCGAGGTGGCGCGCCACTTCATGGGCTTCAGCGTCAACGAGAGCTGCGGCAAGTGCGTGCCCTGCCGCGCCGGCACCGTGCAGCTCGCCCAGCTGCTCGATCGCTTCGTGGAACGCCGGGCCACCCCCGCCGACATGGAGCGCCTCGATGCCCTCTGCCAGATGGTCAAGGTCACCAGCCTCTGCGGCCTGGGCCAGTCGGCCCCCAATCCGGTGCTCAGCACCCTGCGCTGGTTCCGCCACGAGTACGAGGCGGCCTGCCGGGAGCCAGCGGCCTGCGTCGCCACTGCGGGGGTGGAGCGATGAGCGTCGTCACCCTCAACGTCAACGGCCAGGACGTGGCGGTGCCGGCGGGGGCCAGCCTGCTGGACGCCACCCGGGCGGCGGAGGCCAACGTCCCCACCCTGTGTCACCTCGAAGGCCTCACCCCGGTGTCCTCCTGCCGGCTGTGCCTGGTGGAGGTGGAGGGTTCGAACAAGCTGCTGCCCGCCTGCAGCACCGCCGCCGCCGAGGGCATGGTGGTGCACACCCACACCCCCCAGCTGCGGGAGTACCGGCGCATGACGGTGGAGCTGTTCTTCGCCGAGGGCAACCACGTCTGCGCCGTCTGCGTGGCCAACACCCACTGCGAGCTGCAGGACATGGCCGTGACCGTGGGCATGGACCACTCCCGTTTCCCTTACCAGTACCCGCAGCGGCCGGTGGACGCCTCCCACCCCCAGTTCACCCTCGACCACAACCGCTGCATCCTCTGCACCCGCTGCGTGCGGGTGTGCGACGAGATCGAAGGGGCCCATGTGTGGGACATCGGCAGCCGTGGCGGCCAGTGCCACATCGTCGCCGGCCTGGATGAGCCCTGGGGCCAGGTGCAGGCCTGCACCTCCTGCGGCAAATGCGTCGATGTGTGCCCCACCGGCGCCCTGTTCCGCAACAGCGACACCACCGCCGAGAAGCAGCCCAACACCACCCTGCCCGCCCTGTTGCGCACTGCCCGCGAACAGCGCCGCTGGCACAACCAGTGACCCCCCACCCCATGACTCCCTCCCCCCCCGCCGCCAAGCTCCGCCTCGCCACCGTCTGGCTGGCGGGCTGCTCCGGCTGCCACATGTCGTTCCTGGATCTCGACGAGTTCCTCTTCGATCTGGCCGAGAAGGTGGATGTGGTGTTCTCGCCGGTCGGCACCGACGTCAAGATCTACCCCGAGAACGTCGACATCGCCCTGGTGGAGGGGGCGGTGGCCAATGTCGACAACCTCGAACTGGCCCTGCAGGTGCGCGAGCGCACGGCTCTGGTGATCTCCTTCGGCGACTGCGCCGTCACAGCCAATGTGCCCGGCCTGCGCAACCTGCTCGATGGCGGCCACGACAGCGCCAAGGCTGTGCTGGAACGCGGCTACCTGGAGCTGGCCGATGCCACGGGCCAGCTGCCCTTCGCCCCCGGCATCGTGCCCGAGCTGCTGCCCCGGGTGCTGCCCCTGCACGAGGTGATTCCTGTCGACCTCTACCTGCCGGGCTGCCCCCCCTCCGCCGAGCGCATCCGCGAGGCGATCACACCGTTGCTGGCCGGTGAGCGGCCGGTGCAGGAAGGGTCCGCCATGCTGCGGTTCGGATGAGGACAACGCCATGACCCGCACCGTCATCATCGACCCTGTGACCCGCATCGAGGGCCACGCCAAGATCACCCTCCACCTCGACGAGGCCGGCCACCTCACCGACACCCGCTTCCACGTGGTGGAGTACCGGGGCTTCGAAAAGTTCTGCGAGGGTCGGCCCTTCACCGAGATGGCCGGCATCACGGCCCGCATCTGCGGCATCTGCCCGGTGAGTCATCTGCTGGCGGCCGCCAAGACCGGCGACAAGCTGCTGGCCCTTGCGATCCCCCCGGCGGCCGACAAATTGCGGCGGCTGCTCAACCTGGCCCAGCTCACCCAGTCGCACGCGCTCTCCTTCTTTCACCTCAGCAGCCCCGATTTCCTGCTGGGCTGGGAGAGCGATCCGGCCAAGCGCAACGTCTTCGGCCTGATGGCCGCCGACCCCGATCTGGCCCGCGCCGGCATCCGCCTGCGCCAGTTCGGCCAGCAGATCCTGGAGCTGCTGGGCGGCCGCAAGATCCACTCCACCTGGGCGGTGCCCGGCGGTGTGCGCACCCCCCTGAGCCAGGAGGCCAAGGACTGGATCCTGGACCGCCTGCCAGAGGCCCGCGCCACCGTGACCCTGGCGCTGGAGTTGTACAAAAAGCTCCTCGACGGCCCCCTGCAGAAGGAGCAGCGCGTCTTCGGCGATTTCCCCAGCCTGTTCATGGGCCTGGTGACCCCCAAGGGGCTCTGGGAGCACATCGACGGCGGCATCCGCTTCCGCGATGCGAATGGGGCGATCGTGGCCGACCAGCTCAGCGAGGACGACTACGCCGCGTTCCTCGGCGAGGCGGTGGAACCCTGGAGCTACCTCAAGTTCCCCTACTACAAGCCCCTCGGCTATCCAGACGGCATCTACCGGGTGGGCCCCCTGGCCCGGCTCAACGTCTGCGACAGCATCGGCACCCCCTGGGCCGACCGGGAGCTGGCGGAGCTGCGCCAGCGCAGCGGCCAGACCGCCACTTCGAGCTTCGCCTATCACCACGCCCGGCTGGTGGAGATCGTCGCCTGCCTGGAGGCGATCGAAATCCTGGTGAACGATCCCGACCTGATGCACGGCCGCATCCGTCTGCGCGCCTCCCTCAACCGCAACGAGGCGGTGGGGGTGAGCGAGGCGCCCCGGGGCACCCTCTTCCACCACTACAAGGTGGATGACGACGGCCTGCTCACCAGCGTCAACCTGATCATCGCCACCGGCCAGAACAACCTGGCGATGAACCGCACCGTGCACCAGATCGCCCAGGCGTACATCCCCGATCCGGTGCCCGCCGGCGCCGAGATCCCCGAGGCGATGCTCAACCGGGTGGAGGCGGGCATCCGCTGCTTCGACCCCTGCCTCTCCTGCTCCACCCATGCCGCCGGCCAGATGCCGCTGCGGCTGCAGTTGCTGGCCGCCGATGGCACCGTGCTGGCCGAACGCCTGCGGGGATGAGCGGTCCTGGCGTCGAGGGGGCGCTGCTGATCGGCATCGGCAACCCCCTGCGGGGTGATGACGGGGTGGGCTGGCACCTGGTGGAGGGTCTGGGTCTGCAGCGCCACCAGCTCACCCCCGAGTTGGCCGAGACGGTGGCAGCGGCCGATCGGCTGCTGATCGTCGATGCCTGGCTGGCGCCACCCCGGAGCCGCTGCCTGCTGCGGCCCCTGCTGGCCAGCGACGGCTGGGAGCGGGACACGCACCGGGTGGCGCCCGCCCGGTTGCTGGCCCTGGCAGAGCAGCTGTTCGAGCGTTGTGTGCCGGCCCACGAGCTGCTGGTGCCGGCCTTCGACTTCTCCTGGGGCGATCACTTTTCGCCGCAGCTGCGGCGCCAGTTGCCGCAGGCGCGCCGGTTGCTGCGGGGCTGGTTGCAGGGGGCTGCGGCGCCCCGTGCATGAACTCAGCCTGATGGACGCGGTGCGGCAGCAGGCCCTGGAGCAGGCCGCCCTGCATGGGGCCCGCCGCATCACGGCCATCACGCTGCGGGTGGGCAGCCTGGCGGGGGTGGAGATTGAGGCCCTGCGCCTGGCCCACACGGTGGTGATGGCGGACACGATCGCCGCCGGTTCCCGGCTGGTGATCGAGGCGGTGGCCGCCGCGTGTTTCTGCGCCGCCTGCGGTCAGCCGTTTCCGGCGCGCGATGGCTGCTGCGACTGCCCGCTCTGCGGCCGCATCAGCCGGGAGCTGCTGCGGGGCCGGGAACTGCAGCTGGCCTCCCTGGAGCTCGACTGAGCCCGTGCGGGCCTGGCTGCCTTGCACCCCCGGAATCGCCATGCCGATGTGGACCTCGCGGCCCCAGCCCAAGGTCGGCGGTTATCCCGATCAGGACTAGAAAAAATATTCTCTATTATGCGCTCGCAGCCAAAATGTAGCCACTTTCAGGCATGAACTGAAATCTTGCGCAAGTTTTCTTTTTTTGCACTCTGTGCCAGGCCTGATGCTGTCCATGACCTGACATTTCGACCATGGCGTGGGTTTATTTGTAAATGAGTGAGAGGAACGCAACCCCCATGACTTATTTCACGAGGACATTCAATCGGACGTTTCTCCGCGGAGTGGGAATCGCTGCAACGGGCGGTCTTCTCCTGGGCGGTCCCGCCCTGGCGGAGGTCAGGTCCGCTGGCGAGCGCACCGAGCCGGTGACCAATCCTGTGGCATTGGAAACGTCGGCAAGCCTTCCCGGGTTCACGGAAGCCGGCCCCAGTGACGCTCCAGCCCCCGGCGCAAGCCTGGCTCCCCAGGTCGCGCCGGAGGCCACCCTCATCGCCCAGACCTATCCCCTGCCGGTGGTGAAAGAGGCCTACTCCGCCAAGGGCTGGTATCTCACCATCGGTGCTGGCGCCCAGACCCCCAGTGATCAGACGGTCAACAGCAACGGCACGCTGGTTTCACCCTTCTTCACACCACTGCTGTTCAACTTCGGCAACAACAACTCCACCAAGCTCGACCTGGGCGGTGGCTTCTCCGGTGACGTCGGCGTTGGTTACGACTTCGGTGCCCTGCGGGCTGAGCTCACCTACGGCTACAGCCGGGCCAGCCTGAACGCCGTTGGTGCCACCAACCCGATCGGCTTCGGTGCCTTCGGCATCGTTCCCTTCACCAACAATGTCTCCGGCATCATCAACAAGAATGATGTGCTGGCCAGCCTCTACTACGACATCGAGACCAACAGCCGCTGGACGCCCTACATCGGCGGTGGCATCGGGTACACCAACCTCAGCACCCCGAGCTTCAGCCTCAACGGCTTCCCCACCAGCAGTGTCAACAAGGGGCTGTTCGGTTGGCAGGCCAAGGTGGGCGTCAGCTACGCCATGAGCTACAACTCCGATGTTTACCTTGAGGGCGTCTATCAGGGCGCTGGTGGGTATTCCTCCGACAACGTGACCTTCGACGCTTTCAACAGCTTCGGCGGCAAGATCGGCTTCCGCTACCGCTTCGGCGCCCGCCCTGTCGCGGCAGCACCTGCTCCCACCCCGGAGCCGGAACCGATCATGCAGCCGGCACCCATGCCGATGCCCCAGCCTGAACCGGCCCCCGCGCCGATCCGCGGTCTTTGGTGAACACCGGATGGTCCCGGTGGCCATCAGGGCCCCGTCGGAGCTCCGTGCCTAGCCTTCGGGCCAGGCCGGGCCCCGGCGGGGCTTTTCCGTGCCGCTCTCTTGTCTGGGGTCGATCCTGCGATGTGTCTCGACTGCAATTGCGGCCAGCCGGTGGCCGCCGCCACCGAATCCCCCCGGCACCTGGAGCTGGGCCAGCGCCTGCTCCTCCATAACGACGCCGAGGCGGCGGCCAACCGGGAGCATTTCGCCGCCGCTGGCGTCCGGGTGATCAATCTGCTGTCTTCCCCCGGCTCCGGCAAGACCGCCCTGCTGGAGCGGCTGGCCCTGGAGCTGGCCCCGGCCCTGCCTGCGGCACGCCATCCGATGGCGGTGATCGTGGGGGATCTGGCCACCGACAACGACGCCCGTCGCCTGCGGGCCGCCGGGGTGCCGGCCCTGCAGATCACCACTGGCCAGGCCTGCCACCTGGAGGCGGCGATGGTGCACCGGGCCTTGCATGAGCTCGACCACCTCGGCCATCCCCTGGCTGGCCTGGAACTGCTGGTGATCGAGAACGTGGGCAATCTGGTCTGCCCGGCCGCCTTCGACCTGGGCGAAAGCCTGCGGGTGGTGCTGCTGTCGGTCACCGAAGGGGAGGACAAGCCGCTCAAGTACCCGGCCACGTTCCATTCCGCTGATGTGGTGGTGATCAGCAAGGTCGACCTGGCTGAGGCCTGCGGCTTCGAGGCTCCCCAGGCCCGCCGCAACGTGGCCCGGGTGGCCCCCCAGGCCCGGATCGTGGAGGTCTCCGCCCGCACCGGTGAGGGCATCGCCGCACTGCTGGCGGCCCTCGGCCTGGAGCGGGTGCCCGTCGCCGGGTGAGCGGGCCGCCTGGGGCCGGACGGGCCCGGCTGCAGCTCGCGTGCCGTGGGGTGGTCCAGGGGGTGGGTTTCCGGCCCCTGGTGCACCGGCTGGCTTCCGACCTGGCCCTCAGTGGGGAGGTGCAGAACGGCCCTGGCCTGGTGCGGCTGCAGCTGGAGGGGGAGCGCCATGCCCTGGAGGCGTTCCTGCGACGCCTGCCGTGTCAGCTGCCCCCCGGGGCCCGACTGGAGCGGTTGGATCCGCTCTGGCTGCCGGCGCCGACACGGCCATCCGGGGCGCCCCCGGCGGGGGTCCGGATCCTGGATGGGGGGGCGGAGCGCCTCGGCATCGATCTGGTGGCGGCGGCCCTGGTGGCCGATCGGGCCCCCTGCGGCGCCTGCCTGGCCGAGCTGGCCGATCCCGCCGATCGCCGCTTCGGCTACCCCTTCATCAGCTGCTGCGACTGCGGCCCCCGCTTCAGCATCGCCACCGCCGAGCCCTGGGTCCGGGCCCACACCACCCTGGCCCCCTTCCCGCTCTGCCCGGCCTGCCGCAGGGAGTTCGAGGACCCGGCCGATCGCCGCTTCCACGCCGAGACGATCGCCTGCCCGGAGTGCGGTCCGCGGCTGGCCCTGTGGGATGGCGCCGGCAGGCCCCTGGCGGGTCCGGGCGGTGACGGCAGCACCGGGGCCCTGATCAGGGCCTGCTGCGGCCGTCTCGCCGCCGGGGAGATCCTGGCCCTGCAGGGGGTGGGCGGCTTCCAGCTGCTGGTGGATGCCACCAACGCCGCGGCGGTGGCGCGGCTGCGGCGGCGCAAGCGGCGGCCCGCCAAGCCCTTCGCCCTGCTGGTGGCTGAGGCCGGCGCCATGGCCCCCTTCTGCCGCCTCGATGCTGAGGAGCGGCGGGCGCTGGCGGAACCCGCCGCCCCGATCGTCTTGCTGCGCCGCCTTCTGGGGGGCCCGGAAGCCCTGCCGGGGGTGGCCCCGGGCAGCCCCTCTCTGGGGGCGATGCTGCCGGCGTCGCCGTTGCACCATTTGCTGGCGCACGCCTTCGGCCGGCCCCTGGTGGCCACCAGCGGCAACCCCAGCGGTGAGCCGCTCTGCACCGATCCCGCCGAGGCGGTGGCGCGGCTGGGGGGCGGGGCTGGCGAACCGATCACCGATGTCTTCCTGGTGCACGAGCGCGCCATCGCCCGGCCACTGGACGATTCGGTGCTGCAGCTGATTGATGGCCGGCCGGCCCTGCTGCGCCGAGCCCGGGGCTATGCCCCCGAACCCCTGCCGCTGGCTCCAGGCGGGGCGCCGGAGGGGGTGGTGGCCCTTGGCGGGGACCTCAAGAGTGCGCCGGCCCTGGCGCTGGACGGGCGGCTGTGGCTGGCCCCCCACCTGGGGGACCTGGCCGAGGGCCGCCTGCTCTCCCGGCTGGCCGACGGTCTGGCAGCGATCGAGCGGCGCTGGGGTGGGCGGCTGACGCGGATCGCCTGCGATGCCCACCCCGGGTACCTCAGCCACCAACTCGCCGCCGATCAGCCGTGGCCGCGGCGAACGGTGCAGCACCACCGGGCCCACGGCCTGGCGGTGCTGGCCGAGCACGGGCTGCCGTTGCCGCTGCTGGCCGTCACCTGGGATGGTCTCGGCTACGCCCCGGGTGCCGATGGCACCTCCCAGCTGTGGGGCGGAGAGCTGCTGTTGCTGGGCGGGCCCGGCGCCGCCCCCTGCGAGCGACTGGTGGCCCTGAGGCCCTTCTTCCTGCCGGGCGGTGAGCGGGCCATGGCCGAACCGCGCCGAGCGGCCCTGGGGCTGCTGGCCGCCGCCGGCTCCTGGGCCCTGGCGCACCCCGGCGCCCGCCACAGCCTGAACGCCTTCGCGGCCGCTGAGCGCCAGCTGCTGCTGCAGGCCATCGCCAGCGGCTGCAACAGCCCCCTGAGCACCAGCGTGGGTCGGCTGTTCGACGCGGTCGCCTCCCTGCTGGGCCTGGTGCAGGTGCAGAGCTTTGAGGGCGAAGGGGGTCTGCGCCTGGAGGGGGCTGCCGCCGCTGCCCCTGGTGAGCTTGCGAGCTGGCCCCTGCCCCTGGTGCCGCCGGAGGCTGTTGCGGGGGGCGTCGCCGCCGGGGGGCCGAGCCTGGGCTGGCTCGACTGGGAACCGCTGCTGGACGCCCTGCTGGCGGCGATCGCCGCCAGCAGGGC
>NZ_JAYGHY010000018.1:0-51321 GCF_034931305.1 Cyanobium gracile UHCC 0281 | reverse complement strand
CCGCCGCCCTGGTGGCCAGAGGCCGCCGCCGCCTGGGCCGGCCCGCCGCCGCCCGCTTCTATTCCCAGCAGCCCACCCCCAGCTACGGCGCCAGCTTCCGGCTCGAGCAGCTGGGCCCACCGCCGCTGCTGGCGGATCTGGCTAAGCAGGAGGTACCGCTTCCTTCCAGCCAGCCCATGGTCGCCCCCTTCCAGTCCCCCCACTTCGCCATCGCGCCCACGGAGGACGGCTGGATCATCGAGGCCCGCGTCACCAAGGATCAACAGGGCGACTGGCTGCTGAGCCGCCACGAACTGGAGGAGCTCCAGGCCCTGCTGGAACGGGTGATCGCCTCCTGACCCGCTCCGCTCCCCCCGATCCGGCAGCTGCGGAGCTGGAGTCGCCGGGCCGCCTGCTGAACGTGCTGGGGGTGACCTTCGGCATCGCCGGCGCCGTGGGCGGCACCATCGGCGCCGGCATCCTGCGCACCCCCGGCCTGGTGGCCGCCCAGATGGGCAGCGGCCCCTGGGTGGTGGCGGCCTGGCTGGCCGGCGGCCTCTACGCCCTGCTCGGCGCCATCGCCGTGGCAGAGCTGGGGGCCAGCCTGCCCCTGGCCGGCGGCTGGTACGTCTACGCCCGGCGCTGCTTCGGTGATGCCGCCGGCTTCAGCGTGGGCTGGATGGACTGGATCGGCCACTGCACCGGCATCGCCTGGGTGGCGATCACCATCGGCGACTACGCGCTGTTCCTGCTGCCGGGCCTGGAGCTGCCTGGAAAGCTGCTGGGGCTGGGGGTGGTGGCCCTGTTCACCCTCATCCAGCTGCTGGGGGTGGAGGCCGGCAGCGGCAGCCAGAAGCTGCTGAGCCTGGCCAAGGCGATCGCTTTCCTGGCGGTGGTGGCGGCCTGCTTCCTGCTGGGCGGCCCCGACAGCCGCGCCGCCGCCAGCGCGGCGATCCCCACCACAGCGACGGGCCTGGCCACCCCGGCGGGATGGACGGGCCTGGCGGTGGCGCTGGTGTTCTCCCTGCAGGCGATCGTCACCACCTACGACGGCTGGCACAGCCCCATCTACTTCTCCGAGGAGTTCAGCGAACCCCAGGAGGACCTGCCCCGCTCCCTGATCGGCGGGGTGCTGGCCGTGATCGCCATTTACACCCTGTTCAACCTGGCCCTGCTGCGGGTGCTGCCCCTGAAGGTGATCGCCGTCTCCAGCCTGCCGGTGGCGGATGCGGCCGCCCTGTTGTTCGGCGCCTTCGGCGGCCAGGCGATCACCGTGCTGGCGCTGGTGTCCCTGGCGGGCCTGATCAACGCCTCGATCATGGGCGCCCCGCGCATCCTCTACGGCCTCAGCCGCGACAGGCTGTTCAGTCCCCTGGTCGACCGGGTGAACAAGGGCGGCACCCCCACCGTGGCCCTGGTGCTCACCAGCCTGGCCTCGGCCCTGCTGGTGCTCTGCGGCGATTTCACCATCCTGCTCGGTCTGGCGGCGTTTCTCTACGTGAGCCTCTACCTGGTGGGGATCGTCTGCCTGTTCGTGCTGCGCCGACGTGAGCCGGAGCGGCCACGGCCGTTCAAGGCCTGGGGCCACCCGTGGAGCACCGCCATCGTGCTGGTGGGGTCGATCGTCTTCCTGGTCGGCGCCCTGCTCAACGACACCGCCAACAGCGGCTGGGCCCTGCTGCTGATCGGCGTCAGCGTGCCGGTGTTCCAGGCCACCCGGGCCCTGACGCCGGCCGAAGCACCATGAGCGGCCCGTGGCTGCCGGCCTGGTGGGACGGCGCCCTGGCGGGGGAGATCCTGCAGCGCAGCGGCGAACACCTGCTGCTGGTGGGCACCGCCATCGGCCTGGCCCTGGCGATCAGCCTGCCGCTGGGCCTGTGGATCAGCCGCCGGCCCCGCTGGGCCGGGCCGGTGCTGGCCCTGGCCAGCACGGTGCAGACGGTGCCGAGCCTGGCGATCTTCGGCCTGCTGCTGACCGTGCCGCTGCTGGGGGGCATCGGCACCACACCGGCGATCGTGGCCCTCACCCTCTACGCTCTGCTGCCCCTGCTGCGGGGCCTGGTCACCGGCCTGGCCCAGGTGCCGCCGGGGTTGAAGCAGGCCGGGCAAGCCCTCGGACTCAGCGAGCGCCAGGTGCTGCTGCGGGTGGAGCTGCCCCTGGCCCTGCCCACCCTGATGGCCGGCCTCCGGGTGGCCACGGTGATCGGCGTCGGTGTGGCCACGATCGCCGCCGCCATCGGCGCCGGCGGCCTGGGGGTGTTCATCTTCCGGGGCATTGCCACGGTGAACAACGGCCTGATCCTGGCGGGGGCCCTGCCGGCCGCCGCCATCGCCCTGCTCGCCGATGGCGGCCTGGGGCTGCTGGAACGACGGCTGGCCCAGCCCCGTGCCAAGGGTCCCAGCGGCGGGCGGCGACGGCTGCTGCGGCTCGCCTGGCTCCTGGCGGGCCTTGCCCTGGGCACCGTGCTGGCCATGCGGTTGCTGCCGCCCGCAGGTACAGGGACGGTGCGGATCGGCAGCAAGAGCTTCACCGAACAGTTGATCCTGGGAGAACTGCTGGCCCAGCAGATTGAAGCCGCCACCCCGTTGAAGGTGCAGCGGGACTTCGGCCTGGGGGGCACCGGCCTGATCCACGCCGCCGTGCGCAGCGGCCGCATCGACGGCTACGTGGAATACACCGGCACCGCCTGGACCACGCTTCTTGACCAGTCCCCGCCGCCGCCGGACACGCCAGATCCGGCGCGGCGGGTGTTCGAGCAGACGCGCCGGCTCTATGGCGAACGCTTCGGGCTCACCGTGTTCCCCTCGCTGGGCTTCGAGAACAGCTTCGCGATCCTGGTGCGCCGGGACGAAGCGCGCCGGTTGGGGATCGCCACGATCAGCGAGGCCGCCCCCCACACCCCCAGCTGGCGGGCGGGCTTCGGCTATGAATTCCTCAATCGGCCGGATGGCTACAGCGGCCTGGCCCGGCGCTACGGGCTGCGCTTCGCCCAGCCGCCCGAGGCCATGGATCTGGGTCTCACCTACCGGGCCCTGGCTGAGGGGCGGGTCGACCTGATCGCCGGCGACACCACCAACGGCCTGATCCCCGCCCTCGACCTGCAGCAGCTGCGGGACGACCGCCACTACTTCCCGCCCTACGACGCCGTGCCGGTGTTCAACGCCGCCAGCCTGCGGCGGCACCCGGAGCTGGTGCCCGTGATCGACGCCCTGGCCGGCCGCATCCCCGCCGCCACGATGCAGCGCCTCAATGCCCAGGTCGACCTGGATGGCCTGGGTGTGGCGGACGTGGTGCGCCGCTGGCGGCTTCAGCTGGCCGGGGCGGCCGGGGCCGGCTGAAGCTCCGGATCGCTGCCGGCTTCCGCGGCCACGGGGCGCCGGAAGACGAGCACGGGCAGGTCGGTGTGGGTCAGCACCTGCTGGGTCTCGCTGCCCAGCAGCAGCCCGGCGAGGCCGCGGCGGCCGTGGGAGGCCATGAAGATCAGGTCGCAGCCGTGGCGGCTGGCGGCCTCGATGATCGCCTCGTAGACGACCGGATGATCACCCACGGCCGTGTCGCAGCGGACGCCCGCCTCCTCGGCCATGGCCCGGGCCCGATCCAGCAGCGCGGTGGCGTAGGCCCGCTCAGCCTGGCTGAAACGCTCCACCACGGCCGGATCGAGCAGCACCGGATCGCCGTAGATCGACGCCTGCGGTGGCATCGCCAGGTTGGCGAGCACGTGCAGAAAGGTGATGGTCGCCCCCGTCTCGCGGGCGTAGCTCACCGCCCGGCGGATCGTGCCGTCGGAGAGGTCGGAGCCGTCGGTGGGCACCAGCAGGTGACGGAACATCGGCCTCGCCTCATGCGCGCTGGGGGGACCCCCATGATCGCCCGTCAACCGCGTCCACACCCGCCCCTGCGAGGCGCCGCTCCACCCGGCGCGCCAGCTCCGGGGCCAGCCGGCCCCGATCGAGATCGGCCAGGTCCCCCCGGCCCGCCGGCAGTCGGGCCAGAAGGTCGACGGCCGTGGCCGCCAGGGCGGGATCGAGATCGCCGATGAGCTGGCGCAGGGTCTGCCGTAGGGGAGCCGCCGGCCAGGCGGCGAGCCCCACCGCCAGCCCCTCAAGGGCCGCGCGGCGCTGCTGCAGCGGCAGGGGAGCCAGGACCCGTTGGCGCAACAGCTGGAAATCCTCGGGATCGCGCTGGTGGCCCAGCAGCGGCAACAGAACAGCCATCCTGTCGATGGCCCCATTCCCAGCGGCAGCCCGCGCGTCAGTGGCCTCCCCTGGCAGGCGGAGGGCCTGTCGCAGCAAGGCCCTGCAGCGTCGGTCACGGATCCGGCCGATCAGGTTCAGCAGGGCGGGATTCGCGTCTGATTCGGCCAGCCACCAGGCCAGTAATCGGCTCGCCGCGGCGCCATCGAGCCGCCCGGCCAGCGCCGCGAGCAGATCGGCATCGGGCACCAGGCCGTGGCCCTCGATCGCCTCCAGCCAGGGCTCCAGGTCGAGGTCGTCCTGAGCGCGCAGACGCCGTAGCCAGGGCCAGCGATCGGGGCTGCCGGCTGGAGGCAGGTGCTGGGGAAGGGCCAGGAAAGGAGGCTGCCCGGTCAAGGATGAACCCCCCGGGACCACCGCGAGCCGCCAGCAGCTCCGCCCGATCCACCGGCTTGGCGGGCAGGGCCAGCCCCCTCAGGAACGGTCGCCATTGATACGTTTGATGCCCCAGTCCAGGGGTGTGGAGGCCCCAGGGCTACAAGGAAGGCACACCATTCGCAGGGCAGGCGTCCCATGGCCTTCAGCGGAATCGATGCCTTCTCCCACACCCCCAGCCAAAGGCAACGGGCCGAGACGCGGCGGTGGGGCCGGCCCAGCGAGACGCCGCGAACGGTCGGGCCGGTCGAGCAGAAAGAACGACAGCTGCTGCTGACCCTGGTGGCCCAGTTGGCCGACGCCCAGTTCATCAGGGCCGACAGGGATCGGGTGGCCCAGCTCTGGCAGGAAGTGGCGGCCCTGGAGATTGATCCCGAACGGGTCATCCGGCTTCTTTACGGAGGGCAGGATCTGAAGGACAGGGCCACGCTGGCCATGCTGGACCGTGGCTGGCACCCGGAGGTTCCCCGGGGCAGGCGTTTCCCCTGGGGCCGCCGAGCCCTCAGGCGAGGGTCGTCCGCCGCCGGGCGCCGAAACGTTCCACCAGCAGCGCTTCCAGCACGTCGCTGAGCGCACTGAGAGGAACACCCTTCTCGTGCAGTTCGGCCAGCCGTGGCTCCTGGCCCATCGACCCGCCCAGGAAGATCTTCGCCGCCTCCACCATCAGACCCTCCTGGCGGGCCTTGGCGCCCATCAGGCCGATCTGGCCCATGTAGGGCTGGCCGCAGGCATTGGGACAGCCGGTCCAGTGGGTACGCACCGCCTGGGGAAGCTCCAGGCGACGCTCCAGGTCGTCGATCACGGCCTGGGCGGTGCTCTTGGTGGGGATCAGGGCGAAGCTGCAGTAGCGGCTGCCCGTGCAGCTGACCGCTTCAGCCTGAAGGGGCCCCGGCTCGAGCCGGAACCATTCCAGCAGCGGTTCGGCTTGCAGGGCCCCAAGCCGATGGTTGGGGACATTCACGATCAGCACGTTCTGGGCTTCGGTGAAGCGCAGCTCGCCGCTGCCGTAATCGCGGGCCAGGCGCGCCAGTTCCAGCATCTGCTCCGCATCCAGGCGCCCCATCGGCACGTGCAGCCCCGCCCAGTGGAAGCCTGCCTGCTTCTGGGCCTGGAGGCCCAGCCCGTCGCGCGGGGCCCGCACCACCAGATGGCGGCCATCGTGGGGCAGGGGCGCCGGCGCTGACTCCCCGGCCAGCTTCCGGTAGCCCGCCACCACGGCAGCGCGGTAGGCCTCCAGCCCCAGGCCATCGATCAGATACATCAGCCGACTTTTGTTGCGCTGGACCCGGTTGCCGTGGGCGTCGTAATGCCGCAGCAAGGCCAGGGTGAAAGCGGGCAGCTGGTCGGGCCGCAGCCAGAGGCCCAGGGGAACGGCCAGTTCGTTGCGCTGGGCCGAGAAGAACCCGCCCACCATCACCGTGAAGCCGAGCGGCGCTGCCGGGTCCTGCGGGTGGGGCGCCGGCAGGAAGGCGAGGTCGTTGTGCAGCAGGAAGCTGTCGGGGGCGCCGCCCACCGCCACGTTGAACTTGCGCGGCAGGTTGCGGGGGCCGCCATCGGCCAGCAGCCGCGTCTGGATGGCCTCCACCAGCGGCCGCGTGTCGATCAGCTCCTCGGGATCGAGGCCGGCCAGGGGGTTGCCGGTGATGTTGCGAGGGTTGTCGTGGCCCGACTGGCGACTGGTGAGGCCAACGCGCTCCATCGCCGCCAGCAGGGGCGGCATGTCCTCCAGCAACAGCCCCCGCAACTGCAGGTTCTGGCGGGTGGTGATGTCGGCGCTGCCGTGCTCGCCGCAGCGATCGACGGCGTCGGCCAGCACCTCCAGCTGATCGGAGCGGATCACCCCGTTGGGCAGCCGCAGGCGCACCATGAAGCGACCGGGGGTGACGGGGCGGAAGAAGATCCCCAGCCACTTCAAGCGGATGGTCAGGGTGGCCTCATCCAGGTTGTCCCAGCCAGCCGCGGCCAGTTCCGCCAGCCGGGGCTCCAGATCCAGGCCGCAGAGCTCAGCCTTGGCCTGCTCCACCTTGCTGAGGCTGGGCGCTGGCGGCGTGGTGAGCTCGTTGCTGGTGTCGGTGCTGTTCATGCGAAAACGGTGGTCCGCATGGCCGGCCACGCGGAGAATCCCTGCCAGGCAGGAGGACGCAAGCAACCCCGGGGGGTCGTCTGAAGCCGGGACGCCGGTGAGAGCTGCGTCGACGGGAAGGATCGTTTGTCGGGGAGCGCCAGAGAAAGCTGCGCAGACCCACCGATCAAGAAGGGTTTAGTTTCCGGCATGGAGCCGTCCTCCCATGTCGCCACTGTTACCAGAACCGGCCAGCCTGGGGCCCGACGCCGCGGGGGATCGGCGCCTGGTGCGCCTGCGGGCGCTCGGCCCCGAGCGGGCCCACTTCCGCGAGTTGATCGGCAAGGTGGGCAGCGGCGAACACACCAGCACCGGTCTGGATCGGCAGGAGGCCGGTGTGGCGATGGACCTGATGCTCCAGGGCCAGGCCGATGACGCCCAGATGGGAGCCTTCCTGATCGCGCACCGCATCCGCCGCCCCCACCCCATCGAGCTCTCCGGGATGCTCGACAGCTACCGCCGCTGGGGCCCGGTGCTGGAAACACCCGGCCGACGACCGCTCTGCTTCGGGGTCCCCTACGACGGCCGCAGCCGCACCGCCCCCCTGCTGCCCCTGGTGGCCCTGGTGCTGGCCAGCGACGACCTGCCGGTGGTGCTGCACGGCGGCGACCCGATGCCGGTGAAATTCGGCGTCACCCTGGCCGAGCTGTTCGAGTCGATCGGCATCCCCTCGACCGGCCTGCCGCTCAGCAAAGTCCAAGAGCGCCTCGACCGCTATGGGCTGGCCCTCACCCACCAGCCCGACCATTTCCCACTGGCCGAAAAGCTGGTGCCGGTGCGGGATGCCATCGGCAAACGTCCGCCGGTGGCGAGTCTGGAGCTGCTGTGGACGCCGCACCGGGGGGAGCACCTGCTGGTGAGCGGCTTCGTCCATCCCCCCACCGAGACCCGCGCCTGGCAGGCCCTACAGGACTGCGGCGAGACCGACCTGCTGACGGTGAAGGGGCTGGAGGGCTCCACCGACCTGCCCACCTCCCGCGCCGGCATCACAGCCCGGGTGCGCCAGGGGGCCACCGAGCGGATCCTGCTCCACCCCCGCGACCACGGCATCACTTGCGCGGAGGTGCCCTGGCAGGGCCTTGAGCTGTGGCGATCGCAGGCCCTGGCAGCCCTCTGCGGCGAAGGCACCCTGATGCCGGCGCTGCGCTGGAACGTGGCGGCCTACCTGTGGTTCGCCGGCCGCTTCGAGCGTCTCGAGGACGCCCTGGAGCGGGCGACGGGCCTGCTGATGGCCCGCAGCGGCGAGCGGCTGCGGCGGGACATGACAGAACGTGGAGAAGAAAACGGCCGCCCCGCCCCGACATGACCGCCAATCGGTAGCTATCGCCACAGCCCACGCCCCTGCGCGAATGGTGTGATCTTGGAGTGGTCAGCATTTGCGCCGCTCTACGACCTGGGCGCATTCTTTCCAGAAGCCAGGGTTATCACCCATACCCTGACTCATGCTTGGCGAACTCTGGTCCTTCCAGGGAAGATACCGAACCCTTCACCTCACGTGGTTCGCGTTCTTCCTCACTTTTGTGGTCTGGTTCAATCTGGCCCCGCTGGCCACGACGGTCCAGGCCGATTTCGGCCTCTCCGTTCCCCAGATCCGCACCCTGGCCATCTGCAACGTGGCCCTGACGGTTCCGGCAAGGATTCTGATCGGGATGCTGCTCGATAAATTCGGGCCCCGGATCACCTATTCCACCCTGCTCGTTTACGCCGCCATTCCCTGCCTGATGTTTGCGGCCGCGCAGGACTTCAATCATCTCGTGATCGCCCGCCTGCTGCTCTCCATCGTTGGCGCCGGCTTCGTGATCGGCATCCGCATGGTGGCGGAGTGGTTCCCCCCCAAGGAAATCGGCCTGGCGGAAGGGATCTACGGCGGCTGGGGAAACTTCGGTTCGGCCTTCTCGGCCCTCACACTGGTGATCGTGGCCGGATGGCTCTCCTTCTCCGGCGGCGC
Source organism: Cyanobium gracile UHCC 0281 (assembly GCF_034931305.1). GTDB lineage: Bacteria > Cyanobacteriota > Cyanobacteriia > PCC-6307 > Cyanobiaceae > Cyanobium > Cyanobium gracile_A. The sequence continues at coordinate 42,643 of NZ_JAYGHY010000018.1, read as the reverse complement.
CGACATCGGCGGGGTGGTGCTCAACTGGCGCGGAGCCATCGCGCTCACCGGCATCATCGCAGCCGTCTACGGAGTCATCTACTTCTTCAGCGTCTCCGACACTCCCCCTGGCAAGACTTATCAAAAGCCCGCAAAGACCGCCGGCCTGGAAGTCACCTCCATGAAGGATTTCTGGGGTCTGCTGGGGATGAACGTTCCCTTCGCGGTGATTCTGGTCGTGCTGGCCTGGCGCCTTCAGAAGGTCAAATTCCTTGATGCCGGTGGTTACACCATCGCCCTTTTGCTGGTGCTGGCCTGGTTCATCTTCCAGACCTGGGGAATCATCCGCACCAACCGTGATCTGATCTCCGGCGCCAAGAGCTATCCCAAGGAGGATCGCTACGACTTCAAGCAGGTGGCCGTGCTTGAGCTCACCTACATCGTCAATTTCGGCTCCGAGCTCGCCGTGGTGTCGATGCTCCCCACCTTCTTCGAAACCACCTTCGCGCTACCCAAGGCCACCGCCGGCATCCTGGCCTCCGCCTTCGCCTTCGTGAACCTGGTGGCCCGCCCCGGCGGCGGCCTGTTGTCCGATCGGCTCGGCAGCCGCAAGAACACCATGGGCTTCCTCACCATGGGCCTGGGCATCGGCTATCTGGTGATGAGTCTGATCAAACCCGGTACCTTCACAGGAAGTGCCGGGATTGCGGTCGCCGTGGTGCTCACCATGGCCTGCTCCTTTTTCGTTCAGGCCGGAGAAGGGGCCACCTTTGCCATGGTGCCCCTTGTCAAGCGCCGGGTCACCGGTCAGATCGCCGGCATGGTGGGGGCCTACGGGAATGTGGGCGCTGTGGCCTACCTCACCATCTACAGCCTCCTGCCGCTGTGGATGGGGGACGGCTCCAAGGATCCCTCCCCGGCGATCGTGGCGGCCTCCAACAGCGCCTTCTTCCAGGTGCTGGGGATTGCGGGCCTGATCGTGGGTTTCCTCTGTTACTTCTTCCTCAGGGAGCCCAAGGGATCCTTCGCCGAGGAACACGAAGGCGAGGCGGCCCTGGCCCAGGTCTGAGTCCGGTTCGATCCGGTCGTTCGTCCAGAGGCCTCGTTCAGCGGCCTCTTCCAGCTGTGGAGGTCGGTTGCTTCGTCCGATCTCCACCCAGCTGCGAACACCGTTCAGGCCGTTCCGGAACGCCATGCCCACCCAATCCACACGCAAGTCCCTGTTGACGGTCACCTGCCGCGATGGCTGAGCCAACTGACGCCAGAACCCTCTCCCAGTGCCCCTACTGCGGCGTGGGCTGCGGCCTCGAGATGCTTCCACCCGCCGTGGCGGGACAGAGCGTGCGCCGTGATGCCGAGGGAACGCCGATGTGGACGGCCCGCGGCAGCCGCAGCCATCCCTCCAGCCTGGGGCAGGTGTGCATCAAGGGGGCCACGGTGGGGGAAACCCTCTCCCGGGGCCGCCTCAGCCAGCCCCTGTATCGCTCCAGCCTGGAGGAGGACTTCCAGCCGATCCCCTGGGAGGCGGCCTTCGATCTCCTGGTGGATCGGCTTCGCACCATCCTGGACACCAGGGGGGCCGGGGCCATCGCCATGTACGGCTCCGGACAATTCCACACCGAGGACTACTACCTCGCCCAGAAACTGTTCAAGGGGGCCCTGGGAACCAACAACTTCGATGCCAACTCACGCCTGTGCATGAGCTCGGCCGTGGCCGGCTACACCCGCAGCCTCGGCTCTGATGGGCCACCCTGTTGCTACGAGGACCTCGACCACTGCAGCGTCGCGTTCCTGATCGGCACCAACACCGCCGACTGCCATCCGGTGCTCTTCCAGAGGCTGCTGAAGCGCAAGAAACGCCAGCCCCGCAGCGTCACGATCGTCGTGGTGGATCCGCGGGCCACCGACACGAGCAAAGCCGCCGATCTCCACCTCGCCATCGCGCCCGGGACCGATCTGGCCCTGCTGCATGGCATCGCCCACCTGGTGCTGCGGCAGGGGGGCTTCGACAGCGACTTCATCGAAGAAGCCACGGACGACTTTGCCGCCTATGGCCAGCTGGTGGCGGAGTGGACACCCGAGCGGGTGGCAGGCGTCTGCGGCATCCCCGAGAAGCAGCTGCGGGCCGTGGCAAGGCTCTGGGGATCGCAGAAAGGCATCCTCAGCCTCTGGTCGATGGGGGTGAACCAGCGCCGCGAGGGCACTGCCGTGGTGGGGGGACTGATCAACCTCCACCTGCTCACCGGCGAGATCGGCCGTCCCGGGGCCGGGCCCTTCTCCCTCACCGGTCAACCCAATGCCATGGGCGGCCGCGAAGCCGGGGGGCTGGCCCACCTGCTGCCGGGCTACAGGCTGGTGGCCAATGGCGAGCACCGGGCGGTGGTGGAGCAGGCATGGGGCTTCGCGCCGGGGTCGATCGCTCCCGAGCCCGGCCTCACCGCCTGGCAGCAGGTGGAAGCCATCGAGGCCGGCGCCCTCGATCTCTGGTGGGTGGCGGCCACCAATCCGCTGGTCAGCCTGCCGAATCTGGAGCGCGTGAAGGCGGCCATGGCCCGCTGCCCCCTGGTGGTGCTGAGTGAGGCCTATGCCGCCACGGAGACGGCCCACTACGCCCATCTGCTGCTGCCGGCCTCCCAGTGGAGCGAAAAGGCCGGCGCCATGACCAACTCCGAGCGGCGGGTCACCTACTGCCCGGCCTTCCGTCCGCGCCATGGCCAGAGCCGGCCCGACTGGGAGGTGTTCGCTGAACTGGGTCGTCGACTCGGATTCACGGAGCAGTTCCGCTACGGCTCATCCGCGGAGGTCTATGCCGAGTTCGCCGCCCTCACCGCCGGTCGGGTGTGCGATGTCTCCGGCCTGAGCCATGCGCTGCTGCAGCGGGAGGGGCCACAGCAGTGGCCCTTCCCTTCCGGTAGCCAGCCCAGCTCCGCTTCCCGGAGGCTCTACGGCGACCTCTGCTTTCCGACTCCTTCGGGGAGGGCCCGCTTCGTGGCGGAGCAACCGCTGGGCCTGGCGGAACCGGCCTGTGAGGCCTATCCGCTGGTGCTCACCGTGGGGCGCTACCTGGGCCAGTGGCACACCATGACCCGCACCGCCAAGGCGGAGCGGCTGCAGGCCATGCATCCGGAACCACTGCTGGAGATTCATCCACAGGATGCGCAGCGCTTCGGCATCGACGATGGTGACCTGGCGTCCATCACCTCCCGTCGCAGCCGGATCACCGCCAAGGTCCAGGTGACGGATCGGATCCGCCCCGGCTCGGTGTTTCTGCCCATGCACTGGGGCTTCAGCCAGGAGCTGGCCTGTGAAGCCAATGCCCTGATGCACGAGCAGGCCTGCCCCATCTCCGGCCAGCCGGAACTCAAGGCCACCGCGGTCTGCGTGGCTCCTGCCGCCGCCGTGCACCGACCCCGGGAACAGCCTCTGGGAAGCGATCCCGCCAGCCATGCGGGGGATGCCACAAGGTCATCAGGGCATCGGTCCAGTCGAGACGATCAGGGAGGCCCGAGCCGTGCGACCTGTTGAGAAGTATCAAGAACTACAGAAAGTCGTGAGGTCCGGACGGGGCCCACGAGAGTTGCAATCGGTGTCGTCCGCTGCGGATACTTTCCCCTGCATCCCTGCAGGATGAATCAATCACTGAGTTGTTCCAGTGCATCTCGCGATTTCACTGGGCCTGCTCCTGGGTATCGGTCATGGCTGGCTGGCCTCTGAGCAACGACTGCGGTCCACCGTCTCCACCCCTCTGAGCTGGCTTCAACCCGTCAGCCACGGCGAGGCGCTTTCCCCATACTGATGGGGTGCTGCCAGGCTCCCCGATGACCCAGATCAGGACCTCCAACCGCGCCGGGGCCACCCCCCTTGGGGTTGCCGCCGGATTTCTTGGTGCCTTTGTGGTGGCCTCCCTTGCCGTTCAGTTGATCCGTGGGGCCCAGCCTGCTGCCGGCACCGCCATGCAGGCCCCTGCCAGACCAGCCCCCGTTGTGGCCCATCAGGCCGCCCTCTGGGACACGCTGGGCAAGCCCTGACGCGCTCACCTCGTGGGGGAAAAAGCCCCTTGCCGGGCCGCGTACGGGAGATGGGGACAGGACCGCGGATGGACAACAAGCTCAGGCGGTCTTCTGAGCAACGCCCCTGGACCAGCCTCGGCGGCTGGCCACCACCTTCACCGACCTGACCGCGTCCAAGGCAGTGACCTTCTGGGGTCGGATCCTTCCCCGGAGATCGGTCGTAGGGAGGACCACATGGAACGGCGAGCATCCTCGTTCTCACATCCCCAGGAGCAAGAATGACCTTCCGGCAAAAGGGGCATCCCGACGATCCCCCGGTCGGGACGCCATCAATCCCTACCCCAGCTGTCATGCCGTGCCATGGAACGACCAAGCGAGCACACTTCGCCCCATGGAAGGCAAGACAGTGACAACACACCAACACGACCCAGCCCCCGGCGCCGAGGTGGTCCTGATTCGCCATGGAGAAACGGCATGGAGCCTCTCGGGCCAGCACACCGGCAGCACCGACATCCCCCTCACCGAGCGGGGGGAGGCGGCCGCCCGCGGGCTGGCCCCGCTCCTGGCGGCGGGCCCGTTCTCCCTGGTGCTGTCCAGTCCGCTGCAGCGGGCGCGGCGCACCTGCGAACTGGCGGGCCTGGCTGGGGAGGCCCGCCTTGAGCCCGACCTGGTCGAGTGGGACTACGGGGCCTACGAGGGTCTGACGAGCAAGGAGATCCAGCGGGATCGGCCAGGCTGGATGGTGTTCCGTGATGGCTGTCCCGACGGGGAGAGTCCCGCCCAGGTGGGGGAACGGGTCGATCGGGTGATCCGGCGCCTGCAGGAGGGTGGCGGCCGGGTGGCCCTGTTCGCCCACGGGCATCTGCTGCGGGTGTTCGTGGCGCGCTGGATCGGGCTGACGCCCAGCCACGGCGCCCATTTCCTGCTCGACACCGCCACCCTCACGATTCTGTCCAACTACCGCGGCCTGCCGGCGGTGCAGTGCTGGAACGCTCCCCTGGCTCCGGGCCCCTGAGGGCGGTCCATGTCGGATTGCTGACCCCCCCAAAGGAGAGCGGTTGATTTATCAGCTTTTTCACGCAGGCAGGCGAAAGTTGAGGTCAATGCCCCCTGCATGTGACGGCCATGACCATCTCGACGATGGCCCCCTTCGAGGCCCAGGCCATGACGCCGGAACTGGAGCAGGAGCTGTCCCTGATCGATGCCTGGTGGCGCGCCGCCAACTATCTGGCCGTCGGGATGATCTATCTGCGGGACAACCCGTTATTGGCCCAACCGCTGCGCCATGAGCACGTCAAGGCACGGCTGCTGGGGCACTGGGGCTCCTCCCCCGGCCAGGCCTTCCTCTGGGCCCATGCCAACCGGGTGATCCGCCGCCACGACCTCGACATGATCTACCTGTCGGGGCCGGGTCACGGCGCCCCCGGGGTGCTCGGCCCCACCTACCTCGACGGCAGCTACAGCGAGGTGTATCCCGACAAGAGCCAGGACGCCGAAGGGATGCGGCGCTTCCTCAAACAATTCTCCTTCCCCGGGCACATCGGCAGCCACTGCACCCCCGAAACCCCCGGTTCGATCCACGAAGGTGGTGAGCTCGGTTACGTGCTGTCCCATGCCTGCGGAGCGGTGTTCGACAACCCCGATCTGATCGCTCTGGCCTGCGTGGGTGATGGCGAGGCCGAGACCGGGCCCCTGGCCACCTCCTGGCACATCAACAAGTTCCTCAACCCGATCAGCGACGGGGCGGTGCTGCCGGTGCTGCACCTCAACGGCTACAAGATCGCCAACCCCACCCTGCTGGCCCGCATCCCCCACGAGGAACTGGCCAGCCTGATGCGCGGCTACGGCTGGGAGCCGATCTTCGTCGAAGGCCACGAGCCGATGGCCATGCACCGGGCCATGGCCGCCGCCATGGATCGGGCCATCGGCCGCATCCTGCAGATCCGTGCCGAGGCTCGCGCCAGCGGCGAGGCCGTCCGTCCCGCCTGGCCGATGATCGTGCTGCGCTCGCCCAAGGGCTGGACCGGACCGGCCTCCCTGCACGGCAAGAAGCTGGAAGGCTTCTGGCGCTCCCACCAGGTGCCCCTGGCCGCCCCGAACACCGATCCCGAGGAACTGCAGCTGCTGGAGGAGTGGCTCAGGAGCTACCGGCCCGAGGAGCTGTTCGATGCCAATGGCACCCTGCAGCCGGAACTGCAGGCGCTCTCCCCGCAGGGACTGCGGCGGATGGGCTCCAACCCCCATGCCAACGGCGGCCTGCTGCGCCACAAGCTTCGGTTCCCCCCGCTGGAGGACTATGCCGTGCCCGTGGTGTCCCCCGGCACGACGCAAGTGGAAAACACCTATCCGTTAGGGGAACTGCTTCGCGACATCATCCGCCTGAATCCCGATTCGATGCGGGTGTTCGGCCCTGATGAAACCGCCTCGAATCGGCTGCAGGCGATCTATGAGTTCAGCAAGAAGGTGTGGATGGAGGAATTCCTGCCGGAAGACCTCAATGGCAGTGAATTGGCCCGCAACGGACGGGTCGTGGAGATGCTCAGCGAGCACACCCTGGTGGGAATGATGGAGGGCTACCTGCTCACTGGGCGCAACGGGTTCTTCCACACCTACGAGGCCTTCGCCCATGTGATCGCCTCGATGTTCAACCAGCACGCCAAGTGGCTGGAATCCTGCCTGCTGCATGCCCCCTGGCGGGCCCCGATCGGCCCCTGGAACTGTCTGATCTCCTCCACGGTGTGGCGCCAGGACCACAACGGTTTCACGCACCAGGATCCCGGCTTCATCGACCTGGCCGGCAACAAGAGCGGCGACGTGGTGCGGGTGTACCTCCCGGCTGACGCGAACTGTCTCCTGGCGGTGGCGGAGGAGGCCCTGGTGGAAACCAACGTCTGCAACATCATCGTTTCCGACAAACAAAAGCACCTTCAGTACTTCAACCTGGAGCAGGCCAGGCGCCATGTGGCCAAGGGGATCAGCATCGTCGGCTGGGCCAGCAATGACGACTGCGGCACCCAACCGGACAACCCGGATGTGGTGATGGCCTGCGCCGGCGACATCCCCACCAAGGAGACGCTGGCGGCGGTGGAGATTCTGCACCGCGAGATCCCGAGTCTGCGGATCCGTGTGATCAACGTGGTCAAGCTGTTCGCCCTCACCGAACCGAACGAACATCCCCACGGTCTCAGCGACAGGGATTTCGACACTCTGTTCACCACCGACCGGCCGGTGATCTTCAACTTCCATGGTTACCCCTGGCTGATCCACCGCCTCACCTACCGACGCACCAACCACGCCAACATCCATGTGCGCGGCTACAAAGAGAAGGGCAACATCAACACGCCCCTGGAGCTGGCGATGAACAACCAGATCGATCGTTTCAATCTCGTGATTGATGTGGTCGACCGGGTGCCTTTCCTGCGCTCCCGCGCCGCCCATGTCAAGGAGCGCATGCAGGACACGATCCTCGCCCACCGGGCCTATGCCCACGCCCACGGCACCGATGCCCCGGAGGTGACCAACTGGCGCTGGACCCCACCCGCCGCCGCGGACTGATGACGGCAACGCCGGCCGTGGGGGAGGTGCTGGTGCTCAACGCCGGCAGCTCCAGCCTCAAGGTCTCGGTGCACGGGCGCGGCGGGAATCGCCTCTGGAGCGACCAGCGCAGCTGGAGCATCACCGCCACCGAAGACACCGAGGCGGTGCTGGACGCCTGGCTGCCAGAAGCCCTGGCGGCCTGGGGGGATGGGCTGATCCGCGCGGGCCATCGGGTGGTCCATGGTGGTGAGCGCTTCACCGCCCCCGTCCGGCTGGATGAGGAGGTGCTGGAGGTGCTGGAAGGACTGGTGCCCCTGGCTCCATTGCACAACGGACCGGCGCTGCGGGTGATGCGCTGGCTGAGAGGCTGGAAGCCCGCGATCGAGCAGTGGGCCTACTTCGACACGGCCTTCCACAGCACCCTGCCGCCGGAGGCCCGCACCTACGCACTCCCGGCCCGCTGGCGCGCCGAGGGCCTGCGCCGCTTCGGCTTCCACGGCCTCAACCATCAGCACGTGGCCGAAAGCGTGGCCCGCCGCGCTGAAACCGAGGGCCGTCCCGATGCCCCCGGCGGCGAAGCCCTGCGGCTGATCAGCTGCCACCTCGGCGCCGGCTGCTCCCTCTGCGCCATCCGGGGCGGGCGCAGCATCGCCACCACGATGGGCTACACCCCAATGGAGGGCCTGGTGATGGCCACCCGCAGCGGTTCGGTGGATCCGGGGCTGTTGCTGCACCAGATGCGCCGGGGGGCTGCGGTGGAGGAACTCGCCCACGACCTGCAGCAGGAGAGCGGCCTGCTGGGCCTCTCGGAATTGAGTCCGAGCATGAAGGACCTGCGCCTGGCCGCGGTCGACGGCCATGGCGGGGCCCAGCTCGCCATCGCGGTGTTCCGCCACCAGCTGCTGCAGGGGATCGGGGCGATGGCCGCCAGCCTGGGGGGGGTCGATGTGGTGGCACTCACCGGCGGCATCGGCGAAAACGATGGAGCGCTGAAGCAGGAGCTGGAGCAGGCGCTCACCTGGCTGGGGCCCTTCGAGCTGCTGCAGGTCCCCGCCGATGAGGAGGGGGTGATCGCCCGCCACTGCGCTGCGGCGGACGCCTGACGCTTCAGGTCCGCCGCCAGGATTCGCGGTGCATCCAGCTGATCCAGTCGGCGGAGATCTGTTTGGGGCAGGTGGCCTCGCATTCCAGGTGGCTGCTGCAGCTGCCGAAGCCTTCGCTGACCATCTGCGCCTGCATCACCCGGGCCCGGTGCTGCCGCTCCGGCTGGCCCTGGGGCAACTGGCCCAGGTGCGCCAGCTTGGCCGCCACGAACAGGCTGGCGGAGGCGTTGCGGCAGCTGGCCACGCAGGCGCCGCAGCCGATGCAGGACGCCGTGTCAAAGGCCTGGGCCGCCTGCTCGCGGCCGATCAGCAGGGCATTCGCTTCCGGCGCACTGCCGGTGTTGATCGAGCAATAGCCGCCGGCGGCGATGATCCGGTCGAAGGCGGAGCGGTCGACGGCCAGATCCTGCAGGACAGGAAAGGCCCGGGCGCGGAAGGGTTCCAGGGTCAGCACCTCGCCGTCACGGAACTGGCGCAGATAGAGCTGGCAGACGCTGGTGGCCCGCTGGGGCCCCTGGGCCTGACCATTGACAAGAAACCCACAGGACCCGCAGATGCCCTCACGGCAGTCGTGCTCAAACCCCACAGGACGCACTCCGGCGGCAATCAGCCGTTCGTTGAGCAGGTCAAGGGCCTCCAGCAGGGAGAGATCGGTGGAGACCGCGTCCAGCCGATGGACCTCAAAAGCCCCGCCGTCCTGGGAGCCGGCCTGACGCCAGATCCTCAGGGTGAGCGAAACGGTGGTCATCGGTACGGCTTTGGCATGGGTGTCACCGTTGACGGGACCCGGACGTTGCCAGGCGCGATCAAGGATTCTGCCGATCCCAGGGTACGGATGTTGTCGATCCGCGTCATCCAAGCCCTCTTGCGAGGGAAAAGATGCAAGACTCAGTAAATTTTCAGTATTGCTTAGCCAACCCATGCCCCTTCAGGTCCCTGCCGCCGCGTGAACGACCAACGCAAGCTGGTGGTGGAACTGCGCCGGTCGATGGGGCGGCTGGAGGCGGCTCTGGGCACCATCAGCGATGCCCTGGCGATCACCTGCTGCGAGGGACGGGTGCTCTGGTGCAACGCCAGCTACGCCCAGCTGGTGGAGCGGACTCCTCCGGCGCTTCTGGGGGAATCGATCTACAACCAACTCCCGCGCGACTGCGACGGCGCCCCCCTGCTGAACCCGGGGCAGGTGCTGGCCGGCGGCGATCAGGGGGGGCAATTCACCAAGGTGTTGCATCACAGCGAGCTGCGCGCGATCGAAATTGAGTGGAAGCCCATCCACAGCGAGCGGCGGCGGCCCCTGATCTTCTGTTTAAGGGACGTCAGTGCCCTGCTCTCCTATGAGCAGCTGCGGGTGGAGGTCGACCGTATCGAGCGGCGGCGCCAGCAGACTGAGAATCTGAACCGGGCCCTGGAGCTGGAACGCCTGGCCCTGGCCACCAAGGTGATGGAGTGCCCGGTCACGGGCCTGCCCAACCGCCGCGGCCTCCACGTCAGCATTCGTGCCGCCCTCAAGACCCAGCGGGAGAATGGCGGCCGGATCAGCATCCTTTTCTGCGATCTCAACGCGTTCAAAGAGATCAATGACCTTCATGGACATCAAATCGGCGACGACCTGCTGATCGAGATCGGCCGCCGTCTACAGCGATCCTTGCGTTTCGGAGATATCCTGTCCCGCCTCGGTGGCGACGAATTTGTGGTGCTCACAATGGGCATTTTCGACGAGGGCGATGCTCTCCAATTAGCCATGCGTCTCAATGACGCCGTCAGCCAGACATGGTCGGTAGAAGATCATACGATCCGCCCATCAATGAGCATCGGAATCACGATCTCAGACGACCCGGACATCTCCGTCGATGAGTTGATCCGGCGGGCAGATCTTGCCATGTACGAGGCCAAGACCAACAGCGATCAGCATATCTCCTTCTACCATTCATCCATCGACAAGAAGGTGAGGAAAAACATCCATCTGCGACATCAACTCGAAGGAGCTCTCCAGCACAAGTCCATGTTTCTGGCTTATCAGCCGATCGTGGAGCTGGATGATCGGATGGTCGTGGGCATGGAAGCGTTACTACGCCTTGGGGCCATCGCTGCGCCGATTGCCACCCCGTCGGAATTCATCCCCCTGGCCGAACGCACGGCCCTGATCCTGCCGATTGGCCGCTGGGTGATCACTCAGGCCCTCGAGCAGCTATGTCAACTCCGCTCCCAGGGTTCGGACGTCACCATGGCGATCAACGTGAGTCCCTTGCAGCTGAAGGAAACTGGCCTCAGCGACTTCTTCCTCAGCCAGGCGGAACGTTCCGGAGTGGATCCCTCCTGGACGGTGATCGAGGTGACCGAAAGCATCCTGATCGAACATCCCGACCTGGCCACATCCGAACTGCGCCGATTACGAGAGGCCGGCGTCAAGGTGCATCTCGATGATTTCGGCACAGGCTACTCCAGTATGTCGTGGTTGGCACGATTGCCGATCGACACGATCAAAGTGGACCGTAGTTTCATCTCCGATTTTCTCCATGATCACCGCAAGGCCGTGGTGCTCGAAGCGATGATTCGCCTCTCCCGCGACCTGGGTCTGGGCCTGATCGCCGAAGGCATCGAGACCGTCGAGCAACATGCCGGCCTGCTCGCCATGGGTTGCGTCCGGGGTCAGGGCTATCTCTTCGGCCGTCCCGAACCTCTCACCCATAGCTGCGCGGTCCCGGCGTGATGGATCGGAAGACGAGTGGCTCGCGATGGCGGACGGGAGTGGCTCCGGGCCGGTGCTCCCAGGCGGCGATGTGGGCGAAGTGTTCGTCATCGCGCTGGGCTTCCCCAGCCGGGGTCTGATGGTCCTCGCGGAAATGGGCTCCGCAGGACTCCTCCCGGGCCAAGGCATCCCTGAGCATCAGATCCGCCAGTCCGAAGAAATCCTCCAGCCGCAGGGCCTTGGTCAGCTCACCATCGAGAAGGCCATCCTCCTGGGGAATGCAGACCTCCTGCAGAAATTCCAGCCGTAGTGCTTCCAGTTCACCGAGCGCCGATGTGAGCCGATCCGGTCGGCGGCTGATGCCGCAGGCGTCGATCATCAGGTGGCCGAGGCCCCTGTGGAAGACATCGACGGGTTGGCAGCCGCCCGTGCGGCGCAGCGCTTCGATGCGTGCCTCCACCGAAGCCAGCGCCTCGCGGCAGGCCGGGTGGTCGGCCGGCAACGCTCCCGCAGCCTGGCCCGCCAGCCAGCCCGTCACCGTTGCCGGAGCGATGAAGTAGCCATCAGCAAGCGCCTGCATCAAGGCGCTGGCCCCCAGCCGGTTGGCGCCGTGCTCGGAGAAGTTGGCCTCCCCGAGCACGAACAGACCTGGCACGGTGCTCATCAGGTGGTAGTCGACCCACAGTCCGCCCATCGTGTAGTGCGGTGCGGGATAGATCCGCATCGGCGTGGTTCTGGGATCGTCACCGGTGATGCGCTCGTACATCTGCAGCAGGTTTCCGTAGCGGGCCTCAATCGCCGCCGTGCCGTCCCGGGTGATGGCCTCGGCCAGGTCGAGATACACCGAACGCCCCCCGGGCCCGACACCCCGGCCCTCCAGGCAGAGCTCCCGGGCTCGCCGAGACGCAAGATCCCGCGGCACCAGGTTGCCGTAGCTGGGGTATTGCCGCTCCAGGAAATAATCCCGCTCCGCTTCCGGGATCGCCGCCGGCGGCCGGTCGTCGCCCGTCCGCAGCGGTAGCCAGATCCGCCCGTCGTTGCGCAGGCTTTCGCTCATCAAGGTGAGCTTGCTCTGGTGGACATCGCCGCTGGGGATGCAGGTGGGGTGGATCTGGGTGAAGCAGGGGTTGGCGAAACAGGCACCGCGCCGGTGGGCCTGCCAGATCGCCGTGGCATTCGACTTCAGGGCATTGGTGGAGAGGTAGAAGACGTTCGAATAGCCACCGGTGGCCAGCAGCACGGCATCGGCACTGAGCACCTCCAGGGCGCCGCTGATCTGGTGCCGGCAGACCACCCCCCTGGCCACACCCTCGTGGACGATCAGATCCAGCATGTCGCGGCGGCAGAGCAGCTCCACCCGCCCAGCCGCAACCTGCCGCAACATCGCCTGATAGGCGCCATAGAGCAGCTGCTGCCCCGTCTGGCCCCGGGCGTAGAAGGTGCGACTCACCAGGGCCCCGCCGAAACTGCGATTGGCCAGGGTGCCGCCGTACTCCCGCGCGAAGGGCACCCCCTGGGCCACGCACTGGTCGATGATCGCGCCGCTGATTTCGGCCAGCCGATGGCAGCCTGCTTCCCGGGCGCGGAAATCGCCGCCCTTCACCGTGTCGCGGAACAGGCGCTCGATGCTGTCGCCGTCATTGGCGTAATTGCGGGCCGCGTTGATGCCCCCCTGGGCCGCCACCGAGTGGGCCCGGCGCGGGCTGTCGTGGTAAGTGAGCACCTGAACCCGGTAGCCCTGTTCGGCCAGGCTGGCGGCCGCCGCCGCCCCGGCCAGGCCGCTGCCCACCACCAGGATCCGCAGCCCCTGCTTGCGGTTGGGGCTGATCAGCGGCAGGCTTTCGCGGCAACGCTGCCAGGCGGTGGCCACGGGGCCCTCGGGCAGGCGCGGATCCAGCGACGGCCTGGGGCTCATCGGCCTGCCAGCAGCGGGACGGCGGGCCGCAGCACCAGGGCGAGCGGAAGCAGCGCGAAGCCCGCCCCCAGGAGCAGGGCCAGCCCCCGCCCACCCAGGCGCAGGGCCACCGCATTGGCGGGGTCCAGCAACCCCAGCCGGCGCACCGCGCTTTCGGCGCCATGCAGCAGGTGCAGACCCGCCGCGGCCCCGGCAGCCACATAGAGCACCAGGCACCAGGGCGACTGCAACACGGCCAGGACCGCAGCGAGTTCAGCACCGTCCACCGGCCGGTGCCAGCGCAGCTGAGCCAGGTGGACGGCAAGGAATAACAGCAACAGTGATCCACTCCAGGGGATCAGCCGAGCCGCCAGGGCCGCCAGTGGCTCCCATGGCCCCTGGCGGCGGCTGCGCAGGGGGCCGGGGTCCGGGCCCCTGGCCTGGCGATTGGCGCGGGCCCGCTGCAGGGAGAGCAGCGGGTGGGCCAGGGCGGCCGCGAGCAGGGCGACCTCGAGCCAGGGGAGCCAGGCCTGCTGGTGCAGGGTGGTGGCGAAGCGTTCAAAGCCCATCGGGTCCAGCAGAGCCATCCCCACCCCACCCAGGTGGACGGCCAGGAACAGCACCAGCCCAAGCCCGGTGACGGCGATCCAGAATCCGACGATCATTCCGCTGGTGGTGAACTCCCCTGGAGGCAAGGTGGCAGGAAGCGACAGGAGGATCGGGTGGTGGCTACTGGATGGACGGCATCCATGAAGGAGTCCGGCCAGTCCCCTCTCGTCAGCGTCATCGTACCCAACTACAACCATGCCGCCTTTCTCAGCGAACGTCTGCGATCCATCCTCAACCAGACGTTTCAGAATTTCGAGCTGATCGTTCTGGATGATGCCTCCACGGATGATTCCCTGGCAGTGATCCGGGAGCAACTGCAGGACCACCCTCACCAGATGTTCTGTAATGCGACCAACTCAGGCCAGCCCTGCTCGCAATGGCTGAGTGGGATCAAGAAGGCTTCAGGGCGCTACATCTGGATCGCGGAGTCAGATGACACCTGTTCACCGAATTTTCTTGAGCGAATGGTGGCTCATCTGGAGCAAGGCAACATGCTGGCCTACTGCCGCACCACCTCCATCGACGCCGAAGGCGCAGCACTCGCCGACCAAAGCTTCTGGCCAGACACGTTCGACCCCAAACGGTGGCAGCGCTCGTTCACGCTCAATGGGGGCGAATTGTGTCGCAGCTTCATGACCCAAGGAAACATCATCGCCAATGCCAGTTGCGTGGTCTTCCGCAATCCCGCAAGGGCAGTCCTCAACGCAGTGGGAGCTGTGACGGCGAACAGGAGACATACGGGAGACTGGCTTTTCTGGACCCACTATCTGATGAGAATGGGTGGATCGGTGAGCTTTGATGCTGAACCGCTGTCCTGCTTCCGTTGGCATGATCACACGACCCGCAGTCTCGTCAGTCGAAGCCGGGAAAAACTCCGCTTCGTCGAGTATTCCTCCACGATCACCTCGGTTCTTAGAATCACCCGGCCATGGCCATGCTGGCATTGGCATGCTGTGGCCAAGAGCGGAGGCTGGGACTGGATTTTGTACGAATATCTCTGGCGTTACCAGCCATCGTGGACCGAGAAGCTTATGTTTCCAATCATCCGTGGCCCCCTGCTCCTGGGGTTGTACGCCAGGCTCATGCGATCACCCACCCTGCGGCGTGTCTACAGGCGCTGGCCCATCCCCTTAGAGGGATTGCAGCCGGGATGTGACGACACCAATGCCAATGGGTATGGTCAGTGCAGAGAAGCACCGGATCAGCGTTGAGAGTCGCCTTCGCCCACTACAGCCAACCGAACGACATCAGCGGTGTCACCACCTGGGTACTGGGGATGGCCAAGCGATTGTCAGCAGATGGCGTCTCCGTCGCTATCCATTTCTGGATGGCACCCGATGGACAGGACCAGGAGCCAGATTTCTTTCAGGAACTACGCCATCAGGGCATCCATGTCTCCACGGCGCCGCGGAGGGCCAACCTGAAGGCAGATGTACTGGAAACTCTCGGATTCCTCAACCAATGGCAGCCAACGGTGTTCCTGCCCCAATGCATCTCGGCCCACTATGCGGCGGCGGCCCAGGGCGGATATCAGGGGCTGCCCTGGGCGCTGACCCTACATTCGGATGATCCTGCATACTGGGCAACGGCTAAGTCCTTTGGTGGGTCTCGTCATCGAAGCTCCCTGGTCTGTGTGTCCCACCACATCCGCGACGAATTCAACCGCAGGCGTATCGATCGTCCCGCCAGCGTCATTCCTTACGGTGTGACCGTGCCGGTAACGCCAACGGAGTTTCGAACGGATCCCTTCCGGGTTGTCTTCAGTGGCCGGATCTGGGAACATCAGAAACGCGCCTCTCTGGTGATTCAGGCATTGATCAAGGCCTGCAGGGCCAGGGACTCCATCCGAGCCACCCTGATCGGCGATGGCTACGCCCGGGCATCCTGTGAACGGCAGGTGGCGGAGGCCGGCCTCTGTGAGGCGATCACCTTCACCGGGCCCCTGGCGGCCGACCAAGTGCAGGCCAGGCTGCTCGAGTCCCAGGCCATCCTGCTGATGTCCGATTTCGAGGGGCTGCCCATCGCCCTGCTGGAGGCGATGGCGGCCGGGGTGGTGCCAGTGGTGCGTCGCATCCCCAGCGGCATTCCCGAGCTTGTGGATCACGAGCGCACCGGTTTGCTGGTCTCGGAGGATCCCGAAGAGGCAGCCCGAGCCCTGCTGCGGCTAGCTGACGATCCTGATCTCTGGCAGCGCTGTTCAAAGGCGGCCAGGGGTCTCGTCGCTCAGCACTACAGCGCTGATGGGAGTTACAAGCAGTGGCGCCATCTGCTGGAAGAACTGGATCGGCAGTTCGATGACGCCCCGACCAACCCCTATCCGATCAACTGCCGCAGGATCGTCAGCCTTCGACGCATCGACCGCAAACTCCATCTTCAGTACAGGACTCCCACGAAGCGGACCACCACGCTGCGGCAGTCCCTGCGCACCCGCATCGCCCAGATCAAGCATCGGATCAAGCGCCTGCTGAACCGCCATCCCTGAAGACGCCTGCCCATACGGAGATTGCCCCGCCATGGGAGGGTGCCCTGGATCCCCGGCTCACCGCCGTGCGCCTGTCGCGCCCCTCCACCCTCTTCTGCGCCTTCCTGACGCTGCTCAACGACCGGCTGGGGGAGAGCATCGTGTTCCCGCTGCTGCCGTTCCTGCTGGCGGACTTCACAACGGACGGCCGCACCCTCGGTCTGCTGGCCGGCAGCTACGCCATTGCCCAGTTCGCCTTCACCCCCCTGATCGGCGCCCTCAGTGACCGCTACGGCCGCCGGCCCGTGATCACGGCCTGCGTGGCCGGTTCGGTGCTGGGCCTGGGCCTGTTCGCCCTCACCGTGATCCTGCCCTGGGGCCGCCTCTGGCCGGAGGCCGCCGCCGCCGGTCTGCCCCTGGCCCTTCTGTTCGCCGCCCGGCTGATCGACGGGGTGAGCGGCGGCACCGCCGCCACGGCCGCCGCCGTGCTGGCGGACATCTCGACCCCGGAGCGGCGGGCCCGGGCCTTCGGCTTGATCGGCGTGGCCTTCGGGCTGGGGTTCATCCTCGGCCCGGCCCTCGGCGGCCTGCTGGGCCGCATCAACGTCAGCCTGCCACTGCTGCTCGCCGTGGGCTTCGCGCTGCTGAACCTGGTGGTGGTGGTGACCCTGCTGCCGGAAACCCATCCGCCCGAGGCCCGTCTGCCCCTGCCCAGGCACTGGGAGCTGCAGCCCTTCGGCCAGCTGCAGCGGGTGTTCGCCAATCCCCGGGTGCGGCGCCTCTGCGCCGCCTTCTTCCTCTTCTTCCTGGGATTCAGCGGTTTCACCGCCCTGCTGGTGCTCTATTTCAAGCAGGTGTTCGGCTGGGGTCCGGGCCTCTCGGCCGGCGCCTTCCTGGTGGTGGGCGTGGTGGCCACGGTGGTTCAGGGCGGACTGATCGGTCCACTGGTGCAGCGGCTGGGGGAGTGGCGTCTCACCCAGATCGGCCTGGGCTGCGTCATGGCGGGCTTCCTGCTGGTGCCCCTGGCGGAGCGACAGAACGCGGTGCCCCTGGTGTTCACGGCCGTGGCGATCCTGGCCCTGGGCACCGGTCTGGTGACCCCCAGCCTGCGCAGCCTGGTGTCACGGCGCCTCGCCGACAGCGGCCAGGGCGCCGCCCTGGGCAGCCTGCAGGGGCTGCAGAGCCTGGCCAGCTTCCTGGGGCCGCCCCTGGCGGGACTGGCCTACGAGACCATCGGCCGCCGCAGCCCCTTCTGGCTGGGGATTCTGCTGATGGCTGTCGTGGTGTGGCTTGTGGCGGCTGGATCCCAGCGTCAAGCAGAGCCGACACCCTGAGGGCGGGATCGCCATTGCTACGTTGCCTTTTTTAAAGCTCGCGGAGCCCCGCCGTATGTCGTCGCAGCCGGTCGTCGCTCCCGATCTCTATATCAACCGCGAGCTGAGTTGGATCGACTTCAACCATCGGGTGCTGTCCCTGGCCCTCGACGAGCACACACCGCTGCTGGAACAGGCCAAATTCAGCGCCATTTTCAGCAACAACCTCGATGAATTCTTCATGGTGCGGGTGGCTTCGCTGAAGTCCCAGCTGGAGGCTGGTGTCACCAGCCGCAGCGACGACGGCCTGACGCCTCAAGAACAGCTCGACGCGATCCACACCAAGCTGCGGCCCCTGCTGGAGATGCAACAGCAGCACTACCGCCACTCCCTCAAGACCCACCTGGCCGAGTACGGCGTCCAGCTGCTCGACTACCTGAGGCTCAACGAAGCCCAGAAAAGCTGGGCCGACGACTACTTCCGCAAGGCGATCTTTCCGGTGCTGACGCCCCTGGCCGTTGACCCGGCCCACCCGTTCCCGTTCCTGAGCAACCTGAGCCTCAACGTGGCGGCCCTGATCCGCGACCCGGACACCGGCCGGCAGCAGTTCGCCCGGGTCAAAGTGCCCCAGAAGATCCTGCCCCGGTTCGTGCCGATTCCCACGGAACTGAGCGGCATCGTGCCCACGCCGGGCTTCACGGCGGTGCCCCTGGAGCAACTGGTGGCCTTCAACCTGCGCTGGCTGTTCCCCGGCATGACCATCGAGGGGCACTACTTCTTCCGGATCACGCGCGACGCTGACCTGGAGCTGCGCGACCTGGAGGCCGACGACCTGATGGAGGCCCTGCAGGAGGGCCTGCGCAAGCGCCGTGTCGGCGGCGAGGTGGTGCGGGTGGAGGTGGCCGACGAGATGCCCGAGGAGGTGGTGCACCTGCTGATGGAGGGCACCGACGTGGAGCCGAAGGACATCTACCGGACCAATGGTCCCCTCGGTCTCGACGACCTGATGAGCCTGATGGCGATCCCGCTCAGCCAGCTGCGGGACGCCCCCCACAAGGGGCGCACCGCGCCATCCCTGGTGCGGGCCCAGCGCAGCCAGCTGGAGGACGGCTCGATCAAGCAGGAGGAATTCGAGAGCATCTTCTCGGTGCTGCGCCGCGGCGATGTGTTGTTGCACCACCCCTTCGACCTCTTCTCCACCTCGGTGGAGGAGTTCCTCAGCCAGGCCGCCGCCGATGCCTCGGTGCTGGCCATCAAGATGACCCTCTACCGCACCTCGAAGGACTCGCCGGTGGTGGCCTCCCTGATCCGGGCTGCCGAGAACGGCAAGCAGGTGATGGCCTTGGTGGAGCTCAAGGCCCGCTTCGACGAGGACAACAACATCCAGTGGGCCCGGCAGCTGGAGCGCTCCGGGGTGCACGTGGTGTACGGGGTGCTGGGGCTCAAGACCCACACCAAGGTGCTGCTGGTGGTGCGGCGCGAGAAGGAAGTCCTGCGCAGCTACGTGCACATCGGCACCGGCAACTACAACTCCAAGACCTCCTCGCTTTACACCGACGTCGGCCTGCTCACAGCCCGGGAGGAGTTCGGCCAGGACCTGGTGGAGCTGTTCAACTACCTCACGGGGTTCTCCAAGCAGCAGAGTTTCCGCAAGCTGCTGGTGGCGCCCGTCACCCTGCGCAAGGGGATGGAGGGGTTGATCCGCCGGGAGATCGACCATGCCAGGGAAGGTCGCGGGGGACACATCCGGGCCAAGATGAATGCTCTGGTCGATCCGGCCATCATTGCCCTGCTGTACGAGGCCTCCGCGGCGGGCGTGCGCATCGAGCTGATCATCCGCGGCATGTGCTGCCTGCGCCCGGGGGTCGAAGGGGTCAGCGAAGGCATCAGCGTGGTGAGCGTGATCGGTCGCTTCCTGGAGCATTCGCGGCTGTTCTGGTTCGCCAACGGCGGCCAGCCGGAGATCTTCTTCGGCAGCGCCGACTGGATGCCCCGCAACCTGGACCGGCGCGTCGAGGCGGTGGCGCCGATCGAGGATCCACGCCTGCAGAAACAGATCGAGGCGTTGCTTGACCTTTACCTGACCGATACCGGCGCCTGGCACATGCACAGCGATGGACACTTCTCGCAGCGTCAGCACTCCGGCGAGGCAAAACTGACGCAAATGCTGCTCATGGAGCGCTGGCGCGGCGGCCTCTCGAACGAAGCCAAAGCGTAGCCATCACGACATACGTAACATTTTTCAGGTAAACCCCATACAATCTTCCGGCTGGAACTGGTTTCATCCTTCCTGCGGTGCTACATTCCGGCCAAATTCATTCGGGAGCCTGGGGTGATGGGGACACCTCTGCATTCCGCCCTCTCTCTGCTGAAAAGCAGTGCAGATGGGGCTTCGTCCAGCAGGACGAAATCCAGCGGCGGTTCAGTCAGTTCCAAGACAACAGCCCGCCAGGGTGGTCGCCTCAGCGCGGATTCCATTGGTTGGTATCTCAGCACCATTGGCCGTGTGCCGCTTCTCACACCGGCTGAAGAAATTGAGCTGGCCCACCATGTCCAGGCCGGCAAGAAACTGCTTGCCCTCGTCGAGGGGGAGCTCACGGCACGTCAGAAGCGACAGCTGCGCATGGGCCAGCGGGCCCGCGACCGCATGATGGCCGCCAACCTCAGGTTGGTGGTGAGCGTGGCCAAGAAGTATCAGAATCAGGGCCTGGAATTGCTCGACCTGGTCCAGGAAGGGGCCATCGGCCTTGAGCGGGCCGTCGATAAATTTGACCCTGCCATGGGCTACAAGTTTTCCACCTACGCCTATTGGTGGATACGCCAGGGCATGACCCGGGCCATCGACAACAGCGCCCGCACGATTCGTCTGCCGATTCACATCAGCGAGAAGCTCTCAAAGATGCGGCGCATCACCCGCGAACTTTCCCATCGGCTGGGGCGCCAGCCCAACCGCCTCGAGTTGGCCCACGCCATGGGCATGCAGCCCGAAGAGCTCGAAGAACTGCTGACCCAGAGCGCCCCCTGCGCCTCCCTCGATGCCCATGCCCGGGGCGAGGAAGATCGCAGCACCCTGGGTGAACTGATTGCCGACCCGGCCAGCAACGAGCACTTCGATTCGATGGATCGCCTTCTTCAGAAGGAGCACCTTGGTGCCTGGCTCTCCCAGCTCAACGAGCGGGAACAGAAGATCCTCAGGCTGCGCTTCGGCCTGGAGGGCGCCGAACCCCTCACCCTCGCGGAGATCGGCCGCCAGATCAATGTCTCCCGTGAACGGGTACGGCAGCTGGAAGCCAAGGCGATCATGAAGCTGCGCTTGATGAGCAATCTCCACCAGGCCGCCTGACCCCACCTTCCCTGCTGGCGTTGGTCCTTCCGCCCCAACAGGGCGGGGTTGCCCAGCTCACCGGCGTGCTGGCGGTGGCTGGCTGGTTGGCCCTGCTCAGCGGTGCTGCCCTGCTACTGCGTCGCCGCTGGCCCGAGCAACGGGAATGGAGCCGCAAGCTGGTCCACATCGGTGCCGGGCCGGTGGTGCTGATCGCCTGGGCCTTCGGAGTGGACAAGCTGATCGCGGTGCCGGTCGCCGGCGCCATCACCCTGCTGGCCGCCCTCAATCACCGGGTGCGGGTGCTGCCGGCGATCGAGGACGTGGAACGGCGCAGCTACGGCACGATCGCCTACGGCGCCTCCATCACCCTGCTGCTGTGGCTCTGGTGGCCCGACCATCCCGCCACGGTGGCGGCCGGCATTCTGGTGATGGCGTTCGGTGACGGCCTCGCCGGTCTGCTGGGGCCCATGATTCCTTCGCCCTCCTGGACGGTGTTCGGGGAGCGGCGTTCTTTGGCGGGCACCGGCGCGATGGGCCTGGCCAGCCTCACCGTGCTGCTGGCCCTGGGCCAGCTGGGCAGCGACCCCTCGCCCGCAACGGCGGAGATTGCCCTGATCGCCCTGGTGGCCACGGGGCTGGAGCAATGGGCCCTGCTGGGGATTGATAACTTCAGCGTGCCGATGGCGGTGGCCAGTCTGTGGCGGGTGCTGAGCTGATGGGACCGATCGAGCGGATCCTGATCGGCCTGGCCCTGGTGGCGGCCTGGCTGGCCCTGCAACAGGCCACCCGCCGGTTTCGCCTACCGCCACCGCCGTGGCGGCTGCCGCTGGTGGCGGTGATCCTTTGGTGCCTGCTCAACGGCACGGCCCGACCGGCCGGGCTCCAATGGCTCGGCGCCCTGGACGAGCTGGCCACCGCCTATGCCCTGGTGGCCCTGCTGGCCTGGCTGAGCCTGGAGTGCCCTGAAGCCCTGCGATGGTGGCAGCCCACCGCCAAGATCCTGCGCGACCTGCTCACCCTGGGCCTCTCGGCCCTGGCCACCGTCGTGGTGCTGCAGAGCCAGGCCAACCTCAACCTGGTGGGGTTGGTGACCACCTCAGCGGTGCTCACCGCCGTCATCGGCCTGGCGGCCCAGGAATCGCTCAAGGATCTGTTCGCCGGGATCGAACTTCAGTTGGATCCGCCCTTCCGTGAAGGGGACTGGATCAGCGTCGGCGAGGAGAGCGGCACGGTGGAGTCCCTGCACCTGATGAGCACTCGCCTGCGCTGCAGGGATGGTTCCACCGTGAACCTGCCCAACAACACGGTGGCGGACAACCCGATGCGGCGGTTCAGCCGGCACAAGCCGGTCGGCAACCACTTCGAGATCGCCCTGGGGTACGAAATCCCGCCGGCCCGGGCCCGCCAACTGCTGGTGCGGGTGATGCAGGACAACCCCCTGGTGCTCAACGACCCTCCGCCGGAGGTGCTGATCAGCGCCTACGAGGACTCCCAGATCCGCTACGAGCTGCAGGCCGCCCAGCGGGGGCCATCCGACGGGGACCGGCTGCGGCTGCGCAGCGAGCTTCTCGAGCAGATCTGGTACGCCGTGGAGCGGCAGGGCTGGGAGTTTCCCTACCCGGTGCGGGAGCTGAAACGGCGGCAACTCCAGCGGGATCCGGCCCACCCCACCGGCGTGGATGCCTCCCTGACGGCGGAACTGCTGCGGCGCAGCTGGCTGTTCGCCCAGCTGGATCCCGAGCAGGTGGATCGGCTGGCCACATCGGTGCGCTGCCTGCGCTTCGGCTCAGGGGAAACGATCGTGGCCGAGGGCGAGGAGGGGGATGCCCTGTTCCAGGTGGTGGATGGCGAGGTGGAGGTGTTCAAGGCCGACGGCTCCCCCCTGGGGCGATCTGTGGCGGTGCTGGGCCGCGATCAGATCTTCGGCGAGATGACCGTGTGTACAGGCGAACCCCGCACGGCCACGGTGCGGTCGCGGGGGGAATGCGTGCTGCTGGAAGTGGAGCGGGAGGACTTCATGCCCCTGGTGGAGGACGATGCCGGCCTGCTGGAGGCCCTGGCGGCGATCGTGGGCCAACGGCGCTCGGAGCTGGAGAAGCTCTCCTCGCCGGATGCGGCCCGACGCCAGACCTCGATCCTGGAGCGCATGCGGCAGCTGTTCGGCATCCAGGTCGACTGAGACGGCCGCGGGCCCGGGACTGGCTGCGGCCGAGGCGGTGCTCAGGCCCGCAGGAGCTGCTCGCAGCGGAATTCCCAGTCGCGCTGGGTGCCGATCCCCGCCACCAGCATCCGCCCGGCCGGCTCCTCCCGCAGCCGCAGCTGCCACTGGCGGATCACATCGGCCCGCTCCATCCAGACATCAAGCACCAGCCGCTGGATGGCCTCGCCGTCCCAGCTGCGGCCCCGGGCGGTGTCGAGGGCCCAGCCGAGCAGATCATCCAGCTGGAACGGGCGGAAGCCGCCGTAGATCGGTCCCGAGATGGGGCTGCCAGAGGCGGGGCTTTCGCAGACGGGGGCGGCAGAATTCTGTTCGAGGTAAAACAACTGCAAGGGATCCGACAACCCGCAGAACTGCAGGAGATAGGACATCAGCGAACCTCGTTGATCTTGCCGATCCAAACGTACCCAGGGTGAGCGAGTTAGCTGTTCATCAAGAACAGTCTGTTGCAGACGATCCAATTAGCACTCACCTCATCAGAGTGCTGATTGGCCCCTCAGGCGAGGGCAAGGCTTCGGGCCTGGGCCTGCTGGACGGCCTCGGCGAGTTCGACCAGCAGATTCAGGGTGGTGTCCAGATCGATGCAGGCATCGGTGATGCTCTGGCCGTAGGTGAGGGAGGAAAGATCGGCGGAGATCTTCTGGTTTCCTTCCACCAGATGGCTCTCCACCATCACCCCCATCACGTGGACAGAACCCTGGCGCACCTGGTCGGCCACCTGGCGCAAGACCTCCCCCTGGCGGCGGTAGTCCTTGTTGGAATTGCCGTGGCTGCAATCCACCATCAGCCGGGCCGGCAGTCCGTCCTTGGCCAGCAGGGCCGCCGCGGCCTCGACCGCCTCAGCGTGGTAATTGGTACCGCTCTTGCCCCCCCGCAGCACCAGGTGGCCATCCGGGTTGCCGGTGGTGGAGACGATCGCGGCCTGGCCCTCCTTGTTGATGCCCAGGAAATGGTGCGGCCGGGCGGCCGCCTCCATGGCATTGATGGCGGTGGCGGCGCTGCCGTCGGTGCCGTTCTTGAAGCCGATCGGCATCGACAGGCCCGAGGCCATCTCACGGTGGGTCTGGCTTTCGGTGGTGCGGGCGCCGATGGCGGTCCAGCTGATCAGATCGGCGAGGTACTGGGGCACCACTGGATCGAGCACCTCGGTGGCCGCCGGCAGGCCCATCTCCGCCAGGTGCAGCAGCAGCGAGCGGGCACGGCGCAGGCCGGTGTTGATGTCGTAGCTGCCGTCGAGGTGGGGATCATTGATCATTCCCTTCCAGCCCACGGTGGTGCGGGGCTTCTCGAAATAGACCCGCATCACGATCTCCAGCTCGCTCCGGTGCCGGCGCTGGGCCTGGGCGATGGCCTCGGCGTACTCGCGGGCGGCGGCCACGTCATGGACCGAACAGGGGCCGACGATCACCAACACCCGCTGGTCACCGGCATGCAGGATGGCCTTGATGCGTTCGCGCGCCTGCTGCACCGTGCGGGCGGCCTGCTCGGACAGGGGCAACTCGGCATGCAGCACCGCCGGCGGCACCAGCGGCCGGGTTTCCACCACGTGGAGATCGGAGGTGGGGATCATGCGCGGCGGCCGGAGGGGATTGGTCAGACCCTCCAGCCTACGAACTGACGTTCCAGACACCCTTCGTCACCCAGAAGCCGTTGCTCGCAGCGCCGACTTCTGCAGCCGTCGTCACCAGAGGGCGGCCCCGCGGGGAAGAACAATGGGGGTCATGCCCATGCCATCCGGGGGTACGACCCGGACCCACGCCCCTATGTCCGCCTCCCCGAGCCCCGCCCCCCTGTCGCCGTCCGAGCTGCTCACCACCTACCGCGAGACCGCCGCGGCCCGCGAAGCCCTCGGCGTGCCGCCCCTGCCGCTCACGGCACCCCAGGCCCAGGCCCTCATCCTGCTGCTGGAGCACCCTCCCGCCGGCGAGGAAGCGTTTCTGCTGCACCTGCTGAGCGAACGCATCCCGCCGGGGGTGGATGAGGCCGCCTACGTGAAGGCCGGCTGGCTGAGCGCCGTGGCTCAGGGGAGTGCCACGAGCCCCCTGGTGAGTGCCCTGGAGGCCACCAGGCTCCTGGCCACCATGATCGGTGGCTACAACGTCGGCGCCCTGATCGCGCTGCTCTCCTGCCCGGAGGCTGAGATCGCCGAAGAGGCCGCCCGGGGGCTGAGCCGCACCCTGCTGGTGTACGACGCCTTCCACGACGTGCTGGAACTGGCCGAGTCCAACCCCCTGGCCCGCCAGGTGGTGGACAGCTGGGCCGCGGCCGAATGGTTCCACGCCCGGCCGCCCCTGCCCGAGGCGATCACCGTCACGGTGTTCAAGGTGACGGGGGAAACCAACACCGATGACCTCTCGCCGGCCACCCACGCCACCACCCGCCCCGACATCCCCCTGCACGCGATGGCGATGCTGGAGACGCGGATGCCCGAGGGGCTCGGCCTGATCGCCGAACTGAAGGCCAAGGGCCACCCGCTGGCCTACGTGGGCGATGTGGTGGGCACCGGCAGCTCGCGGAAATCCGCCATCAACTCGGTGCTCTGGCACATCGGCACCGACATCCCCCACGTGCCCAACAAACGCAGCGGCGGGGTGGTGCTGGGCAGCAAGATCGCGCCGATCTTCTTCAACACCGCCGAGGATTCCGGCGCCCTGCCGATCGAGTGCGACGTGAGCGCGCTCAACAGCGGCGACGTGATCACGATCCGGCCCCACGCCGGCACGATCGAGCGGGCCGCCGGCGAGCCGGGCGCCGGAGAGGTGCTGGCCCGCTTCGAGCTCAAGCCCAGCACCATCGCCGACGAGGTGCGGGCCGGTGGCCGCATCCCCCTGCTGATCGGCCGCTCCCTCACCGACAAGGTGCGGCTGCAGCTGGGCCTGCCCCCGTCGGAGGCCTTCATCCGGCCGGTGGCCCCCAGCGACACGGGCAAGGGCTTCACGCTGGCCCAGAAGATGGTGGGCAAGGCCTGCGGCCTGGCGGGCGTGCGCCCCGGCACCAGCTGCGAACCGCTGATGACCAGCGTCGGTAGCCAGGACACCACCGGGCCGATGACCCGCGATGAGATGAAGGAGCTGGCCTGCCTGGGCTTCTCCGCCGATCTGGTGATGCAGAGCTTCTGCCACACCGCCGCCTACCCCAAGCCGGTGGACCTCAAGACCCACGCCGAGCTGCCCGACTTCATCAGCTCCCGGGGCGGTGTCGCCCTGCGCCCCGGCGACGGCATCATCCACAGCTGGCTCAACCGCATGCTCCTGCCCGACACGGTGGGCACCGGCGGTGACAGCCACACCCGCTTCCCGCTCGGCATCTCCTTCCCGGCCGGCTCCGGCCTGGTGGCCTTCGCCGCCGCCATCGGCGCCATGCCGCTCGACATGCCCGAATCGGTGCTGGTGCGTTTCTCCGGCTCGCTGCAGCCCGGCGTGACCCTGCGGGACGTGGTCAACGCCATCCCCTACGTCGCCATCCAGCAGGGCCTTCTGACGGTGGAGAAGGCCGGCAAGAAGAACATCTTCAGCGGCCGGATCATGGAGATCGAAGGTCTCCCCGATCTGAAGCTGGAGCAGGCGTTTGAGTTGACAGACGCGACCGCCGAGCGCTCCTGCGCCGGCAGCACGATCAAGCTCAGCGTGGAAACGGTGAGCGAATACCTGCGCAGCAACGTGGCGTTGCTGAAGAACATGATCGCCCGGGGCTACAGCGATGCCCGCACCATGGCGCGGCGGATCAAGGCGATGGAGGCCTGGCTGGCCGATCCGGTGCTGATGGAGGCCGATGCCGACGCCGAGTACGCCGCGGTGATCGACATCAACCTGGACGAACTGAGCGAGCCGATCCTGGCCTGCCCCAACGACCCCGACAACGTCAAGCTGCTGAGCGACGTGGCCGGCGACCGGATCGATGAGGTGTTCATCGGCTCCTGCATGACCAACATCGGCCACTACCGCGCCGCCGCCACGGTGATGGATGGGGCCGGCACCAGCGCCGCCCGGCTGTGGGTCTGCCCACCCACCCGCATGGACGACGAGGTGCTGAGGGCCGAGGGCTACACGGCCAAGTTCGAAACCGCCGGCGCCCGCATGGAGCTGCCCGGCTGCTCCCTGTGCATGGGCAACCAGGCCCGGGTGGAGGACAACACCACCGTGTTCTCCACCAGCACCCGCAACTTCAACAACCGCCTCGGCAACGGCGCCCAGGTGTACCTGGGCAGCGCCGAACTGGCGGCGGTGTGCGCCCTGCTGGGCCGCATTCCCAGCCCGGCCGAGTACCTGGAGATCGCCGCGGCCAAGATCGACCCCCTCTCCGACCAGCTCTACCGCTACCTCAACTTCGACCAGATCGATGGCTTCGAGGATGCCGGGCGGGTGGTGAGCGTGGAGGAGGAGAAGAAGGTGCTGGCGGAGGTTTGAGCTGCCGCTATCGGGTGCCCGGCGATGGCCTCCAGAGTCCCAGTTGCATGGCTTGGGCTCTCAACTCCGCCTCTCGGTAGATCTGCTGGTTGCATGGGCTCGCGGCCTGGTGATCCAGCGCCGCCAAACCGACCTGCACCAGGCTCAGGTTGATTGGCACCGTCGAGCCAACGGGAATGATCTCCGCCAGCTCAATGCCCTCAGTTGCCTTGCTGCGGGTCGACAGTGTCACCCAGGCACCGGGCTGGAGAAGGCCCTCCAGGGCTGCCTTGGCGGCCAAGTCAGAGCTGCCCTGTCGGAGTTGCGGGGGCCGGAGGCAGGCCAGCCGCACCGTGAACGGGTCGCCGTAGGGGGTGACAACGATCGTGTTGCCATCCAGCACCTTCACGACGCGGACGTCGTCAGCGGGGGGCGGTGGAATGGCGCGCACCGGAGTCCCCGTCATCGAAAGGAGCAGGGCGGACAGACCAACCAACGTGCGATTCACGGCGCCATCCCTCACCACAGGCTGGGGCCTCACCCCCCCACCACCAAGGCGTCGACAATCTCGTAGCGCTCGACGTTCTCCCCAAGCAGCAGCACCGACACATCCCCGCGCCGCTGCACCGAGAGCTTCTCGGGCTGATCGGACGCGACGGCCTTGCCCTTCACAAACAGGAACTGGCGTTTCTGGCCCTCGGGGTTCATCACCACCACCGTGGCGCCGTTCTTGGCCCGGCGGATCACGGAGGCCTTGCACCTGGTGGCCTTGCCGCTGCTGCCGGACGAACAGGGCACATCCGCAGAGGCGTGGTACGGCGTGCCTGGGATCAGGGCATCGCGGGACGCGGGCACGGGGGCGAGGGGCGCACCACTGATCCCCACCTTGAGGCTGTAGGTGCTCGTTTCGTTGCGGCGCGCCGCCGGGCGCATCAGATACACCCTCACCCTCACATCGCCATCACTGGGCAGGAGGCCCCGGAAGCGGTTGCCGGAGCTGCTGCCGATGAACAGGGCGGTGTCGGTCCCGGCCGCCATCACGTTGAAGTAGTTCTGTGGGTTGGAACCCTTGAGTTCCACGCTCAGGGTCTGACCGGCGCCGGCCCGCAGTTTGTAATCGACGGTCTGGTCGCCCTTGAGCTGACCCTTGAGCAGGGTGGAATCAGCTCCGGCTCGAAACGTGACTCTCTGGCTCTCAATCGCGGCCTGGGCCATTCCAACCGCAGCTGGGAGGCTGATGGCCAGGAGGCCAGAAGCAACAAAGGCGAGGGGAGCACGCATCGATCCTTTGCTCGAGCCAAGGCAAACCCTACCTGGCTTGCTCCCGGGAACGTTTCCTCCCACCTGTGAAAGGGATGGGTGGGCCGTTCCGGTCTGTTGCGAACTGTGGAATGAATTGTCGAACCCCAGGTTAGGCCGCACGTCGTTGGCAGTGCCGCAACGTGATGCGCACAGCCTGCCCTTCAGTACGGATCATCTGTCAGGCGCTCCGACAACCACCACAGATTTCCGAACTGGTCTCGGATGCCGCCCTGCCTGTCCTTGTATGGCATGGTCGCCACATCCATGATCTTTTCGCCCCCCGCAGCAATGGCCTTCAACATCGCCTCATCAGCGTTGTCGACGTAAAGGTAGTACGAAGCCGGCATGGCAGGAAACTCTGCTGATGCCTCACTAACCATGACAGTTGATGTTCCAAGTCGCACTTGTGCGTTCGCGATGCGCTCGCGGTTCATGTGGCGGCCAATCTCGACAGCACCAAATGCCTCAGCGAGGAATTGAAGAAAGAGGTCAGCACCTTCCACGAAGAAGTACGGAGTGACAGTACTGAAGCCTTGTGGAATTCGCATGGAATCTCCGTTTATGCGGCCTAACTCTTCTTGAGCGGAAACGTTTAAGTCCCAAATCTTCCGCCGTGGGAAGCATACGTTCGAGTTGCCCTGAGGGCAACACCGCTAAACCCCGTCGACTTAGGCAGAACCGGAGAAACACCCTGCTGCCGTAGCTTAACCTGGCCATCTTTCAGCGCTCCATCCAGGGAGTGGTTGAACCCAATCTCACCGCATTGGGACGGGTTCGAACAGAAAAACCTGAGCATGAAGCTCCACCCAGCGTCACTCCGAAGCGCTGAACGCCGGGCGCCCACGGGCTTGGCCGATCAACCCAGCGCCGCCACGGCCCGCTCGCAGCGTTCCAGTTCGGCCTCCAGCAGGGCCAGCAGCTCCGATCGCTCGGCCGGCAGGGGGAAGGGCCCTTCCTCGTAACGGGCCTCCACGGCGAACTCCTGCAGCGCCGCCAGCCGGGGCTCCAGGGGCTGCCCCGCCAGGGAGGCCAGGTCGATCAGTTCGTGCACCCGTGGTGGCCGGCGATCGCTGAGCACGATCCAGGCCTTGAGCAGCTTCTCCACCACCTGCTGGGCGGTGAAGCCCCAGTCCTCCTCCGGGTACCCAGGATCGAGCCCAATCCGCAAGGTGCGCAGATGGCGACGCACGAGCGCCAGCAGCAGGGCCGCGTCCTCAGCCGGCGACATAAAGCACCTTCCCCTCGCGGGCCACATCGCCGAACACGTGCCAGCGGGAGCCACTCAACCGTTCGGCGTCGGCGGCCCCGGCCACCACCAGGTCCACCCTGACGCCGAGGGAACCGAGGGCCTGGCGACTGCGCTGCCAGCAGGCGGCCTTCTCGGCGGGGGTGAGCTGGGCGCGGCCCACGATCACCGCCAGATCCAGATCGGAATCGGGGCGCGCCTCGCCCCGGGCCCGCGAGCCGAACGCCAGCACCGCCATCACCTCGACGTCGGCACAGAGCCGTGCCAGGGCCAGGCGACAGACCTCCGGATCCAGGCCGGGGCCGAGATCCGGCAGCAGCGACAGCCCCTGGGGCTCACGCCAGGGAATCGCGGGCGGCACGAACGGCTGTGCGGAGGCGGAGACCATGGCAAAACGCTACCGCCGCTGACCGCAAGGGCCCAGCGACGTGACCACACCAAGCCAGGCCTGCCCGTTCCTAGTCGCCGCCCTGAACGGCCAGCAGCTTGCGCTGCTGCTTCCAGCGCAGCACCTGCCAGACCAGGAACACCAGCAGCAGGGGCAGCACCGCCACCAGCACCACGAAGCGGTAGGTGTTGTCGACGATCTCGCCCCCGGCGATGGCCGCCAGCACCTGCTCCACCAGATAAAGCCCATAGAGCCCCAGCAGCAGCCATCCCTCAAGGCGGCTGATCACGCCGCTGGTCCAGAAGATCGGCAGGCAGGCCAGGGTACTGGCCACCATGATGGGGAGATCGCGGCTGATCATCACCGGATCCACCGCCAGTCCCTTGCCGCCGGACACCACGGCACAGAGGCCCAGGATCAGCACCTGGTTGAGCAGATTGCTGCCCACCACGTTGCCGATGGCCAGGTCGGCCTTGCCCCGATAGGCAGCCACCACGGAGGTGACCAGTTCGGGCATGGACGTGCCGGCGGCCACGATCGTCAGGCCAATCACCGTCTTGCTCACCCCCAGGGCCACGGCGGCCGTGGTGGCCCCCCTCACCAGCAGCTGGGAGCCGAGCACCAGCAGGGTCAGGCCAGCGGCCAGCTTCAGGGCGGCCACCAACGGGGTGACCCGTTCCGCTTCGTTGTCCTCGTCGTCGTCCGAATCTTCCGAGGCGGTGCGGATCTCCCAGACCAGATTGGCCACCATCGCGAACAGCAACGCCACCCCCGCCTGCCAGGTCAGCCGGCCCCCGGAGGCCATGCCCCACACGGCCATCGAGATGCCCAGCAGCAGGGGCACGTCCCGGCGCACCAGGCGGCTCTTCACACGCAGGGGGACGATGGCCGCGCTGGCGCCCAGCACCACCAGAATGTTGAAGATGTTGCTGCCCACCACGTTGCTGACGGCCAGGTCGGAATCCCCCTGAAGGGTGGAGATCAGACTCACGAACAGTTCCGGAGCGCTGGTGCCCAGGGACACCACCGTCAGGCCGATCACCAGCTGGGGGATGCCCAGCAGCAGGGACAGGGCGACCGAACCAGCCACGAACAGCTCGCCGCCGCCGAACAGCACCAGGATCCCGAGAATGATCTCGACGGAACTCGGCAGCGTGGGCATGACAGCTGTCGTACAGCTTCGATCTTAGTGAGACGCCACCGCGTCGCCTGAAGTGACACCCTGGAACTCCCCTCCCCGCCGCACCCCTGAATCAGGAAACCCTGCTGTTCCAGCCGGCCCGGCCGGCCGTTGATGCCCTGCGCACCGTGCTGGCCTTCCCGAGCAGCTATTCGGTGGGGATCACCAGCCTGGGGTATCAGGTGGTGTGGGCCAGCCTGGCGCGCCGCAGCGACCTGGACGTGCGCCGGCTGTTCACCGACCAGGGGGACCCGCCGCACCGTCACTGTGATCTGTTCGGTCTTTCGCTCAGCTGGGAGCTGGACGGACCTGTGCTGCTCGACCTGCTCGAGCGCCAGGGCATTCCCCTCTGGAGTCATCAGCGGGGAGAGGACGACCCGATCGTGTTCGGCGGCGGCCCGGTGCTCACCGCCAACCCCGAACCGCTGGCCCCCTTCTTCGACGTGGTGCTGCTCGGCGACGGCGAGTTGCTGCTGCCCGCCTTCATCGACGCCCTCAAGGCCGGCCGCGCCCTGCCCCGGCCCGAACGCCTGCGGCAGCTGGCCCAGGTTGCCGGGGTGTACGTGCCGGCGCTCTACGCCCCCCGCTACGACGCCGACGGAGCCCTGCTGGCGGTGGAGCCCACCGCCGCCGACCTGCCGGCCACCATCGCCAAGCAGACCTGGCGCGGCAACACCCTGAGCCATTCCACGGTGATCACACCGGAGGCGGCCTGGCCATCGATCCACATGGTGGAGGTGGCCCGCAGCTGCCCGGAGCTGTGCCGCTTCTGCCTGGCCAGCTACCTGACCCTGCCGTTCCGCACCGCCTCCCTCGACGATGGGCTGATCCCGGCGGTGGAAACGGGTCTGGCGGTGACCCAGCGGCTCGGCCTGCTGGGGGCCTCGGTGACCCAGCACCCCCAGTTCGCCGACCTGCTCAGCTGGCTGGATCAGGACCGTTTCGAGGGCACGCGGGTCAGCGTCAGCTCGGTGCGGGCCGCCACGGTGACTCCCCAGCTGGGGCAGATTCTGGCCCGGCGGGGGAGCAAATCCCTGACGATCGCGATCGAGAGCGGCAGCGAGCGCATGCGCCAGGTGGTGAACAAGAAGCTGAGCGGCGAGGAGATCTTCGCCGCGGCCCGTTACGCCAAGGAGGGGGGCCTCAGCGGCCTGAAGCTCTATGGCATGGCCGGGCTGCCCAGTGAGGAGGACGCCGACATCGAGGCCACCGCCGACCTGCTCCTTGCCCTCAAGAAAGCCACCCCGGGCCTGCGGCTCAGCCTCGGGGTGAGCACCTTCGTGCCCAAGGCCCACACCCCCTTCCAATGGCAGGGGGTACGCCCGGAGGCCCAGAAGCGTCTGCAACGGCTGGCGCGGCGCCTGCAGCCGAAGGGCATCGAGCTGAGGCCCGAGAGCTACGGCTGGAGCGTCATCCAGGCCCTGCTCTCCCGCAGCGATCGGCGCCTGGCGCCGGTGATCGCCGCGGCGCGGGGCCAGCACGACAGCCAGGGGGGCTGGAAGAAGGCCTACAGAGCGGTGCGGGGCGGCGAGCTGGCCGCACCGGCGGATCTGCCGTTCCCCCTGCCGCTGCCGCCCCCCTGGGAGGAGGTGGTCCACGCCACCTGGGCTGAGGAAAGGGTGCTGCCCTGGACTCACCTGGAAGGCCCCCTGCCGCCGGCCACCCTGCTCAGGCATCGGCAGGAGGCGCTGGCTGGCGATAGCAGCGCAGACCTGCCAGGAGCACCCAGCCCGCCACATTGACGCGGCTGTCGTAGAGGGGAATGTCAGTGGCGTGCAGGGCCACCAGCACCAGGGTCGCCGCCCACCAGGCCCGATCGAACAGGCTGCCGCCGGCCATGCCCAGCCAGCCGGCCCGGCCCAGCAGCCACAGCACCAACCCCACGATCAGCACGGCGACCGGCACCCCGTGGCTCATCGCCAGATCGATCGGCAGGTTGTGGGGGTGGCCGTGCCAGAAGCCGGTGCGCATCGGGTAGATGATGCTGAAGGCGGCCGCCCCCCAACCCAACCAGGGCCGTTCGGCGATCAGTCCCAGGGCCACCTGCCACTGGGCCAGGCGGGTGATCGCCAGCGGCCGCTGACCGCCGGAGTCAAGGTCGATCAGCCGGCCCCAGATCGCTTCGGGCACCAGGTGTCGAGCCAGCTCCTGCGGGGCGGCCGGCACCCAGGGCAGGGTGGCCAGGCCGATCACCGCCAGCACCACCAGCAGCACCGGCAGCAGCCACACCCAGCTTCCAGGCCCCGCCACCAGAGGGACCGCCAGCATCAGGGCCCCCCAGGCATTGCGGGAATCGGTGAGGAACACCGCCGCCACCAGAGCGGCGGCGATCACCAGCACCACCCCCCGGCGCCGCCAGCCCTGGCGGGTTTCCACCAGGGCTGCCAGGGTGAAGGGCCAGGCCAGGACCATCCAGGCCCCGGCGATGTTGGCGTAGTCGAACAGGCCCGCCAGCCGCTGCGGCGGATTGCCCCCGGCCTTGATGTGCCAGATGATCAGGCCCCCCAGCCACTGGAACGGTCCGCTCCAGCCCCACCAGAGCTGGCCCAGGCCGGTGAGGATCACCGGCACCGTGCCGGCCACCACGGCCAGGGCCACCCGGCGGCGGGCGCCGGGGGTGCCGAGATACACCTGAAAGCCCCAGAAGCCCCAGAAGAAGGGCAGCCAGTTGCCCATCCCCAGCCAGGCCAGTTCGTTGCTGGCGGCCCGGAAGCAGCCGAGCACCATCAGCACCGCCGCCGCCAGAAGCACACCATTGGCACGGTCCTCCAGGACGGGGCGGCGGCCGCGGCTGCCCAGGATCAGGGCCAGCAGCAGGGCCAGGCCGGCCAGAAGGGCACTGCTGGCCAGGAGGAACATCCCCAGCTGGAAACAGCGCCAGCCCAGGGGGGTGGCGGCGGCGGGCCGATGCGCCAGAAGGCGATCGTCGAGGGCGGATAAACGGATCACCGGAGCGGTGGCGGCAGCGGAGGACCGACGGCGGGTCCCGGGGGAAGGCTCAATCAAACACGGCGGTTCGGCCCCTGTAGACCATCACCTGTCGCCGCAGAAACAGGCGCACCGCCCGGGCCAGGGCCAGCCGTTCGGTGTCGCGGCCCTTGCGGATCAGGTCCTCCACCTCGTCGCGGTGGCCCACGTGCATGGTGGCCTGCTCGATGATCGGCCCCCCGTCCAGCTCCTCGGTGACGAAGTGAGCGGTGGCGCCGATCAGCTTGACCCCCCGCTCCCAGGCGCGGTGGTACGGCTGGGCCCCCTGGAAGGCGGGCAGGAAGGAGTGGTGGATGTTGATCACCTGGGAGAAGCGGGCCAGGAACGCCGGGCTGAGCACCTGCATGTACTTGGCCAGCACCACCAGCTCGATCCCCTCCTCCTCCAGCAGGTCCAGCTGGGCCTGCTCCACCTCCGGGCGGGAGGCGGCCGTGATCGGCAGATGCACGAAGCGGGCACCGAAATCGACCGCCAGCGCCTCCAGGTCCGGATGGTTGGAGACCACCAGGGGCACCTGCATCGGCAGCTCCCCGGAGCGGGTGCGCCAGAGCAGGTCCACCAGACAGTGGTCCTGGCGGCTGGCGAAGATCGCCACCCGGGGCAGGGCGTCGGAGAAATGCACCTGGCCCTCGCCGCCGAGGCGCCCCGCCAGGGCCGCCACCGCCGGCACGATCGCCTCACGGGGCAGGCCAAAGCCCTCCAGGGCCCATTCGATCCGGCTCAGGAACAGCCCCGCCCCCGCATCGGTGTGGTGGTCGGCATGGAGGATGTTGCCGCCGTTGGCGGCCACCCAGCCCGACAGTTCGCTCACCAGCCCTGGCCGATCGGGGCAGATCAGCTGCAGGATCGCCGTGGGAGAACGCATCGATGATTCCGGAATGGAGCGTGGTCGGGACTGTCATGGTGGCGCAGGCGGGCCGGTAAAGTCACGGCGCCAGCCACGTCACAGCACCGTCCCATGGCCGTCGCGTCGATCCCCGCGCCCATCTCCCTGATGGCAGGCCTGCGCCGCCTCGGCCTGCTCGCCGTGGCCCTGCTGCTCAGCGTTTCGCTGGTGGCCTGCTCGGGTGACCAGACCCGCAAGCCCCCGACGATCAGCCCCGCCGACATGACCCTGATCGCCCGTCAGGCCGAAGGCTTCCTGGCCTCGAAGGCGCGTCTGCCCGAACTGGCCGATCTGGTCAACGACCGCAATTGGGTCTTCACGCGCAATCTGATCCACGGTCCGATGCAGGATCTGGGTCGCGAGATGCTCTACATCAATCAGCGCCTGCTGCCGGCCGACCGGGCCGAGGCCGGCAAGCTTGCCACCAAGCTGAAGGCCTCCCTGGCCAAATTGGATGAGGCCGCCCGTCTACAGGACGGCGAGAACCTGCGCAAGGACTACATCAAGGTGGCCACCGGCTTCAGCGCCTATGCCGAAGTGATCCCGGCCGAGGCCGTTGCCATGGCCGAAGCCTTCGCCGCCGAGGTCAAGGAGTCCAACGCCGTGCCCCCGGCCCCCTCGGCCTCCACCCCCGCTCCCCAGCCGGTCTCCGCGAGCGACGCCGACGCCTGAAACCAGGCCCCGGCAAGCACCGCCAGCAGGCAGCGTCCCTACCACGGTGATCGTGGTGGGGGCGGGAATCGTGGGCCTGGCCTGCGCCTGGTGGCTGCAGTGCCGGGGCCACCAGGTGCTGCTGCTCGATCCAGCCCTTGGCGGCGATGGCTCCGGCGATGGCGTCGAGCGCAGCGGCAGCCGGGCGGCCCTCGGGGTGCTGATGGCCGACACCTTTCACCGGGACCGGGGCAGGGCCTGGGATCTGCGTCAGCGCAGCCTGCAACTCTGGAACCAGTGGCGTGAGGAACTGGCACGACGGGGCCATCCGATCCAGCACCGGCCCGGGGTGCTGCTGCTGGCGGCGGATGCCGCCGAGGAGGAGCGTCTGATCGCGCTTGGGAGGCGCAAACGGGCCCTGGGCCTGCCCCTGGCCCTGTGGGATCGGCAGCGTCTCGCTCCGCTTCTGCCAAGCCTGCCCCAACCCTCCCTTGCCGGGCTCCACTCCGGCCGCGATGGCCAGCTCGATCCCGGATCCGCCCTGGCCGCCCTGGCGGCGGACGGGCAGCAGCGGGGGCTGATGCTGCGGGCAGAGGCGGCCGTAGCCCTCCAGTCCCGTCAGGGCGGCTGGGGGGTGGACCTGGCCGGAGGCGGATCGGTGCAGGCCGCCTGGGTGGTGCTGGCGCCGGGAACCGCCGCCGGCGCCCTGCTGGAGGGTGTTCCTGGCTCCGCCAGCCGCTGGGCGCTGGAGCCGGTGCTGGGCCAGGCCCTGGAACTGGAACTGGAGGAGCCCCTGCCCACCCCATGGCCCGGGGCTGTGGTGTGGCGGGGCCTCAATCTGGTGCCCCGCCCCGACCTGGAGGGTGGCCGGCGTCTGTGGCTGGGGGCGACCCTGGAACCTGGCTGCAGGGCCGACCCCGACCAGCTCACCGAGCTCCTCCGGATGGGGGGTGCGGCGCCGGACTGGTTGCAGAGGGCCCAGGTGGTGAGCCGCTGGCAGGGGCTGCGCCCCCATCCGGTCGGCCGGCCGGCCCCCCTGCTGGAGATGCCGGCCCCCGGACTCCTGCTGGCCGGCGGCCACTATCGCAACGGTCTCTTGCTGGCCCCGGCCAGCGCCGCCTGGGTGGCCGGGCGGATCGAGGCAGGCGACACGCCGTTCCAGCCGACAACGGGGAGCTTTCCTTAACCAGGTCTTGGGGCTTCTGCTCTACGTTCCCGTGTCAGCTCTTTTTGCGGTAGCGATGCATACGTCCATCACCTTTCTCCGCCGACCCCTCTCCGCCGCCCTGGCGGTGGCCACCACCGGAGCCCTGCTGGCCGGCTGCGGCGGCGGCGGAAGTGTCACCTTGAACGGCGCCGGGGCCTCTTTCCCCGCAGCCATCTACCAGCGCTGGTTCCAGGAGCTGGCGACCAAAGGCGCCCAGGTCAATTACCAGTCGGTGGGATCGGGGGCAGGCGTGCGCCAGTTCATTGCCGGGACCGTGGACTTCGGTGCCAGCGACGTGCCCATGAAGGCCGATGAAATCGCCCAGGTGAGCCGGGGGGTGCTGCAGATCCCGATGACCGCCGGCGCGATTGCGGTGGCCTACAACAACCCCGGCTGCGAGCTCAAGCTGAGCCAGGCCCAGCTGGTCGACATCTTCCTGGGCAAGATCAAGGATTTCAGTGACGTGGGCTGTGAGGCCAAGCCCATCAAGGTGGTGCACCGCTCCGACGGCTCTGGCACCACCGCCAACTTCACCGCCCACCTGGCCGCCATCAGCCCGGCCTGGAAAGACGGCCCCGGCGTCGGAAAGACGGTGAACTGGCCCCTCGGCATCGGCGCCAAAGGCAACGAAGGGGTCTCCGCCCAGCTCAGCCAGGTGGATGGGGGCATCGGCTACGTGGAAGTGGCCTACGTGAAGGGCGACCTGCAGGCCGCGGCCCTCACCAACAGCTCCGGCGAGACGCTGAAGCCCACCACCGAAAGTGAAACCACGGCCCTGGCCTCAATCGAACTGGGGCCGGATCTGATCGGCAGCAATCCCAATCCCGACAAGGGCTATCCGATCGTCACCTTCTCCTGGATCCTGCTTTACAAGAGCGGTAACGCCGACAAGCTCGACGGCATCAAGAAGGTGTTCGACTTCACCCTCTCCGAGGGGGCCCAGGCCATGGCCCCCGAACTGGGTTACGTCCCCCTCCCCCCCTCGGTGCTCGAAAAGGGGCGCGAGCGCCTGGCCACCCTGGAGAAGTGATCGCCTGAGAGGGAGTCCCCCGGGGGGAGGGGGATCAGAGAGATCAACAGCCATCAAAAAAGCCCCCTTGCAGGGGGCTTTGCTCTGCCGATCGAGAGGGAACCAGCCGCAGACCGGCTCCCCTTCGACTCATTTGCTCTCGGTGAACTCCGCGTCAATGACATCATCGGCGGCAGAGGCGGTGCCGTTGCCATTGCCGCCGGGGGCGGCTCCGGCGGCGGCACCCTCGGCCCCGGCCTGCTGGTACACAGAGGCACCGGCGGCATAGAGGGCCTGCTGGAGCTGCTCGAGGCTGGCCTTGATGGCCGGGCTGTCGTCCTTCTCAAGGGCTTCCTTGAGGTCGGTGGCGAAACCCTCCACCTTGGCCTTGTCTTCGGCGCCCACCTTGTCGCCCAGTTCGCCGAGCTGCTTCTCGGACTGGTAGATGAGGGTCTCGGCCTGGTTCCTCAGGTCGATCTTCTCGCGCTTCTCCTTGTCGGCGCTGGCGTTGGCCTCGGCGTCCTTCACCATCTTGTCGACTTCGTTGTCGCTGAGGGTGGAGGCGCCGGTGATGGAGATGCTCTGCTCCTTGCCGCTGCCCTTGTCCTTGGCGGTGACGCTGAGGATGCCGTTGGCGTCGATGTCGAAGGTGACTTCGATCTGGGGCACGCCACGGGGGGCCGGGGGAATGCCGTCGAGGCGGAAGGTGCCCAGCGACTTGTTGTCGGAGGCCATCTCGCGCTCGCCCTGGAGCACGTGGATCTCCACATTGGTCTGGCCGTCGACGGCGGTGGAATACACCTCCGACTTCTTGGTGGGAATGGTGGTGTTGCGGGTGATCATCTTGGTCATCACGCCACCGAGGGTTTCCACGCCCAGGGAGAGCGGGGTGACGTCGAGCAACAGGATGTCCTTGACCTCGCCGGCGAGCACACCGCCCTGGATGGCGGCACCCACGGCCACGACTTCATCGGGGTTGACCGTCTGGTTGGGGGTCTTGTTGGTGACCCGCTTGACCAGCTCCAGCACCGCGGGGATGCGGGTCGAACCACCCACCATGACGATCTCGTCAAGCTCGCTGGTGGAGAGCTTGGCGTCCTTGAGGGCCTGCTCCACCGGCACCCGGCAGCGGTCGATCAGCTTGGAGGCGAGCTCCTCGAACTTGGCCCGCGTGAGGGTGAGGTCGAGGTGCTTGGGGCCTTCGGGGGTGGCGGTGATGAAAGGCAGGTTGATCTCGGCCTGGGTGGCGCTGGAAAGTTCGATCTTGGCCTTTTCGGCCGCCTCCGTGAGGCGCTGCAGGGCCTGCTTGTCCTGGCGCAGGTCGATGCCTTCGTTGGCCTTGAAGTTGTCGGCCAGGTGATCCACGATCACCTTGTCGAAGTCGTCGCCGCCCAGGTGGGTATCACCGCTGGTGGAGAGCACCTCGAAGACGCCGTCGCCCACTTCCAGCACGGAGACGTCAAAGGTGCCGCCGCCGAGGTCGAAGACGAGGATGCGCTCGTTGCTCTTGCGATCCAGGCCGTAGGCGAGGGCCGCGGCGGTGGGCTCGTTGATGATCCGCAGCACTTCGAGGCCGGCGATCTTGCCGGCGTCCTTCGTGGCCTGGCGCTGGGAGTCGTTGAAGTAGGCGGGGACGGTGATCACCGCCTGGGTGACGGTTTCACCGAGGTACTTGCCGGCGTCCTCAGCCAGCTTGCGCAGCACTTCCGCCGAGATCTCCTCGGGGGCGAACTGCTTGCTGAGCACCGGGCACTTGATCTTGACGTTGGAGCCGGCCTTCTCGACGCCGTAGCTGACTTCCTTCGACTCCTCGTTCACCTCATCGACCCGGCGGCCGATGAAACGCTTGACGGAATAGAAGGTGTTCTCCGGGTTCATGACCGCCTGGCGCTTGGCGATCTGTCCCACCAGCTTGTCCTGGTTCTTCGTGTAGGCGACCACGGAAGGCGTCGTGCGGAAGCCCTCGGCGTTGGCGATCACCGTGGGCTTGCCGCCCTCCATCACGGCGACGCAACTGTTCGTGGTGCCGAGGTCAATACCGACGACCTTGCCCATGGATGACCAACTCCTGGTGTGGATGAATTTCTGGCTTCTGCCATCTTCCGCATCAGGGGTTGACCCAGGCGAGGGGTGGTTCCCGAACCGGTGCCGTACCGGCACGGGGGCGGCGGCCTGTCGGAGCCTGGGATCCAGCGGATCTACGGTCGGGCGGCAGCTGCCCGCGCGAGCCCATGGCGACCCCCCCGACAGCACCGGCGATCGGTGGCGGCACCGCCCTGGTGGGGGTGCTGGGGGATCCGGTGCGCCATTCCCTCTCGCCGGCGATGCACAACGCGGCGATCGCCGAGCTTGGCCTCGACTGGGCCTACCTGGCCCTGCCGGTGGCGGCCTCCGACCTGGCCGTGGTGCTGCGGGCCCTGGCGGCGATCGACTGCCGCGGCCTCAACGTCACCCTGCCCCACAAGCAGGCCGCCGCCGGACTGGCGGACGCGCTGACACCGCTGGCCCAGCGGCTGGGGGCCGTGAACACCCTGGTGCGACGCGAGGGCGGCGGCTGGCTTGGCACCAACACCGATGTGGAGGGGTTTCTGGCGCCGCTGCGGCCCCTGGCCGCCCGTGAAGCGCTGGTGCTGGGCTGCGGCGGCAGTGCCCGGGCGGTGGTGGCGGGCCTGGTGGACCTGGGCCTGGACTGCATCCGGGTGGCGGGCCGCGACGCGACGCGACTGGACCCGTTCATCCGCTCCTGCGCCGACTGGGCCCCCGGCCTGGTGCCCCTGGCCTGGGACCCTGACAGCACCGGCTCAGCGGACCCCCTGGGCGCGGCGTTGGCGAGCGCCGATCTGGTCGTCAACACCACGCCGGTGGGCATGGCCTCCGCGGAACGCTCGCCCCTGCGCGCCGACCAGATCGCGGCTCTGTCACCGGCGACCACGGTCTACGACCTCATCTACACCCCCAGACCCACGGCCCTGTTGCGCCTGGCCCACCAGCAGGGCTGCCGCAGCATCGACGGCCTGGAGATGCTGGTGCAGCAGGGGGCCGCCTCCCTGCGGCTCTGGAGCGGACTGCAGGAGATGCCGGTCGTCGCCATGCGGGACGCAGCCCTGGCCAGGCTGGGGGGCCCCTAGCCTTCAGCCACTGTTCTGCGTCTGCCCGGAGTCCCCATGGAAGGTCCCCCGATCTGGCAGCGGCTGCTGGGCGCCCTGGCCTACCTGCTGCCCTTGAGCGATGCCCTTCGCTTCGGCCAGGCCCTGTTTGACATGTTCCCGCTGCTGCAGTGGGTGGCCGTGCCCGCCCTGCCCCTGGTGGTGCTGGAGCAGGCCGTTCCCTTCGGCGGCCTGGTGCTGTTCCTGCTCCTGTTCCTGCTGGTGGTGCGCAACCCCAAGGTGCCCTACCCGATCCGCTTCAACGTGCTGCAGGCGATCCTGATCGACATCGTGCTGGTGCTGCTCACCCTCGCCTTCGACACGGTGCTGGCCCCCCTCGGCGCCGGCTTCGCCATCCGCACCCTCTCCAACACGATCTTCCTCGGCACCCTGCTGCTGGTGCTGTTCTCGGTGGTCCAGAGCCTGCGGGGCAAGGAAGCCGACATCCCCACCGTCTCCGAAGCGGTACGGATGCAGCTCTTCTGAACGTCCCATCCAGAGCGGTGACGGCGCTGCGATAGGTTCCTAGATCCGTCGCTGACGGGCTCCGTGCCCCTCAGCCCCTCCACAGGCGACCATGACGCAGCCCTATTACGAGACCATGTACATCCTCCGGCCGGACATTCCGGAGGAGGAAGTCGAGACCCACGTCGCCAAGTACCGCGACCTCGTAACCGAGGCCGGCGCCGAAGTGCTCGACACCCAGATGCGCGGCAAGCGTCGCCTGGCCTATCCGATCGCCAAGCACCGCGAAGGCATCTACGTGCAGCTGAACCACAGTGGCGACGGCCAGCAGGTGGCCGTGCTCGAGCGGGCCATGCGTCTCTCCGAAGACGTGATCCGCTATCTGACCGTGATCCAGGACGGTCCCATGCCTCCCCCCCGCAGCGTCCCCGGCGCCCCCGTCGAGGTGGCCCCCACCGAACCGGCGGCGGTCTGATCCCGGTTGTTCATCCCTGAGCGCTGGGCCTACAGTCCGCCCAATGGGTGCTAGGAGTCTGTCGCGCATAGACCAGCGCCCAAGCCCTCCACAGCCGCTCCTAAATCTGCCCAAATCCCTTTGACTGCAATGGTTCTCAGCCGCACAATGGGGCATGGTCAAGCCCAAGTCCTTCCG
>NZ_JAYGHY010000017.1:0-51749 GCF_034931305.1 Cyanobium gracile UHCC 0281 | reverse complement strand
CGACCTTGGCCTTGAACTCGGGGCTATGGGTGCGGCGTTTGCTCATGGGTGGGAGCCCCCTCTCAGGGGAGGTGCCCCGCCTCACAGGTTAACGATGGGCCCTGTCCAGAAAACCCAGACCACCTCAGACCGCGGCAGCGGCGGCCATGGCCATCAGGGCTCACCGCGACAGAGGGCCAGGATCGCTTCGGTGCTCAGACCCTGCCGGGGCCGGTGGCCCCGCAGCCTCATCAAGGCTTCCTCGCCCCGCTGCTCGGCCTGGCCATCCGTCTTCTCGAGCACCACCTGCTCACCCACCAGCCGAAACTGCACCTCACAGTTCGGATGCAGCCCAGCCTGCTCGCGGATGGCCTGAGGAATCGTGACCTGCCCCTTGCTGGTGATCCGCATGCCGTTCTGGTTTGGCCTGGTAAGAATCTTACGTTCACCAACAGTGGCCACAACGCCTCAGCGGGTGGCCCTCAGCCCCGAAGGCGCCATCCTCGAGGAGCTGCCGCGGGGGGGGGCGTCTGCGCTGCTGATCGGGCCGCCATCGAAGCGGGCGGCATTCGGCAGCCAGAAGGTGAGGGCCAGGGCCAGAACCTCCAACAGGATCTGACGCCCCCCCAGCAGCACCACGAGCACGGCCACGACGGACAGGAATTTCTGGAAGACACTCCAGACGTCATCGGGCGTGTTGCCGCCCTTGATCCAGAGATAGACGGCCAAGGCCAGCAGGACCAGATCCAACCACCAGGGCATGGCCAGAGCCACCGAGCAGCAAAACGCTACTTCAGGTCGGCCGGCGTACCACTGAGCCAGTTCTCCAGGCCCTCCCCCAGAAACGAAAGACCCAGAACCAAAACAAACATGGCCAACCCCGGGAACAGGGCCGTCCACCAGATGCCGGTGGGCAGGGCCGTCAGGGCCTGCTGCAGATCACTGCCCCACTCGGGGATGGTTTCCGGCAGACCGAGGCCGAGAAAGCCCAGCCCCCCCAGCACCAGCACCGCATCGGCCGCATTGAGGGTGAGCAGCACCGGTACCGAGGTGATCACGTTGCGCAGCAGGTAGCGCCGCAGGATCCAGGCGGGGCCGGCGCCCAGGGAGCGGGCCGCCTCGATGAACAGCTCCGCCTTCACCTGGGCTGATTGGTTGCGCACCACCCGGAAGTACTGCGGCACATACACCACGCAGAGGGCGGCGGCGGCATTGGGCAGGCCCCGGCCCAGCAGAAAGGCAAGCACCACCGAGAGCAGCAGAACCGGCAGGGTGTACAGCGTGTCCATCACCAGCACCAAGACGCG
This sequence comes from Cyanobium gracile UHCC 0281, assembly GCF_034931305.1. GTDB lineage: Bacteria > Cyanobacteriota > Cyanobacteriia > PCC-6307 > Cyanobiaceae > Cyanobium > Cyanobium gracile_A. Next base: position 50,463 of record NZ_JAYGHY010000017.1, on the reverse strand, counting down.
GTCGACCCCACCGCCGAGGTAGCCGCTCACCATGCCGAGGGGAACGCCGATCACCAGCGCCAGCACCAAGGCGCTGAGCACCACCTGCAGGGCCACGCTGCTGCCGGCGAGGGTGCGCACGCAGACATCACGGCCGAGGCGGTCGGTGCCGCACCAGTGCCCGAACGAGGGCGGGGCGTAGATGGGATTCTCCAGGCCTGCATTGGGATCGGGCAACAGGCCCCCGTGCACCAGCAGTGGCGTGAGCAGGGCGATCAGGCCATAGAGCGCCACAATGGCGATGCCCCAACGGGCCATGCGCGCGGAGAGGTTGCGGGTTCCGGCCCGACTGGTCACCATGGTGCGTACGTCAGAGATGCGGCGTGCTCGGACCCATCACGAGTACAATGGCTTGGTTATAGTAACCAGAAGCGCGGGGAATGAGCTTCTGCACGTGTGCAGTGAGGCGGATTGGCGCAACAGTAGCGTTGCCGCTGCATTGGTGCTGACATGGGCCATCCCAGTGGTAAAGATCGGTGAAAAAACTAATTCTGACGCACCGCGTGGTCGCGGCCTGACCACTGCCAGGCCAGTCGATCTGAGCCAGCTTGGGTCTGTCTTCACCTGTTGGAGCGCGTAAAGACAACAAAGCAGGAAGGATTCCTACAAGGTTGCAAGACAATTCTCACGCTGGTATAATGTGAAGCGATTGCGCCTCTCAACTCCAGAGAGCCTTATTTCACTTTGGCCAAGCGTCGTACCGCCCTACCCATCCGATGACCGGCGCTCGCCTGCTGATCGTCGATGACGATCCCGAGATGCGCGGCTTCCTCTCCTCCGAGCTGGCCGTTGAGGGGTATGAATGTGAAGAAGCGGCCTGCGGGCAGCAGGCCCTGGGCAGGATCCGCAGCCAAACCTGGGATCTGGTGCTGCTCGATTGGAACCTGCCTGATTTCAGTGGTGTGGAAGTGTGCCGTCGCATGCGCAAAGGCGGAATCTCCACGCCCGTGCTGATGCTCACGGCCCGCGATGAGGTGCAGCAACGGGTGGAGGCGCTCGATTCCGGAGCCGACGACTACCTGATCAAGCCGTTCTCGATCGAGGAACTCCTGGCCCGGGTGCGGGCCCGCCTGCGCCGCAGTGGCATCGACGAGCAGGAAGGTGGTGTGCTGCGGATGGCCGATCTGGAGGTGAATCCCGCCAGCCGGGAAGTGGCCCGGGGCGGTGAATCGATCCATCTCACGGCCAAGGAGTTCGATCTGCTGATGCATCTGTTGCGTCACCCCAACCAGGTGCAGGAGCGCCGCGCCATCCTCGATGCCCTCTGGGGTGAAAACTGGCTGGGCGACGACAACCTCCTGGATGTGTACGTGCGTTATCTACGCCGCAAACTCGAGCCGGCGGGCCAGCCCACCCTGATCCAAACGGTGCGCGGCGTCGGATTCATGCTGAAAGAAGGCCCGCCCCGCTGACCATGGCGTCACGGCTGCTGATCGTCGAAGACGACCCGCGCATGCGCACCTTCCTGGCCGGCGAACTGAATTGCGAGGGCTACAGCGTCAGTGAAGCCGAAGATGGCCAAGGGGCTTTGATGCACCTTCGGGACGCCACAACGGATCTGGTGCTGCTCGACTGGACGCTGCCGGACTTCAGCGGCGTCGAGATCTGCCGGCGGCTGCGCTCCAGCGGTGACATCACCCCCGTGCTGATGCTCACCTGCCACGACGACATCCGCGACCGTGTCGAAGCGCTCGATTCAGGCGCCGACGACTACATCCTCAAACCCTTTTCGATCGAGGAGTTGCTGGCCCGCATCCGTGCCCAGCTGCGGCGTACCGCCTACTGGCGTGGTGTCGCCAATTCCGATGTGCTCAGCTGCGCCGATGTCACGGTGAACACGGCCACCAGGGAGGTGACGCGGGCGGGCGAAGCCATTTCCCTTTCGGTGCGTGAGTACGACCTGCTGCTTTGCCTGTTGCGTGGAGCGGGGCGGGTGGTGCCACGGGAAGAGATCCTGCGCGAGGTGTGGGGCGAAAACCACTTCGGCGACGAGAATTTGCTGGGTGTCTATATCCGTTACCTGCGCCGCAAGCTGGAACCGGAGGGCCTTCCCACCCTGATTCAGACGGTGCGCGGCGTGGGCTTCATGCTCCGTGAAGGAGAGCTGCGGCCTTCAGACGCAGCTGGAAATCAGCCCCCCCCTGGGGACCATCCGCCACCGAAACGCTCCCGCCCATCGCCTCCATCAGCGCCCTGACCACCGCCAGGCCTACACCACTGCCTGGGATGGCGCTGGTGTTACGCCCTCGGCCGAAGCGCTCGAAGATCAGCTGCTTCTCGCTGTCGGGCACCCCGGGGCCTGAATCGATCACATGCACCACCACCCGATCGAGGCTGGCATCGAGCCGCAGCTGAATCGGGCCGGCGCCTGGGTCATATTTCTGGGCGTTTTCGATCAGATTGGCCAGGCACTGCTCGAAGCGGTCGGCATCCCCCAACGCAAAGGTGCGTGCGGCCTGGGTGGCACCGGGGCAGAGGCGCAGGCGGCCATAACAACGTGAACGCAGCCGCTCGGCCACCCGCTCGATCGCCTGGGCCACATCGAAAGGCTCAAAGGGCATCAGGGTGCGATGGGCATCGATGCGGGTAAGGGCCAGGAGATCCGTCACCAAACGCCCCATCCGGCCGGCTTCCGCCTCGATCAAGGCCAGTTGCTCAGCCTGCTGATCAGATAGATCGAGCGAGCGGCGACGCAGGCTGCTGGCGTAGTTGCGGATCAGGCTGATGGGGGTGCGCAATTCATGGCTCACGCCGTTAGCGAAGCCTCGCTGGCGCTCCCAGGAGGCCGAGAGGCGATCGAGCAGATCGTTGAAGGCGAGGGCGATTGGAGCCAGTTCCCTGGGCTGGGCGTCCACCAGCACCCGCTGGCTGTCGAGGGTGTCGGAACTGATCGTCTGCATGCGAAGGCCGAGATCATGCAGGGGCGAAAGGCCGCGCATGAGCACGGGCCGCAGCAGCAGGCCCGTGAACAGCGTGGCCACACCGGCGGCAGCCACCAGAAGAATCAGCAGGAGCCGCTGCTGGGCCAGTTTATGGGTGATGTCCTCCAGGAAGCGGAGACGCACTGATCGCTCCCCCAGCTGGATCTTCAACGAACTGGTGAGGTAGGTGAGCTCCTGTAATTGCAGCACGGACACCTGGCCGAGGCCACTCGGCTGGGCGGGCAGTCGCGTCAACGGCACACCGGTGGGAATGGAGAACAGACGGATCTGGCCGGCGGCGCCATACGGAATGCCCTGGTCAGTCTCGACCCAGCCGAGGAAGTTGGGGCTGATCAGGCGGGCAAGGGCGTCACTGATCTCGTCCAGTGTGCGTGGCACGGGTCGGCGGGAGAGAAGCACCCTCCGCACGCTGGCGGCGGTGACACGGTGCTGGTCACGCCGCTCCTGGCTGGCAAGCAGGGCTGTCGCCCCGATCAAGAGGGCATACCCCCCCAGAACGGCCAGCAGGCTGAGCCCCAGCAAGCGCCGGCGCATCGAAAACGCATGGGATTGAGGCCGGAACGGTCCCAACAACCGAGAAAAGCTCATCAGTTTCATTAGACCACCATTAGACCTCGGCGAGATCCAGCCCCAATTGGATCGTAATGGACAATGAAAAGGTCGCCACTCCGCCGAAGAAGCACCGGGAAGAAAACCGGCAGAATCCCGCCCCGTCAAGGATTCCGAACCTTAGGAGATACAACAATGCCACTCCGCCCACAGCAACGGGAGCCGCATGGACGGCAGTGGTTTCGGTGCATAAACTGGGTTAGCCGAAAGCTTTGCAGTTCTTCCAATGAACATCTCCCCCAAGACCAAACTGGCGCTGATGCGCAGCCTGCGCGAGAAGAAGTCGAAGGTGGCCCAAGGCTTCACCTTGATCGAGCTGATGATCGTGGTAGCGATCGTTGGCATCCTCTCCGCCGTCGCCCTGCCCAACTTCCTCGGTGCTCGTAACGCCGCTGCTGCAGGCGCAGCGATCGGTGAAATGGTGGGCCTAGCCAAGGAATGCGCCACCTTCAAAGCATCAGGTGGTGTTGGAGTTGCGCCGACCAGCGGTGGTGTCACCTGTAACACCACTGCGTCGCAGACCTACTCGGCTACCTGGGGGGGAACCGTCTCAGGCATCCGATGCCTTGCCGCCACTTCGGCTGGAGCCTCAAAAGCAGTCATTACCGTGGCGACTGATGGCGGCCTCAGCTGCGCCCTAACCTGATCGAAGACTTTAGTTTCATAGACTTTAGCCCCCTTATGCGGGGCTTATTGCCTATACTCATCTTCGATCAGACTTAAAGTTGGGGCTCACACAACATCAGACCAACCTGCGGCTGAGTTGATTAAACCATAGATTGCTTCGTATCCACATATGGTCAACAAGCTAAATCCTCTTCCATTGAACATCTCCCCCAAGACTAAACTGGCGCTGATGCGCAGCCTGCGCGAGAAGCAGTCGAAGGTGGCCCAAGGCTTCACCCTGATTGAGCTGATGATCGTGGTGGCCATCGTTGGCATACTCTCCGCCGTGGCCCTGCCCAATTTCCTCGGCGCTCGTAATGCCGCTGAGGCAGGCGCTGCAATCGGCGAACTCATTGGCCTTGCCAAGGAATGCTCCACCTTCAAAGCATCCGGTGGCGTTGGGATTGCACCGACAGGTGGTGGTGTCACCTGTAACACCACTGCGTCGCAGACCTACTCGGCTACCTGGGGGGGAACTGTCTCAGGCGTCCGATGCCTTACCGCCACTTCAGCTGGAGCCTCAAAAGCAGTCATCACCGTGGAGACCAATGGGAACCTGAGCTGCGCCCTGACCTAATCGCCATCTTTACATTCCAAATATTTTGCTTCCTCCCTGAATCGGGAACTTTTATCTTCTTTCAACAACTAGGCTTGCCTCGGCGCCGATTTGCCACCACTTCCCTAATCAGCATCGCAATTGCGTACAGCTCAATTGTTTCATCACAGCTTTCCGACCTAGCCCCTTCCTACTTCCGAATTTTTTCAAGCGTCGAATTCATAGCCTGAACGAGCTTATCAGTCAATCTTCAAGCCGTCAGCCTAGATCATCGTCGTCAGCAACTTTTTATTATACGGTTCTTTTTTGGGGTTGGCATTCTTGTTAATGCTGATCCCGTCTTCAGCAAAAGAATAGAGTTGTGGCCAGTGGGAGCGTTCTTCGGTGATCCCCACAATGGAAGCAGGGGACTGAGGAGGGGTCATACAGATCAAGCGTTTCGTGTGGATGCCCACTCGGCTATAGGTGTTCAAGTTCCAAATTCGGAATAGGGCCCCAAGCCCTCTCTCGCAGCACTCCCCGAAGCAGGCAGACAAACCAGCGCACTTGCAGCAGAAGCCGAACGGAAGCTGTCAAGAGCACCAGTTCAAATGGCCTCATCATTTGGTAAAGCCTTGCTTGCCGTTTGATGCCTGCATCCTTAAACTTCCCACTCCTACTCAGGCTGGCCAATTCACTACCTTGATCCAACTTCTTACCCCTTCGCTGGCTCACCTTGGCGAATGGGATAACATTTCAGCGAAGATCTCTTGGATCGTCAAGTTGCCAGTAATCGCCTCCCTCGTCGTCGCCTAGTTCTTCATCAGAGCAATGATGATGAAGACTGCTCATCAAGAGAAACCACCAATCAGGAAAGCTGTTGCGCCTTAGGAAGAGGCGATAAAAGCGGGCCATCAACGCCAGAGCGCTCCTGTCCCATACATCCATAACAGGCAAGAGAAAGCAACTGAATCTTTAGCAGGAAGGTCTTTGCTAAGATTTTGTTAGCTTTTCTTCTTGCCCATGAATGCCACTAGCCCAGGAAGCCAAGAGGAACAGATGCAGGAGGAAGAGAAGAGAGCCTGCTTCTTCTGCAGAGTCGGAGATTATCGCAAGGCGGCACTACTTGCCATGAGACATCGAAAAGCAATCGCAAGTCCGACAAGAGAGTTCGATCTGATTCTTCCAACCGCGTTGAGCATGACTGGCCATTACCGTGCCTCAATCCTATCCGCATTAAAGCTGCTGCACAGTACTTTATCTTTTCGCGGCGACTTGATCATCATCATATCCAATTCGGTGAAGAATCTAACACTCAAGCCCACAGACATAATCAGGGCCCTTGATTATATCGACAGTACCCGGCTAACTCCCACCGAAGCCGCAGTCATTGCCGCTGAATTTGAAGATGAAGCGATGCAGCTATTGTTTCTTAATGAGGCTAAAAACAGATATCGCTATACCAAGGAAGAACTCAATTTCATTTCTGCCTACATCAGCTTCAGAAATGAAGATTTATCAACCGCCATGCGCCTTGCACAGGCCGAACAAGACAATGTGCAGGTTTACTCTGCCTCCACCAAACTGGCTGCTCGCATACTCCTTAACACCGGTTATTTTTACCCTGCCAGAAGATATGCCTGCCACCTCCTGAGATCCGACAAACAGGATGTGGAAGCACTTGACATTCTTGGACAAGCCCTGAATGGAGAATCAAACTGGAAGGCCGCACGGAAAACTTATGCGCTCATTCATGAGATCACTGGCGACGAGGTGAGCAAGTTGAATATGCTATTCACCATGCCGCAGGTGGCCAGCTCAGTAAATGAGCTATCGGCATCACTTGAGTCTTTCATCCTGAATCTTGACAAGTGCTCTACCGGCAAGAGCTCAGTTGGCCTAATCACCTCCTTGGCCTTTTCTACACCGATCTGCCACACATTCTATTTGGCCTATCAGGGCAGTATCGATCTGAGGTGGCTCTTGGAAGCCTACTACCGCCTCATCCGATCCGTCGCCCAACAGGTCGTCCAAGAAAATTATTCTCACCACTCACCAAGGAACAAATCTGTTCCATCTTCCCAGGTGCCTCGAAATGCTACAAGTCGAGCAAGAATCGGTTTCACTTCTAGGAACTTTTTTCAACACAGCAATCTTCAGGCCCACGCAGGACTAATCAAAAACCTAAGTCGTAATCTGTTTGAGATTGTTTTAATTCACAGACATGGCGTCAAGAAAGATATGGCACATCTTGATCTCAATGAACATGCTGATCGCGTCATTTATCTTGCTTCTGATTTTGGCAGTGCCTGTAAGCAGATTGCGGATTTAGACCTTGACATCAATTTTATTACGGATATTGGTATGAATCCTCTTGATGGGATTTTACCTATGGTTCGGCTTGCACCCTTCCAAGTGACAGGATGGGGACTTCCCCATACGACGGGGCTTTCCGAGATTGATTACTACCTTCGATCCAAGATCTTCCATGACTGCGAGGGACAAAGCGAATATACAGAGACACTTGCATCCATCGATGGCTATCTCGGTTTTTTTGACGTTGACAGGTCTTCACTCATTGAGAAGAGCACCGATTACTTCTTGCTCCCTCCAGACCGTTTCCTTGTAGGGTGTCTGCAAACACTCCACAAGATTCATCCAGACTTTGACTCCTACCTCGAAGAGATCGCAAGACTTGACGAGTCGATCCTCATCATTATCGCGGCATCGGAAAGCGATGTACTGAACCAGCGCTTCGTTCAGCGGATAAAGAGATCTGCTCCGACAGCACACAAGCAAATTTGCTTTGTTCAGAGAATGGCAATGAGCGACTATCATAGCCTCAACCACCTTCTCGATTTAAATCTAGATCCGATTCATTACGGAGCTGGAATTACATTTATCGAGACGGCATGGTGTGGCCCGCCTTGCATCACATTACGCGGGAATACCTTAAGATCTGCTGTTGTATCACGCTCGTACGAGTACGCAGATATCAAGGATGCACCTATAGCAAGAAGCAAGAGCGAATACATTTCATTATTCGAAAGGCTAATGAAAGACGAAGTGTACAGGCTTAAGATCAGAGAGGAAATTCACACAAAAAGTTCAGCAACAATTTACAATAACAATGCTTGTGTTGCATCCTGCGAGGAGTTCCTCCATCGACTAGCCAAAACGCACTAACTCCTTTTGACTTATTCTTGCTGACTTTTCCAGCATCAGCCAGCCTGCGACGCCTTGGAGTTAGTCGAGCTACGTACTCCACACTCCCTTGTCCTATCCCACCTTTCACGTTATCACCATCTCCGCCATGTACAATTATTCTGCAAGACGGATTAACTCACTTCTTGAGGTTATCAAAAAGCCGGCGAGATATCTTGAAATTGGAGTAGAGAGTGGGCATACCTTCTTTGAAGTTTCCGCATCGTCTAAAACGGCCGTCGATCCCACATTCACTTTCAACGTAGAACAAGGGAAACAGGCTGAACCCACGTCTCATTTTTTTCAAATCAGCAGTGATGAATACTTCCAGGATCATTGGAACGGCCAGGCATTTGACTTTATTTTTCTTGATGGCCTCCATACTTGGGATCAAACCTACAGAGATTTCTGCAATAGCTTGCTTGCTACTCACAAGCGATCTGTGATTCTGCTGGATGACGTTTTCCCAAGTGATGTTTTTTCCTGCAATCGTGATCAGATTGAGGCGGTCATGATGCGTCAGTTCATGGCCAATGATCCCAGTAATGCCTGGCACGGTGACACGTACAAAGTCATACCTCTGATCCGGACATTTCACCCGCTTCTCAGCTACTGCACCATCATCACCGATGGGAATCCACAAGCCCTTGTGTGGCGCTCCCCTGAGCCGTCTCTACCCTCACCCATCCTCTCGGACGTTGGCGCGCTGAACATGCCTGCGCTGGATTATCTGTGGTTTCTTCGCAACCAGGAGAGCTACAATTTGATAAATGAGGAGGATGCTCTGGCTCTCGTTATCGACTCCATCAACAGAGGTTGACGGCCAGAAGCGGGGCAGATCAATCGCAACGGCCAGACTAGAAATACAACCGGCCTTTCAGAGCCCCCCCACCCGCGTCTCCGTCTCGATCCGCTTGGTGCCCCCCCCTGAGGGCTGCTGCACCTGCTGCAGCCGCAGGTGCAGCAGCCCACCCGGCTCCACAGTGGCCTCCAGTCCCGGCAGGGCGAGCCCATCCAGCAGCACACGGTTCTGGGCCGCGCCGGATGGCGCTGGGTGCAACACCCACCGTGTAGGTGATCGGGCCCTCCAGGGTGGAGAGCTGCAGCACCGGCGCCCGGCCGCCCAGGCCGCAGGCAGCTCCGGTCCCCACGGCCAGGTCCACCCGCTGGGCGCGCAACAGATCGCCCCGCAGCAGCGCCAGCACCCGCCGCTGCTGGCGCCGCTCCCGCACCAGCCGCACCAGCCTCTCCACCCGCTGACCGTCGGCCACCAGCGCCTGCAGCACCACCCCCCACACCAGCAGCCCGAGGCAGGCCGCCACCAGTAGTTCCACCAACGAGAATCCCGCCGTTGCCCACCTGGGGAAGGGGCGGGATCGCAATGACGCCATAGACAAACTCCGGTGCATGGGGGAAGGGCGGCTCAGGAACGGGGATCCGGCAGGCAGCCGCCCGGCCCCTGCCGCCCCAAACGGGTGATCCCCAGAGGCAGGGCCACCACCACGCAGCGCACCAGGTCGGTGCCCTCGGTGCTGAGCAGCACGGTGCCGCCGTCGATGATCAGCCCGTTGCTGGTGAAGCGCACCGCGGCTGGCAGGTTGTGGCTGTGGCTCACCGCGGGCCCACCGCCCAGGCCCTCGTCCAGATCCAGCGCGGCCCCTTCGCAGGGCGGCAGGCTGCTGCCCTAGGGGCTCCTGCCAGCCGCTGGCGGGGAGCGCCAGGGCACAGGGCTGGCCAAGCATCACCACCTGTCCCGTGTCAATCAGGTGGGGGGCCAACCGCCATCAACCAGGATCCCTCTTACGTTTTGGCCATGGATCTTGCAACTGTTTCCCCGAAGCGGGTGCACGAGCAATTTGGCCTCAGTCCGGGGCAGCAGTTGCAGGTGATGGCCCTGCGTGTTTGTGTGGGGAGAATACCTTCCAAAGGGAGGCTGACCGCCTGTGAGCGGTTTCTTGATGTACTTGATGCCGAGGCGAGCCTGGTGGTTCCTTCCATCAGCATCCTGGAGGTCGTCAAGTGGGTGCTGCGTGAACACAGTGAGTCACAGGCCATTCAGGCGGCTGCCGTGATGCAGCGAGGCCTGGTCGTGGATCTCGATAGTCGACTCGCGATGGCCTCAGCACAACTCAGCCACACACTGCGACTGCCCATGGCCGACAGCATCATCCTGGCCAGGTTGCACACAATGGACACCGACTTCAAGGGCCTCAACGACGTGGAGCTGATGATTCGCAACTGATGTGCTGCTCCTCTCGGGCCTGGGGCTGGCTGACGTCCTGTGAGCGCGGAGAGAGCCCTCGTGGATCTCGACAGTTGACTCACCAATGCCAGAGGCCATTTTCCAACCTGTACATTGTGTACAAGTTGGAAATGCGTCACAGCCTCTTCCACCCTGCTACTGCTCCCCATCCTGGAGTCGGCTGCAGCTGGGAGGTCTGAACGTCGCCTGTGGACAGGAGGGAGGCCCCAGTCTCCATCCATTCAGGGCAGTACCTGATCAGCCAGCCGTCGCAGACGTAGATCGGCGGTGAGCAGCAGAGCCGCTTCCCGCCGGGCCAGGGCCAGGTAAAGACAGTCGTAGACGGGATGGTTCAGATGGCAGGCCAGGGCCAGGGCTTCCACCTGCAGGTGGCGGTCGGGCTCGATCTGATCCACCAGATCGGCGGCGTCCGCCAGTAGCGGCTGGGGATCCATGCCCGCCAGCCCAGCGTCGCGCTGCAGCTTCCAGAGCGCATTCGCCACTTCCGTGAGCATCAGCTCGGGAGCCAAGACCAGCGGCGCCTGCCCTAGTTGCTCTGCCCAGCCACTGGCGATCGGATCATGCGTAATCAGACGCAACGCAGCCGAGGCATCGAGCACCAGCGCCGGTGCCATCAGCGCTCGCGGTCGCTGCGGATCAGGGATTCCGGCGACTCCTCCCACTGCAGCGCCGGTCGCTGCTGCCAGCGCTGGGCGATCCTCTCGAGCGCCAGCTGGCGCCGCTGTCTCGAGTCCCCGCCAACGATCGCTTCCAGATCAGCAAGGGCTTGCTGGCTCAGGCTGCGCTTCTGGGCGCTGGCCCGGCGCTGCAACAGTCGATGCAGGGGATCCGGCAGGTCGCGGATCTGCAAGGAAGGCATGGCAGGCTCCGGTCTTCAAGCAGTTTACTTGGAATGCATGCGGATGGCATGCTGCGGCAGCTTGAGCTCCTCTCTCACCCCCCCGCCCCCATCCGCGGATCGGGGAGGCCGCAGCCCTAGCCCTGCCATCGGCACGTCATCCAAGATCCCAATCCCTGGCTGACGTTTCGACCTAAGTTTTGACTCCAGTCTGTGCTGGGGCCAAGACGCTTGATGCCTTGGCGCCCTTGCGCCTGCCTGCTGATCTGCGCCTCAGCCCCGAGCAGTTCGCCGCTGTGTGCATCGCCAACCCCCAGGTGGTGAAACCGGCGCCCGCAACAGCCGTTTGTTGATGCGCCTGCTGGCCTGGGCCGACCGCGTGGGCGGATGGCGGGTGTTCGACAGCTCCACGGGCTTCCGTCTGCCCGTAGCCGCAAGGCGTCTCCGCAGGAGTTGGCTCGGTGCTCAGCCCCGATCTGCTGGTCGAACTCGCCAGCCCCAGCGACGAAGGCCCCCGTGGGCTTGCCGCCCTGCGCCGCACGATGGCCGCTTACCAGGCCAATGGCGCCCAGTTGGGCTGGCTGCTGATCCCGGAGCAGCAGACCGTCGAGATCTGGAGCGGCGACGCCAATGGGGAGCCCCAGCAGCCCCAGCGCCTCCAATGGGCCACGACGCTCGAGGCTGGCGAGCGATTCCCTGGGTTGAGCCTGGAGCTGACGGAGATCTGGGAGTCCTGAGGGCCGCCTCACCGATGTCAATCAGGTGGAGGCCAACCGCCGGCAGCCCTGCGTGGTTTTCTGCATGGGGAGAGCAGCTTCCAAAGGGAGACTGACCGCCTGTGAGCGCGGAGAGAGCCGTCGTGGATTCCTCGGGCTGGATTGAGGGGTTCACCAAGGGCCCGCTGGCTCGGTGTTCAGATGGGTGCTGCGTGAATACAGTGAGGCGCAGGCTATTCAGGCGGCTTCGGTGATGCAGGGCGGCTTGGTCGTGGATCTCGATCGTCAGATCGCCCATGCCAGAACCCATTTTCCAGGCTGACGGCCCATGACGCACCAGTTCCCATGCATGGAGACCCGCCGTGCTCGGCGCCCGGCCGTAGGATGAAATTCTGAATAACTGACACTGGAGGGCTGATGGCCGGTCCCAAGCGCGATTTGCTTACGGTGTCCAGCCGCGGCCAGATCACCCTGCCGGCTGGGATGCGCAAGCATCTCGGCATCACCCCCGGCAGTGCCCTGATCGTTGAGGAGTTGGATGGTGAGCTACGGCTAAAACCGGCTGCCATTCTGGAACTTGACCACTACAGCGACGCTCAGATTGAGGAGTGGGACAGCGCCGATGCGCTCTCGTCCGCTGAGCGCAATGCGATGCTCCAGCGGCTCGGCGGTCGGTGAAGCGACTGTTTCTGGATGCCAATGTCCTGTTCACGGCTGCCCACAACCCCAACGGCAAGGCAGCGTTTCTGATCGGTCTTGGCCGTATGGCTGATCTTCAATTTGCCACCAGCCCCTATGCCCTGGAAGAGGCCCGCAGAAATCTTGCCCGGAAAGCTCCCCATGCCCTCGGAGCTCTGGTGACCATCATAAAACCCATTCATCTGGTGAGGGACCATTCAGATCTGGCCTGCCCGTCCTGTCTGCCTGAGAAAGACTGGCCGATCTTTCGTGCTGCCCAGGCCTGTCAGGCTGACGTACTGCTCACAGGTGACCTACGCGACTTCGGTCCGCTGATGAATGCCCCAGAACTCACGGATGGCCTGATCATTCAGACCGTTGCTGACTTTCTGAACAGTCTGTGAATGTCCAGTGTGCCCGGTGTCAACCCGTTGCGCTGCGTAATCAGAAGCAGCAGCCGGGAGAGGATCTTCCAGTCCTACCCGCAGATCGAAGAGGCCGACATCGATGAATCTCTGGCCTATACCGCCTGGCGCATGGAAGAGCGGGAAGAGGCACTGGTCCTGAACTGATGGCCAGGTTGCTGGTCGATATGAACCCTTCTGTTCAATGGTCAGAGGTCGGGGATCCACGGGCTCCTGATCAGGCCCTGATGCAGTGGGCCGCTGCCTCAACGTGCTGCCAGAAGTGATTGGGCACCTCGTGCTCTCTGTGCTCAAGACCTACGCCGAAGAGATCGAGCAGGCGGCGTTGGTGGGGTTGCCGACGAGCGCCGGGAGCGGTTGAGGATCCTCCCGCTCATCCCCCCGCCCCCAGCCGCACCGTCGTCTCGATGCGCTGGGTGCCGCCGCCTGAGGGCTCAAACTCCTGCCGCAACTGCAGGTGCAGCAGACCGTCCGGCTCCTGGGCAGCGGCCAGCCCCGGATCACTGAGGCCATCCAGCAGCACACGGTTCTGGGCCGCTCCGGTGCTCGGTTCGCCGTGCAGCCCGAAGGCTGGGCCGCAGCGCATCAGCACCCGGCCCCGCCAGATGGCGCTCGGAGCGCTGCCCACCGTGTAGGTGATCGGGCCGGCCGGCGTGGTGAGCTGCAGCACCGGATCCCGGCCCCCCAGGCCGCAGGCGGCCCCAACCCCCACAGCCAGATCCACCTGGGTGGCCCGCTGCAGATCGCCCCGCAGCAGGGCCAGCACCCGCTTCTGCTGGCCCCGCTCCCGCAGCTGCCGCACCAGCCGGTCCACCTGGCGGCCATCCGCCACCAGCGCCTGCAGCACCACCCCCCACACCAGCAGCCCCAGGCAGGCCGCCACCATCAGCTCCACCAGCGAGAAGCCCGCCGGTCCCTTGACGGGACGCCCGTGGGAACACAGCAAGGCCATAGCGCAACTCCGGTACAGAGAACAGGGCGGCTCAGGGCCGCGGATCCGGCAGGCAGCCGCCCGGCCCCTGCCGGCCCAGGCGGGTCACCCCCAGGGGCAGGGCCACCACCACGCAGCGCACCAGGTCGGTGCCCTCGGTGCTGAGCAGCACGGTGCCGCCGTCGATGATCAAGCCATTGCTGGTGAAGCGCACCGCGGCCGGCAGGTTGTGGCTGAGGCTCACCGCCGGCCCACCGCCCAGGCCCTCGCCCAGATCCAGCGCGGCGCCGTCGCAGGGCGGCAGGCTGCTGCCCTGGGGCTCCTGCCAGCCGCTGGCGGAGAGGGCCAGGACGCAGGGCTGGCCCAGGCGCAGGGCGGCATTCCGTCCCCGCTCCAGCCCCATCATCACCCTCCGGCTGGCCCCCTCAAGCCGGGAGTCGGCCAGGTCCCGGCTGGCGGAGGTCAGCCCCAGCTGGGCCAGCAGGCCCACCAGCACCAGGGCCAGCAGGGCTTCGGGCAGCGTGAAGCCACCGCCTGACTCAGGGGTTGCCACCGCCGCCTCCCTGCGCCCCTGCGCAGAGCCCCAGTACCGCCGGCACATAGAGGCGCTGGCGTGGTTCGGCCTCGCCATCCACCGCCAACCGCAGCACCACCCCATCACCGCTGGTCGTGGGCTCCAACTGGCGCACCAGCCCCGGAGCCAGGGGCTCGGCGGCCAGGGCCTGGTGCATCTGGAGAGCAGCGGTGCTGCAGTCACCGCCGCCAGGGGCGAGGCGGCGCAGGGCCGTTTCAGCCCGCAACAACGCGACCTCCGCCTGCTCCATCCGCTCCTGCTGGCGCTGTTCGGCCACGGCCGCCGCGGCGGCCAGACCCCAGAGCTGGAGGGAGGCTCCCGCCGAGGCAGCGAACACCACCGATCCGGTCAGCACTTCGATCAGGTTCATGGCGCCACCCCCCGCAGGCCCACCAGGCGCACGTCGGTGATCTGCGGTTGCGGCACGACCGGCGGCTGCGCCGGGGTCAGCTGCACCGCGAAGGCCCCTTGACGTGCCGGCTGGCCCCCTTCAGCAGCCATTTCCAGCAGCAGTTCAGCCGGGGCCAGCTGCGGGCGCCAGTCCACCAGCCGGTAGGCGCTGCCGAGCACCTGGCCCGCCCTGAGGGAGGCGATCGTGGCGGCGGGAGCGCAGGCCAGCCCCTGGACATCCCAGTGCTGCAAAGGCAGCACCAGCAGGCAGGGATGGCTGCGCTGCAGGTCGGCCAGCCACTGCTGGCCCGCCGAGGCGAGCCGGTCTTCGGCCCGGCGCTGCTGCTGCTCCCGGATCCCCTGCAGGCGCACCTGCAGGCTGGCGGTCTGGGCGGAAAGGCTGCCCAGCAGCAGCACCAGGGACGCCCCTATGGACAGGGGGAGCACGAATCCCTGAGAGCGGGTGTGGTGATGGTGATGGAGATGGTGCAACGTGGGCATGGCGGTGACAGCAACGTCTCCTCCAGAGTTCCCCCAAGAGGACGCACCCGCGGCCCATGAACCACCGGAGGCATGGCGACACCCGCGACGAGGTCGACGGCATCGTGGGCCGCCACCAGCTGGACTATTCCCTGGGCCAGCTGCGGCTTTTGGGGCTTGTGCTGCTGGTGCTCGAACTCAGCACGCTGCTGCTGGCGGGCAGCTTCGCCAGCGTCGAACCTCCCACGGGCCGTCTCAGTGGCCTGATCGGCCTCTCCCCCGCCCTGCCGCTGCTGCCCCTGGGCTTCGGCCTCTACCTGCTCGGCGGCGGCCATCGCCGCCACCGCCGTGAGCAGCCCTGGACCGGAGCCCTGCACCGAACCCTGCTGCCCCTGGGTCTGATCCTGCTGCTGCTGCTACCAGCGGTCACCATCCATGACGCCGCCACCCTGGTGAGCCAGCGCCAGTTGGCACCCCTCTCCCCCTTGCAGCAGCATCTGCTCAACCCCGTGCGCCTGGTCACCACCCTGCTGCTGCAGGCCATCACCGGCGCCGGGCTGGTCCTGATGCAGCTCCGCGGCCGGCGCCAGATGCAGCGGGTGGGGCTCACCCCGAGCCTGTTCTTCCGCACCGACGCCACCGGTCCGGTGCAGCAGCACCGGCGCCGCCCGACGGACAGGGCTTAGGGATAGCTGGCCGGTGGATCGCCAGGCCCCAGAGCCGAAACTCACGACCATTGGCGCTATCATTGACGCTATCAGGATGGGGGAGGGCGGCCATGGCGCAGGTTCTGATCCGGCAGCTGGAGGATCACGTGTTGGACGTGCTCAGGGCCCGCGCCAGAGCCAAGGGTCTTTCCCTGGAACAGAGCCTGCGGGACCTCCTCACCGACGCCGCCCGTGGCCGCGGCGGTGAGCTGCCCGACGAGTTGGCGCGCCTGCGGGCCACAACACCGGCCGCCGGCCGCCAGTTGGACGTAGCCGCCCTGATCCGCGAGGACCGGGATGGTCGCTGAACCCACGATCTGGGTGGTGGATGCGTCGGTGGCCTTCGCCTGGTTTGCCGCCGTGCCGGGCTCGGAGCAGGCCGCCTGGCTTCTGGAACCCGGATCTGCGGCCGTCCTGCTGGCGCCCGATCTGGTGCTGGTGGAGCTGCTGAACGCGGGCTGGAAATGCCTGCGGCTGGGGGCCATCACCGCCGAGCAGTTCCAGATGCTGGCGCACCGCGGGGCCGAACCCTTCAGTCACCTTGCGCCCTCCCAGGCGTTGCTGGCCCGAGCCGCCCACTGGTGCGTGGAGCTCGATCACCCGGCCTACGACTGCCTCTACGTGGCCCTGGCCGAACGGGAACGGGCCACCCTGATCACCGCGGATCAACGGCTGCTGCGCAAACTCCAGCCGCCCAGGCCCGGCCTGCCGCCCGCCATCGATCTGAGCGGCCTCACTGATTCAGCTTCAGCACCGCCATGAAGGCCTCCTGGGGCACCTCCACCCGGCCCATCGCCTTCATGCGCTTCTTGCCCTTGGCCTGCTTCTTGAGCAACTTCTTCTTGCGGGAGATGTCACCGCCGTAGCACTTGGCCAGCACGTCCTTGCGGATGGCGCTGATGCTTTCGCTGGCGATGATGCGGCTGCCGATCGAGGCCTGAATTGGAATCTTGAACTGCTGCCGAGGGATCAGCTCCTTGAGCTTCTCCACCAGGCTCTTGCCGACGTTGTACGACTTATCGCGATGCACGATCGTGGTGAGCGGATCGGCCCGCTCGCCGTTGATCAGCACATCCAGCCGCACCAGTTCGTTGCGGCGATAACCGATCAGGCTGTATTCCATGGACGCATAACCTTTGGTGCGGCTCTTCATCTGATCGAAGAAATCGGTCACCACTTCCGCCAGCGGCATCTCGTAGTGCAGCGTGACCCGGTCGGTGGTGATGTACTTCATGTCGATGAACTCGCCGCGTCGCTCCTGGCACAGCTCCATCAGGGCGCCGTTGTACACATTGGGGGTGTAGATCTCCAGCTTCACGTAGGGCTCCTCGATCGATTCGCGCTTCTGGGGATCGGGCAGGGTGGCGGGGTTGTCCACCATCAAGGTGCTGCCGTCGATCATGTTCACCTGGTAGATCACCGAGGGGGCGGTGACGATCAGATCGAGGTCGTACTCCCGCTCCAGCCGCTCCTGCACGATCTCCATGTGCAGCAGGCCCAGGAAGCCGCAACGGAAGCCGAAGCCCATGGCGCTGCTGGTTTCCGGCTCGAACTTCAGCGCCGCATCGGAGAGCTGCAGCTTGTCGAGGGCCTCGCGCAGGTCGGGATATTGATCCGCATCGGTGGGGAACAGGCCGCAGAACACCATCGGCGTGGCCTCGGCGTAGCCGGGCAGCGGTTCGGCCGCCGGATTGGCCGCCAGGGTGATCGTGTCGCCGACGCGGGCATCGGCCACCGCCTTGATCGAGGCGGCCAGATAGCCCACTTCGCCCGCATGGAGGCTGTCCACCTGGCGCTGGTCCGGCGCCATCACGCCCACCTCGTCGAGCTCCACCACCTTGCCGCTGGCCATCAGCAGCACCTTGTCCTTGCGGGCGATCACGCCGCTGATCACCCGGAAGTAGACGATCACGCCCCGGTAGGGGTCGTAGTAGGAGTCGAAGATCAGGGCCCGCAGCGGCTCATCCACCTGGTCCGGCGGCGCCGGCACCCGGTCCACCACCGCCTGCAGGATTTCGGGCACCCCCAGGCCGGTCTTGGCGGAACAGTTGATCGCCGTGGAGGTATCGAGGCCGATGATCGCCTCGATCTCCGCCTTGATCCGGTCGGGATCAGCGCCCGGCAGGTCGATCTTGTTGAGCACCGGAATGATCTCCAGATCGTTCTCCAGTGCCAGGTACACATTGGCGAGCGTTTGCGCTTCCACCCCCTGGCTGGCATCCACCACCAGCAGGGCGCCCTCGCAGGCCAGCAGGCTGCGGCTCACCTCATAGGAGAAGTCGACGTGGCCCGGCGTGTCGATCAGGTTGAGGATGTAGCTCTGGCCGTCGGCCGCCTTGTACTCCATGCGGGCGGCCTGGAGCTTGATCGTGATACCCCGTTCCCGCTCCAGTTCCATGTTGTCCAGGAACTGGGCCTGCATGTCCCGGGCCGCCACGGTACCGGTGTCCTGCAACAGGCGATCGGCCAGGGTCGATTTGCCGTGGTCGATGTGGGCGATGATGCAGAAATTACGGATCCGCTGGGCGGGAACGTCGGTCATAGGGGGGCAGCGGCCGGCGGCCCACTGGGGCCACCGCAAGTTGGGGCGATCCTAGGCAGCGGCGGCAGAGGCGATACCGAGCCGCCACAGCACAGGCAGCCGCTCGCGGGCAAAGGTCTCCCAGAACTCCTGCAGCTGACGCACGGCCTGCTCCGGATCCTCGATCGGTTGTCCCTGCTTGTCCTTCACATTGCCGCCGGCCATGGAGATCCCCATCCACACCAGCTGCACCACGTCTTCGGAAGCCAGATCTGAATGGGCGACCTGCAGGAAGAACGCTTCCAGCACACTGATGCTGATGGGCTGCAGCAGCACCGGCGAGAGCAGGGCCCCGATCTCCTCACCCAACGTGGTCTGGTCGAGGCAGCGCTCGTTGAAGCCGGCGATGGCTGGCTGTAGGGCCTCAGCACCGGCCTTCGCCGGGACACTGACGCCGATCACTCCCGCCCCGAGGAGAACGGAGAGCCGCATCAGCAGGTCCTCGAGCTCCAGCGACGACTGATCCAGAAGCCAGCCCAGGCTCACGGGCCGCTCCGAGAGGGTGCCCTTCAAGGCCCGCATGAAATCGGCGTCAATGCCAAGCAGCCCGAGGCTCGTTGAGAACTCATTGGCGTCATCGTCTGGGGCGGCGCCCAGGTGCAGGCTGAGTTCGCCCATGGCCTGGCGACGCCACGGCCGGGATGGGAGACATGGGCCCTTGGCAAAAAGATCACGCCGGAACGTCTGGTTGATGGCCAGATCCAAAAGCACCTCCCGCATCGGCAGATCGTCCGCCTCCATCACCAGGGAGCGTCTCTGCGGATCCAGCATGTCGGGGAACATCTCAGCCAGCGTGGCCGAGCCGATGTGGCTGAGACCATGGGCCGCACAAAGGCGGTGCATGGGGCCCACATACAGGGGTTGATGGGCCGATTGGTATTCCCCCACCAAATACGCCTCCGGCATCGGCTGCAGTCGCTCAATCAGGGATCTGAGCCCCGGCAGTTCCTTGCCGAGCGGCAAGGTATTGTCCTCAGTGCCCGTGAAGCCCGTGAGAATCTGCGCGGCCTTGCGAATGCCTGCCAGTGAGGTGCTTCCCCCGGCGCGCAGGGCTTCTTCCACGCTCAGCATCTGCAGGGTGCTGCGCGACAGCCAACCCGGATAGGTGTTGTAGGAGCAGTAGAAAATCCCCCCCGGCCGCAGCAGGCTGCCCGCCGCGGCAACCAGAGCTTCCCTCACCTCTGGGCCCACCCAGCTCGCCAGCCCATGGGCGACAACGACGTCATACGCCTCTGGCCAGCCACGGCAGGGGCCGGTGCTGGGCAGCCCCGTAGCGAAGCTCTTCAGATCCGCCAGGGCGAAATGAACATTGGGGAGTCCAAGGGCTTCAGCCCTGGCAATGGCGCCGGCGATGTGGGTCGGGTTGAGATCGAGCCCGTAGAAGCTGGCTTGGGGGTGGGCAGCGGCGTTGAAGAGGAGATTCAACCCATGGCCGCAGCCGAAGTCGAGGTAATGGAAGCCGGAATGGATCAGGGCGGGCTCAAGGCGGTGGCGACCGCCCAGGAGCGTGGCCAGCATCAGCCAGGACACGGACAGCTCCCGGTGCAGAAAGGCCCCATAGATCTTGTCGATGGGATAGGCGGGCTTGGACTCCATCCCGGCGAGGCAGGCGCTTTGGGCGCAGGATGCCTCAGGAAACAGCCCCTGCCACCTGCCGGGGGCGATCGTCGGCTCTGCTGCCAGCGATCCGGACCAAACCAAGACTTAGTCAGATCTGCTCGGTATGTCCACGTCCGCTCTCCCGTCTGGGCCCCTTCTCGCCCCTGTGCAGGTGAACGTGCACGAGGCCAAGACCCACCTGTCCCGTCTGTTGCAGCAGGTGGAGGCTGGTCAGGACGTTGTGATCGCCCGGGCCGGTGTGCCGATTGCGCGGATGGTGCCCTGCCGCGGGGCGGCAGGGGGAATCGCCCCACCGGGAGTCCTCTCTGGCGCGATCAGCGTGTCTGACGATTTCGACGCTCCTCTCGACGATCTTTTCGTCTCCAACCGTTTCCCCGTCCATTGAGCCCGTGGCACGTCTGCTGCTCGACACCCAACTGGTGCTTTGGTGGCTGAGCGCCGATCCACGCCTTCCCAGCTCCGTGGTCAGCCTCTTGCAGGACGCCGGCCAAGAGGTGTTCGTCAGCCAAGCGTCACTCTGGGAGATGGCCATCAAGACGTCGCTCGGACGCCTCTCGGCCGACCTGGCGCAGGTGGAGCGCAGCATTCCGGAACAGGGCTTCCGCTGGCTGTCCCTGCGTAACGAACACCTGCTGGCGCCCTACGGACCGACCGTGCGCCTCGTCTGATCCGGCCCAGGCTTCCTAGGCTCCTCGTAAATCCCTCTCCTACCCATGACCACCGAAGTGACCACCGAAACCAGCACCGACCCCCGCGCCCTCACGATCGACAACGTCGAACGGGTGCTCGATGAGCTGCGCCCCTACCTGATGGCCGATGGCGGCAACGTCGAGATCGTCGAGATCGACGGGCCGATCGTGAAGGTGCGTCTGCAGGGCGCCTGCGGCTCCTGCCCCAGCAGCACCATGACCCTGAAGATGGGCATCGAGCGCAAGCTGCGCGAGTCGATCCCGGAAGTGAGCGAAGTGGTGCAGGTGCTCTGAGATCCCGCCTGCTGGAGACTGAATGTCCCCTCCGAACGGAGGGGTTTTTCATGTCGAGTTGTCAGCGTTCTCTTCCGCACCGCCCAGCGGATTCAGCCACGCACCTCAAGGGCCAGAGACGATCTGGTCCTAACTTGAAGTTGCAGCAAGAACGCTGCAACGACTGAGATTCGTGCCCATGCTGGCGGAGGTTGGAAGCGATGACAAGCAAGCTGCTTCTCCGCACACTGGCGGGCTCTTCCAAAGCCGCAAGCCACCCCAGACCGTCGGCCACGCGGGGGTCGATGGCGGCCACGTTCCTGATCATCATGGCGGTGCTGCTGGGCGGGCTGGCCATCTCGAACCGTTCCAGCCTCGCCGAACTGGCCTCCGCTTATCAGAGCCAGAGCCGCGATGCCAAGGCCGCGGCCGACAGCGGCATGGCGGCCGTGGTCAGTGAGCTCAATCGCCACCGCAACCGCCAGCTCCTGGTCAACGCCTGCCTGCTGGAGACGGCCACGCCGGCCGCCATCGCCGCCAACAACGCCATCAAAGTGGTGGATGGGCGGGCCTTCGCCAACGTCGGCACCACCTTCCCCACCAGCAACGCGATCCCCACCACCCAGACGCTCAACATCGGCGATGGCTCCCAGCAGCGCTGGCGGCTGGTGGACGTCGACTGCTCCGGCGCCACGGCCGCCCTCGTGCGGCAGGGCACGGTGGCCAACGCGATGAGCGGGGCGGCCGCGGTGCCCCCCACCAGCGGCGAACTCACCCTCACCGTGCGTGGCTTCGCTCTTCGCGGCGGTGCCGTCGTGGCCACCAGCACCCTGCAGCAGACCCTGGAGGTGGTGCCCAAATGCCTCGACCGCAGCCTGCGCGGCCTGGGCAATGCCTTTGGGAACGACATCCGCCGCTGCGCCCTGGCCCCGGGGTTCGGCTTCGTTGCCGGTGCCGCCGACGACAACACCGGCGATCTGGTGATCTCCGGCGGTGCCTACAACCTCAACGTCGATCCGGTCACCTGCATCGCCACCAGCCCATCAGGCTGTGTCGATGGCCTGGCGCACACCAGCGTCAACGTGGTGGATGTCAACCTGCCGCCCCCCCTGCCCACCGCCAACACCACCTGCCGCAGCGCCTCGCCTCCGGCCTCCTGCAACGTGACGGTGAGCAGTGACCTGACCCTGGCCAGCCGCAACTTCGCCAGCTGGCCCGCCCCCTGGAACACGCTCTGCAGCCGGGAGGATGTCAACGGCGCCGCCTCGCCCCCGGGCACCTTCCAGACCATCTCCTGCAGCCTCAACCGCCTCAGCACCGGCAACAACGTCGAGTTGTTCTTCGACACCAGCGGCAACACCGCCGCCGAGACGATCCCGGTGCGGTTGCACTTCCCCAACGCCTCCACCAGCGGGCAGAAGAGCGTCTCGCGGGGCAACGGCTCCTCCGGCATCTTCCAGTGCGATTCCGATGCCGGCGCCATCACCTGCAGCACCAGCACCCAGGGCGCCCCCCGCGCCGCCGACCTGGCCCTGTTCGGCTGCGCCCCCGGAGCACCTGCCCCCTGCGGCGCCCAGTTCCTGGATCTCGGCAACGGCAATGGTGCCTCCCAGAGCATGTTCCTGTACTTCCCCCTCGGCACCATCGAGATGGGCGGCACCCCGGACTTCAAGGGGGTGATCTGGACAAACGATTTCAGGGCCAACGGCAACATCACCGTCACGATTTCTCCGAGCGATCTGGAGAGCGTCTGCGGATTGATGAAGTTCTGCGGCACTGACGATTCTCTCTACGAGACCTTTGCGATCGACTACGTCACCCGAGCCGTCAAACGCCTCACCTATTCCTGATCCGCCGTGAAACGCCCTCCTCCCATCCCCGTCCCCCGGCATCGCCAGCGCGGCAGGGGGGCCCGCGGCTTCTCGCTGGTGGAACTGATGGTGTCATCGGTGCTGCTGGTGCTGGCCCTCACCGGCACCTCGGTGCTGTTCATCGAGTCCAACCGCAGTTCAGCGGCGGCGACGTTGCGCTACCACCAGCAATCGCTGGTGGATACGGATCTGGCCCGGGTGCGCCGACTCAACGACCGCTACACCTGCAGCTCGGGCGTCTGCACCAGCCTCGGGACCGTGGAGCTGGGCAAGAACGATTTCTTTCCGTCGCCCGTGTCCACGGCCGTCACCGGCAACAGCACCGCCGGCAACAGCTTCGAGGCCCTGTGCAACTCCACCGGCCTGATCACCCAGTTGGTGACCGACATCGGCGCCACCCCCTCCAACCTGACGACGGCCGGCATCACCTACAGCATCGACACGGCCAACCAGGGGCAGCAGACCATCAGCGAATTCGGCACCAATGTGGTGCGCAACCTGCACCGCTACACCATCACCTACAGCAACAGCACCAGCGGCGAACTGCTGCGCCGGGTCACCCTCGTTCCCACCACCGTCGCCTGGTGCCCCTGATGAAACGCCCCTCCAACGCCGGCTTCACCCTGATCGAACTCGCCGTGGTGGTGGTGGTCGTGGGCCTCCTTTCGGCCGTCGGAATCCACGCTTCCGGCAATGAATGGCGTCGCGAGCGGGTGAATGCGGTGGCGACAGAACTGGCCGGCTGGCTGGAAACGGTGCGGCGCACCTCCCTCAAGGGCAATGCCTGCCAGGTGAGCATCAGCGGCGGCAGCCTGGCGGCCGGCGCCACCCTCGCCACAGCCTCGGAATTGCTCGCCAGCGGCGCCACTGCCAACCCGAGCATCGCCAACAACTGCCTGACCGGCCAGCCGTTGCAGATCAGCGGCAGCCTCGGCAACTCCATCTATGTGATTGCCCCTGGCGGTACCACCAGCTTCAAGTTCACCCCCCGCGGCACGGTCAACGCCGCAGCCGCCAACACCCAGCTCGCCAACCCACTCGTGATCGAGATCTCCCTGGCGGGCACCAGCGGACCCAAGCGTTGCGTCCGCATCTCCGAAGGCCTCGGCCTGATCAGCGTCGGCGCCAGCAACTCCAGCGGCGGCACCTGTCCTGACAACAGCTACGGCGGAACCCTCTGACACCATGAACCACCGCAACACCCGCTTCCGACACCGCCCCCATTGGCACCGGGGCTTCACCCTGGTCGAACTGCTGATCACCTCGCTGATCATGGGAGTGATCTTCGCCACTGGCAGCAATGTGATGGTGACCCAGATCCGGGTCTCGGCCCAGCAGGAATCGGTCCGGCGCCTGCAGGACCACTGGGGCCGCATCAACCATCTGCTCGACAGCGAAATCACCGAGTCCGCTTCGGCGACGGCCGTGTCTGGAACCTCCCTCACCCTCACCCTCTCGGGCGGCCAGACGATCACCTACTCCCTCGATGCCGGCAGCCGCACCCTGACCCGGTCGGGCCCGCCCATCAACGACAACGGCACCTTGAATCTCGCCGCCGGCACACCCAACGTGGCCTCGGTGATGCTCACCAACGTGGATTCCTTCCTGCCCACGATCACCAACAGCCGCGAGCCGGTCTACACCCTTGCCCTCAGCGATGGTCTGGGGGCGTCGTTCACCGGTCTGTCCAGCTCCAGCCGCTCGCGCACCTCCAGCTACCCCTGAACGCCACGCCGATGCGTTGCCCACGTCCTGTCCTGCTGCTGCTGCCCCTGCTGCTGATCGGCTGCCAGCGGACCCCGGTCGTGGTGAGCGATGAGCAGAGGGCTGCCTGCCGCCTTGCGTCCGAAAGCGCCGCCAGCCCAGAAGAGGCCCTGCAGCGCAATGCCGCCTGCCTGGCCGCCGCCCTCAACGACCGCAACACACCGCCGGCGCCGGCCAGCCCTCCGGCCGTGGTGGCGGCTCCGCCGGCCGCGGCGCCCATCGATCGTTACCGCTACTGCCGGCTGCACCAGGACGACGTGCGGGCGGCTTCGGCCCGCCTGACCAACGCCGCCAAGCCGCTGATGGAGGCCTCGAGGCGCTATGCCCCCGAGAGCGAGGAGGTCCGCGCCGCCCAGCAGACCTACGACGCCGCGCTGGCGGAGCTGGAGCGGCTGCTGCCGCCGGAGATCCGCAACGGCATGGATCTGATGCCCACCGCCGTCGAGGCCTACAGCCGCTGCGATCGCCACGTGCTGGAGGGAACGGCCGGTCCGTAGGGCTACGGGTCAGGGCCAATCCAGTGGTGGGCCAGGCCCAGGGTGGCGGCAGCTTGTATCAGCGCCTGGTCGGCTGTGGTGAGGATCAACTGCTCCCGGCTGGCGATCGCCAGGTGGAGGGCATCGCCACTTCGCAGCGGCAGACTTTCCACCTCCTGCAACCACTGCCTGGCCTGCAGGAAATCGGTGCCCCGCGGTTCCAGCAGTTGCAAGCGTTCCCGGCGGAAACACTCAAATTCAGCGTGGACGGCCCCGGCGCGCGCCTACGGAGCCGCCATCGGATGGCGGGCTTGGGGCGTCATCCCCGATCCCGCCGCAGCTCGCCGACGAGGGCCACAGCGTTCCCCGCCAAGGGGGCCTGGTTGCCGTGAAACCGCCGCAGCCGCTCCGGCCATGAAAGCGCGCCATCCTTCGCCAGGGCAGGGAGTTCACGCACCAGCCGGGCCACCGGTTGGCCGCGGCGGGTGATCACCACCTCCTCGCCCATCTCCACGGCATCCAGCAGGGCTGAAAGCTGCGCTTTCGCCTCCGCCAGGCCGACGGAACGCATGGTCAGGTGGTCAGATGGTTACAGAACTGTAGGGCCGCTGGCGCCATCGACCCCACCCTCAGGGGCGACCGGATCTTGGCTTCAGATCTGGAACGCCCGGTCCGTAGGCTGCCTGGCAGATATTGGGCCCTCCCTGTGCTGGATCAGCGCCTGCTGCGCAACGACCCGACGCTGATCACCGCCCCCCTGGCGCGGCGCGGCCTGGCCACCGACCTCTCGAACCTGCAGCAACTGGCGCTGGAGGCGCGCGACCTGGAACAGCAGCGCAGTGAGCTGCAGGCGGAAGGCAACCGCGTCGGCCGTGCGGTGGGCGAGCGGATCCGGGCCGGCGCCGCCGCGGGCGGGGAGGAAGTGAAGGAGCTCAGGGCCCGGGGCAACAGCATCAAGCAGCAGGTGGGGGAGCTGGAGGAGCGCGAGAAGGGGATCGAGACCCAGCTGCAGCAGCAGCTGATGGTGCTGCCCAACCTGCCGTCGCCCCTCTGCCCCAGCGGCCGCAGCGAGGCCGACAACGTCGAGGTGAAGCGCTGGGGCACCCCGCGCGTCGCCGCAGACGGCGAGGAGCTGCAGGAGCACTGGCAGATCGCCGAGCGGCTGGGCATCGTCGACACCGAGCGCTCGGTGCGCATCGCCCAGAGCCGCTTCGTGACGTTGCTGGGCCAGGGGGCCCGGCTGGAGCGGGCCCTGATCAGCTTCATGCTCGATCGCCATGCCGGGCGGGGCTACACCGAGGTGCTGCCGCCGATCCTGGTGAACACCGCCAGCCTCACCGCCTCCGGCCAGCTGCCCAAGTTCGCCGACGAAAGCTTCCGCTGCGCCGAGGACGACCTCTGGCTCACCCCCACCGCCGAGGTGCCGGTCACGTCCCTGCACCGCGGTGAGGTGCTCAGCGCCGAGCAGTTGCCGCTGAAGTACGCCGCCTACACCCCCTGCTTCCGCCGCGAGGCCGGCTCCTACGGCCGCGACACCCGGGGGTTGATCCGCCTGCACCAGTTCAACAAGGTGGAGCTCTACTGGTTCTGCCGCCCCGAGGACTCGGACGCGGCCCACGAGCAGCTCACCGGTGATGCCGAGGCGATCCTCGAGGCCCTGGAGCTGCCCTACCGCCGCATCGAGCTGTGCACCGGCGATCTGGGCTTCTCCGCCGCCCGCACCTACGACCTGGAGGTGTGGCTGGCGGGGGCCGGCACCTACCGGGAAATCTCCAGCTGCAGCACCTGCGGCGATTTCCAGGCCCGGCGGGCCTCGATCCGCTTCCGCGACGGCAGGCAGACCCGCCTGCTGCACACCCTCAACGGCAGCGGCCTGGCCGTGGGCCGCACCATGGCCGCCCTGCTGGAAGCGGGCCAGCAGGCGGACGGCAGCGTGCTCCTGCCCAAGGCCCTGGTGCCCTACTTCGGAGCGGAGCGGATCAGCGCCGCCGCGGCTTCGGCGTAGGCAGGGCCCCGAGGCGCTGCAAGGTAGGTAAGCGTCGGTCCCGGAAGTCGCTGAAGAGCGTCTCCAACCTGGTCAACTGGGCTTCAGGATCACTGATGGGGCTCTTATCGGAGGCCAGAAGGCGGACACCCATCTGCTCGAGCCCCATCAGGACGCAGGTGCTGAGCATCGGGTCTTCAAGACCATCCGCCATGGCTTTGTAAATCAGTACATCGACAAGGGTGATGGGCCAGGCCGAACCAATCTCCGGAAGCAGAAGCGAGGCATAGGGCCGCCCCCCGGCGATCAGCTCCATCAGCACGCCGTTGCAGCGCTGGGCCTGAGACTGCAGCTTGCCTCCATTGGCTAGGCGAGCACGGTCGAAGCCGATCCAGCCGGCATCCAGGAACAGGGCCAGGATCATCAGCAATTCCCCGGCCGACTGTCCACTGTGCTCCTGCAGCTCGGCAACCGTGCAGGCTCCTGCCGCCAGCCGTTCGGCAATCGGGCCATAGACGGCCGGATCACCCTGAACCTGGCCGAAGCTGGTGCCGAAGGTAAAGGGTTCCTCCCCCTCAGCAGGGGCTGGCGGGAGTTGCAGCGGCCGCAGGGTCAGTGCACCGATCCGCAGCTCCGCGTCTTGGAGCGTTAAGGGGTCGAGCCCCTTGACGAAAACATCCCGGCGAAACGACTTGTGGGTGGCCAGATCGATCATGGTCTGTCGCACCAGGGGATTGACCTCCGCGAAGATCGGGCCCTGCAGCGACGGGGCCAGCAACTGCTCAAAGGCCTCGGGCAGGGTGGCGGTGCCGAGGGGATGCAGCTTGTGGGCCTGGCAACGCTGGTGCATGTCGGCCACATAGAGCGGCTGCCAGCCCTCATTGGCGAACTCTCCGCAGAGGTAATCGAACTGCTCGGGATCGAGGCCGGCGAGATCGTCCTCCAGCCTGGGAAAGGCATGCCTGAGGGCAGAGGGCTGCTGGTCGTTGCCAAGCAGGACTTTCAGGCCAGCGATGGCACGACGCAGGGGTGCCCGAGGATCCGCGGGGTCGGCCCGACTGCGCTCCAGGGCGTAGAGCTTCTGGAAGGTGGTGCGCCCCAACCAGCCCGGGTGGGTGTTGTAGGAGCAGTAGAACAGCCCTGCCGGCCTCAGGGCAGCTGAAGCCACAGCGAGCAGGGCCTGCTGCACCGGCTCGCTCACCCAGGTGGCGATGCCATGGGCGGCCACGTAGTGGAAGCCGCCGCCGAACGCCGGCCGCGGCCCCAGAGGAGAGAGATCTTCCGCAAGGGCCAGGAAATCGGCCTCAAGAAAGCGCACATTGGTCAGCCCCAGTCGGCGGCAGAGCCCCTCGGCATGGCTGATGTGGTCGGGGTTGAAGTCGATGCCGAGGAAAACGCCCTCCGGATGCAACGCCGCCAGCAGGCAAAGGCCGAAGCCCATGCCGCAGCCCAGCTCGAGATAGTGAAAGGGCTGGCCTTCTTCGCCGCGAGGGGGGCAATGACCCTTGATCAGGCCAGCGAAATCCAGCCAGCTGGGAGCAAGTTCCCGGAAAAAACCACTGGTGTAGGTGGAGTGGGAGTAATACCCGTGGTCCCAGCCCATGCAGGTGCCCTAGGAAAACATCCGCACACCGGAGGTGAGCGTGATCGTTTCAACAGGGGTGGTACCACCACCATTGGGAACATCGAGGCTCATCTGGAGATTGACCGTGCGGCAATCGGCCGAGACGGTGGGGGTGAAGGTGTTGACCCCATCGATCAGCATGGCGCCAGTCTGATTGGTGGAACTATCGAGCCGTCCATCCGCGAGGATTGCAGGCCCATCCCGTAGCAGTTCGGTGCGGCCGGTTGTGGCGTTCAAGGCGGTGTAATAGCGGATCACCCTCGGGATCGGCGCCGCATTCACACCGGTGTTCAGAGGCACCAGCATCCGCAGCTGCGTGCCGGTGGTGGGGCCGGCGGTGGTGCTGCAAGCTGTGGTGCAGGGGGATGGGGTGGGCATCGGTGAAGTGGCCCAGTTCGCCGGGGCCGAGGCATCGGCGGTGAAGGCGCAGGCCTCGCGGGTTTCCACCGCCATGAAGCTGTTGATCTTGCCGATGTCCCGCTGCACCTGGGTGTTCCAAGTCACCCGACCGGTGACGCGGATGTGGCCCACGGCCACCGAGGCGAGGGCCGCCAGGGCGATGCCGCCGATGACCACCCCCACCAGGAGTTCCACCAGGGTGAACCCGGCGGCAGAGGCAAGGGATCGACGGGTCATGGTCATGCTCGGTTGAACTCGCTGGCGGCACAGGCGGTGGAGACATTCCCGCTGGCGTTGTTGCTCCCCAGGCGCGGTAGCCCCAGCAGGCCCGTGAGCTGCACGCAGCGCACCGGTTCGAGGCCGTCGATGCTGAATCGCACCTGGATGTTGGTGGGGGAGACGGCCCCACGGGGAGTGAAGCTGAACGTGGTGGTCGAGGCCCCCACGTTGTAGGTGGAAGCACCAAGCACGGACCCCGGCAATCTGAGGGTGCTTTCGGGTGCGCACGTGTTCGGGGTCACCGTGGCCAGCGTTGCACCGGCCGCGCGGTTGTTGCCCGTGGTGATCGTGACGTCGCACGTTGTGCCGGTCTGGTCGGGAGTACGGGCGATCACCTCCAGCCAGGAGGTGAGTTCGAGGGCGGCGGCATTGGTCCGCTCTCGCCGCCACTGCACCTGGTTTGCCGGGATCACCACCGCCGCCACGATTCCGAGCACCGCTACGGTGACCATCAACTCCATCGTGGAGAATCCGAAAGCTTTGGCGCTGGTCTGTGGATGGCCAGAAGGGTGGTGGGGGCGGGAGGAGATCATGTGCAGAAATTGGCCATCGGCGGAACGATGTTGACCACGCGGGCCACCGTTGAATTGATCGTATCGGTATAGGTAACACGCAACACCTTGCCCTGCTGAATGGCAGCGGCTCGAGAGAAGTTCTGTCCGGCCGGTGGATTGGGAAGGGCATTCACGGCCGTCAGCAGGGGCGTCATCAAGGGTGACGTCACGGTGTTGTCGCTGCACACCTGCGTGACGGCATCCGGTTCGCGGGCCGAGGTGGTGGGAGCAATGACCCCAGTAGTGGTGATGTCGTCACGGGTGGGGAAAAAGAAGGCACCACTGCGGGGATTGTTGGTGGCACAGGAGGACGTGGCGGTACCTGAATCGACTGAGGGAAAGGTGGCCAGGCCCGAAGCATTGAGGGTGGCCACCACGCATGTGCCGGAGCAGCAGGTGAGGCGATCAGCCACACCCCGGACGGTGGCGATGTCGGATTCAATATCCTCGTTGACCTTGATCTGCAGCCGGGAATTGGTGGCGTTGCGGTTGATGCTGTCGATCATCACAGCCGTGCCAGAGCTCACGATCAGCAGAACCACAAAGAGAATCAGTGGTTCAACAATCGTGAAACCTTCGGCATCCATGGGGATCGTGCGCTTCAAGAGCTCAGTAGGGGCGAGAGTTGGTGACACTGCGCGCGACCCAGTCTTCGCCGACCCAGGGAACGAAGTTGATGTCATCCAGCAGGGAGCTGGCAGCGATCACGGCACCCAGGTTGGAGGCCGAAGAAGGTGGCACACGGATGTGCACATCGCCACAGGGTTTGAAAGATTGGGTCCAGATCCGACCACTGAAGATCCAGCCGTCATCACTGTTGAAGATCGCCCGCTGGGCGGCGGAGGCGCTGGGGAAGCCCGCACAGCCGAAGGTGCGCATCTCGAAATAGCCCACGGGCATGTAAAACCAGGCACCCGCAATGCGGCCTGTGGCGCTGCCCCCGGAGCCCGAGGGAAGGATGCCGAAGCGCACCACTTGGATGGAGCCGGAATCACGGCCGAAGAAATTGAGGTTGTCCGGATCCCCGACCAGGGCCACCTCGGTTTCGGGCACCGGGGTGGAACAGGTGTTGCTCGGGCCGCCTGCGCATTTCACCAGCTCAATGGCGGCAGAGGAGCCGATGGTGATCAGCGGGCTGCTGCCGTTGGCAGGCTTGGCCGTGGAGTACGACGACCCACGCAAGTCATCGGTTCGGTTGTAATAGAAAGAAATAGGGCCACCGCTGGCATCCATCGTGACGAAACCACCGGTGAGGTTGGAGGAGTCAGGGTCGAGGTTGAAGATCGGGCCGAGGCAATGGAAACCCGGCGCCGCCGAGGCGGGTGAGGAGGCCGAGTATTCGCACCAGTCGCTCAGGCGAAGGTTGATGTCGTCAATGTAATGGGTCTCGTTATTGCCGGTTGCTGTGCCATTGATGATTCTGATCCTGGTATCTGAATCTTGATAGTCGGCCAGACTCACCACCCTGGTCTCGGTGCCGCTATTCACTCCAGGGAACTTCGCAACCGTGACCCAACTGTTCGTGATGTTGGTGCCGGTGCTGCCGGTGCATTGGGCCGTGGAGGAGGCGGAACCGGTTCTTACTTGCACCCAGAGTTCGTCGGTAGCATCCACCTGTGCACTGCCCGACTGATTGAAGGAAAGCGTGGCACGGCCAAGGTTGCCACTGAGGTCAGCGGGGCGGCAGATAGCGTTCTGCTGCGCACTCATGGATCCACCAACACCGATTTGAATGTTGTTGTCGCCGCCACCGGTCGAAACCAGACGCACACGGCCATTGCCAGCATTCGTGTCATTGTTGTTTCGGTCAAGGGCATACCACTGCCAGTTGCTGACGTTGACCCAGTTTGGATGGGCATTCTTCGTAGAGTTGGTGTAGGCCGACCTGTAGCGGGTGCTCGCTGTGGAACCACCTGTCATGCCTTTGAAATCTTCCAGGTTTTCGACAGTGTCAGCTGTGCCGCTGATCGTCGTCCAGTCGGTGTTCGTGCAAGGAAATCCTGTGCCACCGATGGTGGTGGGCGAGGCGTTGCACACTTCAATCCGTGGCGGGTTGGTGTCGTTGCGGGTGCGGAAGCGGAACCGGAAGCCACCGCTGCCCGATGGGTTCAAGGTGGGGTACCTCTGGCCGCCATCAATGCTCGGGTCGACGCGCTGGGCAGGGCCACCACCTGAAGACCAGACAAACGCATACTTTCCTGCGGTGACCTCGCTGCCGATCGTGGGCAGGGTGATGGCCGAGGGGATGATCGGAATGCCTGAAATCGAGAGGCCGAGAATGTCGTCCTTGGTGCCATAGAAGGCGCTGGGGCTGGCATTTGCCAGCCCGATCCAAGAGGAGCTGCAGCCTTTTGAACTGCCAAACCAGCGGGCCGGATCGCAAACGTCCGGAACATCCGTGGAAAACTTGTTCGGCACCACCCGGTTGGAGGCCCGATCAAACGGATCGCCGTCCTTGGCAACAATGCCGAGGATGTTGAGAATGCTGGTGACCTTGGTGGAAGAGACCCGCTTGGTGAAGCGGTCGTTAGCGGCATTGCTCCAGACAGTCCCACCATTGAGGCCAGCAATCATGCCGAATTCCACCCCGCAGAAGCGGCTTTCCCCCCCCAAGGATTGGGTGGGGTCAGAACCAATGGAGGCCGCAAGGCCGCCAGAGCCACCGGAACCCAGCGAGGCCCCACAGCATTTGGGAAGAACTTCAAATTCGCGTGTCACGGTGGCCGTGGATTTCACCACCCCGTTTTTCAGCACCTGGCTTTCGACCGTGAGGGTGATATACCCCTTGTTGTAGCCGGGCAACTTGGTGCTGGGGGTGTCAGGAGGGTCCTGCAGATTGATCAGATCACTACTGAAGCTTCCCTTGGTAGTAGTGATCCCCGCAGGGGTGGTGGTAATGGATTCGCTGCGCCGGTCGGCAGCACTTTCCTTGCCCGCCGAGAACGTGACCGACTTGAGGGCGAAACGGCGATCGCCGGTGTTGACGGCCAAGGTCGCCAGATCGCGGAACTTGCCATCACCGAAGTTGCGGGCCGTGGCGGTGGGAGCCCCTGGCGTGTTGTTGTCTTTATCGCGGCAGGGGCTGGTGAAGTCGGCCGTGGACCACTGATTCATTCCCTGACCGGAAACCAGCATCTTGCGGTTTTCCGTCTGGTTGAGGACGGAAATGATCTGGTCGGCGCCTGCTTCGGCAACGGATAGGGCATCGCTGCGGGTGTCCTGCTTGCGGCTTCCCAGCAGATTATTGGCGGTGAGAACGGTTAATCCGACTGTCCCTGCCACCAGAGCCAGAATGATGAGAATGCCTGCCAGCATTGAAAATCCCGACTGGCTTCGGCGCCCCTTGGAGCGTGCGGAGAGCAGGTGGAGAAGAAACTTAGGTGTCACGGTGCGAACCAAAATGAAGCAAAATTAAGCTTCAACGCAGGGGAAGGATCATCCTGGCATTGCAGCCTAGACCTTTCCTCTTCTTCTAACAACGTTAACTCACGACCCCACGGGCCGTGACCACAAGGAATGAAATGGTGGTGTGATGCCCGTGCCAGGTCTGCCAGAGGTCACGACCGATCAGCCGTCTCCTCCCCTGGCCAACAGCGACCTGTCGAGGTACTGATCGAGCATGGTGCCTGGCAAAACTGGCCCCTCAGTGAAAACGAGTCCCACGAGGGTGTTGAAGCTCCTGGTTTTAATCCACTTCACGCGGGCCTGTAATGAAACGCTCTGATTACGCTCATAATCACTCACGTCGAGGAGAACTTCCTCGTCCGCGATGACCTCGAGTTCTCCGCGACGGACGACGCAGGCTCCTGTGCGGCTGATGTCACCCACCGTCACGTAGATGGTGCGGCCGGAGGTCAGGCGCAGGCTGGCCGACACTCCCGCGGGCAGAATGTGGCGCAGCGCGGTACGCAGTTCCTCCAGTTGCCCTTCGCCTTCAGCCGGTTGCCCTTCGGTCTGTTCCGGTGACATGCAGGCAGACGTCAGCATCAAGGCTTCATGCTATTCCCCGTTTGCCCCGGTGCCACTGCCCCGCTGGCGAGGCGGTTCCCGCAGAATGAAGGGAACGGAGCCGGGCAATGGAATGGGTGTACTGACGGCGTTGGCGATCCTGGCGGGCCTGATCGTGGTGCACGAGGCCGGCCACTTCTTCGCCGCCACCTGGCAGGGCATCCGGGTCAGTGGCTTCTCGATCGGCTTCGGTCCGGCCCTGATCGAGCGGCGGCGGCGCGGCGTGCTGTTCGCCCTGCGGGCTATCCCCCTGGGCGGATTTGTGGCCTTCCCCGACGACGAGGAGGACAGCACCATCCCTGCCGATGATCCCGACCTGATGCGCAACCGGCCCCTGGCCCAGCGGGCCCTGGTGATCGCCGCCGGCGTGATCGCCAACCTGTTGCTGGCCTGGAGCGTGCTGCTGGCCCAGGGGCTGGTGCTGGGCATCCCCTCCGGCTTCAGCGCCACCCCCGGCGTGGTGGTGGCCGCCGTGCAGCCCGGCCAGGCGGCCGCCGGCTCCGGCCTCCAGCCCGGCGACCGCATCGTGGCGATCGATGGCACCCCGTTGGCCGGCGGCCAGGAGGCCGTGATGGCCCTGGTGGGCCGCATCAAGGACGCCCCCGGCCGCACCCTGCGCCTGCAGGCCGACCGCCACGGCACCACCGTGACCCTGCCCCTCACCCCAACCGACAGCGGCGGCATCGGCCGCATCGGCGCCCAGCTGCAACCCAACGGCAGCGAATCCTTCCGGGCCCCCACCAGCCCCCTGGAGCCGATCCTGCAGGCCAACCACGATTTCGTGGCCCTCACCCGCCGCACCGTGGAGGGCTTCGGCACCCTGATCACCCACTTCGGTGAAACCGCTCCCCAGGTGTCGGGCCCGGTGAAAATCGTTGAGATGGGGGCGTCCCTGGCCAGCCAGGGGGGCAGCAGCCTGTTCCTGTTCACCGCCCTGATCTCGATCAACCTGGCAGTGCTCAATGCCCTGCCCCTGCCCCTGCTCGACGGCGGCCAGTTCGCCCTGCTGCTGCTGGAGGGGGTACGGGGTCGGCCCCTGGCCGATCGCTACCAGATGGCCTTCATGCAGTCGGGGTTCGTCTTCCTGGTGGGCCTCTCGGTGGTGCTGATCGTCAAGGACACCAGCCAGCTGCCTGCCATTCAGCAGCTGCTCAGCCGCTGAGGTGCCCCGCTTCCCCAGCCCCCGCACTCGGGCGCCGCTGATCCTGGAGCGCCTCGGCGTGCTCTATCCCGACGCCACCTGCTCCCTCGACTGGCGCACCCCGTACGAGCTGCTGGTGGCCACGATGCTCTCGGCCCAGTGCACCGACGAGCGGGTCAACAAGGTGACACCGGCCCTGTTCGAGCGCTTCCCCGATGCCGCCGCTGCCGCCGCCGTCGAGAGCGAGGCGGTGGAGCCCTACGTGCAGTCCACCGGCTTCTACCGCAACAAGGCCAAACACATCGTGGCCGCCTCGCGGCTGCTGATGGAACGCCACGGCGGCGCCGTGCCCGCCTCGATGGAGGAGCTGCTGCCCCTGCCGGGGGTGGCCCGCAAGACCGCCAACGTGGTGCTGGCCCACGCCTTCGGCATCAACGCCGGCGTCACCGTCGACACCCACGTGAAGCGGCTGTCCAACCGGCTCGGTCTCACCCGCCACACCGACCCGAAACGGATCGAACCCGACCTGATGAAGCTGGTGCCCCGGCCCGAATGGGAAACCCTTTCGATCCGGCTGATCTTCCACGGCCGGGCGGTCTGTGTGGCCCGCAAACCCCGCTGCCAGGGCTGCGGCCTCGCCGAGCTCTGTCCCAGCCATCCGGGCCCCGAACCCAGGCCGGCCGCGCCAAGAGGTAAGGTGGCAGGCTGAAGTTTCCCCCTCCTCCGGCCGCATGGCGAAGAAGTCGATGATCGCGCGTGACGTCAAGCGCCGCAAGATCGTGGAGCGTTTCGCGACGCGCCGTGCCGCCCTCAAGGAGGCCTTCGATGCGGCCGGCGATCCGATGGAGCGCCTGGAGATCCACCGCAAGCTGCAGTCGCTGCCCCGCAACAGCGCCCCCAACCGCATCCGCAACCGTTGCTGGGCCACCGGCAAGCCCCGCGGCTTCTACCGCGATTTCGGTCTCTGCCGCAACCAGCTGCGCGAGCGGGCCCACAAGGGTGAACTCCCCGGCGTGGTCAAGTCGAGCTGGTGAGCAGCGGGGCATCAGCCCCTTGCCGCAACGGCTCTCAGCCGCAGCAGGCGCCCCTGGAGGGCGCCTTCTTCATGGCCGGGCGGGGGTGGATGCGAGAATGGTGCGTGACAACAAAACGGACATAACGCCCAGTGCAAGGACACACTCAGTCGATCTCCTTCGATGGTCGGGAGATCCGGCTGACCAGCGGCCGATTTGCGCCCCAGGCCGGGGGCTCGGTGATGGTGGAATGCGGCGATACGTCGATCCTGGTCACCGCCACCCGCTCGAAAGGCCGGGACGGCATCGATTTCCTGCCCCTGATCTGCGATTACGAAGAGCGTCTCTACGCCGCCGGCCGCATCCCCGGCAGTTTCTTCCGTCGTGAGGCCCGCCCCCCCGAGCGCGCCATCCTCACCTGCCGCCTGATCGACCGGCCGATGCGGCCCCTGTTCCCGGGCTGGCTGCGCGACGACCTGCAGATCGTCGCCACCTGCATGTCCCTGGATGAGCGGGTCCCGCCCGATGTGCTCGCCGTCACCGGCGCCTCGATGGCCACCCTGTTGGCCAAGATCCCCTTCATGGGCCCGATGGCCGCCGTGCGCGTCGGCCTGCTGGGTGACGACTTCGTGCTCAACCCCAGCTTCCGCGAGATCGAGCGCAGTGAACTGGATCTGGTGGTGGCCGGCACCCCCTCCGGCGTGGTGATGGTGGAAGCGGGCGCCAACCAGCTGCCCGAACAGGATGTGATCGAGGCCATCGACTTCGGCTACGAAGCCGTGGGCGAGCTGATCCGCGCCCAGCTGGCCCTGCTCAAGGAACTGGGCATCGAGCAGGTGCTGCCCGAAGAGCGCAGTGAAGACCCTGCCCTGCCCAGCTTCCTGGAGAAGGAATGCGCCGGTGGCATCAGTGAGGTGCTCAAGCATTTCGAGCAGACCAAGGCCGAGCGCGACGAGAAGCTCGACGCCATCAAGGCCGAGGTGGGCGAGAAGATCGCCGCCCTCAACGGCGAGGATCCGATCAAGGTGGCCGTGAGCAGCAACAGCAAGCTGCTGGGCAACTCCTACAAGAGCCTCACCAAGAAGCTGATGCGTCAGCAGATCGTTGTCGAAGGCAAGCGGGTGGATGGCCGCAACCTCGATGAGGTGCGCCCGATTCAGGCGGCCGTGAGCGTGCTGCCCAAGCGCGTGCATGGCTCGGGCCTGTTCCAGCGTGGGCTCACCCAGGTGCTCTCCTGCGCCACCCTCGGCACCCCGAGCGATGCCCAGGAGATGGACGATCTCAACCCCATCAGCGAGAAGACCTACCTGCACCACTACAACTTCCCCCCCTACTCGGTGGGTGAGACGCGCCCCATGCGCTCCCCCGGTCGGCGGGAGATCGGCCACGGCGCCCTCGCCGAGCGGGCCCTGATCCCCGTGTTGCCCTCCAAGGAGAGCTTCCCCTATGTGCTGCGCGTGGTCTCGGAGTGCCTCAGCTCCAACGGCTCCACCTCGATGGGTTCGGTCTGCGGCAGCACCCTGGCCCTGATGGATGCCGGCGTGCCCCTGGCCGCCCCCGTGAGCGGCGCCGCCATGGGTCTGATCAAGGAAGGCGACGAGGTGCGCATCCTCACCGACATCCAGGGCATCGAGGACTTCCTCGGCGACATGGACTTCAAGGTGGCTGGCACCGAGAAGGGCATCACCGCCCTGCAGATGGACATGAAGATCAGCGGCCTGGCGATCAAGACCGTCGCCGAAGCGATCAACCAGGCCCGCCCGGCCCGGCTGCACATCCTCGGCAAGATGCTCGAGGCCATCGACAAGCCCCGCGACACCCTCTCCCCCCATGCCCCGCGCCTGCTCAGCTTCCGCATCGATCCGGAACTGATCGGCACCGTGATCGGCCCCGGCGGCCGCACGATCAAGGGCATCACCGAGCGCACCAACACCAAGATCGACATCGAGGACGGCGGCATCGTCACGATCGCCAGCCATGACGGCGCCGCCGCCGAAGAGGCCCAGCGCATCATCGAGGGCCTCACCCGTCGCGTCAGCGAAGGGGAAGTGTTCAACGGTTCGGTCACCCGGGTGATCCCGATCGGTGCCTTCGTGGAGATCCTGCCCGGCAAGGAGGGGATGATCCACATCTCCCAGCTGTCGGAATCGCGGGTCGAGAAGGTTGAAGACGTGGTCAACGTCGGCGACCAGGTGACCGTGCGGGTGCGGGAGATCGACAACCGCGGCCGCATCAACCTGACCCTGCGGGGCGTGGAGCAGCAGGAGCCGGCAGCGGTCTGACCTCTGCGGGGGCCCGGCTTGTTGCCAGCCCCCCCCCGCAGCCCTAAACTGGTTGGCAACTGGTTGGAATCGGGCGATGAAGACCGTCGGTGCCTTCGAGGCCAAGACCCACCTCTCCAGCCTGCTGGAAGAGGTGGCCGGCGGCGAGGAGATCCTGATCACCCGCCACGGCAGGCCCCTGGCACGGCTGGTTCCGGTCGCGTCCGATGGGCGTGAGCAGCGCCTGGAGGCCATCGCCCGTCTGAGCAGCTTCGCAACGGGCCGGCGTCTCAACGGCCTTTCCATCGGTGAATTGCGGGACGAAGGCCGCAGGTGCTGAGCTTCGTCCCTGACGTTTCAGCGGTGTGCTCCTGGTGTTTTGAGGACGAGCGCACGGCGGCTTCGGAGGTGCTCCTGGCCCGATTGCCGGAGTGCGAACTCTGCGTTCCTGCGCTGTTTCTCTGGGAGCTGGGGAACGTGCTGCTGATGGCCGAACGGCGAGGCCGGATCACCGCGGCGGATCGGAGCCGCTTCCTCGCCCTGATGGTGCAGCTCGACCTGCAGATCGATCCTGCGAATCCCAACGTCGTGTGGCACGACGTGCTCAGCCTGGCGGCGCAGCACCGCCTCACCAGCTACGACGCCGCTTATCTGGAACTGGCGATGCGTGGCGGACTCCCCTTAGCCAGTCGCGACAACACGCTTCTGGCGGCCGCAAGGAGCTGCGGGCTGGAGCTGCTCGCCTGCTGAATCGGCTGGCTCCCCCTCAGACCGCAAAGCCTGGATCGATCACCGCCATCGCCGCCGCCGCCCGGCTGCAGAGTTCGGCATGGGCCGGTCCGTGGCTGGCGATCAGGCAGCCGGCCTGGCGCACGTCGCCGGTGTTGTACAGCAACGGCCGGCCATCGGCATGGTCGAAGCCGCCACCGGCGGCGCGCAGCACCGCTTCCGGGGCGGCCATGTCCCAGTCCTTGGGGGCACTGCGGCCCGAGAGCGAGATGTAGAGGTCGGCCTCCCCCCGCAGGATCGTGGCCACCTTGCCGCCGACGCTGCCGATCGCCAGGCTGCGGGCGGGCCGCAGCTCGGCCAGCAGCTGCTCCAGGCGATCATCGCGGTGGTTGCGGCTGGCCACCAGCACCAGATCCCCGTCACGGCTGCTCAGGGCAGGCGCGAAGCGCTCACCGGCCCGGTTCTCCCGCCAGGCTTCCCCCGCCCCGCTGCCGGTCCCACCGGCGCCGATCAGCCCGAACCAGAGCTCCTCCGGCTCCGGCAGCAGCACCACCCCCAGCACGGGCCGCTGGCCGTGCACCAACGCCAGATGGACGGCGTATTCGCCGGTGCCCTGCAGGAAATCCTTGGTGCCATCGAGGGGATCGAGGATCCACAGCCATTCGGCGTCCAGCGGCTGGCCCGGCACCAGCACCTCGGCGGCGGTCTCCTCGCTGAGCAGGGTCCAACCGGCGGCCGGGAAGGCCTCCGCCAGGCCATCCAGCAGCCAACGGTTGACCGCCAGGTCCGCCGCCGACACCGGCCCTTCGCCGCCATGGTCGACGCTCAGGGCCGGCGGGAAGCCGAAGGGGGGCTGCTCGCCGCGCGCGTAGGCCCGCAGGATGTCCGCCGCGCCCCAGGCCAGCCGGCGCAGCTCCGCCAGTAAGGGTTCACAGCCGATGCCGTCGGGCAGGGCGAAGGGAGACGGCATCATGGGAGCGGGAAAAAAGCATTGTGCAGGAACCGGTGCAGGAGCAGGAACCCGCCGCCGGTGTTCTCTATCTGGTGGGCACCCCCATCGGCAACCTTGACGACCTCTCCCCCCGGGCCCGGCGGGTGCTGGCGGGGGCCAGCCGGGTCGCCTGCGAGGACACGCGCCGCAGCGGACTGCTGCTGCATCACCTCGGCCTGCGGGTGCCCCTGCTGAGCTTCCACCAGCACAACCAGACGGCCCGCATCCCCCAGCTGCTGGCGGCCCTGGAGGCGGGCGAAGCGATCGCCCTGATCAGCGATGCCGGCCTGCCCGGCGTGTCCGATCCCGGCCAGGAGCTGGCCGCCGCCGCCCGCGCCGCCGGCCGCCAGGTGATCTGCATCCCCGGCCCCAGTGCCGTCACCACCGCCCTGGTGAGCAGCGGCCTGCCATCGGGCCGCTTCTGCTTCGAGGGGTTCCTGCCGCCGAAGGGCGGCCCCCGGCGCCAGCGGCTGGAGGCCCTGGCCGGTGAGGAGCGCACGATGGTGCTGTTCGAAGCGCCCCACCGGCTGCTGGCGCTGCTCGAAGACCTGCTGGCGGTGCTGGGAGACCGGCCCCTGCAGGTGGCCCGGGAACTGACCAAGCGCCATGAGGAACAGGTGGGCCCCAGCGTGGCGGCGGCCCTGGAGCACTTCCAACGCACCCCGCCCCAGGGGGAATGCACCCTGGTGCTGGGCGGTGCCCCACCGGCGGCGGCCCCCGTCTGGGACGACACCGCCCTGCGCCGCGCCCTGGCCGAGCTGGTGCAGGGCGGCCTCAGCAACCGGGAGGCGGCCCGCAGCCTGGCGCTCAGCAGCGGCCACAGCCGCCGGGCCCTCTATGCCCTGCTGCACCAGGAACCGGCAGACTGCACCCCTCCTCCTTCAACGCCGTGATGCTCCTGCGCCTGCGCCTCCTGTGCGGCAGCCTGCTGGGCGGCACCCTGCTGCTGGCCCTGCTCTGCCTGGGAGCCCAGAACCTGGAGGAGCGGCCCCAGCTGCGTTTCGGCTTCGCCCGCAGCGCTCCGTTGCCGGCCGGCTTCCTCGTGGGCGTGGCCCTGGTGCTGGGGGTGATCAGCGGTGGCGCCAGCGCGGCGCTGCTGCTGCCCGGAAACAGCCCCGCCGACGAGGGCTGAGGCCTCAGCTGCCCGGCAGGGCGTAGAGGGCTCCCTCGATCACCACCCGGCTGATGCCCTGGGCCAGCAGGTAGGGGGCCGTGAGCTCGAACACCTTGAGGTCGGGCACTTTGATGACGCGCTGGGTGCGGCCGCACTGGCGTTTGGCCTGGCGGGGGTTGAGGAACACCACCAGCGCCTGGCGCTCCAGCTCGGCGGCGGGAAGCCGGCCCAGCTCGGGAAACTCGCTCAGCGGCCGCGCCTGCAGCTCCACCGTCTTGTCGACCAGCATGTAGGCGCTGGCAGGCAGGGCGGCGGCCACCAGGGGCTGGAGCCGCCCCTCGCCAGCGGCCGTGGCGCCGTCGTCGAGCAACACCACGGGGATGGGCTGGAACGGGTTGATCTCCTCGTCGTCGCTGTCGTCGCTGGTCAGCAGGTCGTCGTCATCGGCACCGAAATCGTCGGCATCCTCGATGGCGAGCACGGCGGGGCCGTCCTCAGCCTCCGCCTCGGCCCTCACCGGGGCTTGCACGGACAGACGCCGAGGGGGATCGGGCAGGACCTTGCGAGCCGGTGCGGGCGCGGGCTCTTCGGCGGCAATGGCCTCCGTGAGTTCCAAAGCGGCTGCTGGAGCCGGATCCAGGGCCGCCGGTTCCGGGGTGGGGTCTGGGCTGGGGTCGGGGCTGCTGATCTCCAGGGCTGTCTGCAGGGCGTCGGGGGGCTCGGCCGCCTCCACCGACGGCCGGCTGCGACGCCGGGAGCGCTCGGTCTTGACGCGTTCGTACTCCGCTTCCCCCAGCTCCGTGCGCACCACCCGGATGACCGTGTTGGGGCTGCAGCCATAGGTCTCCGCCAGCTCCTGGCTGCTGGAACCCTCCCGGAAGCGCCCAACCAGTTCGGTTTTCTGGCTGTCGCTGAGCCGGGTGGCGGCCATGGAACGGTTCAATCGCGGTTGCCCACTGTACGGGTGGCTACCGGAGTGCCCTCGCCACCGAACGCTGCCACAATGCGCTCCGTGCTCCCTTAGCTCAGCTGGATAGAGCAGCTGCCTTCTAAGCAGCCGGTCGATGGTTCGAATCCATCAGGGGGCGTTGGCAGAAGCGAGTTGGGGCCTGAGCGCGAAGCGCGACCAACCGATGTAGAGTCATGTATCTACAACGCGCCGGCCGCGCTGGACGCCTTGGCACCATCCCAGACCCCTCAACCAAATTCCGTTCACGTGCAGCCCAGTCAACGAGCGGAGGAAACCGGCCGGCGCGTCCAGCAGTCGATCCGCCGCTGGGGGAACAGTCTGGCCATCCGGATCCCCGCCGACTGCCTGCGTCAGGCCGGCCTGCGGGAAGGTGACCCGATCGAAATCGTCGTTGGACCCGACGGCCGGCTGAGCCTGGAGCCCCTGCAACGACTGGATCGCTCCGCGCTGGCCGCCGACCTGCGCCAGCTGCAGGCCACCATGCCCCTCACCCCTTCGGTGATCGAAACGTGCCGGGGCCAGGAGCGCTGGTGAGGCCGGGGGACCAGCCGTGATCTACCTGGACACCAGCGTCGTGGTCGCCCTGCTGACCCCGGAATCGCTCAGCCCACGGGCACTGGTGTGGCTGGAGCAGTGCCGCGACAACCTGATCAGCAGCGACTGGCTGATCACCGAAACCCACAGCGCCCTCGGCATCAAACAGCGCCACCACGGCCTCAGCCCGGAGGCCCGCAGGGCCGCCGGAGAACATTTGGAGCGCCTGCTGCAAGGCGGAGTGGAACTGCGCTCCCTCGACCGGGACCGCTTCCGCCAGGCCGCTGAGCTGCTGCAGGATCCCGCTCTCGGGTTGCGCGCCGGTGATGCCCTGCACCTGGCAGTCGCCCTGCACAGCCGCTGCTCCCACCTGGCCAGCTTCGACGGGCGGATGCGGCAGGCCGCCGCCGCCCTGGGCCTGGCTCCAGCTCTCGATTAACGCCGCACCGGCACCACCTGCAGGCCGATTGGGGCCAGGGCGATCAGGGCCAGCTTGATGTGCTGGAGGCCGAAGGGGATGCCCACGATCGTCACGAAACAGGCCACCGCTGCGCTGAGATGGCCAATCGCCAGCCACCATCCGGCCAGCAGGAACCAGATCACGTTGCCGACCAGTCCCAGCGGTCCGGTGCCGAAATCCATCCGGCCGGTCAGCTCCCGGCGGCTGACGGCCTCGTAGCCGAACGGCCAGAAGGAGAAATTGCCGATCACGAAGCAGGCCCGGGCCCAGGGGATCCCCACGATCGTGACCGCCGCCACCAGGCCGGCCAGCCACCAGCCCAGGCCCATCACGAAGCCCCCGAGCACGAACCAGAGAACGTTGAGCAGGAAGCGCAGCATGGGGAGAGCCGGTGCTGC
This sequence comes from Cyanobium gracile UHCC 0281, assembly GCF_034931305.1. GTDB lineage: Bacteria > Cyanobacteriota > Cyanobacteriia > PCC-6307 > Cyanobiaceae > Cyanobium > Cyanobium gracile_A. The sequence continues at coordinate 6,733 of NZ_JAYGHY010000017.1, read as the reverse complement.
GCTCCAGCATGACGCCGCCCTGACCTTCAGCCGCAGGGTTCGGCCGGGGCGGTGCAGCTGGCGGCGAGGGAGGCGAGCCAGGCCCGCAGGCGCTCCAGGGCGTCGGGTTGCAGGCGGTAGTACACCCAGCGGCCGCTCTGGCGGTCGGCCAGCAGGCCCGTCTCCCTGAGCACCTTGAGGTGGAACGAGAGCTTCGACTGGGCCAGGCCCAGGTCGGCGGTGAGATCGCAGACGCAGCGCTCGCCGCCGCCGAGGGCCTCGATCACCTGCAGACGGATCGGATCGGCCAGGGCCCGCAGCAGCAGGCGCGCCTCCTCGGCCTCCAGGGGGGCCGCCACGGTCCTTAACCCGGCCATAAATAAATCAACTCTGGTTGATGCAAGGGTGAGAACCTGTCGCGGTAGGCGCTGTGAGGATCGGCATCAACGGCTTCGGGCGGATCGGACGCCTGGTGTTCCGCGCCCTCTGGGGGCGGCCCGGCATTGAACTGGTTCATGTTAATGACAGCGCCGGGGACGCCGCCGGGGCTGCCCACCTGCTGGAATTTGATTCGGTGCACGGCTGCTGGAGCCGGCCGGTGGCGGCCGAGGTTGACGGCGGCGGCTTCGCCATCGAGGGGCGCCACGTCGGCTGGTCAAGGGGGAGTGATCCGGCCCTGGTGCCCTGGCAGGCGGCGGGGGTAGAGCTGGTGCTCGAGTGCAGCGGCAAGGTCAAGACCCCCGAGGCCCTCGCCCCCTACCTGCACCAGAGCGGCGTGCAGCGGGTGATCGTGGCCTGCCCCGTGAAGGGCGAGCTGGACGGCATCGACATCCCCAACATCGTCTTCGGCATCAACCACCGCACCTACCTGCCGGAACGGCACCGGATCCTCACCGCCGCCTCCTGCACCACCAACTGCCTGGCGCCGGTGGTGAAGGTGGTGCACGAGAGCTTCGGCATCCGCCATGGCTCGATCACCACCCTGCACAACATCACCAACACCCAGGTGGTGATCGACAGCTTCAAGAGCGATCTGCGCCGGGCCCGCTCCTGCACCCAGAGCCTGATTCCCACCACCACCGGGTCGGCCAAGGCGATCGGGATGATCTTCCCCGAGCTGCAGGGCAAGCTCAACGGCCACGCCGTGCGCGTGCCCCTGCTGAATGCCTCGCTCACCGATGCGGTGTTCGAACTGGAGCGCCCGGTGACGGTGGAGGAGGTGAACGGCGCCTTCGCAGCGGCGGCGGCGGGCCCGCTGCTGGGCATCCTGGGCTACGAGGAGCGGCCGCTGGTGTCCGTCGACTACCTCAATGACAGCCGCAGTTCGATTGTGGATGCCCTCTCGACGATGGTGACGGGCGGCACCCAGTTGAAGGTGTACGCCTGGTACGACAACGAGTGGGGCTACAGCTGCCGGATGGCGGATCTGGCCTGCCATGTGGTCGACCTGGATGGGCCCGTGGGGGCGTGATCGAGCCATGAAACTGCCCGGATTCGGCCATTCGCTCACGGCCCTGCAGCAGTACGGCGTCGTCACGGCCAATTACTGGTGCTTCACCCTCACCGACGGCGCCCTGCGCATGCTGGTGGTGTTCCACTTCCGGGAGCTGGGCTACAGCACCCTGGAGATCGCCTTTCTGTTTCTTTTCTACGAATTTTTCGGCATCCTCACCAACCTTTACGGCGGTTGGCTGGGGGCCCGTTTCGGCCTGCGTGTCACCCTCTGGGCCGGCACCCTGATGCAGGTGGGGGCGCTGTTGATGCTGGTGCCCGTCGCCGACAGCTGGCCGAAATGGTGGAGCGTGGCCTATGTGATGGTGGCTCAGGCGCTCAGTGGCATCGCCAAGGATCTCAACAAGATGAGCGCCAAAAGTGCCATCAAATCCGTGGTTCCAGAAACACCTGAGGATCACAGCAAGGGCGAAACCCAGTTGTTCCAGTGGGTGGCGATTCTCACCGGCTCCAAGAATGCCCTCAAGGGGGTGGGGTTCTTCCTCGGCGGCCTGCTGCTCACCACCATTGGATTCAATGCCGCCGTCGGCGCGATGGCGGCCGGATTGTTTCTGGCCTTCCTGCTCACACTGGTGCTGCCTGGGGAGATCGGCCGGATGAAGGAAAAGCCCGCCTTCACGGCGTTGTTTTCCAAGTCCCGCGGCATCAATGTGATCTCGCTGGCCCGGTTCTTTCTTTTCGGCGCCAGGGATGTGTGGTTCGTGGTGGCCCTGCCGGTGTTCCTGCAGACCACGCTCGGCTGGCGCTACTGGGAGGTGGGCGGCTTCATGGGCCTGTGGGTGATGGGCTACGGCGTGGTGCAGGGGTCGGCTCCGGCCCTGCGGCGCAGCTGGGGCCAGAGCGCTCCGCCGGGGGTCTCCGCCGTGACTTTCTGGAGCGGGCTGCTCACCGCCATTCCGGCCCTGATCGCCATCGCCCTCTGGCGTGAGGTGGGGCATCCCGGTGTGGCGGTGGTGGTGGGACTGGCCGCCTTCGGTGTGGTGTTCGCCATGAATTCATCGATCCACAGCTACATGATCCTGGCCTACACCGATGCCGAATCGGTGAGCATGAACGTCGGCTTCTATTACATGGCCAATGCCGGTGGCCGCCTGCTCGGCACGGTTCTCTCGGGCGCCCTGTTCCTGGTCGGAGGCCTGCAGGCCTGCCTGTGGAGCTCCGCCCTCCTGGTGGGCCTGGCCGCTCTGGTGAGCACCCGTCTGCCGGCGCCCCCCAGGCAGCAACCCCAACCCCTGAGCGGCGGCTGAGCCGCCCCGCTGGCCGGGTTGGTTTCGCCATGCTGGGGGCCGTTCCCCTGCCTGCCATGACGTTGAGCGCCCCACCACGCCAGAGGTTGCTGGAGGTGAACGGCGGCTGCTGGCAGGGCCTGTTCGCCCGCCTGGGCCCCGACGGCCGCGAGATCGACCGGTTCCCCACCCGCCTGATGGTCACCGACCAGGACGGCACGATCGAGGCCGCCCTCACCTACCTCAACTCCGGGCGCACGGTGCCGATGCGCTTCCGCGAACCGCCGGCGGCCATGCAGATCAGCGCTGCCGGCCACTGGAGCCTGGGCATCGATCGCACCGGTCCCTGGCCCTGGATCGCCGAGCTCTGCGTCGCCCATGGCAACCGCCGCCGCCGCATCGTGCTGCGCCATGGCGTGGACAGCCTCGAGAGCCTCACCTACGCCAGGGAATGGCGGCCGGGCGTCACAGATGCCGGCCCCGATGCGCCGTTGGTCGCCAGCCTGGAGACCATCGAGGCGGACGGTGCCACCGCCACCCGCTGGAGCCTGGACAGCAACGTGGAGGTGCTGATCGTTCATCAGCCCGGCCAGCCGGGGCCCGTGCAGGTGACGCTCAGCTGGCAGGTGGACGCCAACGTGTGCGGCCGGATCGAGCGCCGCTATTCCCCCTATGGCCTGCTGGAACCCCTGGCTGCCGACTGATGGGCCTGCCACTGGTGTATCACCCGGCCTATTCGGTCCCCTTGCCCGACGGCCACCGCTTCCCGATGCAGAAGTTCCGGCTGCTGAAGGAGCGTCTCGAGCAGCTCGAACTGGCCCGCCCCGGGCAGATCCACCAGCCCCTGCCGGTGCCGCGCCGCTGGCTGGAGCTGGTGCATGGCCGCAGCTACCACGAGGCCTTCGCCCGTGGTCGGCTCAGCAGGCAGGAGCTGCGCCGCATCGGACTGCCCGTGTCCTGGCCCCTGGTGCGACGCAGCTGGCTGGCGGTGGGGGGAACCGTGCTGACGGCCCGGCTGGCCCTTCGCCACGGCCTGGCCTGCCATCTGGCGGGCGGCACCCACCACGCCTTCCCGCTGCATGGCAGTGGCTTCTGCATCTTCAACGACCTCGCCGTGGCGGCCCGGGTGCTGCTCGCCGAGGGCCGGGTACGGCAGGTGCTGGTGGTGGATCTCGACGTGCACCAGGGGGACGGAACAGCCGCGATCTTCGCCGGCGACCCCCGGGTGTTCACCTTCTCGATGCATGGGGCCAGCAATTTCCCTCTGCACAAACAGGTGAGCGACCGTGACCTGGCCCTGGAGGACGGCGTGGCGGACGACGTCTATCTCCAGGCCCTGGGGCGAACCCTGCCCGACCTGCTGGCGCAGATCCGGCCCGATCTGGTGCTCTACAACGCCGGCGTCGATCCGCACCGCGACGACCGCCTCGGCCGGCTGCAGCTGAGCGATGACGGCCTCTACAGGCGCGACTGGATGGTCATCGACGCCGCCCTGCGCCGCCACATCCCGGTGGCCACCGTCATCGGCGGCGGCTACGACGACCTGGCGGCCCTGGTGGAGCGGCACACCCTGGTGGTGCGCGCCGCCCATGCGCTGGCCAGAATCCACGGGACCGAGCCAGGCCGGTCATGTCCGGTCACAGATGGCCCCCACCCCGGTAAGCGGTGAGTCATGCGGCGGGGTTTTCCTGATGGGGCAACGGAACTTCACCCATGATCAGCCGTTCATCCCGCCTGCTCCATGCCGCCCTGGTGGCAGTCTGTGGCGCCGGCATCGTCTACGCCCCGGTCCAGGCCCAGACGTCCCTCAACCTGCAACTGGGCCAACCCGGCTACTACGGCCCGATCAGCATCGGCAACCTCGCCCCACCGGCGGTCTACGGCCGCAGACCGGTGATCGTGAACCTCGCCAAGGGAAGCGACCGCTGGAGGAAGGCCTCCCTCCAACCGATCTACCTGCGGGTGCCCCTCAACGAGACCCGGAACTGGAGCCGCTACTGCGGCTTGTACCGGGCCTGCAACGTGCCGGTCCAGTTCGTCCGTGATGACTGGTACCGCAACGTCTACGCCCCGCGGGTGCGGGCGGCCCAGGCCCAGCAGGCCCGTGATCAATGGCGCGCCTCGCGGCAGAGCGCCAAGCGGGTGGTGGTGACACCTCCCGGCCGCGCCTACGGGACGGAGAAGCGCCGAGGCTGGGACAACGATGACTGAGCGCCGGCTTTCCCGGCACTCCGACTGACGCCTGCCCGTCGCGGCCAAGCCGGGACGGGTTTTTTCTGGTCTGAAACGGAAACAACGTCAGCGACGACCGAGCAGTTCCTCCCAGGTGAGGGGGTGCTGGGACGGGTCGTGGCGCGGCGGCCTGGCCGCCAGAAGGCAGCTGGGATAGGCGGTACCACGGCCGAAGACGGCGGGGGAGGCACTGGGGCGGGTTGAAGGCGACGGACGCCTGGAGAGGGTGTTCATGGAAAAGGACACAAGGGATATGGATCTCGCACCGGGGTGCTGCCGTTCCCACGCGGGGAATCGCACACGGCAGCCATTGCTGGACCTGGTGGACCGTCCCCAGGAAGCGCGGGGCGGCTCGGTGCTGGTTCCGGCGAAGGCGAACAACAGGTTCGCCGGCTTCTGCCAGATCCGACCACCATAGCCGATCCCCTCTCCGGGCAAACCCCAGCCCCGGATGGCGACCGGATGAAGCCCGGCAGGCATGGCCAAAGAGGTGAAGACGCACCAAAATGACGCGATTGGCATGCTCCGATCGACGGAGCGAGAGGCTGACGATTCCATGTCTCAAGATTCACATCCGGAAGCGAGACGAGGGGCGACTCGCCACCATGTCCCCTTGGGAATCTCTGTCAGTGTGACCCTGCCCACCAAGCAATCGCTGTTCGTCAACCTCCGCGACATCAGCAAGACGGGTGCCTGCGTGGTGCGCCAGGGAACGCTGGATATCAAAGAAGACGACACGATTATTTTCGAAGCACGCAATTACGACTCCGGCTCGACGATCAGCATCCGATCCAAAGTAATCTGGGTCAGGGATACCGGCTTCAACACCTACCTTGGCCTATCCTTCATCAGCACGACCCTGACACCAAAGTCCATGCTGAAGCTCTTCAGCTGAACCAACCGGCGTGCGGACAATCTTGCCTTTCATGACGACAAACCGATCACGGCAACTCGGGGGCATGTCCCTGTCGGTGTCTCCCTCAGCCTCAGCCTGACCGCAAAGCTGTCGGTGTTCGTCAACCCTCGAGACGTCGGCGACGATGCCCCCTGCGTGGTGTGTCAGGGGACTCTGGACATCCAGGGAATCAATAACGTCGTCTCCTGATCCTTGAGTACGGCGCTGTCCCTGGACTCCCTGAGCAGGCTGATGTGCTGATCACCGAGCCCTCGGTTCAGACACGCTCAGGGGCCGAAGGATCCAGCCTCAGCCATCCATCACGCTGCTCGACGGCACGGGACAACTGCAGGAGGCGCACTTCTGGCGGGCCCACCAGTTCAATCAACAGCGGTGGATTCAGTTGCGGCAGAATATTGAAACGATTGTCACGATAAATCTGCTTGAAAATAGTATCGACGTCGGCCCGGTAGGGGTGGGCCACCGGGCGGATGCCATCGTCTTCCAACCCAATTGGCCAGCTGTCGGATTGGGGCACAAAAGCCAAAATATCCAGACGATCAAGGGCCTCTCTTACGGCAGGAACCATCGCAAGGACAAAGGCATCATCGATATCTGTTGAGCGTTGATTCGCCGTGTACTGGGAATAGGCCAGATAGTCCACCGGTGCCCGATCAAACATCACCTTTTCCGCGGAAGCAGGGTCGCCATGAAAAAGCCCCCTGCCGAAGCAGGGGGCATAGGGAGTTGAGAATCAACCGAATCAGCCGATGGCCGGGGCGGTCAGGGCCACAGGGGTGGCGCTGGCAGCCGCCAGGTCGAGCGGGAAGTTGTGCGCATTGCGCTCGTGCATCACTTCCATGCCCAGGCCGGCACGGTTGAGCACGTC
>NZ_JAYGHY010000016.1:0-52710 GCF_034931305.1 Cyanobium gracile UHCC 0281 | reverse complement strand
GGCCTGCAGCCGGGGCGGCGCGGCCCCCGGCCGGTGCAGCCGCAGCACTCCCAGGCCGAACACCAGCACCGCCGCCAGGGCGGCGCCGGTCGTCAGGGCGCTGGAGACGGCCAGCGCCGGGCCATTGGCCAGAAACCAGCCGACCTGAAACAGGCCATAGACCCAGCTCACCAGCAACCGGTGCCGCTGCCAGCGATGGCGCCGGGGCAGCTCGGAGCCCACCAGGGCGATGGCGGTGGCGATCGCCAGGGCCGGGCCACCCTGGGGAGCGATCGCCAGGGGCACCAGGCTCACGGCCACGTGCAGCGAGGCGATCGTGGCGGTGCGCGCGATGGCGGCCAGGCCGAGGTTGACGGCGACGCCACCGGCCAGCAGGGCCATGGCCTGGGCTGGGACCACCACCCACTGCAGACCGAGCTGGGGCAGCCCACCGGCGGCGGCGCAGGCGAACAGGACCAGGGCGCCCCCGCCGCTGCGCAGGCCGTCGGTGAGGTCGCGCCAGCGCTCCCGCCGGCCCCAGAGCAGCGACGGCAGGGCCAGCAGCCCGCCAGCCAGCAGGACGAGCAGAAAGCGCTCCCGGGCACCCAGCCGCAGGCCCGCATGGATGCTCATGAAGGTGACCCCGGCCACCACCACAAGCACACCGAGCAGGCCGCTCCAGTTCTCCACCAGCCGCCGCTCGATCCGCTTCCAGGGTCGGGCTGCGCCCCTGGCCGGCCGCAGCGGTGCGACAGGCACGGGCGCGGGCACCACTGGGTCGTCCCAGGCCCGGGTGGTGCCTGGGGCTGGGGCTGGGGCCAACACCGCAGGCTCCTCCGCCGGGGCGATTCCCGACTGGCCGGGCCAGGATTCACCCGCCAGGCGCTTCTCCAGGGCCTCGCTCCAGAGCGAGAGGGCGAAGAAGCGCTGGCTGAGGGAGGCACTGTGCCGCTCCAGGCGCCTGAGGCGGCGCTCCATCGACAGGGTCTGCAGGATCCACCCGGCCAGCAGGAGCAGGAGGGCGATGAGCAGCAGAGCCTCGGTCAAGGGGCCGCAGGAGGCAGGGTCGCGACCCAGCTTCGCCTGGCCAGGCGCTCAGCGCACCCGTGGGGCCTCAGGCGGCGAGCGGATTGAGGCGGGACAGCAGACCCGTGGCCAGCTTGCGGGCCGAGAAGGTGCGGCCCATCAGCCCCAGCAGGGCCTGGAGATCGTCGGTGTGCAGCCGGTCGTGGCTCACCAGACTCAGCAACAGCCGCTGGCGCAGGCTGGTGCCTTCCTTGCCCAGCAGCAGGCGCAGGCCATCCCGCGCCACGGGCAGCAGGTCGGTGGAGGTGGTGCCGTTCTCGACCACCGCCAGCAAGTTCTCCAGCCGCTCCACCCGCAGGCGCCCGTCCTTGTCGAAGATCACCTCCAGCAGCTTCTCGCGCATCTCGGCAGTGTCACCGGCCAGCAGGCGCCGGGCCACGTAGGGGTAAGCCACCCGGATGATGCGGAAGTCCGGGTCGAGGCGCATCGCCAACCCCTCCTGGCTCACCACGGCCCGGATGATCAACGCGAAGCGTGCCGGCACCCGGAACGGGTAGTCGTACATCAGCTCCGAGAAGCGATCGGTGATCGCCTTGAAGTTGAAGCTGCCCACGTTCTCCCCCAGGGCACCACCGAGCACTTCCTCGAGCGCCGGCACGATCGGCCCCAGGGGGGTGCTGGGGTTGAGGAAGCCGAGCACCACGAAATCCCTGGCCAGGGCCTCGAAATCACGGTTGATCAGATGCACCACCGCCCCGGTGAGGGTCAGGCGGTCGGAGTCGCTCAGCGAATCCATCATGCCGAAGTCGACATAGGCCACATGGCCCAGGCCGTTGGTCTTGCCCGGCAGGGCGAACAGGTTGCCCGGATGGGGATCGGCGTGGAAGTAGCCGAACTCGAGCAGCTGCTGCAGGCCTGCGATCACCCCAGTGCGGATCAGGGCCGCCGGGTCCAGGTGGTGGGCCTCCAGCTCACGGCGGCTCTGCAGCTTGGTGCCGTTGATCCAGCTGGTGGTCAGCACCCGGCGACTGCTGAGGCTGCGCACCACAGCCGGAACGGTGACCTCGGGGTGGTCCTGGAACAGGGTGGCGAAGCGTTCGGCGTTGTCGGCCTCACGCCGGTAATCGATCTCCTCGAACAGGGTGGAGCCGAACTCATCGATGATCGCCCCGAGGCCGAAGCCCAGGTTCAGGGGCAGGAACGGGGCCGCCAGCACCGCCAGCGAGCGGATGATGACCAGGTCGCGGCGCAGCACGAAGGGCAGATCGGGCCGCTGCACCTTCACGGCTACCCAGTGGCCCTCCGCCAGACGGGCCCGGTAGACCTGCCCCAGGCTGGCCGCCGCCATCGGGTAATCGGGGAACTCCTCATAAAGCTGGTGGGCAGGGGCCCCCAGTTCCTCCTCGATCAGCGCCAGGGCGACCGCGTGGGAGAAGGGGGGCAGATCGTCCTGGAGCCGGGCCAACTCCTCCAGCCAGTCGCGCCGCACCAGGTCGGGGCGGGTGGAGAGGGCCTGCCCCACCTTGATGAAGCAGGGCCCCAGGTTGCTGAGGGTTTCCAGGATGGCGCGGGCCAGCCGCTGCTGCACCCGGGCATCGGTGCTGCTCGACTGAACCGCCAGCCGCAGGGCCAGCCCGGCAAGCCGCCAGATCACCACGATCAGCCGTGCCACCAGGACCCACGGCCGCAGCAGCAGCCAGCGCAGATCTCCGTTGGGGTCGTAGGTGGGCGTGGGGGTGACGGCCTCTGCCAGTGTCTTGCCGCAGCGATCGCCAGACTCTAGGAACTGTGTTCCCTGGTCCATGGGCCCCTTCTGGCGGTCAGCGCCGCTGGCCCTGCACCTGCCGGCCCATGGCCGGGGCCGGGCCCTGGCCCCCGCCCTGCGCCGGCTGTTGCGTCAGCCACCGGGGAGCTGGGATCTGCCGGAACTGCCTGGCTTCGGCGGGCCCCTCGAACCGGAGGGAACGGTGGCCGAAGCCCAGGGGCGCGCGGCGGCCCTGCTGGGGGCGGAGCGTTGCTGGTTCGGGGTGAATGGGGCCTCGGGGCTGCTGCAAGCGGCTCTGCTGGCCCTCGGCCCGTCGGGGTCCCGGGTGTTGCTGCCCCGCAACCTGCATCGCAGCCTGCTGCACGGCTGCGTGCTGGGCGGCATCGAGCCGCTTCTGTACGACCTGCCGAGCGATCCGCTCACCGGCCTGTGGCAACCGCCGCAGCCCGAGCGGCTCGAGCGGGTGCTGGCTGCCGCCTCCGACGGCGGCAGCCCCCCAGCGGCCCTGGTGCTGGTGGATCCCACCTACCAGGGCCTGGTGGCCGACCTGCCGGCCCTGGTGGCCCTCGCCCACCGCGCTGGACTGCCGGTGCTGGTGGACCAGGCCCACGGCGGCGGCGAGGCCCTGGGGGCCGGAGCCGATCTGGTGGTGCTCTCCGTGCAGAAGAGCGGCACCGGCCTGGCCCAGAGCGCGGCCCTGCTGGCCCAGGGTGACCGGGTGGCCCCGGAGGCCATCGAGCGGGCCCTGCTGTGGCTGCAGACCTCCAGCCCCAGTGCCCTGCTGCTGGCCTCGACGGCAGCAGCCCTGGAGCATGGAGCCAGCGATGCCGGACGTCGCCAGCGCCACCGGGCCGAGGCCAGGGCCGCCCGGCTGCGCAGCCGGCTGGAGGACCTGGGCCTGCCGCTGGTGGCCAACGGCGATCCCCTGCGCCTGGTGCTGGCCACGGCCCCGCTGGGGATCAACGGGCTGGAGGCCGACACGTGGATGCTGCAGCGTGGGGCGATCGCGGAGTTGCCGGAGCCAGGCGCCCTCACCTTCTGCCTGGGGCTGAACCCACCCCGGGGCCTGGAGCGGCGCCTGCCGCGCCTGCTGCAGGACCTGCGCCGGGCCCTCGGCGGACAACCGCTGCCGTCCTTCACAGCTCCCCCTCTGCCGCTGCTGGCGGCACCGGAGCTGCCGATCGGCGTGGCCTGGCGGAGCCCGGCGGAGGCCGTCCCCCTGGAGCGGGCCGCCGGCCGGGTGGCCGCGGCACCGATCTGTCCCTACCCGCCGGGGATTCCGCTGCTGGTGCCCGGCGAGCGGATCGATGCGGCCCGCGCCGACTGGCTGCAGGGCCAACGGCGCCTCTGGCCCGGCCAGATCGCTGATACCGTGAGCGTTGTGGTCGGTTCGTGAGCCCGTTGCCGAACCCCTTCCACTGGGATTTCGTCACCCCCGGACTGCCGGACAGCGCCTTCGAGGACGCCCCGGGATTCAGCCCCACGCCGCTTGAGCTGCGGGTGATGCTGCTGGCCCACCTGCGCCCCCGCGCCGATTCGCTCGTCTGGGACGTGGGCGGCGGCACCGGCGCCCTGGCCCTGGAAATTGCCCGGCTGATGCCCACCGGCGCCGTTCATACCCTGGAGCGGGATCCGGAGGCGATCGACCTGCTGGAACGCAACCGGCAGCGCTTCGGCATCCACAACCTGCACATCCACGCCGGCGAGGCCCCGGAGGGACTGGCCCTGCTCCCCCCCAACCCCGACCGGGTGCTTCTGGAGGTGGGCCGGCCCCTGGAGGACGTGCTGCGGGCCGTCTGGGGGGCCCTTCAGCCCTCCGGACGGCTGGTGATCAGCACCGTCAACCTGGAGGGTCTGGTGAAGGCCACCGACACCCTCGCCCAGCTGGGGGCCCACGATGTTCAGGTGGTGCAGGCCACCGTGCACCGCATGCAGCGCCGCGGCAGCCAGGCCAAGCTGGCCGCCGCCGAACCGCTGTTCGTGATCGCCGCCGAGCGTTGAGCCCCAGCCCTTGCCTCCCGCCCCCCGCACCGCCACCTCCCTGTCCCGCCTGCTGAGTGGCTGGCTGGCCGGCGGCTTCGGGCTGGTGGTGGTGGGCCTCGGCGGCTGGTGGTTCACCGTCGCCGTGGGGGTGATCGTGCACCTGGGCCTGCTGGAGTTCTTCCGCATGGCCCAGTTCAAGGGCATCCGCCCCGCCACCAAGACCACCCTGGTGGCGGTGCAGCTGCTGCTGGTCTCCACCCAGGTGGCCGCCGGCAGCCTCTGGCCGGGGGGTGGCATGGCGGGCGACGTGGCCGCCGCCGTGCTGCCCGCCTCCGGGGCGGTGATCTGCGGCTGGCTGCTGCTCCAGCCGGTCACCGGCACCATCGCCGACATCGCCGCCTCGGTGTTCGGGCTCTTTTATCTAGGCTTCCTGCCCAGCCATTGGATCAAGCTGCGTGATCTCACCGATCCCGCCCTCGCTCCCGCCCTCGACGGGCTGGGCTGGCCCTGGAGCCCCGGCATGGCCCTCACCCTGCTGGCCTGCCTGATGATCGTGGCCACCGACATCGGCTCCTACGTGATCGGTCGACGTCTGGGCCGCCACGCCCTCTCGCCGATTTCCCCTGGCAAGACGGTGGAGGGGGCCCTGGGCGGGGTGCTCTGCGCCCTGCTGGTGGGGGGCGTGGGCGGGGTGCTGCTGGGCTGGCGCTGGGGCTGGCTGATCGGAGCGGTGCTGGGGGCGGTGGTGTCCCTGTTCGCCCTGGTGGGCGACCTGACCGAATCGATGATGAAACGGGATGCGGGCCTGAAGGACTCCGGCGATGCGATCCCCGGCCACGGCGGCATCCTCGATCGGATCGACAGCTACCTGTTCGTGCCAGCGGTGGTCTATTCCGCGGTGACCCTGGTGCTGCCGCTGCTGCAGCGGGGCTGAGCGTCTGCCTGGGCCCTCAGGGGGAGACCCGGGCCTCCCCCTCCAGGTGCAGCAGACCGGCACCGAGCTCGGCCCGTTCGATGCGGATGTTGGGATCCATCGGCAGCCGGGCGTGGGGAGTCCCCTCGGCGCAGCGCAGCTCCACGGTGCCGCCGTCGGCCCGCACCGCCACCTCCCGCTCCACCGGCTCCCGATCGCCGCTGGCGAAGGCCCGCAGCACCAACCGGTCCTCGCGGATGCGCAGCCCCGCCAGGGGGGTCAGGCCCAGCAGGTCGTCGGCCAGGCCATCGCCGAGGCCGCGCCAGGCCGGGGTGCTCAGGGAACGGCTGAGGCCGTCGCCGCTGAAGCTCACCAGCCCCTGGATGCGGAAGGGCTGCTCCAGCCTCACCGCCTGGTTCCGCACCAGGGATCCCATGCGCACCTGAATGCCGTCACAGCGGAGGTCCACCTCCTCGATCTCCATCGCCTGGTACACGACCCGCCGGGCCCGCAGCCGCACCCCATCCAGACGTCCCCGCAGCAGCCGCAGCCCCGAACCCTCCAGGCGGATCTCCAGCCGCTCGATGGCCTCGCACTGCTGCCGCAGCCACAGCTCCAGACCCCGGGCCAACAGCCCCATCACGGGGCCTGCTGCTTCAGGTGCCTCGGGGGGACGGTCGCTAGCTGGTGTCTCGCTCATCCGCCAGCAGAGGGCACAGGACTGCTCAGATTCTCATTCCATCCGGGCTCGGCGCGCCTCGCGGAAGGCCTCCGCGGCCGTCAGTGCCGCCAGCAGCAGCAATCCCCCCAGGCCGACCAGCTGGTTGCGGGGGTCGGGCGCCGTCAGGTCCGTCGCGCTGGCTGCGCCGCCCAGCACGGCCCCCAGCAGGAACCAGGCCGTGGCCAGGGCCGAGGTAATCCAGTAGGCCCGCCAGCGGCGCTGGTAGATGTAGCCGGTGCCCAGGCCGGGCACGACGTTGAGCAGGGCCCCCAGCCAGGGGGCGGACGCGGCCAGGATTGTCTTGTCTTCAGGCGTCATCGTCATCACGGCATGGCTGGATCGTCAGGTGAGTCTGGCCAGTCGCGGCGGCCAAGCGCGCCATCGCTGGCGGTGATCGGCGCCGGAGTGGCCGGTTGTGCCCTGGCCGCAGGGCTGCGGCGCGGTGGCTGGGACGGCCCGATCGACCTCTGGGAGGCGGGTCGGGGTCCCGGAGGTCGGGCCGCCACCCGCCGCTCCCGCCAGGACGCCGCTTGGCGCCTCGACCACGGAGCACCCCTGCTCAACCTGCTGGAGGGCCCCGAACCGGAACTGGTGGCGCCCCTGCGGTCGGGGGACTGGATCGTGCCCTGGCGGGAGCCGGCGGCGGAGCTGCAGGCCGACGGAACCCTGGGACCAGCCGAGGCCGATCCCCTGCTGCGCGGCGCTTTGTACCGGGGCCGTCTGGGCATGGACGACCTCTGCCGCGGCCTGCTGGCCCTGGCCCAGGCCCAGGGGCCGCCACCCAGCCCCACGGGCCACTACGGCACCCTGGTGCGCCACCTGGAGGCTCGCCCCGATGGGGGCTGGCGCCTGATCGAGGCCACCGGGACGGTGCTGGGCGAGGCCGACTGGCTGGTGCTCAGCGGCACCCTGCTGGCCCATCCCCGCGCCATGGAGCGGTTCGGCTGGTCGGAGGTGCCGCTGCAGCGGGCGGCAGAGGGCCTCGGCGATGGAGCACTGGAGACGGCCCTGGCGGCCCTCGCCAGCATGGGGATGCAGAGCCGCACCAATCTGATGCTCACGATCGAGCCCACCGCGGCGACCCGGTGGCTGGCCCTGCCGTTCCGGCTGCTCGGCTTTGACGGCCCAGCCCAGCAGCGCTGGGGGCTGCGGCGGCTGGCGATCCAGCCCCTGGCCGACGGCCGCTGCGGCGTCGTGGCCCACAGCGTCACCGACGCCGTCGTCGACATCGCCGCCCTGGAAGGAGCCGTCGCCAGCGCACTGGTGCCGTGGCTCGGGGAGCGGCCCGTCGGTGGCGACGCCCTGGAGGGGGTGGTCCAGCGTCAACTGATGCACTGGGGAGCCGCCTTTCCCGTGGCCCCCGGCCTTTCCCCCACCGCCATGCTCTGCCCCGCCAGCCGGGTGGCCTTCTGCGGCGACTTCATCGCCGGACAAGGCTTCGGCCGGATCGAGGGGGCCCTGCGCAGCGCCCAGGCCCTGGCGGCTCAGCTGCTGGCCATGGTGCTGCTGCTCTGTCTTGCCCTGGGGAGCCCGGCGGCCGCCGCGGCCGCGGCCGTCACCTACCGCTGCGACGGTGACCTGCTGCTGGCGACCAGCGACAACGGGGCCGTGGATGCCCCGGGCCTCCCCAACACCAGCGCCGGCACGGTCCCCGGCGCCACGGTGCTGCTGGAGTGGCGCGACCTGCGTCTGCAACTGCCGCGCACCAACAATGCCGGCCCCCCCAGCTACACCGACGGGCTCTGGTGGTGGAGCCTGGAGGATCCGCAGCAGCCCCGTTTTCTGCACCGCCGCGGCGCCATCGAACGCTTCAGCTGTCAGGCAGTTGCTGCTGGAGGGCCGCCAGCCGGCGGGCATTGACGCCCAGATCCGAGTCCCCCAGCCGTGAGCTGGAGCGGGCCTGCAACACACCGGCGGCCGGCAGGGCCTGCAGTTCGAGGTCGTCGACGAAGCCGAACAACCGGCTGGTGGCTGTGGCGTGCAGATAGCGGCCATCACGCTCGACGATCCTGACGCCCTCGGTGGTTTCCAGCAGGGGCACCAACGCGCTCAGGGCCGCCTCCGGGTCGGTGAGCGGCCAGTCGGCCCGAACGCAGTGGGCCGGCACCGCACAGGCAGAGAGGGAGCCGTCGTGCACGCCGAGCTCCGCCGGCACCGGTCCCTCCAGGTGCAGCAGCGAGGCCTCGGCCGGGCCCGCCAGCCCAAGCAGCAAGACCAGCAGCAAGCCGGCAACGAGGCGTGGCAAGGACAGAGGAGAGGGGGACGTCATGGGGGGGTGGGGATCGGGGCGCAGGGTGAGCCCAGCCAGGCGGCGGCCACCCGCTCGGGCTGGTCGATGTGGGGCAGGTGGCCGCAGGCCGCCAATTCGGTGATGCGGGACCCCAGCAGGGCCTGGGCGGCCCGCTTCTGCGGGGCGCGCAGGATCCGGTCGTCGGCGCCCCAGAGCACCGCCAGGGGCTGGGGAGGCAGGGGCGCGCCGCAGCCGGCGAAGCCGCCACTGCGGGCGAAGCGGCGCAGGGCCTCGGCCCAGCCCGGCGCCCTGAGATGCAGCGAAGCAATCTCCAGCTCGGCCGGCCCCACGTCCCGATCGGGATCGGCAAAGGCGCTGCGGCAAAGGCCACCGCGCACCTTCGGCAGAGCCAGGAACCGCACACCGAGTCCGTCCAGCAAGGGCGGCAGCGGCATGGGGCGGCCGGTGAGGCCCGCCGGGGCCAGCAACAGCAACCGCCCGAAGCGCGTGGGGTGGCGCCGGGCCAGGGCCACCGCCACCGCTCCGCCCATCGAGGCCCCGATCAGGCCCAGTGTCTGTTCGCCGGCAGGAACCTGGCGATCGAACGCCTCCAGCCACGCGTCCAGATGCCGCAGGACAGCCTCGGGGGTGTAGTCGCGGTCCGCGGGCCTGGGGCAGAAGCCGAAGCCGTGCAGGTCCGGGATCAGCAGCCGGTGGCTGGCCGCCAGCAGGGGGGCCAGGCGGCGGAACTCCAGGAAGGAACTGTCGAAGCCGTGCAGCAGCAGCAGGGGCGGGCCCTCCCCCAGCACCGCCACCGGCCAGTGCTCCGGGTGCCCGGGCAGCTCCCACCACTGGACCTGGCCGGCCAGGGCGCGGCCCAACGGGTCAAGCAGGGAGTCGGCGGCGGCCGTGACCAGATCGCGGCCGCTGGGCGGGCGGGTGAGGCTGGACCTCACGTCTGCTGCCGGTCGACGGTGGCGCCCACCATGGCGGCCAGCAGGTCTTCGGGGGCCACCGCGAAGGGCAGGTGGTGCAGGTCGGAGCCGTCGCGGCAGGCGAAGCGGCAGACCTGACGCAGATCCTCCAGGGTGGCCCCGCCCAGCCCCAGGGCCTCGAGATCGGTGGGCAGCCCCAGCCGGCGGAAGACGGGGAGCAACTGGCGGCGGGCCTGGGCCGCCAGCCGGTTGCCGGCCAGCTGCTCCTCCAGCCAGAGCTGCACCAACACACCGAACCCCACTTTCTCGCCATGGAGCTGGCCGTGGGTGGCGGCGAGCTGGGTGAGGCCGTTGTGGACGGCGTGGGCGGCCACGGTGCGGCAACGGGCGCCGCCGATGCCGCCGATCAACCCCGCGGTGAGGGCGCAACCCTCGGCCACCCTCACCCAGGCTTCGCCGCTCGGGTCCGCCAGGGCGGCTTCCCCCTCCAGCAGCAGCAGATCGCGCAGCAGGCGGGCCATCTGCACGGCCTGCTGCACCAGGCCATCATCGCTGGAGCCGCTGCTCACCGAGGCCTCATACCACTTGGCCACCGCATCGGCGATGCCGCTGGCCAGGGTGCGTGCCGGCGCCTGCCGCACCAGGTCGTGGTCGAAGACGAGAAGATCGGGGCAGCGCTCGATGGCCACATCGCCCAGGAAGGCGCCCTCGGGTGTGTACATGTTGGCCAGGGCCGTCCAGCCAGCACAGGTGGCGGCGCTGGTGGGCACCGTGATGCAGGGCAGGCCAAGCCGGTGGGCCAGCAGCTTGCCCGCATCCAGCACCTTTCCGCCACCGGCGGCGATCAGAGCATCACAGCCGGCCGCGATGGCGTCCTGGGCCAGGGGCAGCAGGTCTTCGTCGCAGCAGTCGCGGAACCCCTGGCTGGCCACTGGGCGGGCACCGGCCCGCTCCAGATCAACCAGCAGCTGTTGTCGCAGGGAGTAGGTGGAGGCGCTGCGCCCCAACAGGAAGGGACGTTGACCCAGGGCCACAACGCGAGGCAGAGCCTGCGACCAGGCTCCGTCGCCGCGCAGCACCAGGGCCGGGGCGATGGCGTGGGTCTGCAGAGAATCCGTCATGGCCGACTTCTGATCACTGAAATGTAGAAGTCGGCCGAACGACGTCGCGACGACTCAGGCGCTGGCGCCCGCCAGCTCCGGCAACGGAGGGGTGATCGACTGCTTGCGGATCACCACCTGCTTGTCGTCATCGACATCCACCAGACAGGCGTCGCCCTCACCGATCCGGCCGGAGAGGAATTCCTCGGCCAGCGAGTCCTCGAGCAGACGCATCACGGCACGACGCAGGGGCCGGGCACCGTAGCTGGGGTTGTAGCCCTCTTCCACGAGACGCTCCTTGAAGGCCTCGGTGACGGACATGCCGATCCCCTTGTCCTGCATGCGGGCGAAGACCTCCCGCAGCATGATCTCGGCGATCAACTTGACCTCGTCGCGGGTGAGCTGACGGAAGACGATGATCTCGTCGAGACGGTTGAGGAACTCGGGGCGGAAGTACTGCTTGAGCTCCTCGTTGACGAGTGAACGGATGCGGTTGTACTGGGTTTCCTCCACATCGCCGCCGCCGAATTCGAAGCCCAGGCCACCGCCACCTTTTTCGATCACCTTCGAACCGATGTTCGAGGTCATGATGATCAGGGTGTTCTTGAAGTCGACCGTCCGTCCCTTGGAGTCGGTGAGCCGACCATCTTCCAGCAGCTGCAGAAGAAGGTTGAACACATCGGGGTGGGCCTTCTCGATCTCGTCGAACAGCACCACGGTGTAGGGACGGCGCCGTACGGCTTCCGTCAGCTGGCCGCCTTCGTTGAAGCCCACGTAGCCAGGAGGCGAACCGATCAGCTTGCTGACGGTGTGGCGCTCCATGAATTCGCTCATGTCCAGGCGGATCATGGCGTCTTCGCTGCCGAAGAAGTAGGCCGCCAGGGCCTTGGTGAGTTCCGTCTTACCGACGCCAGTGGGGCCGGAGAAGATGAAGCTGGCGATGGGTCGGTTGGGGTTCTTCAGGCCGACGCGAGCCCGGCGGATGGCCCGGGACACGGCCTTGACGGCCTCGTCCTGGCCGATCAGGCGCTGGTGGAGGGTCTCCTCCATGTTGAGCAGCTTCACCGACTCGCTCTCGGTGAGCTTCTGCACGGGCACCCCGGTCCAGGAGGCGACGATCTGGGCGATGTCCTCCTCGGTGACCAGGGGAGCACGGCTTTCATCGGTGCCACCGTCATCGGCTGGAGCAACGCCGGCGAAGGACGACCCTTGCGCTTCGGCAGCGGCAGGGGCCACGGCGGCGGGTTCGTCGTCACGGCGGGCCTGGAGGATCGAGCGGATCTGATCGCGCAGTTCCACTTCCTTGTCGCGCAGTTCACCGGCCTTGGTGAAGTCCTGCTGGCGGACGGCGTCCTCCTTCTCCTTCTGTACACCACGCAGCTGCTTGTCGACCTCCTTGGCCGCCGGGGGCAGCTTGGAGTTGAGCAGCCGCACCCGGCTGCCGGCCTCGTCGATCAGGTCGATGGCCTTGTCGGGCAGGAAGCGATCGCTGATGTAGCGGTCGCCCAGGGTGGCGGCCGCCACGAGCGCCTCATCGCTGATCTTGAGGCGGTGGTGCTGCTCGTAGCGCTCCCGCAGACCCTTGAGGATCTCGATCGTGTCGACGACGGAGGGCTCGCCCACCATCACGGGCTGGAAGCGACGCTCGAGGGCGGCATCGCGCTCGATGTGCTTGCGGTATTCGTCGAGGGTGGTGGCGCCGATGCACTGCAACTCGCCCCGTGCCAGGGCAGGCTTGAGGATGTTGGCGGCGTCGATGGCGCCCTCGGCAGCGCCGGCACCGATCAGGGTGTGGACCTCGTCGATCACCAGGATCACGTTCCCGGCGGAGCGGATCTCCTCCATGATCTTCTTGAGGCGCTCCTCGAACTCACCGCGATACTTGGTGCCGGCCACCAACAGGCCGATGTCGAGGGTGAGGACCCGCTTGTCCTCAAGGATGTCGGGGATCTCGCCCTGGGTGATGCGCTGGGCCAGGCCTTCGGCGATGGCCGTCTTGCCGACGCCGGGCTCGCCGATCAGCACGGGGTTGTTCTTGGTGCGGCGACCCAGGATCTGGATCACCCGATCGATCTCGTTGTGGCGACCCACGACGGGGTCGAGCTTGGACTCGGCGGCCAGCTGGGTGAGGTTGCTGCCGAACTCATCGAGGGTGGGGGTCTTGGTGGATCCCTTGCCCGAGCTGCCGGACGCCACTTCAGCCGTCTCGCCGAGCATGCGGATCACCTGGGTGCGGACCTTGGCCAGGTCGACACCGAGGTTTTCGAGCACACGGGCGGCGACGCCCTCACCCTCGCGGATGAGCCCGAGCAGGAGGTGCTCGGTGCCGATGTAGTTGTGACCGAGCTGCCGGGCTTCTTCAAGGGAGAGCTCCAGCACCCGCTTGGCCCGTGGGGTGAAGGGAATCTCGACGGCGACGAAGCCCGAGCCGCGGCCGATGATCTTCTCGACCTCGACACGGGCATCCTTGAGGTTGACCCCCATCGACTTGAGAACCTTGGCGGCGACACCGGTGCCTTCGCCGATCAGGCCCAGCAGGATCTGCTCGGTGCCGACGAAGTTGTGGCCGAGGCGGCGGGCCTCTTCCTGGGCCAGCATGATCACCTTGATGGCCTTCTCGGTAAACCGCTCGAACATGGGGCGGGACCTGATGCAAGTGCAACCAACCTATCAGGATTGAAGGGCTGCGTGGGAGGGCGGGGACACTCTCAGGCGAAGGCGTTGCGCCGCAGGCTCTCAGGGGAAGCTGAAAACAAACAACAAGCCCAGAAGTATGGGATGTAGGTATAGATATCTACGGTTATCCGCACCCTTTCACCTCTTCAGGTTGACCCATTGGATCAGGGCATCCTCGCCACTGCGGTAGTAACCATGACGGATGCCGGCGGTGCGGAACCCCAGGGCCTCGTACAACCCCGTCCCGGGCCCGTTCCCGGCCGCTACCTCCAGGGTGGCCCGGCTGGCGCCGCTGCGCAGCCCGACCTGCATGAGTTCCTCCAGGATTCGGCGCCCCAGTCCCCGGCGTCGGTGGCCAGGGGCCACCGCCACCAGGGTGATGTGGAGCTCATCGACCACCAGCCAGCCGCAGGCCATGGCCAGCAGCTCCTGCCCCTGGCGCAATCCCAGGCCTGGCCTTGCCTCCTCCTCCAGCTCCCGCTGCCACTGGGCCAGGCTCCAGATTCCGCCGAGGGCGGCCCGATCCAGCTCCAGGCAGGCACCGACGTGCTTCGGGGCCAGTTGGATCAGGGTCGGGGATGGCAGCGGTGACGGGGACGGCACAGCCACAGCGCGCAGGGATCCTTACGATCAGACATCTTGATCTCTTCCCCGGGCAGGCCGTCATGGTGACCAGCGCATCTCCGGCGACCGATTCGGTCGCCCCTGCCGCCGGGGAGGCAGCGGCGCCGTTTGAGCAGGGCCTCGATCGCCTCAGCCCCAACCGCAACCTGGCCCCGATCACGGCCCGGCTCGATGCCCTCGGCCGGCTGGAGGTGGGGGGGGTGGCCCTGGGCGACCTGGCCCAGACCTACGGCACACCGCTGTATGTGCTCGACGAGGAGACCCTGCGGGCCACCTGCCGGGCCTACCGGCAGGCGCTGGCCGCCCACTACCCGGGCGACGCGCTGGCCCTCTATGCCTCCAAGGCCAACAGCTCCCTGGCGATCACGGCGCTAGTGGCCTCCGAAGGGCTGGGTCTCGATGCCGTCTCGGCCGGCGAACTGCTCACGGCGCTGCAGGGCGGCATGCCGGCCGAGCGGATCGTCTTCCATGGCAACAACAAGTCGGCCGAGGAGCTCCAGCTCGCCATCGACCGGGGCGTCACGGTGGTGCTCGACAACTGGAACGACATTGAGCTGCTCTCCGACCTGGCAGCCGGGCGGGCCAGGCCGGTGCGGGTGCTGGTGCGATTCACGCCCGGCATCGAGTGCCACACCCACGAGTACATCCGCACCGGCCACCTCGACAGCAAGTTCGGCTTTGACCCCGACCAGCTGGAGTCCGTGCTGCAACACCTGGCCGGGTGCGCCTGGGCCCGGGTGGATGGCCTGCATGCCCACATCGGCTCCCAGATCTTCGAACTGGAACCTCACCGCGACCTGGCGGCGGTAATGGCGGAGGCCCTGCTCCTGGCCCGTTCCCTTGGTCACCCCTGCGGCGACCTCAACGTCGGCGGCGGGCTCGGCATCCGTTATGTGGGCTCGGATGATCCCCCGAGCATCCAGGAGTGGGTGCGGGTGGTGGCGGGGGCCGTCGCGGAGGCCTGCAACCAGCGCCAGCTGGTGCTGCCGCGGTTGCTCTGCGAACCCGGCCGCTCCCTGGTGGCCACGGCCGGCCTGACCCTCTATTCGGTGGGCAGCCGCAAGGAGATCCCCGGCCTGCGCACCTACCTGTCGGTGGATGGCGGCATGAGCGACAACCCCCGGCCGATCACTTATCAATCCCTCTACACCGCCGTGCTGGCCGACCGGCCCCTGGCCGAAGCCACTGAGGTGGTGACCGTGGCCGGCAAGCATTGCGAGTCCGGTGATGTGCTGCTGCGCGACATCCGCCTGCCGGCCGCCTCCCCCGGCGACGTCCTCGCCGTGTTCGCCACCGGGGCCTACAACGCCGCGATGGCGTCCAACTACAACCGCATCCCGAGGCCGGCGGCGGTGTTCGTCCATGACGGCGTGGCCGATGTCGTGCAACGGCGGGAGCGGCCGGAAGACCTACTGCGCTACGACGTTTTGCCCCACCGTCTCCTGCCGGTAACCTGACCCCGTCAGGCGGCCTTCCCTGGAACCGGCCTGCCCATCTGTCTTGTTGTGATCTGGCTGCGGCTCATCGATTTCCGCCTGCTGCTGGATCTCCTGTTCGCCTCCCTGCTTGGGCTGCTTCTGCTCGGCCGGGTCACGGAGGCCCGCACCCTCTGGCTGCTGCGGGGGTATCTGTTTCTGGTGGCGCTGGCCTGGTTCGTGCAGCGCTACGCCAACCTGCCACTGACCAGCAGCCTGGTGGACGCCCTGGTGCTGGCCTGCAGCCTCGCCCTGGCGATCCTGTGGCAGGGGGAATTGCGGCGGCTGATGGAACTGCTGGGTACCGGTCGCCTGGGCGTGCTGTTCGCCGATCGCAGTCGTGATCAGTTGGCGTCGGGGTCGGTGAGCCTGCTCACCGAGGCCGCCGGCCGCCTGTCCCAGGCCCGCTGCGGTGCCCTGATCGTGCTCGACCTGGGCAGCGATCTGCGCCCCGAAGACTTCCTCAACCCCGGCATCCGCATCGACGCCCATCTCTCCGTTGAGCTGATGCTCAATCTCTTCGCCGTGGACACGCCCCTGCACGACGGGGCCGTGCTGGTCCAGAAGAACCGCATCGTGGCGGCCGGTGTGATCCTGCCCCTCTCGCGCCAGGGCCTGAACCGCTATGGCACCCGTCACCTGGCCGCCATGGGGCTGACCGAACGCCACGACGGCTGTTTCTGCATCGTCGTCTCAGAGGAAACGGGCACCCTGTCGCTGGCCTCCCAGGGCCGGCTGGAGCGGCCCATCACCAGTAGCCGGCTCCACGACCTGCTCACCGAGGCCCTGGCCTCCGCACCCACGGGGCGTAGCGTGGCTGCGGACCTGCCGGAACATCGCGGATGAGTCGCGCCCTGGCGACCACTCCATCGTCCGATCCCGACCAGCTGCCCGCCCAGCTGGATCCGGCTCGACTGCCCTCTCACGTGGCCGTGATCATGGACGGCAACGGCCGTTGGGCCCGCCAGCGGGGGCTGCCCAGGGCCATGGGTCACCGGGCGGGGGTGGAGACGCTCAAGCGCACCCTGCGCCACTGCAGCGACTGGGGCATCGGCGCCCTCACGGCCTACGCCTTTTCCACTGAGAACTGGACCCGACCCGGAGAGGAGGTGGCCTTCCTGATGGCCCTGTTCGAACGGGTGCTCGCCCGGGAGCTCGACGCGCTGGAACGCCAGCAGGTGCGGATCCGCTTCCTCGGCGACCTGGAGCCCCTGCCGGAGGGCCTCAAGGAGCTGATCACAGATGCCACCGAGCGCACCGCCGCCAACAGCGGCATCCACTTCAACGTCTGCACCAACTACGGCGGTCGCAGTGAGCTGGTGCGGGCCGCCCGCCGCCTCGCCGAGCAGGCCGCCCGTGGCGAGCTCGACCCGGCCAGCATCGACGAGGCTGTCTTCGCCGCCGAACTGTTCACCGCCGGCGACGCCGACCCCGACCTGCTGATCCGCACCAGCGGCGAGCAGCGCATCAGCAACTTCCTGCTCTGGCAGCTGGCCTACGCCGAACTGCACATCACCGAGGTGCTCTGGCCCGACTTCGACACCGGGGCCCTGTTGGCGGCGCTGCTCGATTATCAGGGGCGCGAGCGCCGCTTCGGCGGCGTCCATACCGGTGTCGAGAACGCCCCATGACCCTGCGCCACGACTGGTCCCGCCAGGAGATCCAGGCCCTGCTCGACCTGCCTCTGATGGATCTGCTCTGGCAGGCCCAGGGCGTCCATCGCAGCGCCAACCCCGGCTACCACGTCCAGTTGGCCTCGCTGCTGAGCGTAAAGACGGGAGGCTGCGAGGAGGACTGCGCCTACTGCCCTCAGTCGATGCATCACCCCAGCGATCTGGAGGGACGCCAGCCGCTGGCGGTGGCACCGGTGCTGGAACGTGCCCGGCAGGCCCGGGACGCCGGCGCCCATCGCTTCTGCATGGGCTGGGCCTGGCGGGAGATCCGCGATGGGGCGCCGTTCGAGGCGATGCTTGCCATGGTTCGCGGCGTGCGGGAACTGGGCCTGGAGGCCTGTGTCACGGCCGGCATGCTCACAGGCGGCCAGGCGGCCCGGCTGGCGGAAGCGGGGCTCACCGCCTACAACCACAATCTCGACACCAGCCCCGAGCACTACGGCCGGATCATCTCCACCCGCACCTATCAGGAGCGGCTCGACACCCTGGCGCGGGTGAGGAGTGCCGGCATCGACCTCTGCTGCGGCGGCATCATCGGACTCGGCGAGGGCCCCGAAGACCGGGCCGGGCTGCTGCAGGTGCTGGCCGGCCTGGATCCCCACCCGGAAAGCGTGCCGATCAACGCCCTGGTGGCGGTGGAGGGCACCCCGCTGGAGGAGCAGCCAGCGATCGACCCCCTCGAGCTGGTGCGGATGGTGGCCACCGCTCGCATCCTCATGCCCCACAGCCGAGTGCGGCTCAGCGCGGGGCGCGAGCAGCTGGGGCGGGAAGCCCAGATCCTCTGCCTGCTGGCCGGCGCCGATTCGATCTTCTACGGCGACACCCTGCTCACCACCTCCAACCCCGCGGTGAGCAGCGACCGTGAGCTGCTGAGGGCCGCCGGGGTGCGGGTGCACCTGGAAGGCCAGCCGCTCGCCGCCGCCGGGCGCTGAGGGTGCAGGTCGCCGCGTTCTACAGGTTCGTGACCCTGGCCAGCGAGGAATTGCCCGACTGGCAAACCAGGCTGCTGGCGCTGGGGAGCGAAACCGGTCTGCTGGGCACCATCCTGCTGGCCACCGAGGGCATCAACGGCACGGTGGCCGGATCGGCCTCCAGCGTGGCCGCCCTGCTGGAGCTGCTGCAGACCGACCCCCGCCTGGCGAACCTTGCGGTGAAGCGCAGCGAGGCCGAGGGGCGGGTGTTCCACCGTTTCAAGGTGCGCCTCAAGGCGGAGATCGTGACGATGGCCGAGCCGTCGGCCCAGCCGTCCCGGGGCACGGGGGTGCCGGTGCCGCCCGAGCACTGGAACGCCCTGCTGGGGGATCCCGACACCCTGACCATCGACACCCGTAACCACTACGAAGTGGCCCTGGGCAGCTTTGCGGGCGCCATCGACCCCGGCACCGAGACCTTCAGCGATTTTCCCGCCTGGGTGGAGCAGCGGCTGCGGCCGCTGCTGGCCGAGAAGCGCCCGCAGCGGCTGGCCCTGTTCTGCACCGGCGGCATCCGCTGCGAGAAAGCCACGGCCTACCTGCTGGCCCAGGGGTTCGAGGACGTGCTGCAGCTGCAGGGCGGCATCCTCAACTACCTGGAGCAGGTGCCGGAAGCCGAGAGCCGTTGGCAGGGGGAGTGCTACGTCTTTGATCAGCGGGTGGCCCTCAACCACCAGCTGCAGCCGGGCTGTTACCACGTCTGCCACGCCTGCGGTCTGCCCCTGGCCCCGGCCGACCTGGAGCTGGACAGCTACGTGGCGGGGGTGAGTTGCCGCCACTGCATCGATCGGTTCACCCCAGCCGACCGGAAGCGTTTTGCCGAGCGCCAGCGGCAGATGCGGCGGGCCGAGGCCTGCGGAGAGCCGCACATCGGCCGGGTCATGCCCCCCGCCGGCGCTTGAGCGGATGACGGCCGCCCTGCCGATCCTGTACAGCTTTCGCCGCTGCCCCTACGCGATTCGGGCGCGGCTGGCCCTGGCGGCGGCGGGGCTGAGGCCGGGTGTGGATCTGGAGCTGCGGGAGGTGCACCTGGGCCGCAAGCCCCCCGAACTGCTTGAGGCCTCCGCCGCTGGCACTGTGCCGGTGCTGGTGCTGCCGCCGGAAGCGGGCGCCGATCCCCAAGGGGCCGCCCGGGCGCTGCCGGACAGCCTGGCGGTGATGGACTGGGCCCTGGCGGTGCATGATCCGCACGGCCTGCGGCGCAGCGGCGAGCAGGCCCGGATCACCGCCCTGATCGAGCAGAACGATGGGGCCTTCAAGCACCATCTGGATCGTTTCAAGTACGCCCATCGCTATCCCGGCGACGACAGGGAGCTGCATCGCGGCGCGGCGCTCGAGATCCTGCGGGGCTGGAGCGAGACCCTGGAGCCTGGCGGCTGGCTGGTGGGAGGGCATCCATCCCTGGCCGACATGGCGCTGCTGCCCTTCGTGCGCCAGTTCCGGCTCGCCGATCCCGAGGGGTTAGACCAGCTGGGAGATCTGGCGCCGCTGCAGGACTGGCTGCAACGGTTCCTGCAGGGGCCCGAACTGGCGGCGGTGATGGCCGGGCCCTGGGCGCCGCGGCGGCCCTGGCGCTCAGCCAGGTGGATCTACCACCTGGCGATGGCTGACGAATGGCGCCAGGCCCGGGCCGCAGGGGTGTACGAACGCTCGACCCGCGGGCAATCGCTTCAGGATGTGGGCTTCATCCATGCCAGCGGGGCCGATCAGGTGGAGGCCACCTACGGGCGCTTCTACGCCGATGCGGGGGAGGTGCTGCTGCTGACCATCGACCCCGATCGCCTGACGGCGCCGCTGCGGTGGGAGCCGGCTCCGGACACGGGCGAGTGCTTCCCCCACATCCACGGCCCGTTGCCCCTGCAGGCGGTGCTCGCCGCCGAAGCTTTCCCGGCGCAGGAGCCCGCAGCCGGCCAGCGATGTTGAGCCTGGCTGCGCTGGAGGAGCGGGCCAGGGACCACGGCCTCCTGCTGCGGCTCCAGGTGACGGGGCTGGCGGGGGTGCGGGGGCTGCGGGTGGGAGTGGCGCGATCCCGGGCGGAACAGCCGCCGCTGCTGTTGGGGGAGCTCAAGGGCTGGTGCCTGCCCGTGGCCGATGGCCTGCGGCTCGACACGATGCGGGTGCAGGGGGAGCGCAGCCAAGCCGTGGGGCCGCTGATCTGGGCGGCCACCTTCTCCTGGGCCCTGGAGACCACCCCCTGCCGCTCGGCCCGCTTGCTGGCGATTCGGGATGGGGAACGCCAGCACCGTCGCCTGCGGCGCTACTTCCGGCGGCTCGGCTTCACGCCGCTGCGGGAGCTGGGCGGCGGCCCGCTGGATCTGGCCCCGCGGCTGGTCTGGGGCGGGGCCGGTCTGCTGATGCGGGGCGACTGCGACGAAGGACTGCAGCGCAGCGAGCGCTGGCTGGGGTCCATTCCCTGACCATCCCTGCCCGTGACCCGGCCATGCCCCGGGCACCTGCGGATGTCACCTGGGCTGGCTACGCCGACGGGTGGAACATCGAAAACCTCTTCCTTCCCGAGGCTGACGCCAGCGAGCAGGTGCGCGAGCGCTTCCAGGCCAAGTTCGCCAGCCTCGCCACCGACGAATGCCTCACCGCCCCGCTGGGGCGCGGCGCCCTTGAAGTGGTCGTCGAGATCAAAGGGCACCCGGTACGGATCTTCACCGCGCCTTTCAAATCCAAGCTGATCTCCTACGCCCGCCTGCGGGGGCTGGTGGAGGGCAGCCCGTTCGCCCCGAACGACGGAAACGAACGCTATCGCTACGCCATCTAAGGCCTGTACCGGCGCACCACCGAAGCGCTGACGCTGCGGGATCGTGTCAACCAGATTCACTCCAACTGCGCCGGATCACCGGCCCCGGAGGTAGGGCTGGTGCGCCACAAGCGGTTGCGGTTGCGGCTGCGGCGGCAGCGCTCGGAGCAGTAGCGCACCTCTTCCCACACCTCCTTCCACTTTGCCCGCCACTGGAACGGGCGTCCGCAGACCGGGCAGGTCTTGGTGGGGCGATCGACGTGATGAGGCATCCGGTCAGGGAGCGGAGCCGCCAGCCTGCCAAAACCGAAGACGTTGCCGTGACCCGCTCAAATGCTCCAGGCGTCTTCCCTACGCTGAGCGCAGCCATCAGCCCACGCGCGTGTGTCTGACGCCAGCTTCTATCTCATCGGCCGGAATGGCCCAGCGAAGCGCCTGGCGTCGGCGATGGAGGCCGTAACGGCAAGCGACGTGGACGGTTTTGCCTGGTTGCATTACCGCGAGGCCAGCAGGGACGAACTGGGCAAGCTCGTGGGTCTGCTGGGCCTGCACGCCCTGTCGATCGAGGATTGCTTCGATGATCATCAGATTCCCAAGATCGACGATTTCCCCGACACTATCTTCATCCTCTTCAACACCTTTCAGTACAGCCATAGTGTCCTCGACGTGGGTGAGATCAACCTGTTCCTCGGTCAGCGGTTTCTGGTCAGCATCAGTCATCTGGACTCCAGGCATCGTTCCTACCTCGATGGAGTGGAGAAAATGGTGCAAAGGGGCATCGAGGAAGCCCGGAAGGGCCCCTCCCACCTCATGCATCTGATCCTCGACCACGTCGTCGATCAGAAGTTTGTGGCCATCGAGGCCCTCGAAGACGAGCTGGATGGTGTGGAGGGAGCCCTGATTGCGGATCCGGCCAGTTTCAAGCCGGCCGAGCTGATCAGATTCCGGCGCTACCTGTTGCGCTTGCGCAAAAGCTTGTTTCATGAGCGCGAGATCCTCAGCAAGATCTGCCGAGGGGATTTTCCAGTGATTTCAGAAAAGGCGCTCTACCACTATCGCGACATCTATGACCATCTGGTGCGCTTCTATGAGGTCACAGAGTCATATCGGGACATCGTCACCAGCCTGATGGAGATGTATCTGTCGATGCTCAACAATCAGATGGCCAAAGCTGCCAATGACACCAACGCCACGGTCCGGCGCTTGACACTGATCACGACGATCTTCATGCCGCTGACCCTGCTGGCAGGCATCGGCGGCATGTCCGAGTGGACGATGATCACCGGCCCAGACAACTGGCGTGTCTCCTATCCCGCCTTCATGCTCGCCATGGTGGTGATCGGTTTTGCCAGTTACTACGTTCTCAGCCATCTGGACCGCAACAGGCCCACGGCGCGTCGCCACCGGTCCCGTTGAGCGATCGCCAGGGCGGCGGTGGCGGCCAACATCAGGCCACGAACCGGCCGTAGAGCCAGCGCACAAAACCTCCGACCAGAGGCACCGGGGCGAAGGTGGGGCCGACGAAATCGAAGTAGTCGCGGTGCTCGACAATCTTGCCGTCGACGCCGAAGCGGAGGCGGGTGGTGCCGGGATACACGAAATCGATACCTTTGATCGTCAAGCCCATGGTCCATTCGACGAAAGCCGTGTCCCCGGAGATGGCGACAGCGGCAGGCTCAAGGAACACGTCATCGCAACGCTGCATGAGACCCTCCTGGGCCACGATGTAGGCGCTGAGGCCACGCCGTTCCTGGGTGGGGTCTTGAAAATGAACGTCCTCGTCGTAGACGGCCCGCCACTGCTGCGCTGTGGGTCCGGGGGCGCCGTAGGGCTTGGTGAACAGGGCCCTGAGTGAGGCCTCATCCAGCGGTGGCTGCAGCGGGTCGGTCATGGCCGTGGCGGCTTCAGGCTTCGGCCGGCCGCGGACGATTCAGGACCAGGGCCGCGCCGCCGATGGCCACCAAGCCCAGGGCTCCGGCGGCGGCCAGGAAGACCAGGGTCTGCAGGGCCAGCAGGAACAGGCCCAGGGCCGATGCCGTCTTGATCTGCACCTTGGCCTTGACCAGCAAGGTGAGGAGCAGCAGCACCGTGGCCTGCAGACCGGCGATCCGGGCCGCCGTGAAGGGACAGAGGGGGGGCGGGATCAGCATCAGCACTGGGCGATCAGCATCAGGAGGGGGCGATCAGAAGCAGAACGGCAGGAACTGGGTGCGGCAGGCGGCGTAGCCGTCGGTCAGGGCACCTAGGCCAATCTGATGGGCGATGCCGGAACCGGTGATGGCTTCGGTAAGGACACCGATCACCAGGCCAAGCATGGCAGCGCGGCCGTTGAAGAGCTCAACGCGCTTGAGTTGCTCCATGTGGATGGAACGCTCGTCGTCGCCCTGCAGAAAAGGGGCGTTGGCGGGGGTGTTGGTCATGGGTTCAGAAAAAAGAGGGGGAGAAAGCTTGAGCCTTCAGACGGTCAGCGGATTCTGGGTTCCAGGTCGCTGGGGCGGCTGAGGACGAAGGTCACCATGCCGGTGAGCAGCACCACAAGGGCGACGACAACGGTGATGGCAGGGGTGTAGTCGGTTCCCATGGCGATCAACCCAGACCGATCTGGGAGAGGATGCCCTGGCCGGTGAGCAGCTCGGTGCCGAGGCCGATCACGAAGCCGAGCATGGCAAGGCGACCATTCCAGGTTTCAGCGAAGGCGACGAAGCCGAAGCGGGAGGGGGTGTCGGTCATGAGTGTTTCAGTTTGTTTCGTGAATTGTAACAGCTTGTAAAGGCTGGCGTCAGCCACGGCCGGCAGGGCAGGCAGCGGCGGCCCCGATAGCGACGGCGACGGCCAGCTCGATCTCGACGACCTGGCCGCCTTCGCCGCCGCCTATGGCCATCCCACCCTTGGCATCGCCGCCAACCTCGATCGGATGCTCGCTGGCCTGGGCCTGCCCCCCGGCCGCCACCTGTTTGATGGGGTGGACCTGGCGGAGCCGCCGCGATCGATCGCATAGGGCGCTCTCAGCCCACCTGTTGCAGGGCTGGAGCGATGGTCGGGTCCCCGACGCTCTGCTCACCCCACCAGGCCGGCTACAGAGACGGTGGCAGTGGCGGTGGTGGCGGCAGCCAGGGCCGTGGGGGGCTGGTGACCGCTGGACCGCCCAGCCATTCGGCAAACCCGGCGATGCGCTCCTGCGGGGACTCGGGACCGAGACTCCACAGGCTCTCGAAATAGAAGAACGCCACCCCAAGACCCTGGGCCCGGGTAGCGGCCACTTTCTGGCGGATCAGCGCCAGCGGTGTGGGTCGGTTGCGCTGGCCACTCATCATGGCGATGGCCGTGGGGATGCGCTGGCGGGCTTCCTGCACCTCGGGCCGGCTGAGGTGTGGGAGATAGCTCTCCAGATCGGGACGGTAGATCTGGACCAGCAGTTCATCGGCGATGCCGCGCCGCACCCACTCGCGCCAGTCCTGCAGCTGCAGCTTGTAGGCGAAGTCGTAGTAGTTGGGCGAGATCGAGATCGCGGCACCGGGGCGGGCCGCCCGCACCGCCCTGGCCAGCTGGTCCATGAAGGCGGTGATCCGGTCGGCCCGCCATTTCACCCAGGCAGGGTCCTCGGGGTTGGCCGGTGGATCCTTGCCGGTGTCCTTGCGGTAGAGCGCCGTGGTGAAGGGGTCGTAGCCGAACTCCCGCGGCAGGCTCATGTGGTCGTCGAACTGGATGCCATCGGCGCCCCAGTCGTTCACCACCTCCAGCACCAGGTCGGTGATCAGCTGCTGCACCTCTGGCCGGAAGGGATTGAGCCACACCACCGTGCCGGCGGCGCTGATCGAGGTGAGCCCACCATCGCGTTTCTGGGTCAGCCAGCTGCGGTGCCGCCGCGCCATGGGCGAATCCGGTGGCGCCATGAAACCGAATTCAAACCAGGGGATCACCTTCAGCCCGCGACGGCGGCCGGCGTTGATCACCTCGGCCAGGATGTCCTGGCCCTGCAGGCCCCGGAAGGTGAAGTCCTGCAGCTGGCGCACCTCGCTCACACGGCTGGGGTAATAGGCAAACCCTCCGTTCCAGACCACCGGATACAGCCGGTTGAAGCCCAGATCCGCCAACTGGTTCACCGCGGCCTGCATCCGGCCGCGATCGCGCAGCACCGGCATGTCGTTGGCGGTGAACCAGACCCCCCGCAGTTCCACCGGTTGCTCCTGGGCCAGAGCGGGATGGGTCAGTTGCGGCAGGCCAGAGAGCAGGCCCGAGAGCAGGCAGCCGCAGAGGACCAGGGCGATCCAGCGGAGGGGGCCGTGTCGCGTCAAGGGATCGGAGCTTCTGATCCCTCCACCATGGGACCGAATCCACTCCTGCAGCGGCCAGCTGCTGCCTGCCGAGCGGGTGGCGCCGCAGGCCCGTTAGGGTCCGCCGGCGTCATGACAACCGTGATGGGCCTGCTGGTGGAAGGGGTCTGGAAGGACCAGTGGTACGACACCAGCAGCAGCGCCGGTCGCTTCGAGCGATCTCGCGCAGCCTTCCGCCACTGGATCACCCCGGACGGTTCGGCCGGTCCGAGCGGGGAGGCCGGTTTTGCGGCCGAAGCCGGCCGCTACCACCTTTATGTATCGCTGGCCTGCCCCTGGGCTCACCGCACCCTGATCGTCCGCGCCCTCAAGGGACTGGACGCTCTGATCCCGGTCTCCGTCGTGCATTGGTTCATGGGCGCACAGGGCTGGACCTTCTCAGCAGCGGAGGGGGTGGTGCCTGATCCCAACGAGGGAGCCGAAGCCCTGCACCAGCTCTATACCCGGGCCGATCCCCAATACTCCGGCCGGGTCACCGTGCCGGTGCTCTGGGACAAGCACCAGCGCACCATCGTGAGCAATGAATCGTCCGAGATCATCCGGATGTTCAACAGCGCCTTTGATCACCTGGGCGCCCGGGAGGGTGACATCTATCCAGTAGCGCAGCGTGAGGAGATCGACCGGCTCAATGAGCGGATCTACCGCACAGTGAACAACGGGGTGTACCGCTGTGGTTTCGCCACCACCCAGGAGGCCTACGAAGAGGCGCTGGGTCCCCTGTTCACCACTCTGGATGGGTTGGACACGCAGTTGGCCACCCGGCGCTATCTGCTGGGCTCCTCGATCACCGAGGCGGACTGGCGTCTGTTCACCACGCTGGTGCGCTTTGATCCGGTCTACGTGGGGCACTTCAAGTGCAACCTGAAACGGCTGGTGGATTACCCCCACCTGTTCGCCTACATCCGCGATCTCTACCAGGTGCCGGGGGTGGCCGAAACGGTGAACATGGCACACATCAAGCGCCACTACTACCAGAGCCACACCATGATCAACCCCACGGGCGTGGTGCCGGTGGGTCCGGAGATCGACTTTCTCCTTCCCCATGAACGGGAGTCTCTGGGCGCAGCACCGGATCCTGCAAGTCCGTCTCATCGAAGCAGCTGAAATCGAGGCAGACGCTGTTCGGGCCGTCCATCCGCACCATGTCGCGGAACTGTTCCCCCAGCCGCAGGTCCGCCGCCCCATAGCTGCAGCGAAAGTGCACCGGAGCCAGCAGGATCTCGTCGAGCCCCTGGAAGGCCACCAGGATTTCGGCCTGACGCCGCTCCAGCTCTTCCCTGTCCAGGCCGAAGAGGGGGCTGTGGGGGTCGACCCGGTGCATCACGGTCCACATCAGCTGGAAGCTGATCGATTGATCACGCACCAGCGGCAGGGGCACGATGCGACGCATCCTGCGGCCGTTGCTCTCCTCATTCATGGCCAGGGAGGCCCGGATCCGCCCGTCCACCAGGCTGTTCTGCCGCACATTGGCCACCCGGAAGGTGAGGGTGGGGTGCCCCTGCCAGGGTTCGATCGTGGCCACACGGCTGAAGCGCAGGCGGGCCCGGCTGCGGGAGAAGCGGGAAAAGGCCAGACCGGTGGTGACGGCAATGAACAGCAGACCGAACAGGGCCTCCACCGTCACCACCAGATTCACCCAGAGGCTGCTGGGATGGAGCACCCCGTAGCCGATCGAGCCGAGGGTCTGGACACTGAAGAAAAAGGCATCCAGCACGGAGAGGCGCTGCCCGGCAGGGGCCCCACCAATGCCATCGAGATCCAGCGCGTAGAGCAGCGTGAAGGCGAGATTGAGCAGCAGATAGCTGGCGGCAATGCTGAGCAGAAAGCCCGGCCAGGGAATGGCCAGCATGAAGCGATAGGGCTCCCGCCAGTGGCGGTGCCAGCCCTGCAGCTCCTCCGCATGCAGCACCCCACCCCGCTGGCTCATCCGAACCGAACGGATCGGCTGGCGACGTTCAACCTGTTGCGCCATCCCCAATCCAGTGGTGCCGGAGGCCATCGTGACATCGAAAGCTGCCAAAGAAGGCCATCATCAACACCAATAAGAAATGTGAGACCCATCAAGAGTGCATGGAAGTGTCGCTGAGACTACAAACCAGATGATGTTCTCAGCGGAACAAGAGTGGCTGACTCTGAACGTGGCCGATCATTCAACAATATCGTCTCAGGCATCGCCGCCATAGCCGGCACCATCGGACTAGTTGTCGCCACCATCACATCCAACGAGGTCAACAAGCTCTCCCAACAATCTCGCACCGCGGGGCTGGTTGGCGATCTCACCGATAAACTCACATCCAAGGAACTTGGCAGAGACATCTCCCTGCTGGCGATTGAGCACATGCTCAACACCGAGCCAGGCAAAGAAAAGGCACCGAGGGATAAGTTACTGCTCGCGCGAATCTCCATCCTTCTGATTGAAGGCTCATCCGGAGAAGAGTCAATCAATGCCCAGAACAACAATTCCCGCCAAGCCTCTGCCACCCAGACCCAGTTCAACCATGGCGTTGACCAGGCCGCCAGGGTGCTGAATCGGCTGGTTCAGAGTTCTGGCGAAAGTTGCAACAGCCACTACAAACAGCAGATCTTCAATCTGAATCTGAAGCTTAGCGGCAATAACCTGACTACCGCCGCTGCCATCGAAGCCGATTGCGGCGAAGCCGGATCCCTGGCGATTGAAGCGCTAGGCAAACAGGTCGAGGGAAAAGACAGTAATGGTGAGCAGGCTGTCAGCGTTTCTCAGCTTGCCCAGGACGCCATCACTGATCCCAAGAGGGTGGCCATCTCACTGGCCCAGGCCAGGGTGGTCAACCAACTTAATGCGTTCAGGCTCGAAGCGGCCCATGCCGAAAGTCCCTACACCGAATCAAGCCTGGCCATCGTCACCGTTCATCTGGATGATCCGGCTTTAGCCGATCAGCTGGAACCACTCCTGCTCCAGCTCTCTGCCAAGCGCTGGTACATCGTCTCGGGAGTCCGGATCGTTGAACCCTCAGCAAGGAGTTGCGGTCAGTACAACTCTGTTCGCTTCTTCCACAAGGGCGACATCGATCTAGCCAAGAAGCTGATTGCTCAGATCGACACACTCAAACCATCAGCCACACCTGTCAGAGCCCTCGTTGAAGGATCAGGCAATACAAGGCCGGGAATCCTTCCCATCGACTTGAGTACATGGAAGTATTCACGCTCCGTCCCCCAAGGCACTGTGGAACTTTGGTTGGCGTCGAAAGGGAGCAGCTGCCAATCCGCCGCCATTAGCACTTAGCCTGAACCCGTCCGATTGGCATCGGATCACCGCACAGGGCGATGGTGATCCATCACTGGCCATCAGACGGGATCGGCGCCGGTCAAAGTGAGACGTGCCCAGCCATCCCGTCGCCATCGACCGCTCCCTGCTTCTGAGCGCCAGGGGCCTCCAAAGGCAACTGGGACATCGGCTGGTCTGGAGCCAGCTGGATCTTGAGCTGGCCGCCGATGATCGCCTGGGGCTGGTGGCGCCCTCGGGTGCGGGGAAAACCCTCTTACTGCGGACCCTGGCCCTGCTTGATCCCCCGCAGGCAGGACGCTTCAGCCTGCTGGGGCGCCCTCCGGCAGCCTGGGGTCTGCCTCGTTGGCGCGCCATGGTGTCGTATCTGGCGCAGCGGCCCGTCGCCGCAGGGGGAACCGTGGAGGCGAACCTTCGCGCGCCCTGGCGGTTTCGGGAGCGTCGCGGGCCAGTGGGCTGGAGCTACGAGCGAATCACCAGCTGGCTGGCGGCGCTGGGGCGCGACCCTTCGTTCCTGAGCTACGACGCCGAACGGCTGTCCGGCGGTGAGCTGCAGCTGCTGGCTTTGCTGCGGGTCCTGCAGTTCGATCCAACAGTGCTGCTGCTGGATGAACCCACCGCCTCCCTCGATGGGGCCACCACCGCCGCCGTCGAGGCCCTGCTGATCGCCTGGCTCGGCGCCGGCCCGCGTGCCGCCGTGCTGATCAGCCATGACAGCGACCAGATCGAACGCTTCGCCACACGGATTCTGGAGCTGCAGCGATGACCCCCTCGACGGCCGGCGCCCTGACGATCAGTGATGGCCGCCTGGCCCTGTCCGCCCTGCTGATCCTGGTCAACGTGGCCCTTTCGGCGGCGCTGCGCCTCGGCCTCGGCCGCAGCCTGCTGCTGGCCTCCGTCCGCATGGTGGTGCAGCTGCTGCTGGTCGGCTTCGTGCTCGAGTGGCTGTTCCGCCAGGACGATGCGCCCCTGATCGTGCTGGTGGGGGCGGCCATGGCGATGATCGCCGGGGTGTCCGCCGTGCAGCGCACCCGGCACCGCTTTGCCGGCATCTATCTCAACAGCCTGCTGTCGGTGATGGCCTCCTCGGCGCTGGTCACGGGCCTGGCGGTCACCGAGCTGATCCGGCCCCAGCCCTGGTACAACCCTCAATATCTGATCCCGCTGCTGGGGATGGTCCTGGGCAACACGCTCAACGGGCTCTCCCTGGGCCTCGATCGCTTCATGGAGGGGTTGCGCAGCGGCCGCGATCAGATCGAAACGGACCTGGCCCTGGGGGCGACCCGCTGGGAGGCCTGTCAGACGGTGGTGCGCGACGCCATCCGCGTGGCCATGATCCCCACGATCAACTCGATGATGGTGATGGGCCTGGTGAGCCTGCCGGGAATGATGACCGGGCAGATCCTCCAGGGAGCGGCGCCGGCGGCGGCGGTTCGCTACCAGATCGTGATCCTGTTCATGATCGCGTCAGCGACGGCGCTGGGGGTGTTCGCCGTCGTGGGCCTGGCCTATGGACGGCTCACCAGCGCCGACCACCAACTGCGGCTCGATCGCCTGGTGAGGGCCGGTGGAGAGGGTGAACTGCGGGCGACCGGGGGCTTCCTGATCTGGCGGCGCCGTCGACGCTGACGCTGAGGCGGCGTCGAGCCGGGAAACGGTCAGTACGTTGAAGCTCCAGGCCTGCGGCACCGCGAGGCGTCGCCGTTCCTCATCCGGTGGGCACGGCGATGGTGACAAGAAGGAATCTGCTTCTGGGGGCCGGCGCTGCCGCGGCGACCGTGGGCGCTGCCACCTGGGCGAACAGGGGCGGGATGGGCTCGATGGAGGCGTACGACGACGCCGTCGCCGTGATGCGCCGAAGGCCGAGCGCCGCCCCGGAGATCCGCGACCTGATCCGATACGCGACCCTGGCCGCGAACGGACACAACACCCAGGCCTGGCTGTTTCGCCCGGATGAAGACGGGATCACGATCCTTCCGGACGTGCAGCGACGCACCCCTGTGGTCGACCCCGACGATCACCATCTGTACGTCTCGATGGGCTGTGCCGCCGAGAACCTGGCCATCGCGGCGGGCACTGCGGGCCGTGCCGGTGCCATCGACGTCCATCCAGCCGGCGACGGCGGAGTGAGGTTCCGCTTCGGGACTGGTAATGGCAACGATCAGTCCCTTTTCGAGGCCATCCCGCAGCGGCAGTCAACACGGGCCGACTACGACGGATCGCGTGTCGAAGCGAGCGATCTGCGCCAGCTGAGGGCGGCGGCAGCCATCCCGGGGGTTGATCTGGTGCTGGTGAGCGAACGGACGCAGCTGAACCAGCTGCGTGATCTGATCCTGGCGGCCAACACGGTCCAGATGGGCGATCCGGCCTTCGTGGCGGAGTTGAAACGCTGGCTGCGGTTCAGCCCCAACACAGCCCTGCGCCTGGGTGACGGGCTGTTCAGCGCCGCCAGCGGCCAGCCCCCCCTGCCGGAGTGGCTGGGACCCTGGCTGTTCGATCGGGCCTTCAGCGTGAAGGCCGAAACGGCCCGCTATGCCCGGCAGATCGCCTCGTCCGGCGGGATCGCCGTGCTCGCCGGAGCCGAAGCGGACCCGGCCCACTGGGTGCAGGTGGGACGGGCCTGCCAGCGATTTGCCCTGCAGGCGACGGCGCTGGGCCTGACCTGCTCCTTTCTCAACCAGCCGGTCGAGGTGCCGGAGTTTCGCGCCGATCTGGCGGCGCTGGTGGGTCTGCCGGGTCGACGGCCGGACATCGTCCTGCGCTTCGGGAGGGCTACACCGCTGCCGTTTTCGGCCCGACGACCGCTCGCGGCGGTGCTCCTCTGAGCGATCAGCCCTGCCATCGCATCCGAAGCCGGCAAGGCAGGACTCACCGGCGAAGGATCGCACCAACAGGACACGCCACGCCTTCCACAGCGGCTGAGAGCGTTCAACCGAAAGGCATCAGGCCAGTTAGAATCGCATCAAGAAAGACCTTCTCCAGAACCAACTCTGGTTCAGCCGATCATACTCCTGTCACGAAGACATCTGTCCTGTCCTGGAGAAGAGGAATGCCCATCCACCACCCTCGGCTGTGGGTGATTCCACTGATGGGAATCGCTCTGGGACCCTGGAGCATGGTTGTTCCAGCTCTCTCTGCGCCCAGGCCAGTCCCCCTGTCCTCCCTTCCTGGGCAATGCCGGAATGCCATCCAGCGCTTCGGACCTGAGCCAGGCCTGGTCGCAGGTGGACCGGATCTTCATCGTGATGAGAATGGTGACATCAGCATCGGCTGGAGCAGTGCAACAAATCAATTCTTCTCAAGCACTGCGAAAGAGGCAACGGCCAGCCGGAAGATCGGCAAAGCTTGCCCTCAGGTCGCCATCGTTGTCTTCAGCGGCGCCACCGGAGGGACGGAACGATGGTATATCAGGCGAAACGGATTTACAGTCAGACACTCCAGAGACAGCGGCTATGCCGGTGATGCGTCGAAGTACTGGAAGTGGGAGACGGTCCCGTTCAACTACGACCCCGGACAATCCTATTGATGGCGCAGGCCACCCAGAACCGAATCCGGAATACGATGAAGCCCCCGCCCATCTGATGTGAAACAGATCGCTGGACCACTACGAAGAGCAGTCATCTATGGCCTCATCAGCTATCTGGGTCTTGTTCTGATCAACAACTCGGAGCTGAATCTTCCCAACATGTGGATCGCCTATCTACCGATGTTTATCGGTGTCTATGTGGCGACACAATGGCTGGACAAGAAGCTTGGGGACTGAGAGACCCGGATCCACCCCTTGGCGCAGCCTGAACAGGATCAGCGCGTCCTCAGGCCATGCAAAGCCGACAGCCAAGCCATCAAGGGGAACGGCGTCCGCGCTCGTCAGGGGTCCTGGGCGGTCCTGGGGCGTAGGCGCACCAGCAGGCCATCCTTCGGGGAAGGGCTGGGAATGACCATGAGTGTCAGGTCCTGATCCGGCTCCAACGCAAAGCTCAGCTGCTTGAGCAGCCCCACCGCCAGCAGCCGGATGTCCAGCTCCGCCAGCGCCTTGCCCAGGCAGACGCGCTCACCGCCGCCATAGGGCAACAGGAACACGTTCGTGTCTGGCTCGAGATGCCGCTGGGGCCGAAAGGCGGCCAGCTCCGCAGGGTCAGCGCCGTGGCGCTGGCTGGCGGTGATGCTCACCTGCACCACCCGCTCGGCCGGCACCAGCACACCGGCCAGGGCGATGGGCTCCAGGGTGCGGCGAAAGAAGCCCCCCACAGGCGGGGTCAGCCGCATCACCTCCTTCACCACGGCCTCCAGCCGAGGGGCCCGCAGGGCGTCGTAGGCGCTCACCGCTTCCCCCTCGGCAGGTGGCCAGGACAGGCCGTCGAGCTCCGCCAGCAGCCAGGCCAGTTCGGCGGGGTGCTGGAGCAGGGTGAGCAGCAGGCAACTCAGCGAAGAGGCGGTGGTTTCGTAGCCGGCGAACAGCAGCAGCAAGAGCTGCTCCGCCACGTCATCGTCGGCCAGGGGGAGGCCGGCTTCATCCAGGCCGCCGGCCAGCAGATCAAGGCCGCCAGCGGCGAGGGGGGCTCCCGAGGCCGCAGCGGCCTGGGCCTTATGGAGCACACAGCCGAGGCGCAGCAACAGGCGCTTGCGGGCCTGAAGGGCGCGGGCGAAAGGAGTGCCGGGCAGCGCGAAAGGGAGGGAGAACAGGCCCTGGCACCAGGTTTCGAAATCCTCGAACAGGGCGTCACGATCGCCACCATCGAGGCCCAGCACCGTGGTGGCGATGACGCTGAAGGCAAAGCGCCGTAACCGTGGTACGAGGGCAACGGGCGCTGGCGCCGCCAGCAGCTCCTGGTTAAGCGCCTCCACCAGCGCGACGATCTCCGGGCTGTAACGCCTCAGAGCAGCAGAAGCGAACAGCTGGCCCACCACGCGACGTCGGGCCTTGTGGTCGACGCCGTTGCGGTTGGCCAGGGACAGCGGCCCGAGCAACTGCCTCACACTGTC
This sequence comes from Cyanobium gracile UHCC 0281, assembly GCF_034931305.1. GTDB lineage: Bacteria > Cyanobacteriota > Cyanobacteriia > PCC-6307 > Cyanobiaceae > Cyanobium > Cyanobium gracile_A. The sequence goes on along the minus strand of NZ_JAYGHY010000016.1, from coordinate 19,311 downwards.
GGGCCACCAGCCCTGGATGGCGTCGCCCTGGGCGAACAGGTCGGCGATCGCCTGCTCGCCGCGGATGAACACGGTGCGCTGGCCCAGAAGGCTGGTTTCGTAAACGTCCCCGTAGCGCTCGAAACGTGAGCGGGCGAAATCAGGATCGCGAAGGAAGGCGAGGGTCTCGAGCACGCCAGCCATCGCTGGCGTCGAGGGGACGGGCCGAAGGATGGCGGGATCGAGGGGCACGCGACGTCGTCCTGGTTGGCCCCAAGGCTGGCAGCCAGGCAATGACGCTGCGACGCCCCTGGCGGCCATCTCCTCGGCCTGCAGCAGCCGCTACGGAGGGAAAGCGTGCTGGAGGCACCAGGCCTCAGCCGAGCACACAGCGCGTTTGACATGGACCCCGGAAACTGGTCCATGGTGAATGAGAGTCCTCAGCCGGCCAGACTGGGCCGGGGACTTCACCATGAAACGCACCAGGCACACCGCGGAGCAGATCATCCGCAAGCTCAAGACCGCCGAGCAGCTGATCGCCCAGGGCAAGACCGTCGCCGACGTCTGCCGCGTCATCGAGGTGACGCAGCCGACCTACCACCGCTGGCGCCAGCAGTACGGCGGCATGCAGGCCGAGGAGGCCCGGCGCCTGACCCAGCTGGAGAAGGAGAACGCCCGTCTCAAGAAGTTGCTGGCAGAGGCGGAGCTGGAGAAGGCCATGCTCAAGGACCTTGCCGAGGGAAACTTCTGAGCCCGGAACGCAGGCGCAGGGCCGTTGTGGTCCTGCAGGAGCGTTACCGGGCCTCTGAACGCCTGGCCTGCCGAGTGGTGGGTCAGCACCGCAGCACTCAGCGCCACAGCGGCAAGGTCGTCGACTTGGAGGAGGCCAAGCTCAGGCATCGCCTCCGCGAGATTGCCGCCGATCACATCCGCTGGGGCCGCCGGATGGCCTACCGCCTCCTGCGGCGCGAGTGCTGGACGGTGAACCACAAGCGGGTGCAACGGCTCTGGCGGGAGGAGGGGCTTCAGCGCCCCACTCCCAGGAAGCGCAAGCGGGCCCGGCCCGCCGACGGGTCAGTGAGGCGTCACCGGGCCGAGCATCCCCACCAGGTGTGGGCCATGGACTTCCAGTTTGACGCCACCGCCGATGGCCGCAGACTCAAGTTCCTGAACGTGATCGACGAGCACAGCCGCCTCTGTCTGGCCATCCGGGTGGGCAGACGCTGCATGTGGTGGCGGTTCTGGAGGAGCTCACCAGCCTCTACCCAGCCCCGGCGTACATCCGATCAGACAACGGCCCAGAGTTCATTGCCCAGGCCCTACGGGACTGGTGCGAGACCAGCGGCACCACCAGCACGGCCTACATCGAGCCAGGTTCCCCGTGGGAGAACGGCTTTGCCGAGTCGTTCAACGGCCGCTTCCGGGATGAGTTCCTCAACACCGAGCTGTTCACCACAGCCCCAGAGGCGCAGATCCTGGCCGATCGCTGGCGCTGGGAGTACAACACCCTCAGGCCGCATTCGGCCCTCCAGGGGCGTACGCCCCTGGAGGCAGCTCAACAGGGAGCTGCCGCATGACCACACCCAACCACTCTCATAAGCCCTGGACCGATAGAGGGGGTCACGTCACCTGATCAGGAGATCCCGTTGCTGAAATCACGCCGGGAGCTGAGCCGGGCTGATGCCCTGAAGCTTTGGGGCGAGAAGCGCAAGGCGGGCTGGACGCCCTGCAGCCCTCAATGGTGATCAGTGCCATGCCACAGGTACGGAAAGAGAACCATCCGAGAGCCCCCAACACCTTTCAATCGGCGTACATTGAACTTGAGGGGAGGCACCCCCCCCAAGAGTTCTCTCCTCAAGAGCAAGCCGGGTAAGTCGCCCGGCAGCGCAGACGGAGGTGATGTTATTGGAAACGTGCCCAACGTGGCACCGCACGGTTGCCAAACAAAGTGGACGAGCGAGACATACGCTACTTCTATCGCCTTGATGTGCGAATCCTGGGCTGAATAACCCAGGCGGGGCAAATTAGCCGATGAGGTCAAGCCTGGAGCATCTCTCATCACGCAACGGTTTCCGTTGAACATCCCGCAGTCGCAGTTGCGGGATGTTCTTTTGGCGCCTTGCCTGAGCCATGTCGATGGAGTGCGGTCAACCGTACTGACGCCACCGGAAGGAACGCCTATCAAGTGGGTAGAGGCCTCGACCAGGGCAGCGCGAGCCCAAGCCCTGCAACCGGCCCAAGGGCGCCTGATACGGGGCGCCCTTCTCATTGGGGACCAGTGGAAGAAACAGCTGCTGGAGGGTGCCCTCCGAGGACGCTCCTGCCGGGCCTTTACCCGTTGCATGAAGCCTTCCATCCGTTGCCTGCGCCAGCAGTGGCGTCCTTGGGCATGACAGCCTCGGGGGGAGTCCGTTCCAAGGGAAGCCCACACCAAGTGATTTGCGTCTGGCGTCACCCCTGCCCATGCCGCTTCAGCAGGACATGGCCTTTTGGCCTTTATCAACGGTCCAGGGAGTGCAAGTTATCAATGGTTTTTCAACCAGCGGCTTTGGCCAATCCCTGAAAACCCAATCGGGGCGACAGGATTCGAACCTGCGACCTAGTGCTCCCAAAGCACCCGCGCTACCAAGCTGCGCCACGCCCCGCTCACCACACCTTAGGCCATGATCTGGCGACAACCGCTCCAGTGACAGAAGGCCAGACCCTGAGAAGGGTCTGCTACGGGTGCTGGTGCAGAGGCTTAAACGGCAGCCAGGTGAGCGGCCTGGAGACAAAACACGTGTTGGGACCACGATTGCCGGGAACACAGCCTTGGACGATGGCAACAGCAGAACGCAGTCACGAATGCCCTGCATGGGGTTGGCAGGTGTGTGGAACAAAAGACAGGAGCCACCTGCCCAAGAGCGGATCCGCATCGCTGCGCTGTTAAATGAAGGAGGCCGGCGTGCAACCGAATCAATCGATGGATTGCACCTCAGACGTCCAAAGATCCAGGCGCCAAAAGAGCTCTGTCAAAGTACTGATCCAGGATGGTTCCTGGTAGCACTGGGCCCTCCGTGAAGGCAAGACCCATGTGAATCTTATGATTCATGGTCGTCATCCATTTCACGCAAGCAGACAGATAGACATTTCGGAAGAGTGCATAGTCGCTGACATTGAGGAAGACTTGATCGTTGATCTTTACTTCCATTAATCCGCGACGGACAATGCGAGCTCCGGCCCTGCTGATGTCACCTAATGTTACGCAGCCCGAATGACCCGAGGACAAATGGATACTGGCGGGAACTCCCGAAGGCAGAACCTGTCTTAGCGAACCGCGCCGATCTTTGCGTCGCCCTTCATTTTCAGCAAACGTCGGAGTCATCAATCTAGTTCATCCTTCTCGATTAAAAGGTAGATGAAAGCCGCTGCATTGTCAACGACAAGGTGTCGTGACGGACACAACAGTGCAGATCCATCGAGCTTCAGGCAAAGAAATGGATAAGACGCCGCATGGGGATCGCGGCAGGGCGTGACCGCCTGGGGCGCGCGATCGGCCATGGCTGCCCTGATCAATGCCAATCCCAGCAAGAAGAGGATAGAGAATAATGTCATAAGACTGACGTTTCCGGTGTCCGAATTAGAATCAAATCAAAGGAGTGACAATGATGGCAGCCATTCTGATCAGAAGTCGGATTAGCAAGGCCAGGCCACGGCTGCGCATGTGTTCTCTCAAGCGGCTTGCGTGCAGCTCGCTCAGTCTTGCGTTTCAAGGCCTTTTGAGCATGGCCCTGATGCTACCTAGCACAGCGCAAGAGGGCAGACGAGCGGTGAAGGTGGCCGCCGTCGACTTCATCCCCGCATGGGGTGATCTTGAGGGCAATATTCGGCGTCTCACGCAAGCCGCTGAGCGCGTGGCCGCCCAGGGCGTGGACTATGCGGTGTTTCCTGAAACGGCAATCAGTGGTTACGACTTTAGCGAACCCGCACAATTGGCGCCCTATGTGGACACCATTCCGGGACGTGCTACAGCGGCCTTGTTGCCGGTGCTCAAGCGCACCGGGCTGATCATGAGCGTGGGCATTGCCGAGAAGGACGCCATTACGGGCATCTTTTACAACACCGCTGTTTTGATGGGCCCTGAGGGAATCATCGGCAAGTATCGCAAGAATGGACTCAATGCCCAGGACGTGCAACTGTTCGGGCCAGGTGACACGGATGTCGGGGTCTTTGACACACCGATCGGGCGCATTGCCCTGATCATTTGCTATGACGATACCTACTGGCAATACGACCGGTTGGCAGGCCTGAGGGGGGCTCAGATCATTGGATGGCACTCGGTTTCTGATCGTGTCATGCCAGGCACCCCGCCGGCGAAGGCTCGCCTGAACCACTCCACGGTGGCCAGCGTTCAACACATGAGTGCGCTCAACGGCGTCTTCGTGGTTGGTGCCACCCGCAGCGGCATTGAGCGCAACCCGATCACCGGCAGTCAGTTGTTTTACAACGGTGGCTCCAGCATCTGGTCGCCACACGGGCGCAAGCTTGTCCAGGCGCCCGTGGTCCCTCCCGAGACACTTCCACCCGGGCTCAACGGATGGATCGCGACCACCATCGTCCCCGCCGAGGCTGATGCGGTTCGCCAGAGGCGATTGGCGGCTCGTCGACCCGCTCTCTACAACCCGTTGCTGGCACTACGGCGCGCGCCCGTTGATTCCACCGCAACGATGGGGAATCGGCCTGTGCAGTTGGCCGCAGCACAGTGGCTAGGACGTTCATCCCAACTGGGCAGCAGCCAGCCCCGGGCCAATGAGCTGATGGTGCTCCCCGAGCTCTCGGGGCTGCCAGCTGGACTCGGTGCCGATGGGATCAGAAGCCGGGCCGAACGTCGCGGGGGAGCCTTCGAGCAACTCCTTGCCAACCGCGCCAAAACCGGACATGGCTATCTGGTGGGCAGTTACCCCGAGCGTGAAGGCTCGAAGGTGTTCCACACCGTGGCCCTGGCTGGTCCTGGCGGCACAATCCTTGGCCGTTATCGCGCCACCCACCTCAGCAATTCAGAAATGGCCTGGGCCAGCCCCGGTGACGCCCCCCTTGTGGTGGCCACCCCGCTGGGCCGCGTTGGGCTGGCCACGATTGGGGACCTTGCTGTCCCAGAGCTGGTCGGCCTCTACCAAACCCTGCGTGCTGACATGCTGGCCGCTCCAGCTGGTGAACCTTCCCCGCTCAAGGTGGAGATCGATCCACGCCTCTATGCGGTGAGTGATCCCCCGACGGGCCGAGCCGATTTGCATCCCTATCTAGCCGCCAAGTTGGGACAGTTCTGGGTCATCAGTGGCGGCAGGCGGGTTGGCAGCGGTACCGCAGCAGGGATCTACGGCCCTGAGCCGGTGGTGGTCACACCCACGCTCACGGCGGCTGCCGGAGCTGATGCGGTGCGCCACCGCACGGTGGTGCCGGCGCCTGGCACCTGGATCAATCAACAGCAGCTGGTCACTGGCCAGCGCAACGACCTCTACCGCCCCCTGGTCCTGGATGCTCAGAACCGCTGTTTCCAGACGTGGAAGCAGGCCGGCCATGGAATCGTGAGCTGCCCCTGACGATAAGGACTAGAACCTCACTTTCACGCCACCGCCGTAGGTGAACTGGGAACCATTGGAGAAGGCTTCGTAGCCGAGGTTGGCATACAGCGACGTTGTGCTGGAAACCTTGAGATCAACACCTCCTTCCACAGCCAACGTGTTGACGCCACGATTCTCGCCCTGGGTCTGGAAGCTTCCCGAAGCTGGCGCCGAATCGAGTGACGACGTCACCGAACGCACCCCGGAATCATTGGCAAGCGCATCCACTTGGTAGGCAACGGCCAACCTCGGGGTGATGGACACGGTGTTGGCTTTGTTGAGGGGAATCGGGCTGGAGGCCAGTTCAAAGCCGAGGGTGCCCACCAGACTGTTGGCCGACTTGCCTTGAACAGTGAGATTCAGCCCCCCTGCTCCACTCTCTGTGAAGGCACTCTGCTGATAGCCGCCCCAGGCCACACCGACAAAGGGCTTGAGGAAGACCTGGGTGCTGGCCGTTGGCTTGGAGAGATGGACGAGATAATCCGCATTCAGGGCCACCGTGTAGCCACTTCCAGACGGCGAGGCTTGGGCCGGAGAGCCGCCGCCAACGAACGCGAGGTTGCGACTGCCGGTGGAGTTGAAGTTCGCATACCCCACCAGGCCACGGACGCTCCATTGGCTGGAAGGCTTGTACACGCCATACAGGGAGGCACTGTTGACCTTGGATGTGACGATGGCGCTGGTCAGGGACAGGTTGGTGAGTTAGGCGGTTCCGTAGCCGTAAGCCGCCCCAACGGTCCACTTGGCCGAGGGCTGATACTCAAGGCCATAGAAACTGGAGAAGATGCCGGAGTCATAGGACGAGAGACCACCGGATCCCCTGATACTGCTGGTGGCGTTGGCAGCTTGGCCAAAGACACAGAAAGGTTTGTGGGACTTGGATCCCTGCTCACCTTTCGCAGGATTGATCACCCAACCGGTGGAGGAGCAGTGTCCCGCCTGATTGAGCAGAAGGTCTCTCTGGCGCTTCAACGTCTCCAGGCCAACGCTCTGAAACGCGGCGTAGGGCTCGGGTGAGAGCGAATCAATCGCTGCGGTGAGCTGGCCAGCGGAGGGGAGCGCCAGCAATTGGGAGGTGGCCAGGAGGAAATCAGGGGAGATTCCTGCAGCCAACGCCTGGCCGGTGGTGAAGCCCGTGAAGCCGATCGGGAAGCCCACGGCGTTGGCATTGTTGGCACCCGCAAAGGCCAGCGACTGGAACACGCGGTCAAACACACCGGCTGTGGCCACCTGGTTCACGCCACCCCGGCCGAGGGATTGCATCGCCGAGGTGGTGGGGCCGAAGCCATTGGTCGGCCGCCACTGGACATCAAAGGTCCGGGGGTTGCCATCGGCCTCCTGGACCAGAACGGTGCCGGTACGCAGCAGGGCGCTGGTGATCCCCGTTGAATTGAGGCTCAGGCTGGTGGGGGTGGCGAAGCCGGTGCTGTTGGGGGCGTCAACAATCACATAGGAATAACCGGGCCAGGGTCCGCCGCCGCCAAACGCCGTTAGATCCGCAATCCCTGTGAAGTTGCTGACGTTGCCGGCGACGTTGATCCTGTCGTTCTGGGGACCCTGAAGTTCCGCTTGAATCGTGCCACCGTTGAGAGCCAGATTGGCAACGGAAATGGATCCAATCGAGTTGCCTGGCGCAATGATGCCACCTGGTTGGATGGTGCTTGAGGGCAGAAATCCCGTACCGCCAACGATGCCGCCGGACTGGACCGTCAGGCCTGAAGAGGAGGCGATGGAGCCCAGCACGCGAAGGTTCGCGCCACCGAAGACCGTTGTTGGCCCCGTGAAGTTGCTGACACCCGAAAGGGACAGGTAGCCACCGCTGCCGCTGTTGATGAGACTGATCGGGCCACCGGCACCAGAGAAGATTCCGGTCAGCTCAGCCGTGTTGCCAGCCAAATCGATGGCATTGGTGGCCTGGGGGCCGAGGGTCCAGTTCTGCGCAAAGGTTCCGGGGATGTTGATCGTGAGCGTTCCGCCGGCGAAGGTGGTGGAAACGCTGGGATCGCTGATGAAAAAGGGTGTTCCTGGGACGATACCTGCGGGGGGTATAGGAGGTACAGGAGGAATGATTAGTGGAGAGAAAGATAATGAACTGGGAAAGCCGAAGTCGATGTAAAATGCGCTACCGCCATACAACAACGTAAAGTATGACCGTAAAAATAGATCATAATCCGTGCCACCAACACTGACTTGGTAGTAGGCATCGGCGTAAACGTCAGTGGAAGTGCTATCGAAGAATCCGGCGATATAGGCAAAGGGCTGGTTGACCAATTCACCGCCCGGGGTCGACACCACAACAGCTGTCGTGCCTGCCCCGCTGACGCCATTGCCGGCCGGCAGGTTGAGCAGGGTTCCTGACACCGGCCCACCGGAAGGGCTAGAGCCAGGATCCGCCGTGAAGGTCCAGGCCCAATCGAGGGCATGGGCTTCGCCTTGCGTCAACAGGACTGCCGTCGCCAGGGCACCGAGGAGCGTCTTCGAGGAAACCGTACGCAACCTCCAGTGGCCTGCGTGATAAGGCGAACCCATTGGACCCATTCGTAGCAGCGTCATTCATGCTAATGCCTCTATACGTATAAGCGCAGATACGCCTAAAGCTGTAATACGGTGTGATTTCATGTTTTAAGGATCTTGGGGGCCATCGCCTTGGGCGAACCCCTCCGGACGTTCGGCCTGACCAGACCTCACCAGTGATCCAGCGCTGGGTAAGCAGCAGCACAAGCGCGGAAGCCCCGCCGATTAAAACTGAACGGCAAGGAGAACGGACTTGCGGGAAGTCGGGTTCCTAGGGTTTGGAAAGATTGATCTGATCGCTATCGGAAAAGACCCGCATCAGCGAGTCAAATTTGCGCAATCGCTGATCAAGCTCCTTGGAGGAGAGCTCCTCTGGCTTGTCGCATGAGATGTCTGATTCAAGAAACGATGTGTCGGGCTGGGGGACAACCCGGCAAAGGATCGGCACCATATCTTCATTGCTGTTCAACTGCCACATCATGCGCTTGCCGCCGAGGAGGTGGCGATCGGGAGGTCGGGTCAGCACAGGGACGACCAGGCTGACTTCCGCCGCCGAGTACGTATCAGGGATACGCACAAGAATCGATCGCTCGATCGTTTCTCCTGGGTGGATCATGTCGTCATCGAACATCCGCCCGGCCGCCAGTGTTGCATATTGGTCGTCAATGATGTACTTCTCTGATTGGAGCAGAGCCTTTCCGAGCAGGACACCGTTGGCATCTTCAAGAAAGGCTGGCTGTAGGCCCTGGCGTCGATCAATCGCCGACAGCTGCCAGGCATTGGCGAGCAGATAGATCTTGCGGCTGCTGGGGTTGGTGGCCGTCAGCTTCAGCGTCATCTCCCGGCTGCCTGGGCTGCTGCCACGCCCCTCGCCCGGTGTCAGGGAGATGCCGAGGTTGATGTGGGCCGGGGCCCAGGACGGAACCAGGACGCTCTGCCAATAAAAGGTATAAATCCCCCACAGAGAGGCCACCACAATGCCACCGGAACGGATCCAATCGTGGGTCTGCTCCGACCGCATCCAACGCCGCAATCGCAAGAATCCCTTGCTGGCCCCTGCTCTGGGTAATCCCTCTGAAGGCACCGGCATCAGCTCATCGTGACTTGGTGGAGGGCTTCGGAATGCCTGGGGAGGCTACGTTGAAGGCACCGATTCTCCGAGGGCATGGTGCGTTGGCACGGGGACGGCAACGACTGCCGATCACCGCCATCAGGCTGCTGCTGGCGCGCTCATCCCTGATCTGCTCCAGCTGGGCCAAGGTGGCGGGATCGGGAACAGTCCCGTTGGCCAGCGCCGTCATGTCGCCATCCGAGCAGGAGGCGCCCGTGGCACCAAAACCGGTGAGCAACGCATAGGCCCGCTGGGGTCGGGTTCCCATGCGGGCCGTCTGGGAGGCTCCATAGGCCACCAATGCGGGGCCCAGGGGTTTCTCCTCCTGGCTCGGGGGCTTCCTTCCAGGAACCGCAGCGATCAACACGCCCGCCACACAGTTGGCCTGGAGATTGGCAGCAGCAGGGGATAGCGCCGAAGCGCTGCTTTGGCGGCTGAGGACGCTTTCGGCAAGCGCCGTGCCGATCCAGTAGGCCAGGGCCCTGTCGCCGTGCGTCTTGACACGCAACGCCAGCAGGGAGCGATCCAGAACCACACGATTGCTGCCTGGGCACCAGGCGCTGACGCGTCCAGGGACCTCCACCTGAGCCGTGCCACCACAGGCGGTCTGGAGTCCGACGCCGGCCGGCAGCAGTTCGATGCTGGGAAAGGGCAGGGGGGCGGTGGCGGGGTCGGCGCTCCAGCTCAGGCGCAGCTGCTGAGCGGTGCGCTGCACGTCCGTGGCGAGATCGGCCGCGTGGGCACTGGTGGCAAAGGGGGGGATATCAAGACACCAGGCCGCCAGTGCCAGCGCAGCGATCCCCCCTGCGACCGTTCGTTCACGCATTGCCAGGGAAGCCAACACTGAGAACCCGCATCATCCGCTTCCCACTATGACCGCAACCGACCACGCTTACTTCCTCCCCTTTCCAGAGCCCAGACGCTCAATCGGACGCCAGTCCCCCGTCAACTGGAACGCTCCCCACACATACGCATCCCGGTACAGCGGATCCGCATGGCGACGGAAGTCCGCCTGTGTCGCCGTCAGCGCTTCAGCCCTCCCTTCTCCCTGCCGCAGACGCCCGTAATACGCCGCCATGAACGCCGCCGTCGCCGCGTCATCCACCTTCCACAAGCTCAGCAGCGTCGCCCGGCTACCCGCCACCGTGAACGCCCGCTGCAGCCCATACACTCCCTCGCCGCTGCGCACATCACCCAGACCCGTCTCGCACGCCGACAGCACCACCAGTTCCGTCCCCTCCAGGTCCATCCCCGTCGCCTCCGCAGCCGTCAGATAACCGTCATCGGCTGGGTTCCGCTCCGGTGCGTTCGCTCCGCTCAGCACCAGCCCGCTGCGCAGCAGCGGGTCCTCCGCCACCCCCAACCCACGCGCGGCCCCTTCACCTTTGCGCTCCTCGGGCTCCGGGGCGGGGAAGAAGAAGCCATGGGTTGCGATGTGGAAAATCAGCGGTCCTTTCTGCTGCAGCGCCCGCGCCGCGGTGGCCTGCTCCGCCACGATCGGGGCACCCGCTCCCAGCAGGGTCGCCACCTGCGTCGCCTCCGCCTTCGTCGCCGGCAGCGGGTCCCACGTCAGGCCCCCACGCAGCGCGCTTGAGCGCTGCTGGCCGCCTTGCGTTCCTCCCGCTCCGGCACCGGCAGTGCCAGCGGCGACCCCATAGGCCGGGTTCGCCATCACCACAGGCGACCCACCCGCCTTAGGCGGCTGCTGCAACCGCACCAGATCACGCCCCGTCGTCACCACCCGCAGCCGCACCGCCTCACTCAGCAGCCGCTGCCGATCCTTCCCCGCCGGCAGCACCGCAAACGGAATCCGGTGCAGTTCCCCATCCGGCGACAGGAACAGATCCTCCACTCCCCCCAGCTGCGCTTGCAGCGGATCCAGCACCAGCCGGCTCACCTCCGCCCACAGCGGCGCCGGATCCACCTCGTTCTTCGCTGTCGCCCCATGGGCCTTGGCCACCGCCGCATCAATCCCCGCCGCCTCACCCAGCGGCACCGACACGCTGCGGCCATCGGCCTGCAGCACCAGCGCCACGTACCGCGGCGGCCCCCACGATCCCTTCCCACCGGCAGCCACCTGCCAGGGCCGGTACCTCTGGAACTCCACCAGCGCACCCTTCCTCGGCAGCGCCGCCGCCACCTGCGCTGTGCTCACCGCCTCGATCCGCAGGTTCGGCAGCGACCGGTACAGATCACCCTCCAGTTGCAGACGCTGCTTCTGCAGCTCCGGCCGCCGATCCGCCGGCAGGCTCACCGAGGCCAGCTGGCGATCGATCGCACCGATCCGATCCGCCAGTTCACGCGTCTGGGGCCCGCTAGCCGCCAGCCGCTGTTGCCGCTGCTCGATCTCCGCCAGCAGCCCCTGGCGGTTCAGCCGCGTCTGCAGCGCCAGCTCCCTGGCACCGGGGTCCTGATCCAGCAGCGCATAGATCGTCGCCGGCGCATCGCTCTGCTCCGCCAGCAGCCCCCCCCGCAGCTCGCGCGGCTGCAGCGGCAGCTCGCGTACCAGCCAGTTCGCCTGCGTCCGCGACACGCGGCTCAGCAGCGCACGGGCTGAGGGGTAATCCTTCTGGTTTAGGTGAAGCAGGGCCAGGCTGTCGATGATCGTGGCTGTAGAAGGATGCTCTCCGCCCAACCTGTTCTCAAGAATCACCAATGCTCGCTTGTACAGCGGCTCAGCATCGATGAATCGACTTTGCTTCCGGTAAAGAGAAGCCAGGTTGTTGAGGCTGGTGGCCGTGTCGGGATGGTCAGGGCCCAGCATCTTCTCTCGAATCGCCAGTGCCCGTCTAATTAAGGGCTCGGCTTCTCCGTAACGGCCCTGACCAAAATAGAATGTCCCCAGGTTATTGAGGTTTCGGGCGATGTCCGGGTGTTCAGCGACCAGACTCTTCTCCTGGATGGCTAAAGCTCTTTTCAAGAGAGGCTCCACTTCCCCAAATCGATCTTGTTCGTTGTTCAGGTACGCAAGATTGCTGAGGATGGTTCCTGTATCGGCATGCTCAGTGCCAAGCACTTTCTCGTTGATTGAAAGCGCACGACGAAATAGCGGTGCCGCCTCCGCATTGCGACCCTGCTTTACATAAAGCGACGCCAAGTTGTTAAGAGACTTTGACGTATCAATGTGCTCTGCACCAAGCGTTTTCTCTCGGATCGCCAACGACCTCTGGTAAAGCGGTTCTGCCTCCCCATAGCGACCTTGACTTGCCAACACCGACGCCAAGTTGCTGAGGCTGATGGCTATGAGTCGTTGATCATGACCCTGCGACTTCTCCGCAATGGCCAGCGATCGTCTAAAAAGGGATTCGGCCTCAGCGTGGCGGCCTTGACGCTCGTAGAGCAGCGCCAGCTTTGCTAATCCAAGTCCCATTTGGCGGGGATTGGAGTCGGTTGATATCTCTTGAATAGTAAGTGCGCGCATGTAAAGTGGCTCAGCCTCCTGATAGCGGAGCTGGCGAACATAGAAATCTCCAAGCTTGTTAAGGCTGTTTGCTAAATCAGGATGCTTAGGACCCAGAGATTTCTCCCGGATAGCAAGTGCTCGCCTGTAAAGCGGCTCGGCTTGTACGTAGAGGCTCTGCTTATTGTAAACGAAAGCCAGGTTGTCAAGACTGAGAGCCGTATGAAGATGTTCAGGATGAAGCGTCTTCTCTCGAATCGCTAGCGCGCGTTTTAAAAGAGGCTCCGCCTTTCCATAGTCTCCCTGATTTGCATAAAGAATACCCAGGTCATTTAGAGTTAGAACCGCATCGGGATGCTCATGCCCTAGCGCCTTCTCCCGAATCGCCAGTGCTCGCCTGTAAAGCGGCTCAGCTTGTACGTAGAGGCTCTGCTTATTGTAAACGAACCCTAGGTTATACAGGCTGAGAGCTGTATGAAGATGCTCAGGATGAAGCGTCTTCTCACGAATCGCTAGCGCGCGCTTCAAAAAAAGCTCAGCCTCTTGATAGTCTTCTTGATTTATATAAAGAATACCCAAGTCGTTGAGGGTTAAAACTGTGCCGGGGTGCTCCGCGCCCAACGTTTTCTCTCGCCAAGCAAGAATTTTCTTCATTAATGGAATTGCTTGCCCATAGTCTCTTCTAGCCTTCAGTTCTTCCGCCTTCATGACCCAGGCCTCGACCTGGGAGAGTTCTTGTGAGTCAATACCCATCTGAGCAACATTTTTCCCAGACACCTGGAACTCATTGGGGGACTGATGTGAGTGATCACGGCGTGCCATTTCCGCCGCGCCAGCCGGTGCGCAAAACGCCAGAACACCAGCAACCAGCCATGCTTCCGCAGGGCTACGCCAACCGCTTGCTGAACGGCTCACGGTGCTCTATTCCAGGAGAGAGAAGCCAACGTAGGGGAATTGCTGATGAAAAAGCCAATCCCCCCTCACCCCCACCGCCGCCGCCGGCTCACCGCCACGCTGCCGTTGAAGCCTGGCACCGGCACGCGGCACTTGCTCAGCTCCACCGCCAGAGGGATCGGCCCGTAGCACTCCTCCAGTCGATCGAGGATCCGCTCGCTGTAGTGCTCCAGGGTCTGGCAGCGGATGGTGCGGGCCTGCGCCTGCAGCACGGCGATGCCGCGGCCGTAGTCGTAGCCCTGGCTGAGGTCGTCGCTGCGGGCCGTGGCGGCCAGATCCGCCCCCAGGGAGAAGGCGATCTCGAACCACTGCCCATGCAGACGTTCCTGCTCGTACACCCCCACATGGGCCCACACCCGCAGGCCGCGGACATGGATCGCCTCGTTCACAGGGGCAGGGGGCGGTGGCTGAAGCTCCGCGTTCCGTCGGCGTAGTCGGCGGCGATGTGGCCCTCGCCGCGCAGGCGGTAGCGGTAGGTGACCAGCCCCTCAAGCCCCACCGGCCCCCGCGGCGGCAGGGTCTGGGTGCTGATGCCCACCTCGGCGCCGAAGCCGTAACGGTTGCCGTCGGCGAAGCGGGTGGAGCAGTTGAGGAACACCCCGGCGCTGTCCACCGCCCGCAGGAAGCGGTCGGCGGACGCCGGATCGGTGGTGGCGATCGCGTCGGTGTGGCGCGATCCATGGCGGCGGATGTGCTCCAGGGCCGCCTCCAGATCCTCCACCACCTTCACATTGAGGATCAGATCCGAATACTCCGTGTCCCAGGCGCCGGGCCCGGCCACCTGCTCCACCCCCAGGGCGCAGGCGGCGGCATCGCCCCGCAGCTCCACACCTGCCGCCGCAAAAGCGGGCAGGGCCGCCGCCAGGAAGGCCGGCGCGATGGCCTGGTGCACCAGGAGGGTCTCGATGGCGTTGCAGGCCGCCGGGTACTGGGTCTTGCTGTCGAGGGCGATGCGCAGCGCCAGGGCCAGGTCGGCGGCCCGATCCACAACCAGATGGCAGATGCCGTCGGCATGGCCCAGCACGGGAATGCGGGTGTTGTCCTGGATGAAGCGCACCAGGGCGTTCGACCCCCGGGGGATGATCAGGTCCACCAGGCCATCCAGCCGCAGCAGCCCCAGGCTCTCCTGGCGGCTGGTGAGCAGCTCCAGGGCCCCGGGGGGCACGGCGCTGCCCTCCAGACCCCGCTGCAGGGCCGCCACGATCGCTGCGCAGCTGCAGCTGGCCTCCCGTCCCCCCTTGAGCAGGGCGCCGTTGCCGGAGCGGATCGCCAGCGAGGCGATCTGCATCACCGCATCGGGCCGCGCCTCGAAGATCACCCCCAGCACCCCCAGGGGCACACTCAGCCGCTCCAGCACCAGTCCCTGATCGAGTTCGGTGTGCAGCTGGCGCCGGCCCACCGGATCGGCCAGGGCCGCCACCTGGCGCACGCCGGTGATGGCGCCCGCCAGCTTGGCGCCATCCAGCTTGAGGCGGGCCACCAGGGCCGGCGCCAGCCCCTCGGCGGCCGCGGCGGCCAGGTCGGCCCGATTGGCCTCCAGGATCTCGGCGCTGGCGGCGTCCAGGGCGTCGGCCATCGCCTCAACAGCGGCGCGGCGTTCGGCGTCGCTGCACTGGCCCAGGGCCATGGCGGCCCGTCGCACCGCCGCGGCCCGCTGCAGCAGCTGGGGGTCGGGCTCCGGAACGACGCTGGTGGGCGGGGTGATGGTCTGGCTCATGGCTTCTAGTCTCCCAAGCGATCCAGCGCCAGCCGCACCGCCCCCAGCCGACCGGCGCCGTTGCCCAGGGCGCAGCGGCGGATCTCCAGACCCTCCCGGCTCACGGCCAGCACCCGCTGCTCCACCTCCCGCCAGACCGCCGGCAGGAAGTGGTGACTCGCCCCACTGAGTCCGCCGCCGATCAGCACCAGCTCGGGGGTGAGCACATACAGCAACGAACTCAGCCCCACCCCGAGCCAGCGTCCATAGGCCTGCCACGCCGCCAGGGCTTCGCTATCGCCGGCATCGGCGCGGCGGCAGAGCTCCATTGGATCGAGCGGGCTGAGGCGGGCGAGGCCGCCGATGCTGCAGAACTGCTCCAGGGAGCCCCGGTTGCCGCTGCGGCATTCGGGGCCATCGGGATCGACGCCGATCAGGCCGGGTTCGGCCGCCGCGCCGCCGTGGCCGGTGAACAGCTGGCCGCCGAGCAGCACTGCCCCGCCCACGCCGGTGCCGAGGGTGAGCAGCAGCACGTTGTCGACGCCCCGGGCCGCCCCCTTCCAGGCCTCGCCGAGCAGGGCGCCGTTGGCATCGTTTCCCAGGATCACCCGCCGCCCCAGCTCGGCTTCCAGCCAGGCGGCCAGGGGCACGTCCCGCCAGAGCGGCAGGTTGATCGAGATCCGCGCCACCCGGCCGGCCGCGTCGCAGGGCCCCGGCAGACCGATGCCCACTCGGGATGCGAGGTGATCGGGGTCGATGGCCTCGACGGCCTCAGCCAGGGCCACGCACACCGCCCCCGGCATCGCCGGCTGGGGGGTGGGCACCTCGGCCTCGGCAAGCAGGGTGCCCTGCGGGTCGCAGCGGGCCAGCTTGATCGCCGTGCCCCCCAGATCGATGCCGATCAGCTGGGCCTCACCAGGAGGTCGTGCGGGGGACGACGCCATTGGCGCACCATAAACAGCGGGGGGCCGCCGGCCTCAGAAGCGCAGGAACACCTGCAGCAGCGACTGCCAGGCCCCTTCCGTGTCGACCGAGGTCTGCAGATTGAAGGTGTCGGAGGCCTTGTAGGTGAGCGTCACCTGGGGGGGCACATCGGAGCGGTTCGGAGCCGCCAGCACCGACATGCTGAAGCGGTTGGTGATATCCACGCCGACTTCCGCCCCCAGCACCAGCTGGGGCGGCACCCGCCGGCTGGTGCGTTCCTGCTGGGTGTCGATCGACTGGTTCACGTAGGTGGGGTAGAGGGCCAGGCTCACCCGCTGGCCCAAGGCATCGCTGAGCGAAGACAGCAGCGGCGACAGCAGGGTCTGGCCGACCACCGTGGCCAGGGCCGCTCCGGCCCCGCCGCCGCTCAGACCCGCCAGGGAGTTGCCGCCGATCAGGGCCACGAGCCGCTCCTGCGGGAGGGGCGGGCTGCTGCGCAGCTTGAGGTTCTCGGCGATGCGGTCGGCCGGCCCGCTCACCGAGACAACAACCAGGATCAGGTTGAGCTGGTTGAGGGCCGAGAGACCGGCCTGGTTGGGGGCGTTCTGCACCGAGGGGCCCGTCTCCCCCACCCCGGCCGGCGCCAGCACATTCAGGCTGTCGGAAATGCGGGTGCGCAGGGCGATGTCGAGGTAGGGCACCAGCCCGAGGGAGGGGGTGAAGATCGCCACGTTGGGGGCATCGGGATCGAGGCTGAAGCTGGTGGTGAACAGGTTCAGCCGTCCCCCCAGCAGCCGCACCACCCCGGAAGCCCGCAGGGAGGGATCCAGGCGGCCATTGATCCGCAGCCGGCCGGCCGTGGTGAAGTTGGCGATGTTGGGGATCACCACCCGCAGATCCGGACCCAGCCGCAGGGTCATGTCCTCGAAGGCCAGGTAGGGGAAGCGGGGCACCGAGGCGCGCAGGGCTTCGGCGGTGGTCGACTCGACATCGGGACCGAGCAGCACCAGGGGCTGGTCGAAGTTCCACTTCGACTCCAACAGCTCGGGCATGGTGCGCGGCTGCACCGGTTGGTCGGACACCGGCGCGCTGGCCGCCAGCTGTCCGGGCTGGACGTTGATCGTGCCGCGGCTGATCGCCACGTCGCCGCCCAGCACGGGGGCCACCAGGCTGCCGCTCAGGTGCAGCTGCCCATCCCCCACCGCCGCCAGGCGCGGCACCTTGAAGGGCACCTGGTCCAGCTTCATCACCAGGGTCTTGTCCTGAGCCAGGGGTCGGAACAGCCCCAGGCGACCCTCGCCACCGACCACCCCCTTCGGCCCCACCCGGGCGCGGAACTCCTGCACCACCAGCTGTTCGAAGTCGAACAGGATCGTGGCTTCCACCTCGCGCACCTCCTGGCCGATGAAACGGAAGCTGAGCTCCCGCAAGCGCAGGAAGCCGTTGGCGATCGGATCGTCGAGGCTGCCGCGCACCAGCAGCTGCAGATCGGCGCCGCCCTCCTGCCACGCGAAGGCCTGCCCCCCCAGCCGGGTGAGGAAGCGCAGACCATCGCCCCGGGTGGCGAGGCGCAGTTCGAGTCCCTGCTGGGACGCCACCAGCGGGATGGTGCCCGCCAGGTCGACGCTGCGGGAGGCCCCCTCGGCCCGCAGGGCCAGATCCAGACCGATTCCTTCGGCCTTCAGTTCCACCCGTCCCCGTTCCAGCGCCAGGGCCTCGTCGCCGAGGCGGCCATCGACCAAGGCCAGATCGAGGCTGAGCTGGGGGCGGGCACCGCCCAGCCGGTACCGGCCCCGGGCGGCCAGGCTGCCGCGCAGGTTCTCCGGCAAGGGCGTGAGCAGGGCCAGCAGGGAGAGGGGCAGGTCGGCGAGGCTGAAGCTGCCGCTGCCACCAGTGAGGGGCCCCTCCAGCCGCACCTCGAACGGCTTGCCGGCCAGGGCCTGGGCCCTGTCGCCCTGGTTGTACCAGAGGTGACCGGTGGCTTTGAGGTCGGCCCGGGTGCGGGCGAAGTCAGGGCCGCTGAGCAGCAGATCGGCATCGATCCGGGCCTGCAGGCGCTCGAGCCGGTCCGCCCGGCTGGCCCGGCTGGCCGCCTGCACCCGGGCCGCGACCCGCTCCTCCGCCTGGGCCAGGGCCAGCAGCTGGTCCGTGACCGTGCCGGCCATGGTGTCGATCACCAGGCTGCCCAGGTCGCTGGCCCGGCCGCGCTGCGGTGCCGGCGCCCCACGCCAGATCGGCCAGGCGTCGTTGAGCTGGCGGAACAGCAGGGTGGAGAGCTGGCTGGCCTCGAAGCGGGCCCGGAACGGACCGTTCCAGCGCCCGGAGACCGTGGCGGCGATGCGGCCCTCACCCAGGGGCTCGATCTGGCCCTTCACCCGGTACTGGCGGTCGTCGTAGGCCACATCGGCCTGGATGCGACGTCCCCCCACCCCCAGGAACTGGGGCGAGAGCAGCTCCACGCGACCGTCGAAACTGAGTGGCTGCAGCCCCAGACGGCCACGGCCGCTGAGGTCCCCCTGCAGGGGGCGCAGGCGGCGGTTGGGTCCGGTGGCCACCGACAGGCCCCGCAGCGGGAAGGAGCGCGCCACCCAGCGGTAGCCCGCCGGCCGGCCGTCGAGGGTCAGCAGGCCGCCGGCCCGATCGATGGCGGCCCGCACCGGTTGCCAGCGACGGTCGAGCAGGGCCGTGATCCGTCCCTGCGACGTCGGCGCCACCGCCGTCAGATCCAGGGATCGGTCCTTGAGGCTGCCGCTCCAGGTTTCCCGCAGCAGCAGGGGACCCGCCCCGGGCTGCTGCAGACGCAGCTGCAGGTCGGGACGCAGTTCCGCCAGGGGCCCGGCGATGCGGCCCGCGACATCCAGCTGCCCTTGCAGGGTGGTGCCGAGCAGCGGGTTGAGGCGGGCCAGGGGGTAGTCCTGGACATCGACGCGGGCCAGCAGCGGACCGGCCACCAGACCCTTGCCCGCCTGGAAGGACAGGGGCAGCTGGGCGGTGGCCTTGAGGCGGTCGGCCTCGAAGCGCTCCAGCCGCAGCAGCCGGTCCCGCCACACCAACGCCGCCTGCCAGGGCCCCAGGAGCCGCTGGGACGCCTGGCCCGTCTCCAGCCGCAGGCGCGGTGCACCCAGGCGTCCAT
>NZ_JAYGHY010000015.1:0-52878 GCF_034931305.1 Cyanobium gracile UHCC 0281 | reverse complement strand
GCCAGCCGCGCCAGCCGCGCGCCCCGCTGACCCCTTCCACCACCTGCACCAGGTGTCGGGCGATCGGCCACAGCCGTCCGCCCGCCGTGCACCAGCGCTCGGCGTGGGGCAGCACACCCCGGAGCACCGTCGAGGCCCGGGCCTCCTCGGCGCCCCCATCCCCGAAGATCTGCCGGTCCACCCCCGCCCAGCGCAGGGGATGGGCGTAGGCGGCTCTGCCCACCATCACCCCATCCACCCAGGCCAGCTGCTCCTGGCAGGGTGCCAGCTCCTCGAGGCCGCCGTTCAGTTCGATCCGCAGCGCCGGGCGCTCCCGTTTGAGGCGGTGCACCAGATCCCAGCGCAGGGGTGGCACGGTGCGGTTCTGCTTCGGATCGAGGCCGTTCAGCCAGGCCTTGCGGGCATGGACGGCGAAGCGGGCGGCGCCGGCCGCGGCCAGGGTGTCCACGAAGGCCAGCAGTTCGGCGTAGGAATCCCGCTCGTCGATGCCGATGCGGTGCTTCACCGTCACCGGCAGGGGCGTGGCCGCCGCCATCGCCGCCACGCAGCGGGCCACCCGCTCCGGCTCCGCCATCAGGCAGGCCCCGAAGCGGCCCTGCTGCACCTTTTCGCTGGGGCAGCCCAGGTTGAGGTTGATCTCGTCGTAGCCCCAGGCGGCCCCCATCCGGGCGGCCTCCGCCAGCAGCTCGGGGTCGTCGCCCCCCAGCTGCAGGACCAGCGGGTGCTCGATCGGATCGAACCCCAGCAGCCGTTCCAGCCGCTGCTGCCGTTCCCCCATCCGGGAGGCGGAGCCGTCCCGGGCGATGTGGTGCAGCGCCCGGGCCACCACCATCTCGGAGTACAGCAGGCAATGCCGGCTGACCTGCCGCATCAGCACCCGGAAGTGCCGATCGGTGCAGTCCAGCATGGGCGCCACACTGAAGCGGTAGTTGTGCTCCATCGCCCCATGCTGCCCAGCCGTGCCTCCGTGGTGGTGGTGGGAGGTGGTCCGGCGGGCTTCATGGCCGCCATTGCGGCGGCCGAAGCGGCCGGAGGCCGCTTCCCCGGGGGCGTGCTGCTGCTGGAGTCCACCCCCGAACCGCTGCATAAGGTGTTGATCAGCGGCGGTGGTCGCTGCAACGTCACCCACGCCTGCTGGGATCCGCGGGTGCTGGTGGATCACTATCCCCGTGGCGGCAAGGCCCTGCGGGGGCCCTTCTCGCGCTTCGCCACCGGCGACACGGTGGCCTGGTTCCAGGCCCACGGCCTCCAGCTGGTGGAGGAGCCCGACGGCCGCCTGTTTCCCCGCTCCAACCGCTCCAGCTCGGTGGTCGACACCCTGCGCCGGGCGGCGATCGCCGCCGGGGTGGGGCTGCACACGGCCCAGGCGGGCCAGACGGCCCAGGCCCTCCCCGACGGTGGCTTCCGGCTGCGGTTGCGCTCGGGGGCCGAGCTGGTGGCCGAGCACCTGGTGCTGGCCACGGGCAGCCACCCCAGCGGCCACCGCATCGCCGCCTCCCTGGGCCATGGCCTGGTGACGCCGGTGCCCTCCCTGTTCACCCTCACCCTGGCCGACCACCCCCTGGTGGAGCTGGCCGGGGTGGCCATGGACCCGGTGCAGCTGGAGCTGCTGCTCACGCCCCTGCCGGGAATCGCCGCCACCACCGCCACCAAGCCCCAGCGGCAACGGGGGCCGGTGCTGATCACCCACTGGGGCCTCAGCGGTCCGGCCACCCTGCGGCTCACGGCCTTCGCCGCCCGCGCCCTGCGGGAACGCCGCTACCGGGCCGAGCTCCGGGTCGACTGGACCGGGGGCCGCAAGCCAGCAGAGCTGGAGGGGTGGTTCGCCGATGCCCGCCGCGAACAGGCCCGCCGTCAGCTTGGCAACTGGCGCCCCTGGCCCGATCTCAGCCGCCGCCTCTGGCTGCACTTGCTGGCCCTGGGAGGCGTCGACGCCAGCCTGCGCTGGGCCGATCTGCCCCGCCGCAGCGAGCAGGCCCTGGTCACCGCCCTGCGGGACAGCCGCTACCAGATCTCAGGCCGGGGACCCTTCGGCGAGGAGTTCGTGACCGCCGGTGGCATCCCCCTGGCGGAAGTCAACCTGGCCACGATGGAGAGCCGGGTTCAGCCGGGGCTGTTCCTGGTGGGGGAGCTGCTGGATGTGGATGGGGTGACGGGTGGTTTCAACTTCCAGCACTGCTGGAGTTCGGGCTGGCTGGCGGGGCAGGCGCTGGCGGCTCAGCGCACGTGCTCGTAGATCGAGAACATCGGCAGGTACATCGCCAGCAACACTGATCCGACGATGATGCCCACCAGCACGATCATGGCGGGCTCAAGCATGGAGGTCATGGCTTTCACCATGGTGGTCACCTCGTCTTCGTAGAAGTCGGCCACCTTGGAGAGCATGGCGTCCATCTCGCCGGTTTCTTCACCGATGGCGAGCATGTTGACGGCCATCTCCGGGAACACATTCTTCATCCGCAGGGCGGCGCTGAGCGGCATGCCTTCACTCACCTCATTTTTGCAGGAAATGATGGCATCGGAAATCACAGCATTGGTGGCCGTTTCCCTCACGATCTCCAGGGAAAGAAGAATCGGAACCCCAGCCTTGGAGAGGGAGCTCAGGGTGCGGCAGAACTGGGCACTTGCCGTTTTTACGAGCAGCTCCCCGAACAGGGGCAGCTTCAGCAGCAGGCCATCGATCTGACGCCGCCCGATCGGCGTTTTGTAGGTAGCCACCACCCAGAAGGCAAAACCCACCAGACCCCCGAGCAGGATCAGGGCCTTCCAGGAGCGCAGAAACTCACTGAGGTTGAGCATCAACTGGGTGAACAGGGGCAACTCTGCTCCCAGCTGATCGAAGACGCTGGAGAAGGTCGGGATCAGGAAGATGGTCATGCCCAGGAACACCGCGATCGCGATCACCAGCACCGTGACCGGATAGCTCATGGCCCCCTTGATCTGGTTCTGGAGCTTGGCGTTGTCCTCCAGCAGCTTGGCCAGGCGCTTGAGGGTGTCGTCGAGGACGCCGCCGGCTTCGCCCGCCTCCACCAGGGCGATGCTGAGGTTGTCGAACACCTTCGGCCAGCGGCGCATGGAATTGCCCAGGCTGTCGCCCTGGTTCACGTCCTGGGTCATGCCGGCCAGGGCCAGGCGCATCTTTTTCGAGCGCTGCTGCATCCGCATCAGGTCGAGGCTGCGCAGGATGGGCACGCCCGCGTCCACCAGGGCGGAGAGCTTGTTGGCGAACAGGGCCTTGTCCCGGATCGTCACCGGGCCCTCCAGCAGGTCCGCCAGGCCGCTGAAGGAGGAGGTCGCTTTCTTGGCGCCCCCCTGGGGAATCTTCGGCGCCTCTTTGCGAACCAGGGTGTTCGGCAGGATGCCGCGGCGGCGAAGCTCCCGCCGGGCCACTGAAGGGTTGTCCGCCGTCAGCGTGATCTCCCGGCGTTGGCCGGACTTGGTGGTGTACGTGACGACGAAGGCGGTCATGGCGGCGCTCGGGTGAAACGGGTATCGGCGTCCGGTGGAAGGGGATCAGGGAACCATCATCGGTCGAGAAGCCGCACGAGTTCCTCGGGTTTGGTGGTTTTCAGCAGGGCCTCATCGCGGCTGACCCGGCCGTCCTCCACCAGGTTCGCGAGGGCGCGCTCAAGGGTCTGCATGCCCTGGCTGGCGCCGGTCTGGATCTGGGAATAGAGCTGGGAGCTCTTGCCTTCCCGGATCAGGTTGGCGATGGCCGGGGTGTTGATCATGATTTCCTGGGCCATCACCCGGCCGAAGGCGCCGTTGGAGGTGGGCTCGGCGCTCCTGCAGAGGGTCTGGGAGAAGACCGCCAGCAGACTGGCGCTCAGCTGCACCCGGATCTGGGTCTGCTGGCCGGCGGGAAACACATCCACCATCCGATCCACGGTCTGGGAGGCGGAGCTGGTGTGCAGCGTCCCGAAGACGAGGTGGCCGGTTTCGGCGGCGGTGATGGCCAGTTGGATTGTTTCCAGGTCGCGGAGTTCCCCCACCAGGATCACATCGGGATCTTCCCGCAGGGCTGCTCGCAGGGCATTGGAGAAGCTGCGGGTGTCCTCATTGAGTTCCCTCTGGTGAATGATCGACTTGTTGTTCCTGTAGGTGAACTCGATCGGATCCTCAATGGTGAGGATGTGCTCCGAACGGGTGGCATTGATGTGCTCGATCAAGGAAGCCAGGGTGGTGGTCTTGCCGGAGCCGGTGGGACCGGTGACCAGGACGAGACCCTTGGGTTTGTTGCTGATCTCCTCGACGATCGGCGGCAGCCCGAGTTTCTCCAGGCTGGGGATCGAGTTGCCAAGCGCCCGCAGGCAGGCCGCATAGGTGCCCCGCTGGCGGTAGACATTGATGCGGAAACGGGCGACACCCTTGAGGCCGTAGGAGCAGTCCAGCTCCCAGTTCTGCTCGAGATTCTTGCGCTGCGCGTTGTTCAGCAGGGAGAAGATCAGGCGGTTGCAGCTTTCCTCGCTGAGCTTCGTGTTCTGAATGATGGGCCTCAGCTGACCACTGAAACGGCCGTAGGGGGGATTGCCCGCGGAGAGGTGCAGGTCGCTGCCTCCGGCCTTCACCAGCTCCTGCATCAGGTCTTCGATCAGAAGGTCCATTCCGCTCAGTTCCTAACGGTCAGACAGTAGGGACATTCCAACCATTCGTCCTCCAGTCCGGCCCCACAGCTGCGGCAGGTGAGGGTGCTCAGGGCCCGGGCCCTCCGTTCTGATTCCAGGCCGGTGTCGGTGAGCAGCATCCGCTCCACTTCCTCGAGGGTGGTCAGCCCCTGCCGCACCAGGTCGAGGCCGTAGCCCAGGAGGGTTTTCATGCCGCTTTCCAGGGCCAGACGCCGCAGCTCCTCGGTCGTCGCCCGCTTGGCCACGGCGGCGGAGAGCGTCTCATTCATGCGCAGGATCTCGTAGACGCCCACCCGACCCTTGTAGCCCCGGCCCTGGCAGGCGCTGCAGCATCCCTCCGAGCCGGGAGACACCGTGTTGGCGTGATAAAACGAAATCTCGCTTTCATCAGAAGCCACCAGGCCGAAACGAGCCAGCTCGACATGGTTGGGGTGGTACGGGACCCGGCACTCGCTGCAGAGTCGCCGCAGCAATCGCTGGGACACCACCCCCAGCAGCGATGCGCTCACCAGGAAGGGCTCCATGCCCATCTCATCGAGCCGGGCGAAGGCGCTGGCGGCGTCGTTGCAGTGCAGGGTGGTGAGCACCAGGTGGCCCGTCAGGGCCGCTTCGATGGCGGTGCGGGCGGTTTCCAGGTCGCGGGTCTCTCCCACCAGCAGCACGTCCGGGTCCTGCCGCATGAAGGCGCGCAGGGCCGAACTGAAGTCGTAGCCCTTTTCCCGGTTCACCTGGGTCTGGGTGATCCCCTGGAGGGTGTACTCGATCGGATCCTCGACCGTGGAGATGTTGATCGAGGGTTCGTTGCGCTCTGAGAGCAGGGCGTAGAGGGTGGTCGACTTGCCGGAGCCGGTGGGTCCGGTGACCAGGATCATGCCGAAGGGCTTGGAGCCGATGTCCCGCAGGGTGGCCCTGGCGTCCTCATCGGTGATCAGGCTGTCCAGGCCCAGCTGGGTGGCGCCGCTGTCGAGCAGCCGCAGCACCACCTTCTCGCCGTAGCGGCCTGGCAGGGTGCTGACCCGGAAGTCCATGGTGCGGCCGCGGAAGTTGCGGCGGATCCGACCGTCCTGGGGCATCCGCCGCTCGGCGATGTCCAGGTCGGCCATGATCTTGAAGCGGGAGGTCACCGCCGGGATCAGGGTGCGGGGCAGCTTGTCGATGCTGCGCAGGACGCCGTCCTGGCGGAACCGGACCAGCAGGCCATCCTCCTGGGGCTCAACGTGGATGTCACTGGCACCGGTGGTGAGCGATTCGATCAGAATCCGGTCCACCAAACTCATCACCGGGGAGATCCCCTCGCCGGAGCTGCTGGCTTCGAGGTCCTCGGTTTCCGGTGCGATCTGCCCCTGCGGCGTGGCGGCCTGGCCCAGATCGAGACCGCGGAACAGGGACGTGTGCTCCGCTCCGGTGACCTGCGGACGCTGGGTGAGACCTTCTGATGGCATCGAGGAAAGGATCGGGTGCGAAGCCTGGATCCGAGGTGCGGGCTTCCACCGCTTGTGGAGAGGGCTCCTCGGCATTCAACATAACTGGATCTGACATCCCTGCCAGAACGCATGACCGGAGACATCACTCCCCCCCATGAGGAACGGATCGATCCCCGGGAGGGCGCGGTCGACGCGGCCCGGGTGGATGGCCTCCTCGAGACCCTGCAGGCGACCGCCGATGGCGACGCCGACGCCACCGCGGCTGATCCAGGCTCCCAGCGGCCCCCATCCGAAGGGGAACCCGTCGATCGCCTCGGCCAGCTCGAGGCCGAACTGGCCAGCCTGCGCAGCGAAAACGAGTCGCTGCGGGGCCAGTACATGCGCATCGCCGCCGACTTCGACAACTTCCGCAAGCGCCAGAGCCGCGACAAGGAGGACCAGCGCCTGCACATCACCTGCACCACCCTCACCGAGATCCTGCCGGTGGTCGACAACTTCGACCGGGCCCGCCAGCAGCTCAACCCCCAGAGCGAAGAGGCCCAGACCCTGCATCGCAGTTACCAGAACCTCTATAAGCAGTTGGTTGACGTGTTCAAGCAGCTGGGGGTTTCGCCGATGCGGGTGGAAGGGGAACCCTTCGACCCCAGCCTTCACGAAGCCGTGCTGCGCGAACCCAGTCAGGACCATCCGGAGGATGTGGTGATCGAGGAGCTGCAGCGGGGCTACCACCTTGACGGCCGCGTGCTCAGGCACGCCCTGGTGAAGGTGTCCATGGGCCCCGGTCCGGACGGCGGGTCGAGCCCTGCCGAAGCCTCGGCTTCCCCCAGTGAAGGGCAATCCGACTGATGGCCGATTACTACGAGCTGCTCGGTGTCGGCCGGGACGTGGATGCCGACAGCCTCAAGAAGGCCTACCGGCGCCTGGCCCGCCAGTACCACCCGGATGTCAACAAGGATCCGGCCGCAGAGGACCGCTTCAAGGAGATCGGCCGGGCCTACGAGGTGCTCAGTGATCCCCAGGCCCGGGCCCGTTACGACCAGTTCGGCGAGGCCGGCCTGGGTGGGGGCGGTGGCATGCCCGACATGGGCGACATGGGTGGCTTCGCCGACCTGTTCGAAACCTTCTTCAGCGGTTTCGGTGGGGCCGGCGGCGGTGCCGCCGGTGGCGCACGCCGCCGCGGACCGCGCCAGGGCGACGACCTGCGGCTCGATCTCACCATCAGCTTCAGTGAGGCCGTTTTCGGCAGTGAGAAGGACGTCCAGATCCGCCACCTCGAAACCTGCTCCACCTGCAGCGGCTCGGGAGCCAAGGCGGGCAGCGGCCCCACCAACTGTGGCACCTGCGGCGGCGCCGGCCAGGTGCGACGGGCCACCCGCACCCCCTTCGGCAACTTCACCCAGGTGGCACCCTGCCCCACCTGCGAAGGCAGCGGCCAGGTGATCGCCGATCCCTGCTCCGCCTGCGGCGGCCAGGGCCTGCAGCAGGTGCGCAAGAAGCTGCGCATCAACATTCCCGCCGGTGTCGACTCGGGCACCCGGTTGCGGGTCGGCCAGGAGGGCAACGCCGGCCAGCGGGGTGGACCCGCGGGTGATCTCTACGTGTTCCTCACGGTCCAGGCCCACCCGCATCTGCGGCGGGATGGGGTCACGGTGCTGTCGGAGGTGTCGCTCAATTACCTCCAGGCGATCCTGGGCGACACGATCGAAGTGGAGACCGTCGATGGTCAGGAGCCCCTGGAGATCCCCCCCGGCACCCAGCCCGGGGCGGTGATCACCTTGCAGGGCAAGGGGATTCCCCGCCTGGGCAATCCGGTGGCCCGCGGCAACCACCAGTTCACCATCAAGGTGCAGTTGCCCACCAAGCTCAACGGTGAGGAGCGGCAACTGCTCGAGCAGCTGGCCGGACACCACACCAGCAAGGGACAGCGCCACCACCACAAGAGCGGCCTGTTCGGCGGCCTGTTCGGTTGAACGACCCGGTGGCCCTCGATCTGCGGGGCACCGCCTGCCCGGTGAACTTCATCCGGGCCCGCCTGGCGCTCGAAACGCTGCCAACGGGCGGCTGGCTCCAGATCGACCTGGATGGGGGCGAACCGGAGCAGATGGTGGCTGAGGGCCTGCGCTCCGAGGGTCACGCCGTGGAGCTGGTCGTCCCTTCGCCGTTCGCCCCAGAGGACGGGGTGCGGCTACGGGTGCAACGGGATGGGGGCTGAGCCGCTGCCGGGTCGGGTGGTGGCCCTGCAGGCCAACTACTGCCTGGTGGATCTCGATGGGCCCTCCGCGCTCGGCCCAGATGGCCGCCTGCTGTGCACCCGCCGCACCCGCCTCGACAAGAGCGGCCTGCAGGTGTGTGTCGGCGATCGGGTCACGGTGGCGTCCGTTGACTGGCGGGCGCGACGGGGGGCGGTGGTGGGCCTCGAACCCCGCCACAACCTGCTGCAACGGCCGGCGGTCGCCAACGTCAGCCGGGTGGTGGTGGTGGTGGCCCTGGCCGAGCCGGGCCTTGATCCCCTGCAGCTCACCCGCTTCCTGATCACTGCGGAGGCCACCGGCCAGCCGGTGCAGGTGGTGCTGAGCAAGGCCGACCTGCTGCCGGCCGCCGCGGTGGAGGCCTGGTGCCGGCGGCTGGAGGGCTGGGGCTACGCCACGTTGGCCGTGTCCACCTGCACCGGGGCGGGCCTGGCGGCGTTGCGGAGTGATCTGGAGCAGCCGGGCATCGCCGTGCTTTGCGGCCCCTCCGGCGTGGGCAAGAGCAGCCTGCTCAATGCCCTGGCCCCCGCCCTGGACCTCCGCGTCGCCGCCGTGTCCGGACGGCTGCGGCGGGGACGTCACACCACGCGGCATGTCGAACTGTTTCCCCTGGCTCCGGGGGCCCTGGTGGCCGATTCACCGGGCTTCAACACCCCCGCCCTGCCGGGCGATCCCCAGACCCTCGCCGCCGCCTTCCCCGAGCTGCTGGCCCGGCTCAGGGCCTCCCCCTGCCGCTTCGCCAACTGCCGCCACCAGGGGGATCCCGGTTGTGCCATGGGAGGCACCTGGGACCGTCATGGGATCTATGGACGCTGCCTGGAGGAGGTGGAGGCCCTGGCAGGGGCCCGCTGCCGTGGCGGTCAGGGGCGCCAGGAGGAAGGGGGGATGCGACGGCGGGGTGATCGACTCGAGCCCCTGCTCGATCCCCAGCTGCGCCGCTCCTCCCGCAGCACGCGGCGTCAGGCGCTGGAAGGGGAGCTCAGTTCCCCAGACCGGGAAGATTGAGATCCAGGCCACCGGTCAGGGTTTCCATCCGCTCGCGCATGGTGGTGGTGGAGAGCTCGTAGGCGTTGCAGAGGGCCGCCAGCACCGCCGCTTCCACGGTCTCGGCCGGTTCAGCGAGCAGCTCGGGGCTCAGCGCGACCCGCAGCGGCTGCTGGTTGCCGGTCAGCCAGACGCTGGCCCGGCCCTCGGGATCGCTGCCCTGCAGCTCCATCGCATCGAGCTCCTCCTGGAGCTTCTGGGCGTCCTGCTGAATCTGCTGGGCCTTGCGGAAGGCCTCGGTCAGCTGTCCGAAGTTGGGAAGTCCGAAGCCGGCCATGCCAGGTGGTCAACGTAGGGGAGCAGGCTAGAACCCCAACCGTTTGACCTCCGGGTGCAGTTGCACACCGCGGTCCTCCAGCACCCGTTGCTGCACCAACCGGATCAGGGCGTCGATGTCGGCGGCGGTGGCGGAACCGGTGTTGACGATGAAATTGGCGTGGATGGGTGACACCTGGGCATCGCCGACGCTCAGCCCCTTGAGGCCGAGGGATTCGATCAGCTGGCCCGCCTTGAGCGGCTCCGGGTTGCGGAAGACGCTGCCGCAGCTGGGTTGCTGGTAGGGCTGGGTGCTGGTGCGACTCTGCAGGTTGGCGCTGGTGCGGGCCGTGAGGGTGGCCGGGTCGTGGCCTGGCTCCAGGCGGAACCGGGCCGAGAGCACCAGCAGCGGTTCGTCCTGCAGACGGCTGTGGCGGTAGGCAAAGGCCAGATCGGCGGCCTCCAGACGGAAGGGGGACTCGGGCCGGCGGGGATCCAGCACCCACACCGAGGCGAGCCACTCGGCCGTGCAGCCCCCCTGGGCGCCGGCGTTCATCACCACGGCCCCACCCACCGTGCCCGGGATGCCCACCGCCCACTCCAGCCCCCGCAGACCGCTCCTGGCGGCCTTGCGGGCCAGGGTGGGGATCGGTTCCCCCGCCTCCGCCTCCACCCAGCCCTCGCCCGGATCCAGGCGGCTGCCCTGCAGGCGGCGGTTGCAGAGGGTGAGGCCGTCGAGGCCCGCATCGGCGATCAGCAGGTTGGAGCCGGCGCCGATGCAGCGGAAGGGCAGGCCTGCGGCCGCCGCCCAGGCGGCGTGGGCGATCAGGGCCTCCTGGTCGGCAGGTTCGGCGAACCAGGCGGCGGGCCCGCCCACCTTCCAGGTGGTGAACTCCCGCAGGGAGACCGAGGGGCGGGGCTGGCAGGACGGGGCCGCGACCATCCCCTCAGGCCACCAGTGCCGAGGGGCGTTCGTGCCCGTCGAGGGTCCCCAGGCGGTCCCAGAGGCTGTTGACGTCGCCGGCTCCCATGGCCAGCACCAGGTCGCCCGGGCCGGTGCCGCTGGCCACCAGCTCCGCCAGCGCCTCCATGCTGGCGGCGACTGCCACCGGCAGGTCAGGGGCGAGGACCCGCACCGCTTCGGCCAGGGCCGGGCTGGAGATCCCCGCTATCGGGGCCTCTCCGGCGGCGTAGAGCGGCGCCAGCAGCACCGCATCGGCGTGGGTCAGGGCGGCGGCGAAGTCGTCCAGGAACTGGGCGGTGCGGGTGTAGCGATGGGGCTGGAACACCGCCACCAGCCGGCGGGGCACCAACGGCAGCGGGCTGCGACCGCTCTCCACCATCAGCCGGGCCATCGCCAGGGTGGCGGCCACTTCGCTGGGGTGATGGGCGTAGTCGTCGACGATCGCCCGGTCCTGCCACAGGCCACGGCAGTCGAAGCGGCGCCCGGGGGGGCGCAGGCCCGCCACCGCCAGTCGCAGGGTCTCGAAGGGCACGCCCTCGAGGCGGCAGGCCGCCATCGCCGCCACGGTGTTGCTCAGGTTGTGGCGGCCGGGCAGGGGCACCTCCAGGGTGCCCAGGGCCACCCCCTGCTCGTACCAGGTGGCCAGGGTGCCGTCGCCCCGCTCTTCCAGGGGAATGGCGGCGAAGTCCGCCGCCTCGCTGCTGCTGGTGGACCACCAGCTGGCGGCCTGGAAGTGCTCGCGCAGCACCGGGCAGTCCCGGTTGGCCAGCAGGGTCGTGCAGCCGCTGGCGAAGCGCTGCAGGGTGGCCACCAGGGAGGCCAGGTCCGGGTAGTGGTCGGTGTGGTCGAGTTCGACGTTCGTGAGCAACCCGAGCCGGGGTGTGAACTTCACCAGGGAGCCGTCCGATTCGTCGGCTTCCGCCACCAGCAACCGCCCCTGGCCATGGCGGCCGTTGCTGCCGAAGGCCGGCACGATGCCGCCGATCACGGCGGTGGGGTCTTCGCCGACGGCCTCCAGGAGGGTGGCGATCAGGGTGCTGGTGGTGGTTTTGCCGTGGCTGCCGGCCACGGCGATCGAGGCTTGGTCATTGATCAGGGCCGCCAGCACGTCGGAGCGGTGCACGATCGACAGCCCGCGCCGCCTGGCCTCGGCCAGCTCCTCGTTGGCGGCGGGCACCGCCGAGCTGATCACCACCATGGGGGCGCCTTCGGCCGCCATCACCGCAGCGATCGTGGCGGCGGTCTGCTCCTGAAACACCCGCACCCCAGCGGTCCGCAGCCTCTCCAGCACCGGGTTGGGGCGGGGATCGGAACCGCTGACCAGGAAGCCCCGTTCCGCCAGGATCCCCGCCAGGGCAGACATGCCGATGCCACCGGCTCCGATGAAATGGAGCGGCTGACGGCGATCGAGCTTTGGGATCAAGGGGGACTCCAGGCCTTGACGAAAATAACGTCAGGTCCGCCCTCCCCCCGTTGCGGGATACTGCGCTTTGCCGACCGTCCGATCCGGGGCCTGTGGCTGCGGGAAAGAGCAGGACCCCATTTCTGTATGATCGGCAGCCAAAATCCCCCTTGCTAGCGGGTTCCACCGCTTTCTGCCATGACCTTGCGCGTTGCGATCAATGGATTTGGCCGAATCGGTCGGAACTTCATGCGCTGCTGGCTCAGCCGCGGTGAGAACACCGGCATCGAAGTGGTCGGTCTGAACGACACCTCCGATCCGAAGACCAACGCTCACCTGCTCCAATACGACACGATGCTCGGCCACATCCGCAACGCGGAAGTGAGCTATACCGACGACACCATCGTCGTGAATGGCAAGCCGATCAAATGCTTCTCCGATCGCAATCCCCTCAACCTCCCCTGGAAGGAGTGGGGCGTCGATCTGGTGATCGAAGCCACCGGCGTTTTCATTGATCAGAAGGGGGCCGGCAAGCACATTGAGGCTGGCGCCAGCAAGGTGCTGATCACGGCTCCCGGTAAGGGCGAAGGTGTCGGCACCTTCGTGATTGGCGTGAACGCCGACCAGTACCGCCACGAGGATTACGACATCATCAGCAACGCCAGCTGCACCACCAACTGCATGGCGCCGCTCGTCAAGGTTCTCGACCAGAGCTTTGGGATCGTCAAGGGAATGATGACCACCACCCACAGCTACACCGGTGACCAGCGCATCCTCGATGCCAGCCATCGCGATCTGCGCCGTGCCCGTGCCGCTGCGGTCAACATCGTTCCCACCTCCACCGGTGCCGCCACGGCCGTGGCCCTTGTTTACCCGCCGATGAAGGGCAAGCTCAACGGCATCGCCCTGCGCGTTCCCACCCCCAACGTTTCGGTGGTCGACCTCGTCCTCGAAGTCAGCCGCGGCACCACGAAGGAAGAGGTCAATTCCGTTCTTGAGGAAGCCTCCAAGAACGGCATGAAGGGGATCATCAAGTACTGCGATCTTCCCCTGGTTTCCACCGACCACGCCGGCACCGATGAATCCACGATCGTGGATGCCGACCTCACCCTGGTGATGGGCGAGAACATGGTCAAGGTGATTGCCTGGTACGACAACGAGTGGGGCTACAGCCAGCGCGTCGTCGACCTGGCCGAAGTGGTCGCCCGCAACTGGAAGTGAGCTTCAGGTCCGGGATCAGCTGAAATGCTGGAAGCCTGCTGATGGGGGGGTGATCGCGCCTCCCCCGTCCGACCAGATCAGGGGACCCTCCGGTTGGGGGCTCTCCATGTGGCCGATGCAACGGGTTCCGGGCAGTTGCTCCACCAGGGCTGCCGCCCAGGTCGGCTCCAGAGCGAGCACCAGTTCGAAATCCTCACCGCCCCAGAGGCACCAGTCCTCGGCGGCGGCCAGGGCCTCCAACTCCGGGGCCAGGGGTAGTGCGTTGCGCTCGATCAGGGCCGTGCAGCCGCTGGCCAGCGCCAGGCAGCTCGCCGCCGCCGCCAGACCGTCGCTGCTGTCACAGCCAGCCACGCGCCAGGGGATCTCCTCCGGCCGGCTGGCGCCCAGGGCCTCCACCGCATCAAAGCGGGGCACGGGCCTTCGGTGGGCGCCGATGGCCCGTGCCTGTACGGCCGGCGCCAGGGCCGGAAGCGCCTCGTCCCGCAGCACAGCCAGGCCCAGGCGGCTCAGGCCATGGGCGCCGGTGCACACCAGCTGATCGCCCGGTTGTGCGTCCCCGCGCCGGATCGGTCCGCCGTGGCCGCGCTCCAGCCTGCCGATCGCGGTGATGGCCAGCAGTCGTTGGCGGCCGCCGCTGCAGTCGCCCCCCAGCAGCACACCGCCATGGGCAGCCAGCAGCTGCGTCAGGCCGGCGTAGGCCTCCTCCACCCACGCCCAGGGGGTGTCCCCCGGGGCCACCAGACCCACGGTGAGCCCCACGGCGTCGCGGCAGCCCATGGCCGCCAGGTCGGAGAGGTTGGCGGCGGCGGCCCGCCAGCCCACGTCCGTGGCGCCCATCGTGGCGGCGCTGAAATGGACGTCCTCCACGATCACGTCCGTGTTCACCACCAGCTGGAGACCGCCCCTGCCGGCAGGGTCGAGCAGGTCCTGAGCGAGCAGGGCGGCATCATCGCCGAACTGGCCCCGGGGCGCGAAGGCGCCGAGGCGCCGGATCAGCTCCGTTTCCCCTAGCTCCGCCAGGGTGGGCCCCTCAGGCATGGGGGCGCAGGTTGTCGGCTCCTTCGATCACCGTCGCCTTGACGATGCCGTCATCGGCGGTGAGCTCCTCAAGCACATCCAGACCATCCACCACGTAGCCGAAGGCGGCGTAGCGGCCGTCGATCAGGTTGAGACCGGCGGGGGTGAGTTCCGGCTCGAACAGGAACAGAAAGAACTGGGAGGAGCCGTCGCCCAGGGCCTCGTCGGAGTGGGCCCATCCCAGGGTGCCCTTGCTGGCGAAGGGCAGCACCGGTTCGGCCTTGAACATCCCCAGATCCTCGAAGGTCTGGTTGTAGAAGGGGGCCTCCTCACCGGGCACCTTGATTTCCAGGGGCACCTGGCGCTCCTGCTTGGTGGCGGGATCCACGTAGCCCGTCAGCGGGCCGGCGGGATCACCGGTCTGCAGCACGTAGAAGTCTTCGGCGCGGTTGAAGGGCAGGCCGTCGTAGAAGCCCCGCTGGACCAGATCGACGAAGGCGCCGGCGGTGAGGGGCGCGTTGTAACCGTCAACGACGGTGATCAGGTCGCCTTTGGTGGTGGTCAGCCGCACGCTGGCGCGGCCGAGCAACCGCGGCAGTGCATCGAACTCAGGCGGGATGGCGAAGGGGAAGTCCCCCACCAGCAGAGCTTCGGCGCGGCCGATGGCGGCGAGGGCTTCCCGGCGGGCCGCCAGGAACCCGTCCCGGTCCTGGGCTTCGCCGGCGGCGGCCAGATCCTGCAGATGGGTGCCGGCGTCGCTGAGCAGGGCCTCGGCGGTGGCCCGGTCGGCGGGGTCGAAGCTGGCCAGGATCCGCTCGCGGCTGCTGCCCAGCTGGGATTCGGCCCGGCGCACAGAGCCGGTCAGGCTGGTCCAGCGCTTGGCCCGCAGGTCGTCGCTGGTGTCCTCCAGCCGGTGCTGCAGCTTCTGAAGATCGCCCTGGTCGATGGGCAGGGCGTTGCGCAGCAGGGCGGTGGGGTCGCTGACGGCGTTGCCCTGGGGCAGGTAGGCCCAGGCGGCGGGGACCGCGAGCAGCAGGGTGAGCAGGAGGGCCAGGCTGGCCCCCAGCGTGGAGGTGAACCCGATGGGCCTGCGTCGCCGGTCCATGCTTCCCTTGTGACTGCCTGGACTTTGGCACAACCGGCCCTGGCCTCCCTTGCACGGCTCGCAGCCGTGCCTGTAGCCAGACGTACAATCCCCCGATCCGATCCGCCGGAATGATCTCCAGCAACGACTTTCGTACCGGCACAACGATCGAACTGGATGGCCAGGTCTGGCGCGTTGTCGAGTTTCTGCACGTCAAGCCCGGCAAGGGCTCGGCCTTCGTGCGCACCAAGCTCAAGGGCGTGCAGAGCGGCAACGTGGTGGAGAAGACCTTCCGTGCCGGGGAGACCATGCCCCAGGCCCAGCTGGAGAAGGCGACCCTCCAGCACACCTACATGGAGGGCGACGATTACGTCTTCATGGACATGGCCTCCTACGAGGAGACCCGTCTGACCGCCAAGCAGATCGGTGACGGCCGCAAATACCTCAAGGAAGGGATGGAGGTGAGCGTGGTCTCCTGGAACGGCAAGCCCCTCGAGGTGGAGCTGCCCAATTCGGTGGTGCTCGAAGTCACCCAGACCGACCCGGGCGTCAAGGGCGACACCGCCACCGGCGGCACCAAGCCGGCCATCGTCGAGACCGGCGCCCAGGTGATGGTGCCCCTGTTCATCACCATCGGCGAGAAGATCAAGGTCGACACCCGTACCGACAGTTATCTGGGCCGGGAGTCCTGATCGCCATGCAGCTCGATCACGACCAACTGCGCCAGTTGCTGGCCCTGCTCGGGGACAGCGACATCCAGGAGCTCAAGCTCGAAGGAGACGATTTCCGTCTGGAGGTGCGCCGCAACCTGCCGTCGCCGGCACCGGCCACGGTCTCCATGGTGCAGGCTCCAGCCGGGCCGCCCCCGCTCGCCCCCATGCCCGCCGCCCCGGTCGGCGCCGCCTCCGGTCCTTCGGCGCCACCGCCACCGGCCGCCTCGGTGCGCAGCGACCTGCAGGCCGTCACCGCTCCGATGGTGGGCACTTTCTACCGCTCCTCGGCACCGGGTGAGGACCCTTTTGTGGAGGTCGGCAGTCGCATCAGCGCCGGCCAGCCCGTCTGCATCCTCGAAGCGATGAAGCTGATGAACGAGCTCGAATGCGAGTTCAGCGGCGAAGTGGTGGAGATCCTGGTGGAGAACGGCACCCCGGTGGAATTCGGTCAGGTGCTGATGCGCATCAAGGCGGCCTAGCCCAGCTCCCAGGCGGTGTGGATCGCCGCCGCCATGCTGTCGGCCCGGGCCACGCCCCGGCCGGCGATTCCGAAGGCGGTGCCGTGGTCGGGGGAGGTGCGCAGGAAGGGCAGCCCCAGGGTGGTGTTGACGGCGGCGTCGAAGGCCAGCAGCTTCACGGGGATCAGCCCCTGGTCGTGATAAAGGGCCAGATAGCCGTCCGCCCCGGCGCCTTCCCCTTTCCAGGCCGCTGCCGCCTCCAGCCAGCAGGTGTCCGGCGGCACGGGCCCCTCCAGCCGCACCTCCGGATGCAGGCCCTGCCACCGCTGCAGGGTGGCGATCAGCCAGTCCTGCTCCTCCCGGCCCAGATGCCCCCCTTCGCCGGCATGGGGGTTGAGGCCCGCCACCACCAGCCGCGGCCGGCCCTCGAACCGACGGCAGAAGGCCAGCAGGGCCTCCAACCGCCGGCTCACCAGCTCCGGAGTGAGCCGACGGCTCACCTCGGCCAGGGGGATGTGGGTGGTGGCCAGGAGCGTGTTGAGCCGCCAGCCGCCGCCGGGGGCCAGGGCGGTGAACAACATGCCGGCGTCGGCGCTGCCGGTGAGTTCCGCCAACCGCTCTGTCTGGCCGGGATAGGCATGGCCGGCCGCCTGCCAGCTGGCCTTGGCGATCGGGGCGGTCACCAGGGCCCGGCCGCCGCCGGCCCCCACCAGCGCCACGGCCCGGGTCAGCCAGGCGAAACTCGCGGCGCCGGCGGCGGCGCTGCTGACCCCCGGGACGACCGGCTGCTCCAGGGGCACGTCCTCCAGGGCGAAGTCGTCGGGGTCGGCCAGGGGAGCGTTGCTGCACGCCAGCAATTGACGGTGGCAGTCGCGCAGCCAGCGGCTGCAGCCCACCAGCACCACCTCCTGGCCGGCGGGGCGTGGCTGGGCGAGGGCCTTGAGGGTGACCTCGGCGCCGATGCCGGCGGGATCCCCCAGGGCGATGACAAGGCGATCCGCTGTAGTTTTCATGCCATCGGGGGTTGTCGGGGTCGGTCCATGGTCCGCTTGCTGCTACTGGGTGCGCTGCTGCTGGGCGGAGGGGTCGCTTTCCGCAACGAATGGGTCGTGGTGGACTGGCAGAAGATGGGCAAGGACACGGGCGTCTCCAACCTGATCGATCCCTCGATCTTCGGCGCTCAGAAGAAGTCCCCGGTGCAGGACGACAGGCCCTCCCGGTAGGTGGGATAGAGCAGGCGGTAACCGAGATCCTCCCGGAGCCTTCGGCTGCTGGTGCGTCGATTCTCGCTCCAGAAGCTGCGGGCCATCGGTCCCATGCTGGGCGCCACGTCGGCGTAGCGCTGCACGTCCGGCAGCTTGCAGCCCAGCAGGTGGGCGGCCAGGCCCAGGATCTCGCTGGAGGGGCACGGGAAGGTGTCCGCCAGGATCAGGGTGTCGGGCCGGGCCTGGGGCGGCAGGGCGATGGTGTGCAGCACAGCCCCGACGATGTCGTCAACGTGCACCCGGGAGAACACCTGGCCCGGCTTGTGGATCAGCCGCGCCGTGCCCTTGCGCAGGTTCAGCATCGGATTGCGACCGGGGCCGTAGATGGCCGGTAGTCGCAGCAGCTGTACCGCCAGGCCGCTGCGGCGCCAGGCCTGCTCACAGGCCAGCCGGGCCTGGCTCCGCTCCAGCAGCGGCCGGGTCGGACTCGTCTCGTCCACCCAGGCACCATCGGTGTCGCCGTAGACCCCGGTGGTGGAGAGGTAGCCCACCCAGGCCGGATCGAGGCGCCGCAACTGGGCCTCCAGCGACTCGAGCACCGGATCCCGGCCGCCGGCATTGGGCGGGATCGTCACCAGCACATGGCTCACCCCGGCCAGGTCCGCCGCGGTGGGCAGGGCCCCCTGGTCGGGATCGAAGTGCAGCCAGCCCGGGTCGTTGGCGCCGGGGGAGGGCTGGCGGTGGGTGAGCAGCACAGGCACCCCGGCCGCCTCCAGCGCCTGGGCCACACGCCGCCCGGTGTAGCCCCCGCCGAGCACCAGCAGCCGGCCGATGGCAGCGGCGGCAGCGGTAAGGGCCGGGTGATCGATCCGATCGGCAACGGCCACCGGGTTGACAGATTCCGTCGACATCAGTACATCTGTATCACTGTCGGATCCCCATCCCGTGACCACCTCATCGTTTCAGGCCAGTCTCCCTGTCGGCCTCGCACCGGCGCTCACCACGGGCCGCCCCTTCCGCCGCCCCATCGCCAGCGGCGGCGGCAGCCGCCTGGCTTCGATGCCCCGGGCGCGGGCCACCACCCCCCTGCTGCTGGCCGTTGGGCTGGTGCTCGGGGCCGTGCTGCTGGCGCCGGAGCAGCCCCGCGATCAGGAGGCCATCTGCCACCGCCACAACGGCGTGGAGGCCTGCCGGGTCTGGTGAGTCACTTCGGCCTCGGCCGCCGTGGCTGTCTCCGCTTCAACGGGCGCCACCCACTGCAGCAGCCGCAGTGCCAGGCGCAGGTCGCCATCGGTCCAGGCCCGCAGGGCCATCGCCCGGCGCGGGTCGTAGAAGGGCTGGCTGCGGTACCAGGTGAAGGCATCGCTGTCGCCCTTGCGGCCGTTGCAGCCCAGGCAGGCCGGCACACAATTTTCGGTGATGCTCTGGCCGCCGCGGCTCAGCGGATGCACGTGGTCGATGGATTCGGAGGCTTCGCCGCAATACAGGCACCGACGACCGGTCATCCGGTGCAGCGACTGTCGCCATCGTCGCGCTCGCAGCTTGGGGCAGAGATCTTCGAGAAAGACTCCATCCCTGGCCTGCATCAGCGCGCCTCGGTTGGCGGAAGTTTGCCCTCAGCGCCCCGGGTGTCAATGTGTTCTTGATTGCTTTTTGCCGCATTGGCCACCCCCCTGGTGCAGATGCGCCTGGGCGCCTCGGGTCTGATCGAAGTCGTCAGTCCCTTCGATGCGGTGACCCAGGCGCACCTGCGGGCCATCCGCCCCCGCGGGCAGTGGCTCAGCCGCCGGGGCTGCTGGCAGTTTCCCCTTGAGGCGGCCGCAGCGCTGCAGCTGCAGTGCGCCGGCCGCTTCCCGGTCACCCCGGAGCTGGAGCAGTGGTTCGCCTGGCTCTCGCAGCCCCTGCCGCCCCTGCCCCCGCACCGGGCCCTGGTGGCGGCGGCCGCCGCCGAGGAGAACATGCCTGATGGCCGCCAGCTGTTCCGCCACCAGCGGCAGGCGGTGCGCTGGTTGCTGGCCCGGCGCGGGGCCGTGCTGGCCGATGCGATGGGCCTCGGCAAGACCCTCAGCGCCCTGGTGGCGGGTCGTGCCCTGGTGCGCCTGGCCGACTGCCGGCTGGTGGTGGTGGCCCCGGCGGGGTTGCATCACCACTGGCGGCAGGAGGCGGCGGGACTGGGTCTGCGGCTGGAGCTGCACAGCTGGGCCCGTCTGCCCGCCGAGCTGCCGGACGCTGGCACGGTGCTGATCGCCGATGAGGCCCACTTCGCCCAGACGATCCATGCCGCTCGCACCCAGGCCTTCCTGCGGCTGGCTCGCCACCCGCGCCTGCGGGCGATCTGGCTGCTCTCCGGCACGCCGATGAAGAACGGTCGGCCGATCCAGTTGTTTCCCCTGCTGGCGGCCATCGGCCATCCCCTGGGGGCCGACCAGCGCCACTTCGAGGAGCGCTACTGCCAGGGGCACTGGCGCGAGCAGGGGGGGCGGCGGATCTGGCAGGCCAGCGGCGCCAGCCACCTGGAGGAGCTGCAGCGGTTGGTGCGCCCCCTGGTGCTGCATCGGCGTAAGGGGCAGTGCCTCGACCTGCCCCCCAAGCAGCGGCTGGAGCGGCCCGTGAGCCTCGACGCCGCCGAGGCCGAGGCCTTCGAGCGGGCCCTGCAGGAGCGGATTGACGACTACCGCCGCCGGGCCTGGGCCGGTGAGGTGCGCCGCGATGCCGAAGCCCTCGCCGTGTTCACGGCCCTGCGCCAGATCGCTTCGCGCCACAAGCTGGCCGCCACCTCCGAGCTGGTCGCCGACCTGCGGGACCGCGGCGAAGCGGTGGTGGTGTTCACGGCTTTCGTGGCCACCGCCCTGGCCCTGCACCGGCAGCTCGGCCACGGTGATGACGGGGGCCCCCTGGTCGGTGCCGTGCCCCCGGCCCGGCGGCAGAGGCTGGTGGATGCCTTTCAGTCGGGGCGCAGCCCCGTGCTGATCGCCACCTACGGCACCGGGGGCCTGGGGTTCACCCTGCACCGGGCCCGGCACGTGGTGCTGGTCGAACGGCCCTGGACCCCGGGCGACGCCGAGCAGGCCGAAGACCGCTGCCACCGGATCGGCATGGGCGCCGCGCTCACCAGCCACTGGCTGCAACTGGGCGTCGCCGATCGACTGGTGGACGACCTGATCGCCAGCAAGGCCGAACGGATTTCCTTGCTGCTACAGCGCCAGCGGGCCTTGCCGGCGCTGGTGCGCCAGTGGCTCGACACCGTCTAGGGCGGCGTGACTCAGCCCCCCGCTCTGGCGGGTTCGTCCTCGGTGCAGCTGCGCTGCCGCACCTCCAGGTCCTGGCGCAGGATCGGATCCAACTTGCCCTTGGGCACCGCGGCGGCGAGCGTAGTGGCTCGGGCGATGTCCCGGCAGGCGGCGGCGGTGTTCCCGGCCAGGGTGTGCAGCAGGAACCGCTCGTTCAGGGGGCCAGGATCCTTCGGGAAGGCCGCCACCACCTTGTCGCACTGCTGCAGCGCGCTGGGGAGATCCTCCAGCTTCACGGTGCGCAGGCAGTCCTCACGGGTGATCGGTCGCTGGGGCAGGGGCTGCTCGACGCAGCCGCCGAGCACCAGGGCCAGCAGCAGCACAAGGGAAGGCCGTCGCTGGCGCGCGGTGGGGGCATGCAGGCCGGCCCGCTCAGTTGTAACGCTCACTCCGGGTCATGCCGCTGCCACCAGCCTTACCACCGCCGACGACCGAGATGGCGGTGGGGCTGGGTTCGGGGCTGGTGGCGGTGCTGCCGGGGGTGCGCGGTGCATACAGATCGCCCAGGAACCGGCCGCAATCGGGGAAGGTGCCGGGGTTCTGAACCACGGCCTCGGTGATCATCACCGCGGCATGTTCAGGGGAGGTCTTGAACATGCCCGAGCCCTGGCGCTTGATCAGGGCATAGGCGGCCGTCCAGCTGACTTCGTGGACGTTGCCGTTGTTGCGCATGAAGCAGTACACCTGGGCGCCCTTGCCTCCGGGCCCCTCGATGTCGTTGCCAGCACGGGCGCTCTGCGCCGTGCCGGCGGTGGCCAGCAGGCCGGCTGCCGCCGCCAGGCCGAGGGAGCCCAGTCGGCGAAGGAGAAAGTGGCGTGTGGCCATTGGACCGTAAGGGAAGAACGAGGTGGCCCAACGTATCGACCCCTGCGCTGCTGTCCAGGGTGGTCAGCCGCCTGGCGGGGCGGCGGTGGCGGGGAGCACCAGCTTCACCACCAGCGGCAGGATCACCAGCACGGTGATCAGCCGCACCGCGTGCAGGCTGGCCACGGCCGCCCCGACGCCGAACTCCGCCCCGACCAGGCTCATGCCGCTGATGCCCCCCGGGGCCGCTCCCAGCAGGGCCACCACCGGGTCGACGCCCATCAGGCGGCTGCAACCGAAGCCCACCACCAGGCCGGTGATCACCAGGGTGACCGTGATCAGCAGGGCTGGCCGCCACAGCTGACGCAGTTCCAGCAAGGCCGTGCCGGTGAGGCCGGTGCCGATCACCGTGCCGATGCCGATTTCCAGCAGGGTGCGGGACCCGACCGGCCACTGGGCCACCTCGAGCCGGCCCGTCACGCTGACCAGGGCGGCCCCCAGCAGGGCCCCGGCCAGCGGAGCCGCCGGGATACCGGTGCGCAGGGCCAGCAGGCCGCCGGCGAGCCCTCCCACCACATAGAGCAACAGATGCCAGGGCTGGTGCATCGCCATGGAGCCCGATCAACAGGGCCCACTCTGGGAGATCGCTGCCGCTGATGCTTGAGGCGGCCGCCCAGGTGTGTTGTCATGCGGCACAGCCCCGTTGCTTTCCCCGCCATGGCCCCCGCCTCGGTGTCGTTCCGCATCAGCCGCAATGCTGAAGATCTCGCCGAAACCATCCATGCCCTCTCCCAGCGCCTGGTGACCCTGGAGCAGCGTCTGGCGGCGATGGAACTGCAGGCGTCGAACCAGGCCCGCCCGGAGCCGGAAGAACTGGCCAGCCTCGACAACGTCGAGCGTCTGCTGCAGGACTGCCGCCATCTGCTGGAGATCGGCGTCAGCTCCGAGGCACCCCCTGTGGTCGCCAGCCTCGACGACATTCCCTACCCTTCCGCCGCCTGAGGCCGCGCACCCCCCTGGTCAGGGGTGTCAAAATGAAAAGAAAGGTGGTCATGGCCTTCCCCACTTCCCCTTACCAGTCCTCTTCCAACACCCTTCACGGGCAAAGCGCCGCCGCTCGCGCGGCCATCCCTGCCCCCCACTGCCAGCTCCGCAGCCACTCCCAGGAGGAAGGTGACCACCAGCTTGAAAAGCTGGAGTTCGCCCTCGCCGTCGCCCTCACCCGCGGCGATCACCAGCGCTCTGACCAGCTTCGCTGCCAGATCGCCGCCCTGGGTGGGAATCAGGAAGAACCGGGCACCTGAACAGCCCGGGCGATGACGATGGGAGAGACCATTCAAAATCTCCCCAATCATCTCTTTTTGGGGCCAGAGGCCTCCTGATGGCTCTGGACCATATGTTGTGCAGTAAGATCCCAAAACGAAGGGGACTGTTGGATGCCAACGGACCCGTTGTGAATGTCTTTGATAGTGCGACATCCTCGCCGGCCATGACTGTCTCCAACCCGACTGCCCCCGTCACCTTGACGCTGGACGCCCCACTTCGTGCAAGGTCCAGCGTCTCGCCGCTGTCCGATCCCACCGCTCGCCAGCGCCTGCTGCTCCAGGCGGCCACCCTCAATGAACAGGCGCGTGTGGCGGCCACCGGTGGTGATCTTGAAACCTCGGCGCGGGCGATCTTGGTGGCCCTTGATTGCGAGCGGCGCGCCGGTGGCCTCGGTCTACAGGTGCTGCAGCTGATCAAACCCCGCCCCTGATCGCGCTTGTTCAGCCCCTGGCGGCATCGCGCTTGCAAACCGCGTTGGGCGGGCGAAACCACCTCAACGTCCGGTCGCTTTGATCGCCATACCGTTGATGTAGGTGAATGGGGCTCCGATGAAACATCTGCGCGATTCCCAATCGATTGGAGTGCAGGCAGAGACACAGCCCGAATCGGTCTCAAAATGACATCTTGGCTAGAGCTGCTTCATGCAGGACAAGTGGGCAATCGGCACCGCTCCTTGCTGCTTTTCAGGGCTTCTTTCTGTGAAGACTTCAACAAGCGGGTGACCGGATTCGAACCGGCGACGTTCAGCTTGGGAAGCTGACATTCTACCACTGAATTACACCCGCATTGGATCACACTAGCAAGGCCCCGGGCGCCTTTCGGGCGCCCAGAGCCACTGCAGCGCCTGTCAGGGCTTGCTGGGGGCCGCCGGAGCCGGCTCCTCGCACTGCACGGCCGCGGAGAGCGCCCTGCGGGCGGCGATGACCGCCAGGGCCTTGGGCTTCAGCTCATTGGCGGCCTGTTCAAGCGTCTGCGTCTTGTTGGCGGAGGCTGCGGCCACCTCCCCACGGAAGCCTTCAAGCACCTTGCGGAAAGCCTCCACCCGCAGTTTCTGCAGCTGGTTCTCCGAGGTCTGCAGGGTCGCGATCGACTGCTCCAGCTTCTGCTGGGCCGCCTTCGCTTCCCCCACGGTGGAGGTGGGTGTCAGGGCGGCCACCTGTTCCAGGGCCTGATTCACCGTGGTCAGCTCGGTGCAGATCCTGGCTTCCGTCTTCTTGGTCTGCTGGGAGAGGTCGGCGCGCTGGCAACCGGCCGTCGCCAGACCCAGGCAGAGGGCGGCGGCAAGGGGGAGGCGGCGCAGGGAAGCAAGGGCCATGGCGTCAAAAAGCGTCCACCATGAACTTAATTCGCCTCTCGCCACCCCGCAACGCCGCCGTCTGGGGGCTCAGCCGGCCAGAGCTGCCGCCGCCGCCGCCACGCCTGCCCCCGTTGGGGCCTTGGCCAGGCCCAGGGCCTGCAGGGTGGCCTCGATGGCCGCCACGGCCGTGAGCACGTCGCGGTCGCAGACGAAGCCCAGGTGGCCGATGCGGAACACCTTGCCCTTGAGGTGGTCCTGGCCGCCGGCCAGCAGGATGTCGAAACGCTCCTTGACGTGCTTGCGCAGGACCTCGGCATCGAGGCCCTCCGGGGCCACCGCCGTGATCGCCGGGCTGCCATGGCCCTCGGCCGCGTAGAGCGGCAGACCGATCGCCTTCATCGCCGCCTGGGTGGCGCGCCGATGGCGAGCGTGGCGGGCGAAGATCGCTTCCAGACCCTCCTTCTGCATCATCCCCAGGGCGGCCTCGAGGGCGAAGTAGAGATTGATCGCCGGGGTGAAGGGGTTGCTGTCATCGTCAGCGGCTTTGCGGTACTTGCCCAGATCCAGATAGAACTTGGGCAGGTCGGAGCGCTCGTAGGCCGTCCAGGCCCGCTCGCTCATGGCCACGAAGCTGAGGCCCGGCGGCATCATGTAGCCCTTCTGGGAGCCGGAGCCCACCACGTCCACGCCCCAGGCGTCCATGGGCACGTCGCAGGCCCCCAGGCTGGTGACGCAGTCGGCGATCGTGAGCGCCGTGCCGTGGGCTTTGACATGGCCGGCGATGGCCTGCAGGTCGTTGATCACCCCGGTGGAGGTTTCTGAGTGGGTGAGGATCACGCCCCGGATCTCCTTGGCGGTGTCGGCTTCGAGGGCGGCGCGGAAGGC
Organism: Cyanobium gracile UHCC 0281; assembly: GCF_034931305.1. GTDB lineage: Bacteria > Cyanobacteriota > Cyanobacteriia > PCC-6307 > Cyanobiaceae > Cyanobium > Cyanobium gracile_A. Next base: position 27,615 of record NZ_JAYGHY010000015.1, on the reverse strand, counting down.
CTCCGGATCGAGGGGCTGGCCCCATTCCGCCTTGATCACCTCCACGGTCAGCCCGTAGGCCTTCGCCACCTTCACCCAGCGTTCGCCGAACTTACCGTTGTCGCCGCAGAGCACCTTGTCGCCGCGGCTGAGGGTGTTGACGATCGCCGCCTCCATCGCTGCGGTGCCGCTGCCGGTAAGCACCAGCACGTGGCCCTTGGTCTGGTGCAGCCACTGCAGCTGCTCGGTGGTGCGCCGCACGATCTTCTGGAAATCGCCGCTGCGGTGGCCGATCGGATGGCGGGCCATGGCCTGCAGGACGGTCTCCGGCACCGGGGTGGGGCCGGGGATCATCAGAGTGAGCTTGTCCTGCATGAGCGGTGGGGAGCGAAGGAGCGCGGGCCCGGCGGAGGCAAGGCGATCGACCACCATAAAAAACAGCGTTCCCGCCCGCCATCGATTCCCTGCGCCCCCCCTCCGCGCCCCAGCGGGGATTCACCCTGCCGGTCTGGCTGACGGCTGCGGCCCGCGCCGCTCTCGGGGCCTTGCAAGGGGAGCCCTTCAACACCGCCGTGCCCCTGGAACTCCTGCAGCCGCAGGGGGTGGTGCCGATCCCCGTGCGGGCCGCCGCGCGGCTGGGGGAGGGTCTGGCCCTGGGGGAAAGCTGTTGTGATCCGGGCGAGGGGCTCGATCTCACCCGCGGCCTGGTGGTCTGGGTGCTGGCCCGCTGGCTCCCGGGCGACGGGCCCTGGCTGTGGCTGGAGCCAGGCGAGGGTGTGGGGGTGCACGAGGCCAGCGGTGAGGCCTGCCTGTCCGCCTATGCCCAGCGGCTGCTGGAGGCGAACCTGCGGCCCCTGGTCCCGGCCGGTCGCCGACTCGGGCTCACGCTGGTGCTCCCCGACGGCCGCCGCCTGGCGGAGCGCACCAGCAATGCGGCCTTCGGCGTGGTGGACGGGCTGGCCCTGATCGGCACCCAGGCCGAGGTGCAGGCGGGCGCCGATCCAGACCAGCTCGCGCGCACCCTGGCTGAGCTGGCTGGGCGGGTCGCCGCGCCGGGATTCGACGGCGACCTGGTGCTGGTGATCGGTGAGAACGGCCTCGATCTGGCCCCGCGGCTGGGACTGCCGCCACAGCTTCTGCTCAAGGCGGGCAACTGGCTCGGGCCGGTGCTGGTGGCGGCCGCCGAAGCGGGGGTGGAACGGCTGCTGCTGTTCGGCTACCAGGGCAAGTTGATCAAGCTGGCTGGCGGCATCTTCCACACCCACCACCACCTGGCCGATGGCCGCGCCGAGGTGCTCACCGCCCTGGCCGCCCTGGAGGGGGCCAGCGGATCCACGCTTGAAGCCCTGCATGGGGCCGCCACGGTGGAGGCGGCCCTGGCCGGCCTTGAGCAGGCCGATCCCGAGCTGGCCGCGCGCCTGCGGGCACGCATCGCCGCCGCCATCGAAAGCCGTTGCCAGGCCTACCTGGCCAGCCATGGCGCCCCGGCGGTCGCCGTGGGGGCAGCCCTGTTCGACCGCGGTCGCCAGGTGAGGGTCTGCGGTCCGGCGGGGGCGGAGCTGATGGAGCGTTTCAGGGGCGCGACCTAGGGTGCAGGCACCGATACCGGGCCCTGGCCCTGCCCGCCTTCGAGCCGATGTCCCAAACGCCGCAGACCGCTCCATCGGGTTCGGAACGGGACCATGCCAGCGGTTCCAGTCGTCCCCCGGCCATTGTCATCCTGGATTTCGGTTCCCAGTACTCCGAACTGATCGCCCGCCGGGTTCGCGAAACGGAGGTGTTCTCCCTGGTGATGGGGTATGCCACCACCGCCGCAGAACTCAAGGCCCTGGCCCCGAAGGGGATCATCCTCAGCGGCGGTCCCAGTTCCGTCTACGAGGAGGGGGCCCCTCTCTGCGATCCCGGCCTCTGGGATCTGGGCATCCCGGTGCTCGGAGTCTGCTACGGCATGCAGCTGATGGTGCAGCAACTGGGCGGATCGGTGGTGGCGGCCGGCCGGGCTGAATACGGCAAGGCGCCGCTCCATGTCGACGACCCGGTTGATCTGCTCACCAACGTCGCCAGTGGCTCGACGATGTGGATGAGCCATGGTGATTCGGTGGAGGCGCTGCCCGACGGCTTCGTGCGCCTCGCCCACACCGACAACACCCCCGAGGCCGCGGTGGCCAACCATGCCCGCCGCCTGTACGGGGTGCAGTTCCACCCTGAGGTGGTGCATTCCAGCGGCGGCATGGTGATGATCCGCAATTTTGTCTATCACATCTGCGGCTGCACCCCCGACTGGACCACGGCCGCGTTCATCGACGAGGCCATCGGCGAGGTGCGCGCCCAGGTGGGCGAGAAGCGGGTGTTGCTGGCCCTCTCGGGCGGGGTCGATTCCTCCACCCTGGCCTTCCTGCTGCACCAGGCGATCGGCGATCGCCTCACCTGCATGTTCATCGACCAGGGCTTCATGCGCAAAGGGGAGCCGGAATTCCTGATGGAGTTCTTCGATCAGCAGTTCCACATCAACGTGGAATACATCAATGCCCGTGAGCGCTTCATCTCCAAGCTCGCCGGCATCACCGACCCCGAAGAGAAGCGCAAAATCATCGGCACCGAGTTCATCCGGGTGTTCGAGGAGGAAAGCCGCCGCCTCGGCCCCTTCGACTATCTGGCCCAGGGCACGCTGTATCCGGATGTGATCGAATCGGCCGGCACCAACGTCGACCCCAAGACCGGCGAGCGGGTGGCGGTGAAGATCAAGAGTCACCACAACGTGGGCGGCCTGCCCAAGGATCTGCAGTTCAAGTTGGTGGAACCGCTGCGCCGCCTGTTCAAGGACGAGGTGCGCAAGGTGGGCCGCAGCCTGGGCCTGCCCCAGGAGATCGTCGGGCGCCACCCGTTCCCGGGCCCCGGCCTGGCGATCCGCATCCTGGGGGAGGTCACCGACGACAAGCTCGACATCCTGCGGGACGCCGATCTGATCGTGCGCGAGGAGGTGCGCGACGCCGGCCTTTACGACGAGATCTGGCAGGCCTTCGCCGTGCTGCTTCCGGTGCGCAGCGTCGGGGTGATGGGCGACAAGCGCACCTACGCCTATCCGATCGTGCTGCGCTGCGTCTCCTCCGAGGACGGCATGACCGCCGACTGGTCGCGCCTGCCCTACGACCTGCTGGAGCTGATCTCCAACCGCATCGTCAACGAGGTGCGGGGGGTGAATCGGGTGGTACTCGACATCACCAGCAAGCCCCCCGGCACGATCGAGTGGGAGTAGGCGGGTCCCCAGGCTGGCCCCCGGGGGCCAACTTCGATAACCTCGGCGCCCGGCCTTTGCTCCGTGCCTTCCGTCTCCCCCGTCGTCGCTGGCAGCCCTGCCGGGGCTGAGCACGACCCCCAGCTGCACCGCCGCCTGCAGCAGGACAGCATCCTGCTGGCCGGCAAGACCGTCTTCCTCAATCCCTTCCTCTACTGGCGTCGTTTCGATGCCAACACCGACCGCTGGCTGCGGGAGCCCGGCCAGTTGCCGGAGGAGCAGATTCGCAGCAACCGCCTGCGCTTCTATCCCGAACTCGACTGGGAGGGCCTGGATCCGGCCGACCTGGCGGTGAAGGAGGGGGCGGTGGAGATGTTCCTCAAGAGCCTGGAGCTGATCAGCACCTTCAACCCCGACCTCAGCGCCGGCCACCTGCTGGAGGTGGAGCGCAAGATGGCCGTCACCAAGAAGAAGGCCTTCGAGCGCTGGGTGGCCCGGGCCCTAGACCGCCGCGGCAAGGAAAGCCTGCGGGAGCGGCGCCGCTTCGACCGCGACCGCCTGCTGCGGGGCTGGATGGAGTGGCTCTCCCTCGAGGGCACCCGCCAGGCGCTGCTGCCCTTCAGCGTCCTGCTGGTGCTGGCCGTCGCCGGTGGCTGGTGGCTCGGCAGCACCCGCTTTTGCAGCCAGGTGATCGTCGAGCCCGGGGTGCAGCGTCCCGCACCCTGAAGCGAGCCGTTCGGCACGTCAGACTGACAGGCTTGGTCCCGTTAGCGACGTCATGGCTGCCGATCCTCTCGATTCCCTGCGTCTGGCCCTGATGCAGGACGTGCTGCCGTTGGGACTGGCGGTGGTGGAGCGGGCCCGTAAGGGAGGGCCGGCCGAAGTGCTGGCCGCCTTCGATGGCACCAGTGCCGATCCCCTCGGCCAGCTGCGCCAGGAGGGCGAACCCGCTGCCAGCCAGGTGCGGGAGAATCTCGACCGCTTCCAGCCCGGTCTGGGCAACCCGGTGATGAAGGTGGAGGTGCGCGACGTCGACGCCGAGGACGCACAGGTCGTCAGCGGGCCCGAGGCGGCCCCTCCCGCCTGGGACAGCCCAGCCCCGCCGACCCCCGCCGACCCGGCCGAACTGCTGGCAGCCCTGGGGCGCATTGAGGAGCGGCTGGCCCTGCTCCAGAGCCGGCTCGCCTGATGGTCCGTGCTGCCGGCGGCGGAGTCGGGCCCTCCACCACCCGCCACACCGGGACCGGGCACCAGGCCGCCCTGCTGCTCACCGTCATGTTGCTGATCCTGGCGGCCATCCTCGGCCGGCTGGCCTGGCTGCAGCTGCTGCATGGGGCCGAGAACCGGGCCATGGCCGACGAGAACCGCATCCGCCTGCTGCCGCGCAACCCCGTGCGGGGGCGGCTGCTGGATCGCAAGGGTCAGGTGCTGGCCACCAATCGCCTCACCTACAACCTCTACCTCCAGCCCCTCCAGGTCGACGATCGCCGCTGGCCTGAGTTGCGCGAGCGGCTCGCCAGCCTGCTGGGGATCCCCGCTGACCGGCTCGAGGCCCAGCGCAGCAGTGGCGCCAATGCCCAGGGCTTCCGCATCCCCCTGGCCCTCTCGCTCACGCCGGTGCAGGTGCTGCGCTTCCGCGAGCAGGCCGGCTCCCTGCGGGGGGCGGAGGTGTCCGAGGACGTGCTGCGCGCCTATCCCGACGGCAGCCTGGGGGCCCATGTGATGGGCTACACCAGCAGCATCACCGAGGAGGAGTACGCCGCCCTCAAAGATCACGGCTACCGCATCAGCGATCGCATCGGCCGCAGCGGGCTGGAGAAGGTGTACGAAACCCACCTGCGGGGCGAGTGGGGCGGCCAGCAGCTGGAAGTGAATGCCGAAGGCCAGGTGCAGCGGGTGCTGGGGGACAAACCCGCCAAGGCCGGCAAGGATCTGCGCCTCACCCTCGATCTCGACCTGCAGCGGGCGGCGGAGAAAGCCCTCGACGGGGTGCGCAAGGGGGCGATCGTGGCGATGGACCCCCAGACCGGCGCCGTGCGGGCCATGGCCAGCCGGCCCAACTTCGATCCCAACATCTTCTCCGAAGGCCCCACCACCGCCCAGTGGAACGGCCTCAACCGGCCGGAGGCGCCGATGCTGAACCGGGCCCTGCAGGGGTTCCCCCCGGCCAGCACCTTCAAGATCGTCACCACGATCGCCGGCATCGAGTCCGGAAAACTCAACGAGAACTCCACCGTCCCGACAGTGGGCTCCTTCTGCTACTACGGCCAGTGCTATGCCGACCACGGCTCCTTCGGCAGCATCGGCTTCCCCTTCGCCCTTGGGGTGAGCAGCAACAGCTTCTTCTACAAGGTGGGGCTGATGGTCGGTCCGGACGAGCTGTTCAAGGCCGCCCGCCGCATGGGCTACGGCAGCCGCACCGGCAGCGAACTGGCCGCCGAGGAATCCCCTGGACTGCTGGGGGATCCGGCCTGGAAGAAGGAGGTGCTGGGCGAACCCTGGACCCCGGTCGACACGATCACCTCCTCGATCGGCCAGGGAGCGGTGACCGTCACACCGCTGCAGATGGCCCGTCTCTACGCGGCCGTGGCCAACGGCGGCTGGCTGGTGACCCCCCACCTGGTGGAGCGCGAATTCCCGCGCCAATGGATCGGACTGAAGCCGGCCACCCTGCGGGTGCTGCATGCCGGCCTGCGCCAGGCGGTCACCTCCGGCACCGCCACCATCCTCAACGATCCCAGTCTGCCGCCGGTGGCCGGCAAGACCGGCACCGCCGAGGACCCCCCCCGTCCCGACCACGCCTGGTTCGGCGGCTACGCCCCGGCCACCGGCAAGCCCACCCTGGTGATCGTCGCCTTCGGCGAGAACTCCGGTGGCTACGGCGGCACTGTGGCGGCGCCGATGGTGAAGGCGCTGATGACCGTCTGGTTCCGGGGCGTGAAACCACCGGCGGCGCTCAAGGCAGGCTGAGAAGCTCCTGGCGCTGCCTCAGGCGACCTGCTGCAGACGGCCCCGGTTGAGCACCTGGCGGTAATAGCCCTGCAGCTGGGCGGTGGCGCTGGGCCAGCCCCAGCGTTCGGCCTCCTCGCGGGCGGCCAGGCGCAGCTGGCGGCGGGCGGCCGGGTCGCCCAGCAGCCGTTCGACGGCCGTCGGCAGGCTGGCGGGCTGGTCGGGGTCGTACAGGCAGCCGTTGACGCCATCACTGACGATGTCGGGGATGCCACCCCGGTTGGCCCCCACCACCGGGCAGCCGGCGGCCATGGCCTCGAGCAGCACCAGGCCGAGGGTTTCGGTGCTGGAGGGGAACAGGAAGGCATCACCGCTGGCATAGGCCGAGGCCAGCTCCTCGCCGGCCAGGTAGCCGACGAAGGTGGTGGCGGTGCCTTCGAAATGGCGCTCCAGCTGCTGGCGGTGGGGACCGTCCCCCACCAGGGCCAGGCGGGTCTGGGGCATGGCTTCCAGCACCGGCCGGATCCGGTCGATCTGCTTCTCCGCCGAGAGCCGGCCGATGTACAGCAGCAGATGGCCGGTGTCGTCGTGGCCACCGTGCAGCCGCTGGCGCATGGCGGAGGAGGCCAGTTCGGGGCGGAACAGGTCGGTGTCGACGCCGCGCTGCCACAGGGCGGTGTGCTGGATGCCCCTGGAGGCCAGCTCCTCCACCATGGCAGTGGAGGTACAGAGATTCAGCTGGGCCTGGTTGTGGGCGGCCTTGAGCAGTTCCCACAGCAGGGGTTCCAGCATCCCCATGCCGTAGTGCTCCAGGTACTTGGGCAGGTGGGTGTGGTAGCTGGCCACCAGCGGCAGACCGCGGCTGCGGGCCAGCCAGATGCCCCCCAGGCCGAGCACGGCCGGATTGACCACGTGAACCAGGTCGGGGCCGAAGCGATCCAGGGCCTCGGAGACCGCCGGCCGCGGCAGGGCCAGCTTGAGTTCGGGATAGAGGGGCAGCGGCATCGCCGGCACCCCCACCACCCGGGCGCCCATGTAGGTCTCCGGAGCCCCCTCGGGGCAGAAGATCAGCACCTCATCGCCGGCCGCCACCAGCTGCTGCACTGTCTTGGTGAGCCGCGTGACGATGCCATCCACCTTCGGTAGGAAGGTTTCGGTGAAAAAGGCGATCTTCACAGGCGGGTGATCAGGCGAAAGCCTTGATCGCTTCGGCCTGGCGCTGGGTCCAGGCCGAGACGCAGGGGATCTTGGAGCGGTCGCAGCGGTCGGCCCAGCGGCGGGCCACGTCCACCACTTCTGCCAGAAGGCCATCATCGAGGGTGGTGGGCTTGAGACCCAGCTCGATGAAGCAGCGGTTGTCGACGATCAGATCGTTTTCGATCGCCTCTTTGCGGGGGTTGGGCAGGTAGTTGATCTCGGCGTCGGTAAGGGCCGCCACCTTGCGGGCCAGTTCGCCCACCTGGTGGCTCTCGGTCATCTGGTTGAAGATCTTCACCTTCTCGCCGGGCTCGGGGGGGTGCTCCAGGGCCAGCTGGACGCAGCGGACAGAGTCGCGGATGTGGATGAAGGCCCGCGTCTGGCCGCCGGTGCCGTGGACGGTGAGGGGGTAGCCGATCGCCGCCTGCATCAGGAAGCGGTTCAGCACCGTGCCGTAGTCGCCGTCGTAGTCGAAGCGGTTGGTGAGCCTCGGATCCCGCTGGGTGAGGTCGGTGTTGGTGCCCCAGACGATGCCTTGGTGCAGGTCGGTGACCCGGATCGCGTCGTTCTTGTTGTAGTAGAAGAACAGCAGCTGATCGAGCGTCTTGGTCATGTGATAGACGCTGCCCGGATCCGTGGGGTGCAGGATCTTTTCGGTGAAGCAGGTGCCGTCGGGCTGGGGCACCTCCACCGTGAGGTAGCCCTCCGGAATCGTGGCGCCGCGGTGCGACCCGTAGCCGTAGACGCCCATGGTGCCGAGGTGCACGATGTGGACGTCAAGGCCGCTGTCGACGATCGCCGCCAGCAGGTTGTGGGTGCCGTTGACGTTGTTGTCGACGGTGTAGCGCTTGGTGGCGCTGCTTTTCATCGAGTAGGGGGCGGCCCGCTGCTCGGCGAAATGGACGATGGCCGAGGGTCGCTCGCTGCGCAGCAACTCCACCAGCCGGTCGTACTCCCGGGCGATGTCGAGATGCACGAAGGTCATCGCGCGACCGCCTACTTGCTCCCAGGCCCTCAGGCGGTCCTGGATGGTGGCGATTGGCGTGAGCGACTCGACGCCCAGGTCGATGTCGATCTTGCGCCGACTGAGGTTGTCAACGATGACAACGTCATGTCCGGCTTCGGCCAGGTTCACGGCACAGGGCCAACCACAGAAGCCGTCGCCGCCGAGAACGAGAACCTTCACCCCAGACTCCTGAACGAGCGGTTGCTCAGACGGGCAAGCTACTACAGGCCTCAGATGGCCTTCCGGTCTCAGCTGATGCCGGCCGCCACCGCCACCATCACGGCCACCAGCACGAGGCCGCCGATCAGGAGCATCCGGTTGGCGCCGCTGGTCTCCCCCTGCTCCTGGAGCACCATGCGGGGCTCCTTGGCGAAGGCGTTGAGCTTGCCGCCGTCTTCTTCGGTGACCTGCATGGCTGGGGAGTCGGTGTGGGGCAAACCCTATGGAGGGCGGCCTGGATCGGTTGGGTCGTCAATGGTTCGTCACACGCCCCTCCAGCGGTGAACTGGCCCGGGCTTCGGACCGCTGCGGCAGTCGGCCCGCCAGCAGGGCGGTGCGGCCGGCTTCGGTGGCCAGGGCCATGGCCCGTGCCATCGCCACCGGATCCCCCGCCAGGGCGATGGCGCTGTTGATCAGCAGGGCATCGGCACCCATCTCCATCGCCTGGGCGGCTTCGCTGGGCACCCCGAGGCCCGCATCCACCACCACCGGGATACCGGCGCCCTCGATGATCAGGGCGATGTTGGCGGCGTTGCGGATGCCCTGGCCCGAGCCGATCGGCGATCCCAGCGGCATCACCGTGGCGCAGCCGGCCTCCTCCAGCCGCCTGGCCAGCAGGGGATCGGCGTTGATGTATGGCAGCACGACAAAACCTTCCTTGACCAGCTGCTCGGCGGCCTCAAGGGTGCCGAAGGGGTCGGGGAGCAGGTGGCGGGAATCGGGGATCACCTCCAGCTTCACGAAGTTGTTGTCCTCCTGGCCCGCCAACCGCGCCAGCTCCCGGCCCAGCCGGGCCACCCGCACGGCCTCCTCGGCGGTGGCGCAGCCGGCCGTGTTGGGCAGCATCCAGATCCGGCTCCAGTCGATCGCCTCCATCAGCCCGCCGTGGCCCGGGGCGCCGCTCTGCACCCGCCGCACCGCCACAGTGACGATCTCGCAACCGCTGGCCTCCAGGCTGGCCTGCATGGCCTCCAGGCTCGGGTACTTGCCGGTGCCGGTCATCAGTCGGCTGCGGAAGCGGCGGCCGGCGATCACCAGATCGTCGTTTGAGGTCGAGGGGGCGATGGCGGTCAAGGTCGGAGGCCTGCGGCGGACGGGCGCATCCCGATTAGTCTGCCCTTTGCCTACAAGACCCACGTCATGCCGGTGCCTCTGGCCGCCCTGCCCCTGCTGCTCGCCGCCAGCCCGGTGCTTGCCGCCAGCCCCCTGCCGGCCGATGGGTTCGTGCCCTTCACCCCCCCCGAGATCCAGGCGACCGTCCAGGACGGCGGCGCCAACGGTGAGGTCGAAACGTTCGATCCGATCGCTCGAGCCCGCCTGATCGCCGAGCAGATGCCCCGTCGCTGGAGCGGTCGCTACCAATCCTTCAGTGGCGGTCCGGCCGTGCCCGTCCAGCTGCGGATTGATGGGGCCACGCCGATGGGCCAGATGGTCGATCTTCGTGGTGCGATCGCCATCGGCGGTGTCGAGTCGCCCGTGCAGGGCAACCTCAACGCCAAGTCGGACCAGCTGGATCTCCTGCTGCTGGGGGATCCCCTCGGCGGCGCCCTGGAGCCGGGTGGCGCCTTTCAGAGCGTGCAGGGCCTGTCCCTGAGCGGCTGGCGGGCGCCGCGCCTCACGACCCCGGGCGGGCGCCTGCAGCTGATTCCGGAAACCACCGCTGCGAGCCCTGCCGCCAGCGACCCTGCACCGGTGCGCGGCCTCTGGTGAGGTCTGCTCCAGGGCCTCAGGAGGCCTTGCCGCCGGCCTCCTGGCCGCTGCGACGTTCGAGGATCGAGAGCCGTTTACGGGCCGTCTTGTTGGTGGCTTCCAACTGCAGCACCCGTTCATACAGGGTCCTGGCTTCGTCCGGCTTCGACTGCTTCTCCAGGGCGAAGGCCAGGTTGTTGATCGCCACCGGGTAGTCAGCCTTGGCCCTAAGGGCGGCGCGGTAGTGCCTGACGGCGGCGGCGTAGTTGTTCTGGGCCGCCAGGGTGAAGCCGAGGGCGTTCTCCATCAGAGCCCTGGCTTCGGCGGGGGCGTTCTCGGCGTCCGCCAGCTTCAGGGCCTGCTTGAGATTCACCTGCGCCTCGGCATAGAGGCGCTTGCGCAGCTGAACCGAAGCCAGCTCGTACAGGGTGGAGACATCCCGGGGGGTGCCGCCGGCCTTGTCGTTGCCCCCCAGCCGGGCCATGGCGAGTTCGTCTTGGCGAACCCGCAGGATCTGGCGGGCGACCACGATGGCCGCCACGCCCAACAGAGCGATCAGTCCCAGCAGGTAGGCCTGGGGCAGCAGGTCGTTCATCGGGGCCGGCCGGACGGTCGGAACGGGGAGGACGGCGTCAGTGGCCTGCCGCGGTAGCCACGGCGGTGAAGCTGGTGGGATCGGAGACAGCCAGCTGGGCCAGCATCTTGCGGTTGAGGCGCACGTCGGCCCGCTTGAGGCCGCCGATCAGCTTGCTGTAGCTGAGGCCGTTCATGCGGGCGGCGGCGTTGATCCTGGCGATCCAGAGGCGGCGGAAATCGCGCTTGCGCCGGCGACGGTCGCGGTAGGCGTTGCAGAGGGCCTTCATGACCCGCTGGTTGGCGGTGCGGAACAGGCTGCCGTTGCTCCCCTGGAAGCCGCGGGCGAGACGAAGGATCTTGTTGCGGCGTTTGCGGGCGACGTTGCCCCTCTTGACGCGGGCCATGGGAGGTGAGCTTGGGGTGGAAAACGGGGTGGAAAAACAGGAAAGCGGAAACTCCCGAAGGAGCTCAACCGGACTCAGCCGGCGTAGGGCAGCATCCGGGCCACGTTGTCGTGGTCACGATCGTCAACCACCGCCATGGTCCCCAGATAGCGCTTGCGCTTGGGGCTCTTGTGGTCGAGCAGGTGGTTGAGGAAGGCACGCCGGCGCATGAACTTGCCGGTGCCGGTGGCCTTGAACCGCTTCGCGGCCGCTTTGCGGGTCTTGAGCTTCGGCATCTCGGTAGGCGCAGGCACAAACAAGCACACTACGACGCGGGTGCACCCTCCACCAACCCCTGCCGTGCCGATGTCGCTGCGTCCCCGTGTTCTGCCCAGGCTGCTGCTGGCGATGGCGCTCCTGTTCCCGGCCGGCTGCCGGGCCGACCAGGGGCCGCTCGCCCCGCCGCCGCCCCCCGTTTCGGGGGCTGCCGCTGCAGACGCACCACCCCCTGAGCCCTCCACCCTGATGCACTGGCCGGTGGCCCGCCCGGCCCCGTTGACGGCGGCGAACCCGGTGCTGTGGGTGGCCCTGGCGGCACGGCTGGGCCCGGCGCCGGCGGACGCCCCGGCGGCAGCGCCCCTGCGGTTGCGCAGCAGCAGCGGCCTGCTCACCCTGATCGATGCCAGCGGGCAGCGCTTCCAGTCCCCTGCGCTGGTGCTGCACTGGAGGCGCGAGGTTCTGGCTCAGCCCACGACGCTGCGGCGCCGCGTGCTGGGGCCGTTCGCCAGCTTCGAGAGCGCTGAGCAGGCGGCCGGCCTCTGGCGCGCCGTGGGGGTGGAGGCCGCCATCGCCAGGCCCCGGGACTGGGAGGTGTGGGCCCCGGCCGGGGCGCCGGATCCCACCCCCCTTCCGGATGGCGTCCGGCTGACGGGCTTCGAGCGGACGGTTGCCGAGCGGGTCGGGCTGGAGCTGCGCCGGGCCCAGGGGGTGGTGCCCCTGGCGTCTCCGATCCGGATCGAGGCCCCCGGAGGGCTGCTCTGGAAACAGGGGGCCTATGCCGGCCCCTTCCAGTTGCTGGCCGATGCGCACGGCGGCTGGAGCCTGGTGGAGCAGGTGCCGCTGGAGCGCTACCTGGAGGGCGTGGTGCCCCACGAAATCGGTGCCGGGGTGCCGGCGGCGGCGCTCGAGGCCCAGGCCGTGCTGGCCCGCACCTGGGCGGTGCGCAACCAGCACCGCTTCGTGGTGGATGGCTACCACCTCTGCGCCGACACCCAATGCCAGGTGTACAGCGACCCGCGCCATCCTGGCGCCGCCGTGCGCCAGGCGATCGCCGCCACCCGGCTGGCTGTGCTGATGGGCGCCGATGGACCCATCCACGCCGTCTACCACGCCAGCAACGGTGGCGTCAGCGCCGCCTATCCGGAGGCCTGGAACGGCGCTCCGGTTCCCTACCTGACGCCCTTCCCCGACGGACCCGCCCCTTTCCAGGCCCGGTTCCCCGTGCCCCTGGCCGCCACGGCCCTGCCGGCGCTGCTGCGGGACGGGCGGGCGGCCTGGGGGGCCGACCATCCCGTCTTCCGTTGGCAGCGGCAGCTCACGGCCGCCCAGATCGCCGCCGCCCTTGGACCGGAGCGGGCGGTGGGACGGCCCATGGCCCTGAAGGTGCTGGCCCGCGGCCCCAGCGGCCGGGTGCTGGCCCTTGAGGTGCAGGGAACCGAAGGCCGCACCGTGCTGCGGCTGGATGCCATCCGCCGCACCCTGCGCAGCCTGCCCAGCACCCTGTTCACGCTGCAGCCGGCGGGGGCGGGAGTCTGGCAGCTGGTCGGTGGGGGGTTCGGCCACGGGGCCGGTCTCTCCCAGGCCGGAGCGATCGATCTGGCCGGCCGCGGCTGGAGCACGCGCCGGATCCTGGCGCACTATTACCCCGGTACCACGTTGCAACCCCTCGGTGCTGGCGGCGATTCCCCTTAGAGTCAGGGCCTGAATGAGGATCACCATGGCTGCCGGCGGCAGTGACAGCGATCGCCGCCGAGCCAAGGCGGCCCTGTTCCTCGCCTGCTGTGGCCTGGTAGGGATCGCCCCCCACTGGCTGCCCCCCGGCCGCAGCCTCGTACCAGCGATCACCCTGGCCACCCTGTTGGGGGGCTACAGCCTTCGCACCGTGCTGCTGCAGGCCTTCCGCCGCAGTGGCAGCGACACGCCCCCTCCGCCCCTTTCATCCGCAGCACCCCCGTCAGCCGTCGACGTGGTGGTGGCCGCCCGCGATGAGCAGGCGGTGATTGCCCGCCTGGTGGAGCGGATCGCCGCCCTGCGCTGGCCCGAGGGCCTTCTCACCCTGTGGGTGGTGGATGACGGCAGCGACGACCGCACCCCCGAGCTGCTGGCCGAGCTCCAGGGGCGCCATCCCTTCCTGCGGGTGTTGCGCCGTCCCCGGGATGCGGGGGGCGGCAAGTCAGGGGCCCTGAATCTGGTGCTGCAACAGCTCGGCGGCCGCTGGATGCTGGTGCTCGATGCCGATGCCGACCTGCAGTCCGATGTGCTCGAGCGCCTCGTGCCCTGGGCCGAGGCCGGCGGCTGGGCGGCGGTGCAACTGCGTAAGGCGGTGGCCAATGCCCAGACCAACCTGCTCACCAGCGCCCAGGCGATGGAGATGGCCTTCGACGCCATGATCCAGGAGGGGCGCCTCGCCAACGGCGGGGTGGCCGAGTTGCGGGGCAATGGCCAGTTGTTGTCCAGGGAGGCGCTCCTGAAGGTGGGCGGCTTCAACGAGGACACCGTGACCGACGACCTCGACCTCAGCTTCCGCTTTCTGCTTGAGGGCCTGCCGATCGGCGTGCTCTGGGATCCCCCGGTGCAGGAGGAGGCGGTGCTGACGTTGCCGGCCCTGTGGCGCCAGCGCCAGCGCTGGGCTGAGGGCGGCCTGCAGCGCTTCTTCGACTACGGCCCAGGTCTGGTCTCAGGCCGCCTCACGTTCAGCCAGAAGCTGGATCTCACCTGCTTCTTCCTCCTGCAGTACGTGCTGCCGGTGGTGGCCAGTGCCGACCTGGTCGGCACGGTGTTCACCCGCACGGCCCCCACCATGTGGCCCTTCTCGATCGTGGCCCTGGCCCTCTCGGGCCTGGCGATCGCCACCGGTTGCCGGCGGCCATCGGAGGGGCCGCCGCTGCCGGCGATGAACCCCTTCAGTGCCGGGTTGGGCATCCTGTACCTGGTCCACTGGTTCGTGGTGATTCCCTGGGTGACGTTGAAGATGGCCCTGCTGCCCAAGAAGTTGGTCTGGGTCAAGACGCTTCACCTGGGTGAAGACTCCGGATCCCAGGATCCGGAACACAACGAGGAGCAGGCGGATGGAGAGCCCGAGTTCGCTGCTGAAACTTGACACAGGTAATCCCGGCCAGTTGGGAAACCTTCGGAACGTGAAATTCTTGCGGACGTGAAACCCTTCAGAGGGTGTGCTCCTTGCTTGCGGGAAACTCCTGAGATGGTCTACCGGTCTTTCCGGCTTTGAAGGGTTGATTCATTTTGGAGCATCTTTGCTGAGGCATTCCTGAAGCGAAGAGATCTTTTCGACCTGCTCTGACGCGGACCCGTCTGGTCGATGACCTTCGCGGGTCCATGACGTCATCGACAGGGATGACGAGACCTTCTTGCATGGCCTGGGAGAACTGCTTGTGATACATTAATCTGTCTAGAGTTTACTTGTCTGAACGACCATGCCCTTGTTGCGGGAGATGGGCATGACGTTCATCCACATTCCCAAGACCGCTGGAACATCCGTGGAGTTGGCACTCGGCCTCAATCTGGACTCGGCGATTGAGAACCAGGCTGCATGTTTTGGGAAAATCTCTTCTCCCAGTTTATTGGCCTTGGGGCTGAGCTCTGAATTCCTCCAGCATCTTCAATTGTCTGAGATTGAAAGATTGCACCCGACATTCGTCCGCGAGAGTTGGGTTTTTACGGTTGTACGTGATCCCTGGACGCGATTTCTATCGTCCTATCGCCGCAAGGATCGTGCCATGGCCGATTTTGCTCGGTGGTATCACGGCATCGACCTGTATTCTCTCAGCCTGGAGCAGTATGTAGAGCTTGCTGCATCCCATGATCTGCTACATCTGAGATCTCAATCGACATTCCTGAGGGGCTTGGCAGAGGTTCACGTGTTTCGCTATGAGCAGCTTGCCGAGTTGGTCCATGCCCTTTCCCTCCGGCTGGGCAGGGCGTTGGTTCTGCCAAGGGCCAACGGTCCTGCCTCTGCGCCGATGGAGCTTTCGCCGCGTCAGGAAAGGAAGCTCAGGTCGCGAATTGAAGAGATCTATGCAGAGGATTATCAGCAGTTCTATCCCGACTAGAAGCCAAGGGATCTCGATCCCTTAACACCTGGCGTATTCCGGATCTTACGTTCCACCGTTGACCCCCTGTTCAGACGCCATTGAAGTGCAGAAGATCTCCTGTATGGAGTTGTTGGAGAGCTCGGTCGTCTCCGACTCATGCGGGCCATTCATTCTCCATGAATCTGTGAGCGTCCCTGCTATCGAAGATCTCGAACGGTGCATCTGCGATCATCACGGCAGCACCTTCTTGCCAGCTTTGTGCTGGGGCCAGCACAACCAATGAACAAGCGAGCCAGGGCCCGAGGCTGATCCCTGACCACGTCCTGGAGCCACAGGAGAGCCGTGATTGCCTGGATGAGGCCACCGGACACGCTGCACAGCAGGATTGTCTGGGTCGAGAAGTTCTCCGAAGGAATGATCCTTCACGATCAGGTTTCTTTGCTTCGCGATCAGGCGTTTTTGCTTCGGCCCCATGGCGCTTGCCACTCCATTGCAGGGAATCTGGCTGCGCCGCGGTCACTGACCAGGGGGCCATGAACGGGGGTCGAGAAGGGCGCCCCAGGGAATTGGTATGGCAACCACTACAGCATCGACAGTGGCACCGCTGGTGTCCATCACCATCCAAAGCTACAACTCCACTCTCTACATTGAGGATTCCATTGTCTTCGTCCATGCCCAAGCTATCGGCCGCTGGATGTGATCGTTGTCGACGAGGGTTTGACGGATGGCTGATGGGAGGTTCTCCGGTGGCTGCAGGCCACTGAGGATCCAGATCTGGTCGTTCTCCGGCATCTTGGCCAAGCGAATCGGGGCGGAGACGTTCGCCAGGGCGGAGGTTGTGCGGTCAATACCCTTCGCAACGAAGATGGTGCTGGGTTTCGGTGATGGGTTGTGTTGGGCTCTGCTGGCCCAGCGGGGGTGCTTTCTTTAGCTTGATCAGCCCCTCACCTGCTACCGCGTCCATCACGAGTCGAAGAGAACGGCCGTCGCACGGCACACGCTGAGTCGCCTGTTCGCCCTGCTGGAAATCAAGTTGGTCTTGCGGGCCAGGCTTGAGGAACCGCTGAACGCGGCCAGGGTGTTGTTGTCGCCCTGCGAGACGTTTCGTCTGATGATTGTGGAGTATCTGTGGGTTCCGGTGAGTCATGGTTACGGCAATTCGCCGTTTTCCATCCATCCTGTCGTGCGTCTGCTGTTGCTGGGCCTCAGCAAGATCGTTCGCTCCGTCGGCAGTGGCTTGAGCAGCTCCCGGGGTGTTGATGCCATGCACTGAGGCGGACCCGATTCCGCCGGCAGCAGTGTCCTTCTCGATCAGATGGATTCGGCATCGCCGTTGAGGCCGCTGATCACTTCACCGTTGAAGAATTCGGCCAGGCGACTCGCCTGGGCATCGATCGCCGCCGGCACGGCTACCGCGGCCGGCCTGGGTTCGTCGAGGCGTTCCTCAGTCTCTGAGGGCGTCGGCGCCGGTGGCCGGGGTTGGCGATCGGCCGCAGGGGGGCTGGCCATGACGGTCCTGGCCGCGGAGATCCCGGTGGCAGCAGGGGCGGCTGTGGCGCCGGTCGGGCTGGGCGAGGGGCTGACCGGCGGGCTGTCCAGGGCCGGGGGCGGGCCGGCGACCGCTGTGGGTCGGGCCGGCGGCGCCTGGGCGCTGGACGGCCGGGCACTTGGGGCATCTCCCCCCGCCTCCAGGGTCAGCTGGCGCGGGCTTCCCAGGGCGCTGGCCACCGCTTTCTCCAGCAGGGGCAGGCGGCTCTGAACCATGGCCATCCAGGTTCCGGCCACGCGCACCACCGCCCGCCGCTCATCCAGCCGCAGCAGCTGGGCCTGTTGGGAGAGCAGCATCCGGGTGGAGGGGAGTTCCAGCCCGGCCAGGATCTGCTGCCACAGCTCGGCCAGATCCTCGCCGGCGGGCCCCGGCCCCTCCGGGGCGCTCGCCGGATCTGGTGGGGGCGAGGCCGGCAGGCTCCCGGCCGCTGCCACCGGCTCCGGGGACGGGGTCGGGGCCACCGGAGCCAGCGGTGGTGATACCGAAGCGGCCGGCACGGGCTCCGGGCTGCGGGTGACCCGCTGGCCTTCGGGGCCGGGCTGTTGCGGCCCCGGAGGGGCGGCGGCAGCGGCGGCCGGCTCGGCGAGCAGGCCCAACAGCAGCACCTCCAGCCAGAGCCGCGGTTGGACGCTGTGGCGCAGCTGCTGCTCGCTGCCCTTGAGCTGCGACTGCCAACGCAGCAGGCGAGCCTTGCCGATCTGGCGCGCCACCTCGGGCAGCTGCGGCCGCAGCTCCGGGGACACGCTGGTGAGCTCCAGCCGATCCGGCGCCACCCCCGCCAGCAGCAGGTCGCGTAGCAGGCTGACCAGCCCCTGGAGCACGGCGGCCGGTTCCCGCCCCCGATCCAGCAGTTCGCGGCAGCCCTCCACCACCTGCAGGGGATCGGCTGCGGCCATGGCGACTGCCAGCCGCAGCAGTTCCTGGTCCGGCACCGCCCCCAGCAGGTCCCAGACCGCGTCGGCGGCGATCGGTGCAGGCAGCAGGCTCAGCTGGTCGAGCAGGCTTTCGGCGTCCCGCAGGCCTCCCTGGGAGCGTTGGGCCACCAGGTGCAGGGCCTCCGGGGTGATGCCGATGGACTCCTCAGCGGCGATCCAGTGCAGATGACCCTCCAGGGCCTCCAGGGGGATGCGCCGGAAATCGAAGCGCTGGCAGCGGCTGAGGATCGTTGGCAGCACCCGCTGGGGATCGGTGGTGGCCAGCACGAACACCACCCGCGGGGGCGGTTCCTCCAGGGTCTTGAGCAGGGCGTTGAAGGCGGCCGTGGAGAGCATGTGGCACTCGTCCACCACGTAGACCTTCCAGCGGGCCTGGACTGGGGCGAAACGGGACCGTTCGATCAGTTCGCGGATGTTGTCGACGCCGGTGTTGGAGGCGGCGTCGATCTCGATCACATCAAGGGCGTTGCCGCTGGCGATGTCCGCGCACAACTGGCAGCGTCCACAGGGCTCAGGCGTCGGCCCCGGGCTGGCCAGGCAGTTGAGCGAACGCGCCAGGATCCGGGCGCTGGAGGTCTTGCCGGTGCCCCGGGGGCCGCTGAACAGATAGGCCGGGGCGATGCGGTTCTGGAGCAGGGCCTGGCTGAGGGTGTCTGCCACGGCCTTCTGGCCCACCAGCTGGTCGAAACGCTGGGGCCTGTACTTGTGATGAAGGGGCTCGTAGGCCTGGACCATCCACCCTGCCCTGACCGAATGGAGAGCCTAAGGCGGGCCGCCGTCGGCCGGATCAGCGGTAGGTGGCGTGGATGGTGCCTGGGAATCGGTGGCGGCCTTGCCAGGCTCGAGCAGTCGCTGCAGCCTGTCCTCCATCTCCTCCACGGCGGCCAGCTGGTCGGCCAGGCTCTGCCCGGCGAGGCGCAGTCGATCGAAGCCGTCGGGACTGGTGCCGATCGCCCCGTTCCCTTCCCCCCAGCGCCGTTCGGCCCGGGCCAGCTCCTCCTCCAGGCGCTGCTGCAGCCATTGCCGCAGGCTGTCGAGCTGCTCAAGGCTGCGCCGGGCCAACTCCCGGCCCCGGTCCAGCTGCTCGGGATCGAGTGCCGTGGCCAGGGTCTCGGCGAGGGACTGGCCCTGGCGCAGCAGCACCCGTGCCCCGGTCAGCACGGCGGCCGGCACGAACTGGCCCAGGGCAAGGGCGCCGAGGCTGCCGGTGTGCAGCCAGTCCTCCACCTGGGCGCTGCGGTGCCGACCGGTTTTGCACCAGTGGGCGAAGTGCTCGCAGTTGTTGAACAGCAGGTTGTAGCGCTGCTCGCCGATGCGGCCCATGGCCCGGCGCAGGGTGACACCCACCGGTGAACTGCTCCCTTCGGGGTAGTCGACGGTGCTGATCAGCTCGCCGCGGCTGAAGTCAACCCGTGGGCTGCGCAGGATCTCCCGGCCCTCCAGATAGTGGGCCACCGTCCCGTCCCCCAGGTCGACGCCGTGGTGCAGGAACAGGCCATGCTGGCGGCGGGCCTGCAGGTGATCGGCGGCGGCCAAGGCGTGGCAACAACGGATTCTTCAGCTTCGCGCCGTCGCGCTGCTGCTTCGGGATGGCGCCGGGTACGGATGGCCGCTCGGTGGCACCTCAGCAGCTGGCACCCTCAGGCCGTGGCCTGTTCGCCCCGGTGGCCGTCGAGGTCGGCGGCGGCACTGATGGGCAGCACCTTGGCTTTGCTGCGTTGCTCCACCAGCTCCCGGGTGATGGTGAAGGTCTGGACGTCGCGGCGGGAGGGCAGGTCGTACATGACGTCGAGCATCAGTTCCTCGACGATGCCCCGCAGGGCCCGGGCGCCGGTTTTGCGGCGATGGGCTTCGGCGGCGATGGCTTCGACGGCACCCGGTTCGAACTCGAGCCGCACGTTGTCCATGCTGAGCAGGGTCTGGAACTGCTTGACCAGGGCGTCGCGCGGTTCGGTGAGGATCGCCTCCAGGGCGCTGGTGTCGAGTGGTTCGAGCACCGCGCTCACCGGCAGCCGGCCGATGAACTCGGGAATCAGGCCGTAGCGGACCAGATCCTCCGGTTCGAGGTGGCGCATCACTTCGCTGGACTGCTTGTCCTTGCCGGAGCGCACCCGGCTGCGGCCATCGGCGGGCAGGAAGCCGATCGCGTTGCGGCCCATCCGCTTCTGGACCAGGTCGTCCAGACCCACGAAGGCGCCACCGCAGATGAACAGCACCTGGCTGGTGTCGATCTGGATGCAGTCCTGGTAGGGGTGCTTGCGGCCGCCCTGGGGGGGCACGTTGGCCACGGTGCCCTCCAGCATCTTGAGCAGAGCCTGCTGCACCCCCTCACCGGAGACGTCGCGGGTGATGGAGGGGTTTTCGCTCTTGCGGGCGATCTTGTCGATCTCGTCGATGTAGATGATGCCCCGCTGGGCCTGTTCGACGTCGAGGTCGGCCTTCTGGAGCAGGCGCAGCAGGATGTTCTCCACGTCCTCGCCCACGTAGCCGGCTTCGGTGAGGGTGGTGGCATCGGCCACCGCGAAGGGCACGTCGAGCATCTCCGCCAGGGACTGGGCCAGGAGCGTCTTGCCGCAGCCGGTGGGGCCGATCAAAAGGATGTTCGACTTGTGCAGGCGGGTGGCGGTCTGGTCCGTCTCGCCCTTGCCGTCCCCCTGCCAGGCCAGGCGCTTGTAATGGTTGTAAACGGCCACGGCCAGCACTTTCTTGGCCTCCTCCTGGCCCACGACCTGCTGGTCGAGGAAGGTTTTGATCTCCTGGGGCCTGGGGATGGTGGCCAGGGTGGGGGCGGGTTTGGCCGATTTCTTCGCCGGGGCCTTGCGGCCGCCATCGGCGCCGGGCCTGCCCTGGGGGCCGGGGCCGTGGTGTTCAACGAGCTCCTCATCGAGGATCTCGTTGCAGAGATCAATGCATTCGTCGCAGATGTAGACGCCCGGCCCGGCGATCAGTTTGCGCACCTGTTCCTGGGACTTGCCGCAGAAGGAGCACTTCAGATGGGCGTCGAACTTGGCCATCGGCGAGGAGGCGGCGGGAGCGGCGGTGGTCGCCCAGAGGAGGTGTTGGTGGTAGCCCTGCCCCCAGGATCGACCCCAGCCGTCGTTTTGTCAGTGGTTCCTGAGGTTCGGACCGGTTCTGGAAGGGCGGTTGAGGGGCGCTGGAGGTGCGAGGTCCTAGGGGTCGACAGGGGCTGGGGCATCATCGACCACCCGGTCGATGAGACCGTATTCAACCGCTTCCGCTGGGGAAAGGAAGTAGTCCCGGTCGGTATCTTCAGCGATCTTGTCGAGCGGCTGACCGGTGTGCTCGGCCATCAGCCCGTTGAGCGTGTCCTTCAGGTAGAGGATCTCCCGGGCCTGGATTTCGATGTCCACGGCCTGTCCCTGGGCGCCGCCGAGGGGTTGGTGGATCATGATCCGGGCATTGGGCAGGGCCATGCGTTTCCCGGGAGCCCCGCCGGTGAGCAGGAAGGCCCCCATGCTGGCGGCCAGCCCGTAGCAGATGGTGACCACGTCGGGCGCCACCTGCTGCATGGTGTCGTAAATGGCCAGGCCGGAGGTCACCGAACCTCCCGGTGAGTTGATGTAGATCTGAATGTCCTTCTCGGGATCCTCGGCTTCGAGGAACAGCAGCTGGGCCACCATGGAATCGGCCACCTGGTCGTCGATGCCGGTGCCGAGAAAGATGATGCGCTCCCGCAGCAGCCGGGAATAGATGTCGAAGGCCCGGTCGCCACGGCCGGACTGCTCCACCACCGTGGGCAGAATCCCGGGGGCAGCCGAGGGGCTGGGGGGCGCCACTCCGTTCCAGGGCAGGGGCCCCTGCCAGAGGTTGTTCACGGGATGGGGCCGTGCCCCCGACGGCCAGTCGGGGATCAGGGGCGAGGGGGCGTCGATCACGCGGATTCGCTGGGGGACGGGGGGAGTGGCTTCAATCTATGGCTGGGCACCGTCGGCCTGAGCCTTGCCGCCCCCGGCACCGGCGGCGCCCTTCTTCGGTTTGGCCGCGGCCTTCGTCGCTTTGGGCTGCTCCTTCGCGCTGGTTTCCTCGCTGGCGTCTGAGGTCTCCTCAGCCACCGGGGCCTTGTCGGTGATCGTGCTGTTGGCCTCCAGCCACTCCAGGAGTTGCTCCTTGAGCAGATCCTCGGCCACGGCCAGCCGCAACCGCTCCTGGTCGATCGAGGCGCTGTCGCTCAGGCCCTGGCGGATCTCGATCAGCTTGGCCTCCAGGTCGGCGGCAGCCACTTCGATCTTCTCGGCGGCGGCGAGCGCCTTGAGCGCCAGGGTGCGCCGCAGCCGCTGCTCGGCCTCGGGCCGGGAGGTGTCCATCAGGCTGCGCACCAGATCGGGGGTGAACAGCTTTTTCACATCCATGCCCTGCTGGGAGATCTGACCGGCGGTCTGTTCGATCAGGTTGCGGACCTCCTGCTGGATCAGGGTCTCGGGCAGCTCCACCTCCAGTTGCTCCACCAGGACCGTCAGCAGGGCTTCGTGGCGGTTGGCCCGATGGCGACGCTCGGCGTCCTCCCGCAGGCGCTGCTCCAGGTCGGCGCGGAGTTCGGCCAGGGTCGGCTTGTCGCTGGCCTGCTGGGCGAAGGCATCGTCGAGGGCGGGAAGCTCACGGGTCTTGAGTTCCAGCAGGGTGATGGCGAACAGGGCGTCCCGGCCTGCCGCCTGCTCCTGGGGATAACTGTCGGGGAAGCGGCAGGTCACGTCGCGGCTGTCGCCGACGGCCATGCCGACGATGCCGGCCACGAAGCCGGGGATCATGCGGCCCTCCTCCAGCTCCACTTCCATCCCTTCGCTGCTGCCGCCCTCGATGGGCTCGCCGTTGTCGACGAAGCTGCCGCTGAAGGCGATCTGGGCCACGTCACCCTCGGCCGCGGCCCGGTCCTCCACCGGCACCAGGGTGGCCAGCTGGCGGCGCGACTGCTCGATCAGCTCGTCGACCCTGGCGGGGTCGAAGGGCACCGGTTCGGCTTCGGCCGTGAAACCCTTGGTGCTGCGCAGGGTGGGGATGGGCTCCACGTCCATCTCCAGGGTGATGGTGAGCTCCTGGCCAGGGGTGAAACGCTGCAGGACCAGCTCGAAGGCTTCGTTCAGTTCGGGCCGGCCGATCGCTTCGATGGCCTCCTGCTGCATCGCCTCCCGCACGACCGCGTCCACGAGGTCCTCGAGGGCGGTGGCACGGATGCGCAGCGGTCCGATCTGCTGCAGCAGCACCGGCCGGGGCACCCGTCCCTTGCGGAAACCGGGCAGCTTGACGCTGCGGCTCAGCTTCTCCAGGGCGGCGTCGTAGCTCTTCTGGCTGCGCCCCGCAGGCACGGCCACCTCCACGGCCAGGCGGCTTCCGGGACGGGGGGAGGTCGTGACCCGGAGGTTGGCTTCGGTGCTGGCGGCAGGGCTCATGAAACGGGTTCGCTCGGGTCAGCCCCCCATCCTAGAAACTGGCCGTTTCGGGCCTCTGCCACGTATTGTGCGATCGACGCAACGGCGCGCCCATATCCCCAACTGAACACACCTTTCCGGCCTCGGGCCGGTGGTTTTGTTTCAGGGTCCCGTTTCCGCAGTCCCCTTCCCGACCCCGTCCCGCCACCTGTTCCTCTCTCCCCGTTGACCGTCTCAGCGACCCTGTCCTCCCCTCCGCGCCAGCTGCCTTCAAGGCCGCTGCGCATCGCCATCCTCGGCGCCACCGGAGCCGTGGGCCAGGAGCTTCTGGCCCTGCTGCAGGAACGAGGCTTCCCGGTGGCAGAACTGGTGCCACTGGCCTCCCCCCGCTCCGCCGGCCAGGACCTCGACTGGCGGGGTGACCGGATCCAGGTGCGGCCCGTAGGACCCGGGGCCTTCGAGGGCGTCGATCTGGTGCTGGCCTCCGCCGGCGGCTCCGTCTCCAGGCAGTGGGCCCCGGAGGCGGTGGCGGCCGGAGCCGTGGTGATCGACAACTCCAGTGCCTTCCGCATGGATCCGGCGGTGCCCCTGGTGGTGCCTGAGGTGAATCCCCAGGCCGCCTTCGCCCATGGCGGCATCATCGCCAATCCCAATTGCACCACGATCCTGCTGACGCTGGCCCTGGCGCCCCTGGCGGCCAGGCGCCCGATCCGCCGGGTCGTGATCAGCACCTACCAGTCGGCCAGCGGCGCCGGCGCCCGCGCCATGCAGGAACTGCGCCAGCTGAGCCGCACCGTGCTGGATGGCGGCGAGCCGGTGAGCGAAGTGCTGCCCCATTCGCTGGCCTTCAATCTCTTCCTGCACAACTCGCCTCTGGAGCCCAGCGGCTACTGCGAGGAGGAGCTCAAGATGCTCCACGAAACCCGCAAGATCATGGGGCTGCCGCAGCTGCGCCTCACGGCCACCTGCGTGCGGGTGCCGGTCCTGCGGGCCCATTCCGAAGCCGTCAACATCGAATTCGAGGAGCCCTTCCCTGTGGAGGAGGCCCGCGCCCTGCTGGCGGCCGCCCCCGGGGTGGAGCTGATCGAGAACTTCGAGACCAACCGCTTCCCCATGCCCACCGACGTCACCGGCCGCGATGCCGTGGCCGTGGGCCGCATCCGCCAGGACCTCAGCGATCCCCACGCCCTGGAGCTGTGGCTTTGTGGCGATCAGATCCGCAAGGGGGCGGCCCTCAACGCCATCCAGATCGCCGAACTGCTGCGTGAACCCGCCGCGGCGTCTCCGGGCCCAGGAGGTGCGGCTTGAGCACGGCCACCCTGCAGGCGCCGAGCACGGCCCCCTCGCCCGAGGCCCCCTTCGGTCGGCTGCTCACGGCCATGGTGACCCCCTTCCGGGCCGATGGTGCCGTCGATCTCGACCTGGCGGCACGGCTGGCGGACCATCTGGTCAGCCAGGGATCCGATGGGCTGGTGCTGTGTGGCACCACCGGCGAATCGCCAACCCTCACCTGGCAGGAGCAGCACGAGCTGTTCGCCGCCGTGAAGGGAGCGGTGGGCACGCGCGTCTGCCTGCTGGCGGGCAGCGGCAGCAACTGCACCGCCGAAGCGGTGGAAGCCACCGGCGAGGCGGCCGCCCTCGGGGCCGATGGCGCCCTGGTGGTGGTGCCTTACTACAACAAACCACCCCAGGAGGGCCTGGAAGCCCATTTCCGGGCCGTGGCCCAGGCCGCACCGGAGCTGCCGCTGATGCTCTACAACATCCCAGGCCGCACAGGCTGCAGCCTGGCGCCGGACACCACCGCCCGCCTGCTGGATCAGGCCAACGTGGTGGGTTTCAAGGCCGCCAGCGGCACCACCGAGGAGGTCAGCCGGCTGCGGGAGCTCTGCGGCGACCGCCTGGCGATCTACAGCGGCGATGATGCCCTCACCCTGCCGATGCTGGCCGTGGGCGCGGTGGGTGTGGTGAGCGTGGCCAGCCATCTGGTGGGCCCCAGGATCCGGGCCATGCTCCTGGCCCACCTGAGCGGCGACGTCACCGCCGCCCTTGACGCGCACCAGCAGTTGCTGCCCCTGTGCCGGGCCCTGTTCTGCACCACCAATCCCATCCCCGTCAAAGCCGCCCTTGAGATCAGCGGCTGGCCGGTGGGTGCCCCCCGACTTCCCCTTCTTTCCGCCGATACCGACGTGCGCCAACGCCTTTCCTCGATCCTGGCCGCCCTGCGTCCTACCTGACGCCAAGGCTGATTTCCAGAGTCACATCCGCTTCCCGTTCCTTCCCACCGCCAACCCTTTCGTTTCCTACATGTCCAGTCAGAACGTCAATCCCATCGTCCGCTCCGGCAACGGCGCCAAAGCCAAGCACCAGGGCCTGCGCGTCATCCCGCTGGGTGGCCTGCACGAGATCGGCAAGAACACCTGCGTCTTTGAATACGGCGATGAGCTGATGCTCGTCGATGCCGGCCTCGCGTTCCCCAGCGACGGCATGCACGGCGTCAATGTGGTGATGCCCGACACCAGCTATCTGCGCGAGAACCAGAAGCGCATCCGCGGCATGGTGGTCACCCACGGCCACGAAGATCACATCGGCGGCATTCCCCACCACCTCAAGAACTTCAACATCCCGATCATCTACGGCCCCCGGCTGGCGATGTCGATGCTGCAGGGGAAGATGGAGGAGGCGGGCGTCACCGACCGCACAACGATTCAGACGGTCGGTCCGCGGGATGTGGTGCACGTCGGCCAGCACTTCAAGGTGGAGTTCATCCGTAACACCCACTCGATGGCCGACAGCTTCACGCTGGCCATCACTACGCCCGTTGGCGTGATCATCTTCACCGGCGACTTCAAGTTCGACCACACCCCTGTGGACGGTGAAGCCTTCGACATCCAGCGCCTGGCCCATTACGGCGAGCAGGGGGTGCTGTGCCTGTTCAGCGATTCCACCAACGCCGAGATCCCTGGCTTCACACCGCCGGAGCGCGCCGTGTTCCCGAACCTGGATCGCCACATCAGCCAGGCGGAAGGCCGGGTGATCCTTACCACCTTCGCCAGCTCGATTCATCGTGTCTCGATGATTCTCGAACTGGCGATGAAGAACGGCCGCAAGGTGGGCCTGTTGGGCCGCTCGATGCTCAACGTGATCGCCAAGGCCCGGGAGCTCGGCTACATGCGTGCCCCCGATGATCTGTTCGTGCCCATCAAGCAGATCCGCGACCTGCCCGACCGCGAAACCCTGTTGCTGATGACCGGAAGCCAGGGTGAGCCCCTGGCTGCTCTCAGCCGCATCTCCCGTGGCGAGCACCCCCAGGTGCAGGTGAAGTCCACCGACACGATCATCTTCTCGGCCAGTCCGATCCCTGGCAACACCATCTCGGTGGTGAACACCATCGACCGGCTGATGATGATGGGGGCCAAGGTTGTCTATGGCAAGGGCGAGGGCATCCACGTCTCCGGCCACGGCTGTCAGGAAGACCACAAGCTGATGCTGGCGCTGGCCAAGCCGAAGTTCTTCGTGCCCGTGCACGGCGAGCACCGCATGCTCGTCTGCCATTCCAAGACGGCCCAGTCGATGGGTGTGCCGGCTGATCACATCCTGATCATCGACAACGGCGACGTGGTGGAACTCACCTCCGACACCATCAACAAGGGTGAGCCTGTCAAGGCCGGCATCGAACTGCTCGATGCCTCGCGCAACGGCATCGTCGATGCCCGGGTGCTCAAGGAACGCCAGCAACTGGCCGAGGACGGTGTGATCACCCTGCTGGCGGTGATCACCACCGACGGCGTGATGGCGGCACCGCCGCGGGTGAATCTGCGCGGTGTGGTCACCGCCGCCGATGCCCGCAAGCTCTCGGTCTGGGCGGAACGGGAGATCACCTGGGTGCTGGAGAACCGCTGGAACCAGCTCGCCCGCAACACCGGTGGCAAGGCTCCGGACGTCGACTGGGTGGGTGTGCAGCGGGAGGTGGAGGTCGGCCTGCAGCGCCGCCTGCGCCGCGAACTGCAGGTGGACCCGCTGATCATCTGCCTGGTGCAGCCCGCCCCTGCCGGCACGCCGGCCTACAAGGGCCGGGCCGATGCCGAGCCCGACACCCGTCCGGCGCCCCGCGGTGGTCGCAGGGATGGCGGTGGCCGCCAGGCGGCCGCCGCCGTGCCCCAGCGTCAGTTGGTAACAGCCGCGG